>NZ_CP079869.1:1240934-1861401 GCF_025263265.1 Mycobacterium sp. SMC-4 | reverse complement strand
CCATCACAGGCTCGAAGGCGGCGACGACCTCCTCGTAGTCCAGCAGATCAGCGGTAGCGACAGACATGCCCTGATCCTAATGGGTCGCCGTTGTCCGGCGAGCAGACGCGGACGCCCCCGAAATGGCCGCGATTCAGGGGGCTACGCGTCTGCTCGCGGGTGCAATCTCAGCCGAAGAACTCGGCGGCGTCGTCGTAGCGGCTCTGCGGCACCAGCTTGAGCTGGCGTACGGCGTCGGCCAGGTGAACCCGTCCGATGTCCTGCCCGCGCAGCGACACCATCATTCCGTACTCGCCGGCGTGCGCGGCGTCAGCGGCGTTGACGCCGAAGCGGGTGGCCAGCACCCGGTCGTAGGCTGTTGGCGTACCGCCGCGCTGCACGTGCCCCAGCACGGTCACCCGGACCTCCTTGTTGATCCGCTTCTCCACCTCCATCGCCAACTGCTGCGCGACCCCGGTGAAACGCTCGTGACCGAACTCGTCGACACCCCCCTGACGCAGCTGCATCGATCCCTCGGCGGGTTTGGCCCCCTCGGCGACCACGCAGATGAAGTGCGAATCTCCACGCACGAAGCGCTCTTTGACCAGTCGGCAGACTTCCTCGACGTCGAACGGCTGTTCGGGAATCAACGTCATGTGCGCGCCCGTGGCCAGCCCCGCGTTGAGCGCGATCCAGCCGGCGTGGCGGCCCATCACCTCGACCAACATCACACGCTGGTGGGACTCCGCGGTGCTGTGCAACCGGTCAATGGCCTCGGTTGCCACGGTCAACGCGGTGTCATGGCCGAACGTGACATCAGTGCAGTCGATGTCGTTGTCGATCGTTTTGGGCACCCCGACGACCGGGACATCCTCTTCCGACAGCCAGTGCGCTGCGGTCAGCGTGCCCTCACCGCCGATCGGGATCAACACATCGATGCCGTTGTCCTCGAGGGTCTGCTTGATCTGGTCCAGACCGGCGCGCAGCTTGTCAGGATTGACCCGAGCGGTGCCGAGCATGGTGCCGCCCTTGGCCAGCAGCCGGTCGTTGCGGTCGTCGTTCTTCAGCTGGATGCGGCGGTTCTCCAGCAGGCCCCGCCAGCCGTCCTGAAAGCCCACGACCGACGAGCCGTAGCGCACGTCGCAGGTTCTCACCACCGCCCGGATCACCGCATTCAAGCCAGGACAGTCACCGCCGCCGGTCAGCACTCCGATACGCATGTGCCCATCCTCCCCTTTCAGAGCGCGGTCGGCAGCGGACCGCGAGCAGCTTCATAGGCGGCACCCACGCGGTAGAGCCGGTCGTCGGCCAGCGCCGGCGCCATGATCTGCAGGCCGACGGGCAGCCCGTCGTCATCACTGAGGCCCGAGGGCACCGACATCCCGCAGTGCCCGGCCAGATTCAGCGGTAGCGTGCACAGGTCGAACAGGTACATCGCGAGCGGGTCATCGACCTTTTCCCCGAGGCGAAATGCCGTGGAAGGCGTGGTCGGGGTAACCAACACGTCGACGCTCTGGTAAGCCTTCTCCAGGTCGCCCGCGATCAACGTGCGCACCTTCTGGGCCTGGTTGTAGTAGGCGTCGTAGTAGCCCGCCGACAGCGCGTAGGCGCCGATCATGATGCGCCGCTTGACTTCTGGACCGAAGCCGGCCGCGCGGGTCAGCGCCATCACCTCTTCGGCACTATGGGTCCCGTCGTCACCGACGCGCAGTCCGTAGCGCATACCATCGAACTTGGCCAGGTTCGACGACACCTCGGAGGGCAGGATCAGGTAGTAGGCCGGCAGCGAGTAATCGAAGTGCGGGCAATCCACTTCGGTGACCTGCGCGCCCAGCGCGGTCAGCTGATCGACAGCGGCGGTGAACGAGTTCAGCACCCCGGGTTGATAACCCTCTCCACTGCGCAGTTGCTTGACCACCCCGACGCGCACACCGGTGAGGTCTCCGGCGGCCCCGGTACGCGCTGCGGCCACGACGTCGGGCACGGGCACATCCACCGAGGTCGAATCGCGCGGATCATGTCCGGCGATCACCGCGTGCAACAGCGCGGTGTCGAGCACGGTGCGCGCGCACGGACCACCCTGATCCAGCGATGAGGCGCACGCGATCAGGCCATAGCGCGACACCGTGCCGTAAGTCGGCTTGACCCCGACGGTCGAGGTCAGTGCCGCGGGCTGACGGATGGATCCACCGGTGTCCGAGCCGATCGCCAGCGGCGCCTGAAACCCGGCCAGAGCAGCGGCGCTTCCGCCACCGGAGCCGCCGGCCACCCGGTCGACGTTCCACGGGTTGCGGGTGGGTCCATAGGCCGAGTTCTCGGTCGAGGACCCCATCGCGAATTCGTCCATGTTGGTTTTGCCCAGGATCGGGATGCCGGCGGCGCGCAGCCGCGCGGTGACGGTCGCGTCGTAGGGTGACATCCAGCCGTCGAGGATCTTCGACCCGCAGGTGGTGGGCATGTCGGTGGTGGTGAACACGTCCTTGAGCGCCAGCGGAACCCCGGCCAGCGGCGAGGGCAGCTGCTCCCCCGCGACGACCGCTTTGTCGACGGCCGCGGCGGCATCCAGCGCGCGCTCGGTGGCGACGTGCAGGAACGCGTGGAACTCCCCGTCGGTGGCGGCGATCTGATCGAGGCAGGCCTGGGTCGCTTCGGTCGACGACACTTCCTTGGCCGCGATCTTGGCACCCAGCGTGGCCGCGTCGAGCCTGATCAACTCGCTCATTCGGGCTCTCCCAGGATGCGCGGCACCGCGAACCGGCCCTCCTCGGCGCGTGGCGCCTGACTCAGTGCCTGTTCCTGTTCCAGCCCAGGTCGCACGTCATCGGGGCGGAACACGTTGACATCCTTCAGCGGGTTGTCGGTGGCGTCGACGCCCGTGACGTCGACGGCCGCGATCTTGCTGACATGGCCGAGGATGGCCCCGAGCTGATCGGCGAAGCTGTCGAGTTCACTGTCGGTGAGGGCGAGCCGAGCCAGCCGCGCCAGGTGGGCAACCTCGTCTCGAGAGATCTGTGACACGACCACGAAGCCTAGTTCAACGCCACCGCGGCCAGCCGCCCGCGCCGTTGGGCCGACCGCGGCCGAGTCGCCCACCTGCGCCGGTCCGTGACACAGTGTTGGCCGTGCCAACGTATCTGCTGCGTGTCGAGCTGGAGGACAGGCCCGGAAGCCTGGGTTCACTGGCGGTGGCGCTGGGCACCGCGGGCGCGGACATCCTGTCGCTGGACGTGGTCGAGCGCGCGGCGGGTTACGCCGTCGACGACCTGGTCGTCGAGCTGCCGCCCGGTGCGATGCCCGACATGCTGATCACCGCTGCCGAGCAGCTCAAAGGCGTCTACGTCGACAGCATCCGACCCCACACCGGGCTGTTGGAGGCACACCGCGAGCTCGAACTGATCGATCATGTCGCCGCTGCGGGCGACGAGCGCCAAACCCGGTTGCAGGTGCTGGTCGATGAAGCCCCCCGGGTGCTGCGGGTGGGTTGGTGCACGGTGACCGCGCTGACCGAAGCCGGACCGCAGCGGGTGGCCGGAAGTCCCGGAGCGCCGGAAACGATGGCCGCCGAAACTCCATGGCTGCCGTTGTCACGGGCTGCGGCGCTGGACGCGACGGCGCCCTGGGTTCCCCAGGTGTGGCGCGACATGGACACCACGCTGGCCGCGGCGCCACTGGGCGATCCGCGCACCGCGGTGGTGCTCGGCCGGCCGGGGGGACCGCTGTTTCGGCCCAGCGAGGTGGCTCGACTGGGCTATCTGGCCGGGATCATCGCGACGATCATCGGCTGAGCAACCATCGGCACCTCACACGGTGTCCGGGCCGCCGTCGAGCAGACGCTGAAATCCCGCCTCGTCGAGGATGGGCACACTGAGTTCGACGGCCTTGTCGTACTTGGATCCGGGCGCATCACCGGCCACCACGAACGCGGTCTTCTTCGACACCGAGCCGACCGCTTTTCCGCCGCGGGCGATGATCGCCTCTTTGGCGTCGTCGCGGCTGAACCCGGTCAGCGAGCCGGTCACGACGATGGACAGACCTTCCAGGGTGCGCTCGATGCTGGCGTCTCGTTCGTCAGCCATCCGCACACCCGCCGTTCGCCACTTGTCGACGATCGCGCGGTGCCAGTCGACGGTGAACCAGTCCGTCACCGCCGCCGCGATGGTCGAACCCACTCCTTCGACGGCGGCCAGCCGTTCCTCCGAGGCCGCCACGATCGCATCCAGGCTGCCGAACTCGGTGGCCAGCGCCCGTGCGGCAGTCGGGCCGACATGGCGGATCGACAGGGCGACCAGGACCCGCCACAGCGGCTGACTCTTTGCCTTGTCGAGGTTGAACAGCAATCGGCGCCCGTTGGCCGAGAGCTCACCTTTCTGGGTGGTGAACAGATCGGTCCGCAGCAGATCTTGCTCGGTGAGGGTGAACAGGTCCCCCTCGTCGGTGATCACCTGCGCTTGCAGCAGTGCGGTCGCGGCTTCGTAGCCCAGTCCTTCGATGTCGAACGCACCACGTCCGGCGACGTGAAAGACCCGTTCCCGCAACTGCGCCGGGCAGGTGCGGGCGTTGGGGCAGCGGATGTCGGCATCGCCCTCTTTGGCCGGAGCCAGCGCGGTGCCACATTCCGGGCAATGCGTGGGCATCTGGAATTCGCGCTCGGACCCGTCGCGCAGGTCCACGACCGGCCCGAGGACCTCGGGAATGACGTCGCCCGCTTTACGGATCACCACGGTGTCGCCGATCAGCACGCCCTTGCGCTTGACCTCCGAGGCGTTGTGCAAGGTGGCCAGCCCGACCGTCGAGCCGGCAACCTTGACCGGCTCCATATAGGCAAATGGGGTGACACGTCCGGTGCGGCCCACGTTGACGCGGATGTCGAGCAATCTCGTGGTGGCCTCTTCGGGCGGGTACTTGTAGGCCACCGCCCAACGCGGCGCGCGTGAGGTCGCTCCGAGCCGACGCTGCAACGAGACCTCGTCGACTTTGACGACCAGGCCGTCGATTTCATGATCAACCTCGTGGCGATGCTCGCCCCAGTAGGCGATCCGCTCGGTCACCGCCTCCAGTCCCTGTACGCGGGCGGTGTGGCCGGAAACCGGCAGCCCCCACGCCCCGAGCGCCAGGTAGGCCTCATGCAGGGTGGCGAAGGGGAAACCCGCGGGGCTCTCGACGCGACCGACCCCGTGGCAGATCATCCGGAGCCGACGGCGCGCGGTGACCGCGGGATTCTTCTGGCGCAGCGAGCCTGCCGCACTGTTGCGCGGATTGGCGAACGGAGGCTTTCCCTCGGCGACCAGACCGGCGTTGAGATCCTCGAAATCGGCGACCCGGAAGAACACCTCGCCACGCACCTCGAGCAGCCGGGGAACCGGGAAACCATCTGTCGGAGTGAGCTTTTCCGGTATGTCATCGATGGTGCGGGCATTGAGTGTGACGTCTTCTCCGGTTCGTCCGTCGCCGCGCGTGGCGGCCCGCTCCAGCCGCCCGTCCCGGTACACCAGCGACAACGCAACGCCGTCGATCTTCAGCTCACACAGGTAGTGGGCGTCCGTACCGATCTCCCCCTTGATGCGTGCGGCCCAGGCTGCCAGCTCGTCCGGGGTAAAGACGTTGTCCAGACTCAGCATTCGCTCAAGGTGCTCCGCGGCGGCGAAGTCGGTCGCGAACCCGGCACCACCGACGAGTTGCGTCGGCGAATCAGGCGTCCGCAGCTCGGGGTGCTCGTCCTCCAGCGTCTGCAGCTGAGCCAGCAGGGCATCGAACTCGGCATCGGAGATCACCGGCGCGTCGCGCACGTAATAGCGGAACTGGTGGTCGCGAACCTCGTCGGCGAGCTCCTGCCAGCGGCGGCGCAGATCGGCGTCAGGGCCGTCGTCAGCCTGCTCGGCCAGCACTGCCTCGGGATCCGGGGTCGCCTCGGGACTCACCCTGGCAGGCTATCGAAGCGCCCCGACAACCCCCGGTCCCACCTGGGTAGGCTGCCTGCATGCCGCACCCGCTCATGTTCGGCGCCGACGACCCGGGCTTGTCCGAGTTGCGCAAGATCGCGCTGGCATTGCCGGCGGCCGCCGAGCGTGTCTCCTGGGGCAGGCCGGTGTTCTGCGCGCCGAAGATGTTCGCCGTCTACGGCGGAAGCTGCAAAGCCGAGCGCAAGGGTGAACACCGCCAATTTCCGCATGCTGTGCTCGTCAAGGTCGATGAGAGTGATCGCCGGGCCCTGGAGCAGGACCGCCGATTCTTCTTCCCCGCCTATCTGGGACCGTTCGGCTGGCTGGGCCTGGATTTCGCCGCCGCACCGGTGGACTGGGGCGAGGTCGCCGAGCTGGTCGACGCGTCCTACCGGATGACGGCACCGAAGAAATTGATCAGGCAGCTCGACGAACGCTGACCATGCGGACGCCGGACGTGCTTCGATCAGAACACCATGAGTTTCTCCAGCCCTTTCCCCGAGGTCGACATTCCGACCGCCAGCATCTTCGACTACCTGTTCGCCGACATCGACCACAGTGACCTCGACCGTGTCGCTCTGATCGACGCGAAGTCCAAGCGACACACCGACTACCGCGAGATGATCTCCCGCATCGAGACGTTCGCCGGGGCGCTGGCCGCCCGCGGCGTGGGTGTCGGCGATGTGATCGGTCTGCTCGCGCCGAACAGCTCGGCCTTCGCGGTGGCCTTCCACGGCATCCTGCGCTCGGGCGCGACGGCGACCACGATCAACGCACTGTTCACCGCCGACGACGTCGCCAAGCAGTTGACCGACGCCAAGGCCACCATGCTGATCACGGTCACCCCGCTGCTGGAGCAGGCCAAGGCCGGCGCGGCGGCGGCCGGCATCACCAACGACAATGTGGTGGTACTCGACGGCGCGGGACGTGCCGCCGACGGGTATCCCAACGCCGCAGAGCTTCTGGAGGGTGCGCCGCCGGCACCGAGGGTGGACTTCGCGCCGTCTTCGCATCTGGCGGTGCTGCCGTACAGCTCCGGGACCACCGGTAACCCCAAGGGTGTGATGCTCACGCACCGCAACCTGGTCGCCAACGTCGCCCAGATCCGGCCACTGCACGGCATGGCGGCCGACGACGTCGTGTTGGCCGTGCTGCCGTTCTTTCACATCTACGGTATGACGGTGCTGCTCAACGCCGCGTTGCACGCCCGCGCCCGGCTGGTCATCATGCCCAGTTTCGATCTGAGCGAATTCCTGGGCAACATCGCCGAACACCGGTGCACCATTGCGTTCATCGCTCCGCCGGTCGCCGTGGCGCTGGCCAAGCATCCGCTGATCGACGATTACGACCTGTCCTCGTTGGAGGTGGTGATGTCAGGCGCAGCACCGTTGGACGCCGACCTCGGCCACGCGGTTGCCCGACGCCTGGGCTGCAAGGTGGTCCAGGGTTACGGAATGAGTGAACTCAGCCCGGTCAGCCACATCACACCGTTCGACTCCGGCCGACTCGACATGCGTGTCGAGGCGCCGCTGAGCTCGGTGGGCTGGACCGTCTCCAACGCGGCGTCCAAGATCGTCGACCCCGAGTCGGGAGATGAAATCCACCCACCTGCAGAGGGTTTGAGCAAGACCGGCGAGTTGTGGTTCAAGGGGCCCAACGTGATGGCCGGCTACCTCAACAACGCCGAGGCGACGTCGGCCACCATTGACGCGCAGGGCTGGCTGCACACCGGCGACCTCGCGCAGGTCGACGCGCACGGCTGCGTCTACATCGTCGACCGGCTCAAGGAGTTGATCAAGTACAAGGGCTACCAGGTACCGCCGGCCGAGCTGGAGGCAGTGCTGTTGACCCACCCGCAGATCGCCGACGCCGCAGTTGTCGGGGTACCCGACGACAGCGGGGAGGAAGTGCCCAAGGCGTTCGTGGTCACCCAGCCCGGTGCCGAGCTGCGCGCCGAGGAGGTCATCGAGTTCGTCGCCGGTCAGGTGGCGCCGTACAAGAAGGTGCGTCAGGTGGCGTTCATCGACGCCGTCCCGAAGTCGGCGTCGGGCAAGATTCTGCGCAAGGATCTGCGCTCGCGCTGAGAACCCCGCTACGACCGTGCCAGTTGGTTGCGTCCCTGGCGTTTGGCCCGGTACAGCGCCGCGTCGGCCCGGATCACCGTGTCGGTCAGAGCTTCACCGGGGTCGTGGCTGGTGTAGCCGATCGAGCAGGTCTGGCCGAACGGCACGCACCGCTTGATCCGCTGCAGGACCGTCTCGGCCTGATCTGGGGTGGTGGCGGGCAACGCGACGATGAACTCCTCACCGCCCCATCGGGCCAACACGTCATCCTCACGAAGTGTGGCTTCCGCGGCTTCAGAGAAACGTTGCAGCAACGCGTCACCGGCGGTATGGCCACGAGTGTCGTTGTAATCCTTGAAATTGTCGAGGTCGATCACCGCGACAGTCATGGGCAGCCCGCGGGACACCTTGTGCTGCAGCAACGCTGACACCTGCTCGTCCCAGGCCTGGCGGTTGAGCAGGCCGGTCAGCGCGTCGGTGGATGCGGACTGCTTGAGCGCGGCGTGTGCGGCAGCGACATCGGAGATGTCACGCACCTCGAGCTGGACACCGCGAACACCGGCGTGGTTGACCGCGGTGGCGTTGAACTCGACGGTGAACTCGGTGCCGTCGGACCGACGCAGGCTCCCCCGCTGTCCGCGCGGCGCCGTCGCGCCGGCCAGGATGTCGCCCAGCATCTTCTTGGCGGCGGCTCGCAGCCGGGGGTGGACCAGGTCCATACCGGCGGTGGCCGTGATCGGCGCGCCGCACAGCCTGTCAGCTGCCGGGTTGGCGTAGAGCACCGTACCGCCCTCGTCCACCACGACCACTGCGGCCGGGGACTGCTCGATCAACGCCCGCCAGCGCTGTTCGGCTTGCGCGTGGGCGGCCCGGGCGGCGGCGAGTTCGGTGACGTCGGTGGAGACCCCACCAACCCCGATCACCTCACCGTTGTCGCCGATCAGCGGGAACTTCGTCGATCGGTAGGTGTGGGCGGACCCGTCCGGATGGACCATGTCCTCGGTGAAGACCTGCCATTGCTTCGTTGCCAGGATGTGGTTGTCGTTCTCGCGGAATCGATCGGCGTCGGTCTGGTCGAACAGGTCGTAGTCGGTGCGGCCGATCAGCCCGCCGCTGCTGCGGGTCAGGTGTTCGAGCGCAGGGTTGGCCATCAGGAAACGACCGTGGACGTCCTTGGCGAAGATCAGCACATCGGAGTGCTTGAGTACACCGTCGAGCACCCGCAACTGTTCGCGCAGTGCCGCGCTCGCCACCCGCCGCGATCTGCCGTCGGCGGCTGTCCGGCGGGCCCGGCGGCGCAGCTCCATGGAAGTGAGAACCTGGTCGGCCAGCGTCTGCAGGTGCCGGCCGGCCGGGCCGGACAATTGCCGGGGCTCGACATCGAGGACGCTGAGCGCGCCCAGCGCATGTCCGTCGGGCGTGATGATCGGCACGCCGGCGTAGAACCGGGCATACGGGTGGCCCGCCACCAGGGAATGCGCCGCGAAACGCCGGTCCTTGCGGGTGTCGGGCACCTCCAGGGGGGCGGCAATGTCGACGACGTGAGCACACAGCGAGAGGTCTCGCGGGATTTCTGTGACCGCGATGCCGCGGCCTGATGTGATCAGCTGACGGTCGGCGTCGACGAAACTCAGCAGCGCCATCGGTGCATCGCAGATGTCGGCGGCCAGCGCGGTCAGATCGTCGAAGGCGCCGTCGGGGGCGCGATCGAGGACGTCATAGGACCGCAACGCCTGCAGGCGGTCATTCTCGGCGCCGGGGTGAGTCACCCGACCAACGCTCGAGATCATCGACTGCCTTCCTGGACCCGGATCGAATTCGAGGATAGAGCAGTAACGGTGCCCGTGACGGCGATCCGGCGGCTCGCCGCTGTCCGGGCCGGCGTTGTCGTCTATATCCCGCCGGGATCGGCGCGCAACGCATCGGAGGTCCGCTGCGCCAGCTCGACCGCGGTGCGAGCCCACTGCGCCGTGGCGCCGGCCAGGCCACACGCCGGCGTGACGCCGATGCCGGTGTGCAGCACGGTGCGAGGGAACCCCAGCCGGTCGGTGAACGAAGCCACCGACTTCGCGATCAGTTCCACCGATGGCTTCGGCGTGACCTCGGTGGAGGTAACCACACCCAGCAGGACCGTGCGACCCGAATCCACGAATGCCCCGATACCGTCGAGGTCATCGGCCGCCAATGTCGCCATATCCACCGACACTGCGTCTATCCCACTGTCGTGCAATGCTTTCCAAGGCATACCGGCAGCACACGAATGGACCACGACGTCGGGCCCGGCAGCGGCCACACAGGTGTCCAGCATCGCCGTCACCGTCGACTCTTCCAGCGCCGCGACCGGACTCAGACTGGTCACACCAGACAGCGCGCCGGCGACCGCGGCCGGCAGCGACGGTTCGTCGAATTGCACAGCGACGGTGGTCTGCAGGCGGTGCGCGACCGTGGCACGGTGCTGGGCCACCCCTTCGGCCAGTGACGTGGCCACGTCGCGGAATGCTCCGGCGTCAGTGATCACGCGGTGGCCGTTGGCCAGTTCGAGCTGGGCGGCCAACGACACCGGACCTGGCGCCTGCACCTTGACAACGCGGCCCCCTCCGCGCAGACCGGCTATCTCCCATGCCTCCTCCAACGCGTCGAGGTCTTCGTCGAGCAGGCTGACCGCGCGCCGGACAGCCGAGCTCCGTCGGGCAGCGATTCGGTAGCCACGCGGTACCACGTCGATCCCGATGTCGACGAGCAATGCACCGGCGCGACCGATCATGTCCGCGCCGACACCGCGGGCCGGCAGTTCGACGAGATGCGGTAGCCGGTGCAACTCGCCGACGACCACCTCGGCGGCCACCCGGGGAGACGTTCCCGGCCACGATCCGATGCCGGTTGCTGTCGCGAAGACACTCACTCGCCCGACGATATTGCACGCACTACAGTCGAGCCATGACGGCCCGCAGACGCGCGTCGGCTCGCCACGCGTGGCGGCGCGGGTGCCTGCTGGGAGGCCTCGCGGCCCTGCTGGTGGGCTGCGCACAGACCGTCGACGGCACGGCCGTGCGTTCCGCGCCCGTTCCCGGCGAGAACTCACGCTCGCCGGTCAACGTCGACACCGTGCTCCTCGACCGGGCACAGATGCAGGCCATCACCGGTGCGGGCCAGGACCTGACGCCGATCCCCGGGATGCAGAGCAAGGTTCCGGTAGACATCGAGTATCTGATGGACACCGTTGCGGCCCAATGCCGTTGGGTATTCGCTGAAACTCAGGTATTCGGCGTCGAGGTGGAGGAATTCCAGAAGACGACCTACCAGAACCCGCCCGACCGCGGTGTCATCTCGCAGGCCGCCGCCGGATATCGCGACACCGGCACCGCCCGACGTGCGTTCGGGGCGCTCGCGGAGTCGATCCGCCAGTGCGCGTCGAGCAACCAGGGCCCGACGATCGTCGGTGCGGTGTCGACCACCGAGGACTCGGTGGGGACCCGCGCAGGCGGCTGCGGCCGCGATTACCGGGTGAAGTCGGCAGTCCTGGTCGAGGTGACGTTCTGCGCATTTCCCGAGTCGGTACCCGACATCGTGATGTCGAACATCATCGCCAACGTGCCGGGTTAGTGCGCCGAACGGATCGTTGCCGAACCCAGCACCTCGTCACCGCCGGGGTCGGGCCGGTAGAGCACCAATGTCTGACCGGGAGCCACCCCGCGCAGTGCGGTGCGCAGGTCCACGACGACACGGTCGTCGTCGACGCGGGCGACCGCGTCGACGACACCGCCATGGGCGCGTACTTGAACCTGGCATTCCACCGGCGCGGTGGGCATGACGCCCGAAGTGATCACAGGCACGTCGCCCAGCAGGGTCGTGACTTCGAGATCGGTGAGGTCACCGACGTGCACGGTGCCGGTGTCGGCGTCGATTCCAGTCACGTAACGTGGGCGGCCGTCCGGCCCGGGACCGGCGATGCCGAGCCCCTTGCGCTGCCCGACGGTGAAGTGATGCACGCCGTCGTGTTCAGCGAGCACAGCACCCGAAGTGTCAACCACCGGGCCGCGCCGGACGCCGATGCGGGCGCCGAGGAAGGCCTGGGTGTCGCCGGTGGGTATGAAGCAGATGTCGTGGCTGTCGGCCTTCTCGGCCACCGCCAGACCGCGCCGCGACGCCTCCTGGCGTATCTGGGATTTCGGGGTGTCGCCGATCGGGAAGATGGCGTGTCGCAACTGCTCGGCCGTCAGCACCGCCAACACATAGGACTGGTCCTTGTCATGGTCGACTGCTCGGCGCAGCCTGCCGTCGGACAACCGCGCATAGTGGCCGGTGGCCAATGCGTCGAAGCCCAGCGCCAGCGCTCGGGCCGCCAAGGCGGAGAACTTGATCCGCTCGTTGCAGCGCACGCAGGGATTCGGGGTCTCGCCACGGGCGTAGGACGCCACGAAGTCGTCGATCACGTCCTCTTTGAAGCGATCGGCGAAATCCCATACGTAGAAAGGTATTCCCAGCACATCGGCGACTCGGCGGGCATCTGCGGCGTCTTCTTTCGAGCAGCACCCGCGTGACCCGGTGCGCAACGTTCCAGGAGCCGACGACAACGCCAGGTGCACGCCTGTGACATCGTGGCCGGCCTCGACCATCCGCGCTGCGGCCACCGAGGAATCAACCCCGCCACTCATTGCGACCAGTACCCGCATACTCACCGCCCGGCAGCCGACGAGTCGACAACAGAAGACGAGCGCTCGCGCGAGGAATACGAACCTGCACTGGCGAGTGCGGCCTGGCGGGCGCGCTCGACAGCAGCCGGCAGCACTGCCAGCACCGCGTCGACATCACCGTCGGTGCTGGTGTGGCCCAACGACAGCCGCAACGAGCCCCGGGCACTGGCCGACTCCGCACCCATCGCGGTCAGTACGTGCGACGGCTGCGCCACCCCGGCAGTGCAGGCTGACCCGGTCGAGCATTCAATTCCCTTGGCGTCGAGCAACATCAGCAGCGAGTCGCCCTCGCAACCGCGGAAGGTGAAGTGGGCGTTACCCGGAAGCCGGCCCTGACCTCGAGCTCCGTTGAGATGTACGTCGTCGATCGTTGCGAGGACACCGGTGATCAGACGGTCGCGCAGTTCCCGCATCCGCAGCGTGGTGGACTCCATCGTCTCCACCGCGTCGTGGGCAGCTGCGGCCATTGCCACCGCGCCGGCGACGTCCTGGGTCCCGGAGCGCACGTCGCGCTCCTGGCCTCCACCGTGCAGCTGTGGCACGCAGCCGACGTCGCGGCGCAACAGCAATGCACCCGCACCTGTCGGGCCGCCGAATTTGTGCGCGGTCACACTCATCGCCGACAGCTTGCTCAGGCCGAAGTCCACCGGGAGCTGACCGACGGCCTGGACCGCGTCGCTGTGCATCGGGATGTCGAATTCCAACGCAACAGCCGCCAATTCATCGATCGGCATCACAGTTCCGACTTCGTTGTTGGCCCACATCACCGAGATCAGCGCCACGTCGAGGGGATTGTCGAGGGCGGCACGCAGCGATGCCGCACTCACCACGCCGACGTCGTCGACCGGCAGCCAGGTGACCTCGGCGCCCTCGTGTTCGACCAGCCACTGCACCGCATCGAGCACTGCGTGGTGTTCCACCGGGGTGGTGATGATCCGCCGTCGTCGCGGATCGGCGTCACGACGCGCCCAATAGATGCCTTTGATCGCCAGGTTGTCGCTCTCGGTCCCACCGGCGGTGAAGATCACCTCAGAGGGACGCGCTCCCAGCAGCAGCGCCAGCGCTTCGCGGGACTCCTCGAGGCGACGGCGCGCCGATCGGCCGGATCCGTGCAGCGACGACGCGTTGCCGACTGTCCCCAGCACCGCAGCCATCGCCTCGATGGCCGCGGGGCGCATCGGGGTGGTGGCGGCGTGGTCCAAGTACACCGACTTGGCGGGAGGCACCGGCGAAGACATAACCGTTCCACAATAGCCGTCTGGTCGCGGCCGGCCTCAGTCGCCGCAGCTCGGCGCCGGTCAGGCCACCAGGGTGTGACAGCTGCGGTGTTCGGCCGGCCGCAGCGGCGTAGCCGCGGCGCCGAGTTCGCCGACCGCCCGTTGACAGCGCGCGGCCAACTCGCGGCGATCGTCGCCGGGAAGCTGCAGCGACTCCACCCCGACTCGCACGAGGGTCCGTCGGACTGAGATCACCCGGCGCAGCGATGCCAACAGCGTGTCCTCGCCGATGTAGGCGCACACCGTGGACAGTTCACCGTCGCGGTGGTGATAGCTCAACCGCAGAGGTTGTACCGCCCGTTGCGCGTCGATCGCGGCCTGGAACATCGCCGGCCGGAAGTGTCCGTGCGCACGTCCGCACCAGGTGGTGCCTTCGGGAAACGCCACCACGGTGTGCCCGCTGCGCAGCCGGTCGGCGATGGTGCGCACCACCTCGGGAAGTCGGCGCAGGCTGGTGCGATCGATCGGGATCACCTTGACCATCCGGGCCACCGCGCCCAGCGCCGGCCACTGCAGCATCTCGGCTTTGGCGACGAACGAGCCCGGCAGCACTGCACCGACGACGAACACGTCCACCCATGACACGTGCCGGGCCACCACCAGGACACCCGACACATTGCGGATCGGCCCGCCGGACACGCTGATCCGGATGCCCAGGCAGCGCAGCACCGCGCGGCAGTACCCCCGCTGCCAGCGCCGTCGGCCAGGGACCGGCACCGCCAACAGCGGCATGCACGGCAGCAGAAGCAGCACCATGAGGCTTCGCAATGTCGTCCGGGTGATAACGCGCACACCGCGATCGGCAGGCGGACCGTTCAGGCAGTCCCGGACGCAGGTGGCCCGGGGAAGCCAGGCGTGCGGGGCGCTCATCGGGCGGTCCCGGCGGCTGTGGCCGCGCCCGCCGAGCGCAGCCTGCGCAGATAGCGAACGTCGGCGCGGCGCTTGTCGAGCAGGGCGGGGAAGTCGCCTACGCCGAACACCGGGTCGTGGGCCGGTTCACCGCACACCTGTGCTCCCAGCCTCAGATAACCTCGCAGCAGCGGCGGCACATTGACGCGCCTCGGCGGGGTGATGTCGTCGAGCGTGCGTCCGTCGACGACGACGGGCCGGTACGGGTAGACGGTGCGGGACGCCGGTGCGGCATGGCGGGCGCGCACAAAATCGCGAACGCCCCGCAGGTGGCTGCCGGGAGCTGATTCGCCGGCCGGGTCGGCCACCGGCACCGATACGCATCCGGCGACATAGTCGTAGCCGCTGCGGTCCAGGTAGGCCAAGATCCCGGTCCACATCAGCAGCACCACCACACCGCTGCGATGGCCGTCGCGCACCACGGCCCGCCCCATCTCCACCAACGCGGGGCGCAGCGGGTCCAGACCGGAGACGTCGAACTCGGTGGCGGTGTAGAGACCGCCGGCGGCGATCGCACCTGGGGGCGGCAGCATGCGGTAACAGCCCACCAGCTCCCCGGTGGCGTCGTCACGGACCAGCAGGTGATCGCAGAACTCGTCGAAACGGTCTGCGTCGCGGCCGTCCCCGGCGGTGGGCAGGGTGTATCCGGGTTCGGTGGAGAAGACGTCGTGGCGCAGCCGTTGCGCGGCGTCGATCGCCTCGGCGTCAGTGCTCAGCAGCAGCGAGTAGCGCGGAACTGCGGGCTGCGGCGCAGCGCTGTCGTCGGATCGGATGAGGACAGAAGCGGTGCTCACGATCTGCACGGTCGCGCAGCGGGGTCTCCGGACGGCATCGCCAGAGTGACGTGTCCGTGAGCGTCAGATGACGAGCTGTGCGCACGTTGACGCCGGCAGACGCAAAATCGCCCGATTCCCGCAGGAAAAGGGCGACTTTACGGCTTGTCGTGAGAGAAGTATCAGCCTTTGCGGGCCTTGACCTTCTCGGTGAGCTGCGGAGTGACCTTGAACAGGTCGCCCACGATCCCGAGGTCGGCGATCTCGAAGATCGGCGCCTCTTCGTCCTTGTTGACCGCGATGATCGTCTTCGAAGTCTGCATGCCGGCGCGGTGCTGGATGGCCCCGGAGATGCCCAGCGCGATGTAGAGCTGCGGCGACACTGTCTTTCCGGTCTGACCGACCTGGAACTGGCCCGGGTAGTAACCCGAGTCGACGGCGGCGCGCGAGGCCCCGACGGCACCACCGAGCGAGTCGGCGAGTTCCTCGACCACGTTGAAGTTCTCGGCGCTGCCGACGCCACGGCCACCGGCCACGACGACGGTGGCTTCGGTCAGCTCGGGCCGATCACCGGCGACGGCAGGCTCGCGCGCGGTGATCTTGGTGGCGTTCTCGGCCTGGGCCGGCACCTCGACCGACACGACCTCGCCGGCTCCGTCGGCGGGCTCGGCGTCGATCGCGCCGGCGCGCACCGTGATGATCGGGCTGTCACCGACCGCCTCGGCCTCGACGGTGAAGGCACCACCGAAAATCGAGTGAATGCCCTTGCCGCCCTCTTTGACCTCGACGACGTCGGAGAGCAGACCGGAACCGATCCGGGCGGCCAACCGGCCCGCGATCTCCTTGCCGTCGGCGTTGGCAGCCAGCAGCACCGCGGCCGGGGAAGCCGACTCAGCCAGCGAGGCCAGTACGTCGACGTAGGGAGTGATGAGGTAGTTCTCGACGTCGTCGGATTCGGCGACGTAGATCTTGGCCGCGCCGGCAGACTTCAGCCCGTCGGTCAGCCCCTCGGCGGTGCCGGGCTTGGCCACCACGACAGCGGCAGGCTCGCCCAACACACGCGCGGCGGTGATCAGTTCGTTGGTGACCTTCTTCAGCGCACCATCAGCGTGCTCGACGAGCACGAGTACTTCAGCCATGGGGATGTTTCTCGTTTCTCGAAAAGTTGATCTGCTAGATGATTTTCTGACCGACCAGGTACTCGGCGATCTTCGATCCGCCGTCGCCCTCATCGGTGACCTTCTCACCCGCGGTCTTGGGCGGCTTCGGCGTCGACGAGAGCACCTTGGAACCGGCGTTGCCCACACCGACCTCGTCTGCCTCGACGCCGATCTCGGCCAGCGTGAGCTTGGTGACTTCTTTCTTCTTCGCGGCCATGATGCCCTTGAAGGACGGGAAGCGAGGTTCGTTGATCTTCTCGTTCACGCTGACCACTGCCGGCAGCGACGCCTCGAGGGTGAACAGACCGTCGTCGGTCTCACGTTCGGCGACGACCTTGCCGTTCTCCACGCTCAGCTTGCGCACGTGGGTCAGCTGCGGCAGACCGAGGTACTCGGCGATGATGGCCGGCACTGCGCCGCCGGTGCCGTCAGTGGCCTCGTTGCCGGCGATCACGAGTTCGGTGCCCTCGATGGTGCCCAGCGCGCGGGCCAGGGCCCAGCCCGTCTGCACCATGTCGGAGCCGTGCATGCCCTCGTCGACCAGATGCACCGCCTTGTCGGCACCCATCGACAGGGCCTTGCGGATGGCTTCGGTGGCCCGCTCCGGGCCGGCCGTCAGCACCGTGACCGTGCTGTCGCCGCCCTCGCGCTCCTTGATCAGCAGCGCTTCCTCCACGGCGCGCTCGTTGATCTCGTCGAGCACCGCATCTGCGGCCTCACGGTCCAACGTGTAGTCGCCGTCGGACAGCTTGCGCTCGGACCATGTGTCAGGGACCTGTTTGATCAGGACCACGATATTCGTCATGACTCTGGTTCGTCCTCCTCGAAGGGGCCGGTGACCGGCCCGCCATACCACGCTTGAAGCAATCACCGCCATGTTACCCGCAAGTAACTTGCGGCGGTTCGCCTGAACACCATAACTGGTCGACATCGGCGATCCGTCGGCCCGTAGACAAGCGAACTATTCGTCATCGGACGGTTACGGGTTAGCCTGCCTTCCGATGAGCGCTTCTGTGAGCGACGGCCCACGCGGAGATCGAACGGCCGGTCTCCCCGTCGACGTCCCGATGGCCCTGACCGGTGAGCGGACCGTGCCCGGTGTTGCAGAGGAGAATTACTGGTTTCGCCGCCACGAGGTGGTTTACCGCCGCCTCCTCGACCATTGCCGCGACCGCGACGTACTCGAAGCCGGCTGCGGGGAGGGTTACGGCGCCGACCTGATCGCCGATGTCGCCCGCCGGGTGATCGGGCTGGATTACGACGACTCGGCGGTGACACATGTGCGTGCCCGCTACCCCAGGGTGGACATGCACCAGGGGAATCTGGCGGAGTTGCCGCTGCCCGACAGCTCGGTCGACGTCGTCGTCAACTTTCAGGTCATCGAGCATCTGTGGGACCAGGGACAGTTCGTCGCCGAGTGCGGCCGCGTGCTACGCCCGGGCGGCGTGCTGCTGATCTCGACTCCCAACCGGATCACGTTCTCCCCCGGCCGCGACACCCCGGTCAATCCGTTCCACACCCGCGAGCTCAACGCCGCCGAGCTGACTGAACTGCTCGAGTCGGCCGGTCTGGTGGTGCAATCGATGCTCGGCGTTTTTCATGGCCCCCGGCTGGCCGAGCTCGACGCCCGGCACGGCGGCTCGATCATCGACGCCCAGATTGCCCGTGCCCTCGCCGATGCGCCGTGGCCGACCGAACTGCTCGCAGACGTCGTCTCGGTGCACGTCGACGACTTCGAGCTGTCCGAGCACGGAACCGCCACGAACATCGACGACAGCCTCGATCTGGTTGCCATCGCGGTGCGGCCGTGACGGCCCCCGGCGGCGAAGCCGTACCGGGGCTTTTCACCCTGGTCCTGCACACCCACCTGCCGTGGCTGGCCCACCACGGTCGCTGGCCGGTCGGCGAGGAGTGGCTCTACCAGTCGTGGTCGGCGTCCTACCTGCCGTTGATCCGGGTGCTGCGAGCACTGGCCGCCGAAGACCGCACGCACCTGGTCACATTGGGCGTCACACCCGTGGTGGCAGCACAGCTCGACGATCCGTACTGCCTGCAGGGCATGCACCACTGGCTGGCCAACTGGCAGCTACGCGCACTGGAGGCGGCCACCATACGCACCGCTTCCGGTCCGTCTCCGGCATCCAGACCGGCAGCGCTGCGCCGCTTCGGTTCCCACGAACACGCCGAGGCAGAGCGCGAACTCGCCGAGTTCGACGCGCTGTGGCGCCACGGCGGCAGTCCGGTACTCCGAGAACTGATCGACGGCAAGGTCATCGAATTGCTCGGCGGGCCGTTGGCACACCCATTCCAGCCGCTGCTGAATCCACGTCTGCGTGAGTTCGCGCTGCGCGAGGGCCTGGCCGACGCCGGACAACGGTTCGCCCACATCCCGCGCGGCATCTGGGCCCCGGAATGCGCCTACGCGCCGGGCATGGAGGGCGATTACGCGGCTGCCGGGGTCGGCCACTTCATGGTCGACGGGCCGTCGCTGCACGGCGACACCGCGTTGGGCCGCCCGGTGGGCGACTCCGATGTCATCGCGTTCGGGCGTGATCTCAAGGTCAGCTACCGCGTGTGGTCTCCGAAATCGGGCTACCCGGGTCACCCCGCATACCGTGATTTCCACACCTACGACCACGCCACCGGACTCAAGCCCGCGCGGGTGACCGGGCGCCACATCGCCTCCGAGGACAAGGCGCCCTATGACCCCGAACGCGCCGACGCGGTGATCGACAGCCACGTCGCCGATTTCGTTGCCACCGTGCGCAAGCGGATGCGCGCGGAAAGCGACCGGATCGGGCGTCCGGCTCACGTGGTGGCAGCATTCGACACCGAACTGTTCGGCCACTGGTGGTACGAGGGGCCGCAGTGGCTGGCGCGGGTGTTGCGCGCACTGCCGGCCGCCGGCGTGCGCGTCGGCACCCTCGCCGACGCGGTGCACGGCGGATACCTGGGCACACCGGTCGAGTTGCCGCCCAGCTCCTGGGGGTCGGGCAAGGACTGGCAGGTCTGGGCCGGTGAGCAGGTGGCCGACCTGGTGCAGCTCAACAACGAGGTGGTCGACACGGCACTGACCTGCGTGGACAAGGCACTCGCGCAGGCCGCCTCGGCCGGTGCCGCGCCGCGCAATGTCGTGGCCGACCAGATTCTGCGGGAGACACTGCTGACGGTGTCCAGTGACTGGCCCTTCATGGTCAGCAAGGATTCCGCGGCCGAGTATGCGCGCTACCGAGCCCACCTGCACGCCCACGCCACCCGCGAGATCGCCGACGCCGCGGCGTCCGGCCGGCAGGATCAGGCGCAGCGACTCGCCGCGGCCTGGAACCGCGCCGACGGACTGTTCGGCGCGCTGGATGCACGCAGGCTGCCGGTCGCATGAAGCTCAAGATTCTGTTGGTCTCGTGGGAGTACCCGCCTGTGGTGATCGGCGGACTGGGTCGCCACGTGCATCACCTGGCCACCGAGCTGGCCGGCGCGGGTCACGATGTGGTCGTGCTCAGTCGCAGGCCGACGGCCACCGATCCGATGTCGCACCCCACCACCGACGAGGTCTGCGACGGCGTACGCGTCGTCGCCGCCGCCGAGGATCCGCACGAGTTCACGTTCGGCACCGACATGATGGCCTGGACGCTGGCGATGGGCCACGCCATGGTCCGCGCCGGGCTCGGCTTGGCCAACTGGCGGCCCGACGTGGTGCACGCGCACGACTGGCTGGTCGCCCATCCGGCCGTCACCCTGGCCCAATTCTTCGACGTACCATTGGTTTCCACCATCCACGCCACCGAAGCCGGCCGTCACTCCGGCTGGGTGTCCGGGCAGGTGAGCCGTCAGGTGCATGCGCTGGAATCCTGGCTGATCCGCGATTCGGATTCGCTGATCACCTGCTCGGCCTCGATGCGCGACGAGATCACCGCGCTGTTCGGTCCGGAGCTGGCCGAGACCACGGTGATTCGCAACGGGATCGACGTTCACGGATGGCCTTTCGCGGCGCGACGCAGCCACTCCGGACCCGCCGAGCTGCTGTACTTCGGTCGGCTGGAGTACGAGAAGGGTGTCCACGACGCGATCGCGGCACTCCCACGGATCCGCCGAACCCACCCCGGTACCACTCTGACCGTCGCCGGTGACGGCACCCAACTGGGTTTCCTGCACGAACAGGCCCGCAAACACAGAGTCGTCAAAGCTGTGACCTTCCTTGGCCCGGTTGATCATTCGCCGCTGGTCGAACTGCTGCACCGCGCCGACGCAGCGGTATTGCCATCGCTCTACGAGCCGTTCGGCATCGTCGCGCTGGAAGCCGCGGCCACCGGCGCACCGCTGGTCACCTCGTCGGCGGGCGGGCTCGGCGAAGCCGTCATCGACGGCGTGACGGGCCTGTCGCACCCACCCGGCGATGTGGCGGCGCTGACCACCGCGGTTCGCGCTGTGCTCGACGCGCCGGGCGCGGCGCAGCAGCGGGCCGTCGCGGCCCGCGAGCGACTCACCGCCGAGTTCGCCTGGGAGACCGTGGCGACCGAAACCGCGCAGGTGTACCTGGCCGCCAAGCGGGCCGAACGGCGCCCGCAGCCGCGCCGCCCGATCGCCGAGCGCCCCCTGCCCGGGCGATGAGCGCTTGCGCGAAGAGCAGACAACACCGATGAGCGCTTGCGCGAAGAGCAGACAACACCGATGAGCGCTTGCGCGAAGAGCAGACAACACCGATGAGCGCTTGCGCGAAGAGCAGATAACACCGATGAGCGGTTAGCGGTCGGCCTTTTTCCGTTCGATGTCGGCCAGCGCGGCAGCAAGCTCGGCGCGCTGGGCTGCCGAGGTCTCCCACGACAGCTTGCGATTCTTGACCACCTTGGCCGGCGCGCCGACGGCGATGGAGAAGTCCGGGATCTCGCCGCGGACCACAGCGTGTGATCCCAGCACACAGCCCCGGCCGATCGAGGTGTTGCGCAGCACGGTCACTTTGACGCCGACCCAGGTGTCGGGGCCGATACGCACGGGGCCTTTCACGATGCCCTGGTCCTTGATCGGCAGCTCGATGCTGTCCATCCGGTGGTCGAAATCGCAGATGTAGCACCAGTCGGCCATCAGCACCGAGTCACCCAACTCGATGTCGAGGTAGGTGTTGATGACGTTGTCGCGGCCCAGCACCACCTTGTCGCCGATGCGCAGCGAACCCTCGTGACAGCGGATCGTGTTCTTGTCGCCGATGTGCACCCACCGGCCGATCTCCATCTGGGAGAGCTCCGGGGTGGCTTGGATCTCGACGTCCTTGCCGAGGAACACCATGCCTCGGGTGATCACGTGGGGATTGGCCAGCTTGAACTTCAGCAACCGCCAGTACCGGACGAGGTACCACGGCGTGTAGGCGCGGTTACTGAACACCCATTTCAGCGACGCGGGCGTGATGAACCTGGCTTGCCGCGGATCCCGCAGACGCGAGCCTCGCCAACGCTTGTGCAGCGGCGCTCCCCACATCGTCGTCATGGCCGCAAAGCCTACGCGAGGGACGGTGCTGCCAACGGTTACCCTCACGAGGGCTCGCGAAGGACGCGCAGAGCCGCGGAAGAGACATAGAAGGGATCGGCGTGCTCCGGCGAATCATCGTGGTGACGGCGACGACGCTGGTCACCGCAACCGTCGCCAGCTGTGGCACCTCGGACTCCTGGGTCGAAGCGAAACCGGCCGACGGGTGGTCGGCCCAGTACGCCGACGCCGCAAACAGCAGCCGCTCTTCCGTCGGCGGTGCCGAGCGGCTGCGCCTGGAGTGGACGAGGTCGGTCAAGGGTGAGCTCGGCGCGCAGGCCGCACTCGGTTCACCCGGTTACCTGGCGCTCAACGGCCAGACCGAGGCGGGTTGTTCGCTGATGGTGTGGGAGGCCGACAACCGGGCGCGGCAACGGTGGTGCACCCGGCTGGTGCAGGGTGGCCCGACCTCGAGTCCGCTGGTCGACGGGTTCGACAACCTCTACATCGGCCAGCCGGGCGCGGTGCTGTCCTTTCCGACGACGCAATGGATCCGGTGGCGGCAACCGGTGATCGGGATGCCGACCACGTTGCGCGTGCTCGACCCCGGCCACCTACTGGTGGTGACCCACCTCGGGCAGGTGCTGGTGTTCGATGCCCACCGCGGCACGGTGGTCGGCGCAGCGCTCGATCTGGTTGCCGGGGTGGATCCGACGAATTCCGAGCGCGGCCTCGACGACTGTCTGCCCGCGCGGCAGGGCTGCCCGGTCGCCGCGGCGCCCGCGTACTCCGATGCCTCCGGCCTGGCGGTGCTGACGCTGTGGGAGCCAGGCGCCGACGAGCCGGTGCTGGTCGGACTGCGGTACCGGCCCGGGCAGACACCGTTGCTGGCCCGCGAGTGGACCAGCGACGCGGTCGGCGGCGGTCCGTTGGCCAGCCCGGTGCTTTCCGCCGACGGCGACACGGTCTACGTCAATGGCCGCGATGAGCGTCTGTGGGCCCTCGACAGCGACGACGGCAGCCCGAAGTGGTCGGTGCCGCTGAACTACCTGGGCCAGACCCCGCCGTCGGTGCGGCCCGACGGTCTGATCGTGGCCGGCGGCGGTCCGGGTGCCGAGTTGACCGGGTTGCGCGACAACGGTGACGACGCCGAAGTTCTGTGGACCCGCGACGACGTCGAGCCGCTGACCACCACCAGCATCGCCGGAGTCGGTTACGCCGTCATTCGCGACGGCGACGACGGGATGGCTCTGGCCACCGTCGACCTCGACGACGGACACACGATCGACGCCTATCCGCTGCCCAACGCTGCGGGGTGGCCCGTGGGCGTGTCGGTCGGCCAGGACCAGCGCGTCGTCACGGCGACAAGCGAGGGCCGGGTGTATGGCTTCGCGCCCACCTGAGTCCGCCAGGAATCGATAACACCAGCGACACGACGCGGTAACTTCGATCTTTCGCAGCCGTGCCAGCATGCACGCACAGCTGGCTCGGAGCAGCCGGGAACGCCAACAGGGGGCCACAAGTGTCGGAATTCCTCAGCAGCGTCAACGATCTGGTGTGGCACGAGACGCTGGTCTATCTCTGTCTGGGCGCGGGTGTCTACTTCTCGCTGCGGTCGCGCTTCGTCCAGGTGCGCCAGCTTCCCGAGATGGTCCGCCTCATGCTCAAGGGCGAGAAGTCGCCGTCGGGTGTCTCCAGCTTCCAGGCGCTGACCATGTCGTTGGCCGGCCGTGTCGGTACCGGCAACATCGCCGGCGTGGCCACGGCCATCGCATTCGGCGGCCCGGGTGCGTTGTTCTGGATGTGGATGGTGGCGTTCCTCGGCGCCTCCACCTCGTTCGTCGAGTCGACGCTGGGCCAGATCTACAAGGACCGCGACAGGCTCACCGGTGAGTATCGCGGCGGGCCTGCCTACTACTTCTCCACTGCGCTCTCGCACACCGGTGCGGCCGGGTTGATGCGGGTGTACGGCTTTGTCTTCGCTGGTGTCACCCTGTTGGCGATGGGCCTGCTGCTGCCCAGCGTGCAGTCCAACTCGATGGCCTCGGCGATGAACTCCGCGTGGGGTTTCTCGACCTGGTGGGTCGCTGTGGTCACCGTGATCGTGCTGGCCTTCGTCATCATCGGCGGCGTCAAGCGCATCGCGACGTTCGCCTCGATCGTGGTGCCGTTCATGGCGTTGGTCTACATCACCCTGGCGCTGATCATCGTGCTGATCAACGCCTCGGCGATTCCGGGCATCATCGCCTTGATCTTCTCCAGCGCCTTCGGTATCGATTCGGCGTTCGGCGCCATCATCGGCTCAGCGGTCATGTGGGGTGTCAAGCGCGGTATCTACTCCAACGAGGCCGGTCAGGGCACTGGCCCGCACGCGGCCGCGGCCGCGGAGGTCTCCCACCCGGCCAAACAGGGCCTGGTGCAGTCGTTCGCGGTCTACGTCGACACGTTGTTCATCTGCTCGGCGACCGGATTCCTGATCCTGTCCACCGGGGCCTACCGGGTCTACGACGACGGAACCGCCGGCGGTGCGGTGATCCGCGAGGGCGGATCCATCCTGGCCGAGGGCGCCGAAGTCGGTCCCGCCTTCGCCCAGGCAGGTTTCGACACGTTGTGGAGCGGGGCCGGATCCAGCTTCATCGCTATTTCGCTGGCCTTCTTCTGCATCACCACGATCATCGCGTACTACTACATGGCCGAAACGAACCTGCGCTTCCTGCTGGGCAAGGCCGCCACCATCGACGTCCCCGTCATCCGAGGCACCGTGGGCTCCAACGCCACCATGTTGCTGCAGGCCCTGATCCTGGTGTCGGTCACCATGGGCGCGGTCTCGACCGCATCAGATGCCTGGACGCTCGGCGACATCGGTGTCGGGCTGATGGCCTGGCTGAACATCGTGGGCATCATCATCCTGCAGCAGCCCGCCTACAAGGCACTGCGCGATTACGAGAAGCAGAAGGCGCAGGGACTGGACCCGATGTTCGACCCACTCGCGTTGGGCATCCGCAACGCCACCTTCTGGGAGAATTACGACCCCAGCACCGGCAAGGACAAGCAGCCCGCCACCACCGGCTGATCTGCTGCTAGACCGCCAGCATGTCGGCCAGCGCCGACCGCGGGACCGCGGCCTGCAACGCGCCACCGGCGCCTGCCATGACCTCACCCTGACCGAAGAAGAAGATCACCTCGTCGTCGGTCAGCACGAACTCCTGGTACTTGGCCGGGTCGAGGCCGTCGGCCGGCGATATCGGCGAGTCGATACCGAGCTGACGGGACACCTCGGATTGCACGATCGGGTAGATCACGTCGAGCGGTTCGGCGCCCGGCTCGAACAGGGTGTCATAGGTGATCGGCGCCTGGCCGGCGACGTCCCAGTTGAAGGTCTTGTACCAGGTCTGCGGATGGGCTCCACCGACGTTCTCGTACACCTCAAAGACCACGCTGCGGGTGCCGGCATCCTCGGGGCCGCTGCGGTAGGAGGTTCCCCGGCCGTCCAGTACGTAGGGCAGGTTCCAGGAGCCGGGCATTCCGGCAACGTTGACGAATCCGTCCCGAGTTTGGGTGAGATAGGCGACCAGCGCCTGCTGATCCGGGTAATCGACGGGGAAGGTGAAATCCACCCGGTAGGTCTGTTCCTCCAGGTGCACCTGGCAGGTCTGGTCGACATCGACGGCACCTCCCAGTTCAGTGCATGCCGGTGCGGCCGCGGCCGCCGGGGCGGCCAGCCAGCCGGCGACCAGACCGGCGGTCACCAGCGCAGGAGCGAGAATGCGCATCGAGGTCCTTACGATCGGCGCCGCATCGGACTTCGGGCGCTCTTGCAGTCAGGGTACGTCAGCGATCAACGTGACGGACGACATATGAATGCCGTTGCCCGGCTTGCCGCTTTGGTGCCGAGCCGGGTGATCACCACCGAAGCCCGCTCGGATCCGCGCAACCGCAGCCGCGGGCGCAGCAGGTCGGGGTCCACGTCGACGCCGCGCACCAGGATCTCGGCGACGCCCACGTGGCGCAGCGCCAGCGCCTGGCGCAGCTGCCGTTCGTTGAACGGCAGCTGCTCGAGCACTTCGAACCCACGCACGCCGTCGGGCAGCCGATTCCCGGACAGGTAGGCGATGTCTGGATCGATCTGCCACAGGCCGTGGCGGACGGCGTAGTGCCGCACCAGGCCGGCCCGCACCACCGCCCCGTCGGGATCGATCAGCCAACGGCCGGCCGGGGCGACCCCGCACTCGTCGGGTTCGGTGTCGATGAGCTGCTCCCCCGCGTCGAGTACCGTGGCGCGCCGCTGCACCGCGCTGCCGGTCAGTCCCCTCGACCACAGGCACGCCTCCCGGACACTGCCACCGGCGGACACGATCTCCACTTCCCCGTCGAAACCCATGGCCTGCACCGCGGTGAAGTCGATTCCGGGAGCACACTTCACGGCATAGTCCCGACCGACCAACATGGCAAGCAGATCGTCCAGCGGTGGCGAGTAGGCCCGCGGGTCGAACCGTCGGCCCGCGGCGTCCCGGCGCGCCGGATCCACCACCAGGACAGCGCCTTCGGTGACCGGGCGCAACGCGTCGGCGCGGCACAACGCCACCGACGGGCCGAGGTTGTGACGGGCCATAGCCAGCCGGACGGCATCGAGGTCGGTGCCGACCACGAATCGCGCCCAGTCCTGCAGCGCGGCAAGCTCGAAGCCCACCGAACAGGTCGCGTCGTGCACGACCCGGCCCGACAGGCGCCGCGCCCGATGTTGGGCGACCACACTGGCGGTGGCCTGCTGCACGGCCGTGTCGGTGAACAACCACTGCGATGGGTCCGGCAGCTTGGCCAACGCCTTGCGGCGCAACTGGACCGTCTCGACCAGCACCGCCGTGCGGTCACCGAAATCTGTTCGTAGTGCGGCGATATCGGCGATCAGGGTGGCTCGACTCAGGGTGTGGCCGGCCACCCGGGCCAGTGCCGCGCGACCGGCGTCACCGCTGAGGTAGCGCACATCGTCGAGGGTGAACTCTACGACGGCTTGACCCCGGTGATCATCACGTTGTAGAACCAGCCCTTGGGCACCACCCGGCGCCAGAGGTGGGCGTCCACCCAGGACAACGTGGTCCAGCTGTTGAACGCGAATTTGGCCCAGCCCCAACCCAGCCGACCAGGGGGCACCGCCGCCTCGAAGGTGCGCACCGGCCATCCGAGCATCGCCGCGGTGAACTCCTCGCTGGCCGTGCGCACCTCGACCGCTCCGGCACTGGTCGCCATCCGCTCCAGATCGCCCGGATCGAAGGTGTGCAGATCCACCACGGCCTCCAGCGCCGCGGCACGCGAGGATTCGTCCAGCTCGGCCTGGGGACGGCGCCAGTCGGCCAACATCGGCAGCTTGGTGACGTTCGTCGCGATGCGCCACGTCAGTGTGGAGAGCTCACGCGCATACCGGTTACCGATCGTCGTCGGTTCACCGGCGAACACGAACCGCCCGCCCGGCTTGAGGATCCGGACCACCTCGCGCAGCGACAGCTCCACGTCGGGGATGTGATGCAGCACTGCATGCCCGACCACCAGGTCGAAGGTGTTGTCGTCGTAAGGGATTCCTTCGGCGTCGGCGACCCGGCCGTCGATGTCGAGCCCGAGCGACTGCCCGTTGCGAGTCGCCACCTTGACCATGCCCGGCGAGAGATCGGTCACCGACCCGCGCCGCGCCACCCCGGCCTGGATCAGGTTGAGCAGGAAGAATCCGGTCCCGCACCCCAGCTCCAACGCGCGGTCGTAGGGCAACTCCCGCTGTACGTCCTCGGGCACCGCCGCATCGAACCGGCCGCGGGCGTAGTCCACGCACCGCTGATCGTAGGAGATCGACCACTTGTCGTCGTAGGTCTCGGCCTCCCAGTCGTGATACAGCACCTGGGCCAGCTTCGAGTCTTGCATCGCGGCCTCGACCTGCTCCTGGGTGGCGTGTGGCGTCGGAGCCGGGTCGGTGACATCGGAACTCGTCATGAAGGGCAGCCTAACGGGCGCGGTCGAGTCGACCGTCGGCGAGCACGTCATCACTGGTGAAGGCGGCTTTGGCGGCGGCCAGCACCGGGGGCGGATAGTCCAGGAATCGGGCGGCCCAGGCCAGCGCCGCGTCGTAGACCCCGTCCGGGGCCACCAACTCGTCGACCAGCCCGAGTTCGAGCGCTTCGCGCGCGTCGACGAACCGCCCGCTGAACACCAGATCCTTGGCCTTGCTGCGGCCGATGGTCTCGGCCAGCCGCCGGGCGCTGGGGCCGGCCGGAGGCCGTCCGGCCAGAATTTCGGTCGCGCCGAATCTGACGTTGTCACCGCTGACCCGCCAGTCCGTCGCCAGTGCCAGCGTCATCCCAGCGCCCAGCGCGTAGCCGGTGATGGCCGCCACAGTCGGCTTGGACAGCGCGGCGAGAGCATCCAGCGCCTGCGCACACCCCTGCGCGGCCATTTCGGCCTCAGCGGCATTCAAGGTCTGCAGCTCGGCCATGTCGTCGCCGGCACAGAAGATCTCATGCCCGCCGAACACCACGACCGCGGCGATCTCGTCGCGCGTCTCGAGCTCGGCGACCGCCTCAGCGAGCTCGCGGTACACCTGCCGGGTGAGCGCATTGGTAGGCGGACGCGACAACAGCAGCGTCGCCAATCCTTCGGGCACGTCGCCCGCGGCAGGTACGACGTTGACGAACTCAGTCACGCCAGCGGTACCCCGTCGGTGTATCCCTGCGGCGAGCGGCGGTTTCGCGCCTCGTTGTAGCGCTCGCCGTTGAAGAACTCGATCTCCCAGTTGCCGTTGCGCTCCGCCGACAGCGACGGCTCGACCGCGACGATCTGGCGTTCGACGTCGAGAACCTCAGCGACGGTGCGGCCGTTGAGGGCGTCGAGCTGTGTCCACGTCGGAGGTAGCAGGAAACTACGCCCGTCGGCGAAGTCGTCCAGCGCTGCTTGCGGGGTGACCCAGTCAGCCTTGTCTGTCTCGGTGTTGTCGCCGTCGGCGCGCTGCCCCTGGGGCAGGGCTCCGACGAAGAAGTAGGTGTCGTAACGGCGGGTGCGCTCCTCTTTCGGTGTCACCCAGTTGGCCCACGGGCGCAGCAGATCTGCACGCAGCATCAGCTTTTCCGAGCGCAGGAACTCGCCGAACGACAATGACTTGTTCTCCAGTGCCGCGCGCTGCTCGCGGTAGACCGTCGCATCGTCGACCAGCAGGTCGGGGTCGTCGGCAGACCCGGCGAACAGCACCCCGGACTCCTCGAAGGTCTCCCGGGCGGCCGCACAGACCAACGCTTCAGCGAGCTCGACGTCGATGCCGAAGCGGCGTGCCCACCATTGCCGGTCGGGGCCGTGCCAGGCGACGTCGGCGTTGCGGTCGCGGTCATCGACCCCGCCGCCGGGAAAAACCATGACCCCGGCGACGAAGTCCATGGCCGAGTGGCGGCGCATCAGAAACACCTCGAGCCCATCGGCGGATCCGGTGGCCTCGTCACGGATCAACATGACGGTCGCGGCGGGCCGCGGAACGAGCGGAACGAGGGGGTCGGTCATCTCTGCTCCTCTGCAGTCGGGCCGTCAGGCCCGGCGTCGATGGGCCGCGCGGGTGCGGGTGCGGCGCGCGAAGTAGCGCCCGTCGATCACGTCCAGGGAAATGGACTGGCCGAACGCGCTGGACAGGTTCTCGGCGGTCAGCACATCGCTGAGCAGGCCGGCGGCCACGACGGCGCCTTCCGACAGGATCAGGCAGTGCGAGAATCCTGGGGGTATCTCCTCCACGTGGTGGGTCACCAGCACCATGGCCGGCGCGTCGGGGTCGTCGGCCAGATCGCTGAGGCGGGCCACCAGTTCCTCACGCCCACCGAGGTCCAGCCCGGCGGCGGGCTCGTCGAGCAGCAGCAGCTCCGGATCGGTCATCAGCGCGCGGGCGATCATCACCCGTTTGCGCTCTCCTTCGGACAGGGTTCCGTACGTGCGGTCGGCGAGGTGCTCGGCCCCCACGCTCTCAAGCATGTCCAGCGCGCGGTGGTAGTCCAGTTCCTCGTAGCGTTCCCGCCAACGGCCCAGGACCGAGTACCCGGCCGACACCACCAGGTCGCGTACCACCTCGTCGTCGGGGACCCGCTGCGCCAGCGCCGCGCTGCTCAAACCGACACGAGAGCGCAACTCTGACATGTCGACCCGACCCAGTCGCTCGCCAAGCACCCATGCGGTGCCCGACGACGGATGCTCCATCGCCGCGGCGATGCGCAACAACGACGTCTTGCCCGCGCCGTTCGGGCCGACGATGACCCAGCGTTCGTCCAACTCCACCGACCACGTCACGGGACCGACCATGAGCCTGCCGTTACGGCGCAGCGTGACCTTGGCGAAGTCGATCAGCAGGTCGGGATCGGTGGTCTCTGCCTCGTCTTCAGACTCCTCGACTGCCACCTGGCCATCGTAGTCAGGCGGCCAACGCCCAGCCGTGGACGCCGTTGATGACGACGCGGTCGGCTGCGGTCGCGGTGGCCGCCACCTGCTCGGCGTTGCCTTCGTCGACCTTGGCCACCCACGCGCGCGCCTGTTGCGGGGTCTTGCCGAACTCGATGTGTCGCGCGATCAGCCGGTCCAGCCGGGTCTGGTGCTCGGCGGTGACGAACCACACGCCGTCCATCAGCGCGCGCGCCCGTCGCCACGGCAGATCCGCATGCAGCAGATAGTTGCCTTCGGTGACGACCAGCCGGGTCGCCGGCGCGACAGCGATAGCCCCAGCCAGGGGTTGTTCGAGGGCACGGTCGAATCCCGGTGCATAGATGTCCACCTCGAGGTCGTGGCGGACGCGGTCCAGCAGGTGCGCATATCCGTACGGGTCGAAGGTCTCGGGTGCGCCTTTGCGCTCCAACAGACCCAGCCGACGCAACTGCGCATCGGCGAGGTGAAATCCGTCCATCGGCAGGTGGCACACCGTATCGGCTCCCCACACGTCGGCCACCCGCTGACACAGCAGCGTGGCCAGCGTGGATTTGCCCGCCCCGGGCGTTCCCGCGATACCCAGGATCGCGCGTGGGCGGCCACCACACAGCGTCATCGCGTCACCGGCGAGCGCCCTCAGCACATCGGAACCGGCCACTCTCCCACCTTGCTGTCGGCTCATCGGGTTCCATCATCGGCGCTGGGGCACCGCGAATCCACCGAACGAGTGACGCGGTGCTACGCGTGGTCGGGAAAGCGGATGCGGATGGCGTCGAGGTCGGCGCGGGCACGGCGTGCCTGCGGGTCTTCGGTGTCGTAACCGCCGTTCATCGCCGGCAGGTGGTACAGATCAGCCAGCCGGTCAGCCAGCCGGGATATCCAGTTCGCCATGTGGCCATGTTTGTGCTCATGTGGCTTGCCTATCAATAGCCAGTTGGCGAATACTGGCTGCAAATGACTACTGGTGTTTCGTTGCGATCTCTCGAAGTGGACCTGGTGATCCGCGAGCTGGGGAACTGGCGGACGGCCAACCGCACCGGTCCCGCTTACCACGGGCTGGCCGACGCACTGCGACTGCTGATCATCGACGGGCGATTGCCGGTAGGTGCCCGCCTCCCCAGTGAACGCGTGCTGGCCGAGGCGCTGCGAGTGTCGCGCACCACCGTCACCGCCGCATACAACCAGATGCGTGAGGACGGCTACCTCGTTGCGCGCCGCGGTGCCCGCAGCACCGTCGCTCTACCGACCGCGACCGGCGTCCCCGCAGCACAGCCGCCGGCGCCCATCACCGGTCTTGCCGCAGCGGCGCTGGCAGCTCCGGCGTCTGCGGTGCTGACGGCCTATGCCGAGGCCGCCGCCGATGTCGCTCCCTACCTGCACGGGATGGGCCACGAGTTGGTCGGCACGGCACCGCTGCGGGAGGCGGTCGCCGACAGGTACTGCCGGCGCGGCCTGCCCACCGAACCCGACGAGGTCATGGTCACCACCGGAGCCCTGCACGCGATCGGGCTGATCCTGCGGGCCTACATCAAGCCGGGTGATCGCGTGTTGGTCGAACAGCCGACCTATCACGGAGCCCTGTCGGCCATCGCGGCGTCCGGCGCGGCGGCGGTGCCGGTCCCGATGGTCGACGACGGCTGGGATCTGGAGGCGATGTCGGCCGCCGTTGCCCAACTGGCCCCCGATCTGGCCTACCTGATCCCGGACAACCACAATCCCACGGGGCACACCCTGGCCGGAGCGGACCGAAACCGGATGGCGCGCCTGATCGCCGATTCGCGCACCCGCACCATTGTCGACGAGACCATCAGCGACATCTGGCTGGACGAGCCTGTACCTCGCCCGCTGGCCACCGAGCTGAGCCCACATCGCCGTGACCTCGTGCTCACCGTCGGCTCGATGTCGAAATCATTCTGGGGAGGGCTGCGCGTGGGATGGATCCGCGCCGAGCGCAGCGTCATCGCCACCCTGGCGGCGATCCGACCGACCGTGGACATGGGCACGGCCATCCTCGAACAACTCACGGCGGCAAAGCTCTTGGCGATGGCCGAGGACGTTCTCCCGGAGCGACGGCAGATGCTGCGCGCCCGCCGGGAGTTCCTGCGTCGATTGCTGGCAGAGCGGCTGCCCGACTGGCAGCCCGGTTCAGGTGCCGGTGGTCTGTCGATGTGGGTGCGCTTGCCGGCACCGATGAGCACGGCACTGTCGGCGGCCGCCTCCCGGATCGGTCTGGAATTGCCGGCCGGGCCGCGCTTCGGTGTCGACGGAACGCTGGAACGGTTCGTGCGGGTGCCGTATGCACTGCCCGACGACCAACTCGACGAAGCCGTCGCGCTGCTGGCCACTGCGTGGCACAACGTCACCGGTGCAGCGTCCCCGGAGCCGGTCACCGTCGTGGTGTGACCCGACGGTCAGTCAGGGATCTCCACCCGCCGCACCATGCCGTCGATCGCGTCGGCAGCTTCGATCTCTCCGCGGGTCACCCCGAGGACGAACAGCACGGTATCCAGGTAGGGATGGCTCAGTGAGGCGTCAGCCACCTCACGCAGGGCCGGTTTGGCGTTGAACGCGACCCCTAGCCCCGCCGCGGACAGCATGTCGATGTCGTTGGCACCGTCGCCCACCGCCACCGTCTGCTCCATCGGGACACCGGCCTGCTGCGCGAAGTCCCGCAGCGCCTTGGCCTTTCCGGGCCGGTCGACCACCTCGCCGATGACGCGACCGGTCAGCTTGCCGTCGACGATCTCGAGTTCGTTGGCGGCCACGAAATCCATCATGAGCTCGTGCGCCAACGGCTCGATGACCTGGCGGAATCCACCCGAGACGATCCCGCAGTGATAACCCAGCCGGCGCAGCGTTCGCAGCGTCGTGCGCGCCCCCGGCGTCAGCTCGATCTGTTCGGCCACCCGGTCGAGCACGTCGGCCGGCAGGCCCGCCAACGTGGCGACCCGGCGATGCAGCGACTCGGCGAAGTCGAGTTCGCCGCGCATGGCGGCCTCGGTGACTTCGGCGACAGCGGCTTCGGCGCCGGCATGCGCAGCCAGCATCTCGATGACCTCACCCTGGATCAGCGTCGAGTCCACGTCGAACACGATGAGACGCTTGGCCCGCCGGGACAGGCTGTAGTCCTCGATGGCGATGTCGACGCTCTGCTCGACGGCCACCCGCGCGAGCACTCGTTGCAGCTCGCCGAATCCTCCGGGCGGAACCGACACCCGCAGCTCCAGCCCGGTCACCGGGTAGTCGGACACGCCGCGGATGACGTCGATGTTCACACCCAGTGCTGCGGCCTCCCGCGCCACGACCCCGAACGCTCCCGCGGTGATCGGTCGACCCAGTACGACGATGGTGTGCGTCGAGGGATCCTGCATCACCGGTAGGCCGTCGCTGCCCTCGATGCTGACCTCCAGGCCCACCCCGTGAATGGCGGCGGTCAACTCGTCGCGCAACACCGGACCCGCGGCAATCTCCGCCGGGACAGCAACGAGCACACCGAGCGTGAGCCGTCCGCGAATGACCACCTGTTCGACATTGAGCAGGTCGACGCGGTGCCGCGACAACACCTCGAACAGCGCCGAAGTGACGCCGGGCTGGTCCCGGCCGGTCACCGTGATCAGCAGCGATGACCGGTTGCGCGCCGAGGTGCGGTCAGCCGACGCGTCGGATTCACTCACCGTCGATGGGTCAGGTACGGACGTTCTCTTCGTCGAGCCGCGTCACGTCGCCGTCCTCGGGTCCGTGGGCGCGACCGACGTGAGCTTCTGCGCGCATCCGCTCGATCATGTGCGGGTAGTGCAGCTCGAAGGCCGGACGTTCCGAACGGATGCGGGGCAGCTCGGTGAAGTTGTGGCGCGGGGGTGGGCAACTTGTCGCCCACTCCAGCGAGTTGCCGTAACCCCACGGATCGTCGACGGTCACCGGTTCGCCGTACCGCCAGCTCTTGAAGATGTTCCAGACGAACGGCAGCGTCGACAGACCCAGGATGAACGCCCCGATGGTGGAGACGATGTTCAGCGTGGTGAACCCGTCGGTGTCCAGGTAGTCGGCGTAGCGGCGCGGCATGCCCTCATCGCCCAGCCAGTGCTGCACCAGGAAGGTCACGTGGAAGCCGATGAACGTCAACCAGAAATGCAGCTTGCCCAACCGCTCGTCGAGCATCCGGCCGGTCATCTTCGGGAACCAGAAGTAGATCCCGGCGTAGGTCGCGAACACGATGGTGCCGAACAGCACGTAGTGGAAGTGCGCGATGACGAAGTAGCTGTCGGTGACGTGGAAGTCCAGCGGCGGGCTGGCCAGCAGCACACCCGACAGACCGCCGAGCAGGAAGGTCGCCAGGAAGCCGATCGAGAACAACATCGGTGTCTCGAACGTCAACTGGCCCTTCCACATCGTGCCTATCCAGTTGAAGAACTTGATCCCGGTGGGCACCGCGATCAGGAACGTCATGAAGGAGAAGAACGGCAGCAGCACTGCACCGGTGGCGTACATGTGGTGCGCCCACACCGCCACCGACAACGCCGCGATACCCAGCGTCGCGTAGATCAACGTGGTGTAACCGAAGATCGGTTTTCGGGAGAACACCGGGAAGATCTCACTGACGATGCCGAAGAACGGCAACGCGATGATGTACACCTCGGGGTGGCCGAAGAACCAGAAGAGGTGCTGCCAGAGCAGCACACCGCCGTTCGCCGGGTCGTAGACGTGCGCGCCGAGGTGGCGGTCGGCGGCCAGACCGAACAACGCCGCGGTCAGGATCGGGAAGGCGATCAGCACCAGGATCGAGGTCACCAGGATGTTCCAGGTGAAGATCGGCATCCGGAACATCGTCATGCCGGGCGCACGCATGCACACCACGGTGGTGATCATGTTGACCCCGCCGAGGATGGTGCCCAGACCACCGACGGCCAGGCCCATGATCCACAGGTCTCCGCCCGCACCGGGTGAGTGCACCGCATCGGACAGCGGCGCATAAGCGGTCCAGCCGAAGTCCGCCGCACCGCCGGGGGTGATGAAACCGCCCAGTGCGATCAGCGCACCGAACAGGAACAGCCAGAACGACAGTGCGTTCATGCGCGGGAACGCCACGTCCGGGGCGCCGATCTGCAACGGCAGCACCAGGTTCGCGAAACCGAACACGATCGGCGTGGCGTAGAACAGCAACATCACCGTGCCGTGCATGGTGAACAGCTGGTTGTACTGCTCGTTGGACAGGAACTGCAGACCCGGCATCGCGAGTTCGGTGCGGATGAACAGCGCCATCAGCCCACCGATGAAGAAGAAGATGAAGCAGGCGACGCAGTACATGATGCCGATCAACTTGTGATCGGTCGTCGTGATCACCTTGTAGATCAGATTGCCCTTGGGGCCGAGTCGGGCCGGGAACGGACGCCGAGCCTCGAGTTCACCGATTGGGGGCGCTTCGGCTACCAACAGGTCCTCCAACCTTTCGCGTGCCCCGACTTCCCGGAGCACTCCGCCGGGCGTCCCGGCACTCCTGCATCGCCTTGAATCCTAACCGCTGTTTCCCCGCGCGCAGTGGGTGGTCCTACAAACGGTCGTACTCAGCCTACTGCGAGCCGGTCGATACGACCTGACCTGCCGCTACAGCCAGGTGTTACGGTCGGCGACGTGCTGGGGACCAGATCGCGAACGGGCGGGATATTACCCCGCGCGGCAGTACTGGCCACCGCTGCTGCGGTGGTTCTCGGCGGTTGCGGTTCCGGTGACGGTTCGATGACGACCCCGACCGGCGAGTCGGTGATCACCAGCACCACCCGCATTGCCGATGCCGGAGTTCTCGGCAACGACCGGCGCCCCGACGAGTCGTGTGCGGCCGAGCCCGCCCCGCTCGACGACGGACCCCCCGACCGCGAGGTGGGCAACGCGGCAGCCCACGGCGTCCGGCCGCCGGTGCCCGAGACGACCACGGTGCGCGCCGATCCGCAACGCATCGCCGTGCTCTCCGGAGATCAACTCGACGCGCTGTGCGCGCTGGGGCTGCAGTCGCGCATCGTCGTGGCGGCGCTGCCCGACGGGTCTGACGATCAACCGGCGTATCTGGGCACTGTCATCCACGAGGTGGCCCCGGCAGGACACCGGAACCAGCCCGACATCGCAGCGATCCGCGACGCCGCGCCCGATCTGATCCTCGGCTCGGTGACGCTGACCGCCGGCCAGTTCCCGGAGCTCGCCGAGATCGCACCCACCGTGCTGGCCGGGCCACCCGGTGCGGGCTGGAAGGACAACTTGCGCACGGTCGGTGCGGCTGTCGGCCGGCTGGAGGCCGCCAACCGCATCGTCGAGGATTTCGACCGGGCGGCCGCCCAGACCGGGATCGACAACGACGCCACCCACTTCCAGGCATCGGTGGTCCAGTTCACCGATACCACGCTGCGCATCTTCGGAACCGACAACTTCCCCGGCACGGTGCTCGCCGATGTGGGGGTGGATCGCCCCGCGACGCAACGGTTCACTGACAAGCCGTTCGTCGAAGTCGGGATCTCCGATGCTGATCTGGACAGCGGTTCGGACCTCTCCGCTGCCGACGGCGACATCGTGTACGTGTCGTTCGCCACAGCGGAAGCCAAAGACCGGGCAGCCGAGGTGATGCGCGGCGACGCGTGGAAGCGGTTGTCCGCCAACCGCGATGGCCGCGTATTCGCGGTCAACAACGCGATTTGGCAGGGCGAGGACGGCGGTGGCGGCGTCGTGGCGGCCCGCGGCATTCTGGCCGATCTGCGCATGCTCAACGCCCCGATCAACTGATGTGACCTTCGGCATTAGTGGACTAAAGCCTGCCGCGATCGGGTTGTCCCATAGTTGAACCGTCGCGCGGAGCCGCCGCGAGGGCACAGACGACGAACAGGGATGACAATTGCGCACCGTTTCCGCTTATGCGGCCACCTCGGCCACTGACCCTCTGACCCCCACCACCATCAGCCGTCGTGAGATCGGGACTCATGACGTGGCGTTCAACATTCACTTCGCCGGCATCTGCCACTCCGACATCCACACCGTGCGCGGCGAGTGGGGCGCGCCGACCTACCCGCTGGTTCCCGGCCACGAGATCGCCGGCGTCGTCACCGAGGTGGGCTCGGAGGTCACCATGCACAAGGTCGGCGACCGCGTCGGTGTCGGCTGTTTCGTCGACTCGTGCCGGGAGTGCGCGCAGTGCCTCGCCGGTGAGGAGCAGTACTGCGACAACCCGGGCATGGTCGGCACCTACAACTCGGTGGGCCGCGACGGTCAGCCGACCCAGGGCGGATACAGCGGCGCGATCGTGGTCGACGAGAATTACGTGCTGAGCATCCCGGACACCATTCCGCTCGACAAGGCCGCGCCGTTGCTGTGCGCCGGGATCACGACATACTCCCCGCTGCGGCACTGGGAAGCAGGCCCGGGTAAGCGGGTCGCGGTGATCGGCCTGGGCGGGCTGGGCCACATCGCGGTCAAACTGGCCGTCGCGATGGGCGCCGAGGTGACGGTGCTGAGCCAGTCGCTGAAGAAGATGGAGGACGGGCTGCGTCTGGGCGCCGGCGACTATCGGGCGACCAGCGACCCCGACACGTTCAAGGATCTGCGGGGGCGCTTCGACCTGATCCTCAACACGGTTTCGGCCAACCTCGATCTTCAGAGCTACCTCAAGATGCTCAAGCTCGACGGCACGCTCGTGGAGCTCGGCATGCCGGAGCATCCGATGTCTGTGCCCGCCGGGGCGTTGATCTTCGGCCGCCGCCGGATCGCGGGCTCGCTGATCGGTGGCATCGCCGAGACCCAGCAGATGCTCGACTTCTGCGCCGAGCATGACGCAACACCCGAAATCGAGGTCATCACACCGGATTACATCAATGAGGCCTACGCGCGGGTGCTGAGCAGTGACGTGCGGTACCGGTTCGTCATCGACACATCCTCGCTGCGGTAGCTCTACGCGCGGCCGGGATGGCGACGGCGGGGCTCATCCCTCGCCACCGAGCTCGGATTGGTCGCGCTCGTTCTCGGCGGTGTCCTGAGCCACCATCGACTCGTCGAGCCACGTCTGAACATCGCCGCCGAGACGGTCCGCGGACAGCTCAGCGAAGTCAAGGGCCTGGACGGCCATTGCGGCCAGGACCTTCAGGGCGCGTCCTTCGTGGTGGATCTCCGCCATCAATGCACTGAGCGCCTCGTTGTCACCGGCATGCAACGCCGACAAGTAGCGGCGAGCGTCGGCGAACTCTTGATCGACGTGGGCCAGCTTGCGGCGAAAATCGTCGGGCGACGGCGGGTCGACGGGCGTGTCGGTCATGCGTCCTCTTCCGGTGGCAGGCCGATCCCATTCTTCGGGTCGGCCTGTTCCGTTGGCTGCCTTTCGGCGCTTTTGCTTGTCCCGCCGGCCGGCAGCCGCGCCAGCCTCAGAAGTTCCAGTCCTCGTCTTCGGTGTTGACCGCCTTGCCGATCACGTAGCTCGAACCCGAACCGGAGAAGAAGTCGTGGTTCTCGTCGGCGTTCGGCGACAACGCGGACAGGATGGCCGGGTTGACATCGGTTTCGTCGCGTGGGAACAGCGCTTCGTAGCCGAGGTTCATCAACGCCTTGTTGGCGTTGTAGCGCAGGAACTTCTTGACGTCCTCGGTCAACCCGACACCGTCGTAGAGGTCCTGGGTGTATTCGACCTCGTTGTCGTAGAGCTCGAACAACAACTCGTAGGTGTAGTCCTTGAGTTCGGTCTGCTTGGCGGTGTCCTCCAACGCCAAGCCGCGCTGGTATTTGTAGCCGATGTAGTAGCCGTGCACGGCCTCGTCGCGGATGATCAGTCGGATCATGTCGGCGGTGTTGGTGAGCTTGGCGCGGCTGCTCCAATACATCGGCAGGTAGAAGCCCGAGTAGAACAGGAAGCTCTCCAGCAGGGTCGAGGCGACCTTGCGCTTCAGCGGCTCGTCGCCCTTGTAGTACTGCATCACGATGGAGGCCTTGCGCTGCAGGTTGGGGTTCTCCTCCGACCAGCGGAACGCGTCGTCGATCTCGGCCGTCGAGCACAGCGTGGAGAAGATGTTGCTGTAGCTCTTGGCGTGCACCGACTCCATGAACGCGATGTTGGTCAGCACCGCTTCCTCGTGCGGGGTCACCGCGTCGGGAATCAGACTGACCGCGCCAACCGTGCCCTGGATGGTGTCCAGCAGCGTCAGGCCGGTGAACACCCGCATCGTGAGTTGCTTCTCGTGCTCGTTGAGGGTGTTCCAGGACTGGATGTCGTTGGACACCGGCACCTTCTCCGGCAGCCAGAAGTTGCCGGTGAGCCGGTGCCAGACCTCGGCGTCTTTGTCGTCCTGCAGGCGGTTCCAGTTGATGGCCGAGACACGGTCGATCAGTTTCATGCCATCACTCACGAGAACCCCATTTCACCTGGCTTTTTGTGCGGCGCCGCGGAATCGCCGGCGATGACCACAACACTACAACTGGTGTCCGACATCTCCGCGCAGTACGAGATGTTGTGTGTGGCGTGTCGCGGGCGCGGCTCACACCAGGGTGTACTCCGAGGGGTCGAAGCGCCGGGTCGCCAGCCAGTACTGCCACGTCATGCCGCTCCACAGGGTGCGGTTGACACCGTGCTCGTCGAGATACCAGCTGCGGCATCCGCCGGTGCTCCACACCGTGCCGCCGAGCTGTCGCTGCAACTCGGCGTTGTAGCGATCCTGCGCGGCGCGGGTCGGTGTGACGGTCGCAGCGCCGACGCGATCCGCCGCCGCCATCGCCTGGGCGGCATAGCGGATCTGACTTTCGATCATGAACACCACCGAGTTGTGGCCCAAAGCGGTGTTCGGACCGAGCAGGAAGAACAGGTTCGGCATACCCGCGACGGTGATGCCGCGCAGCGCCGCGATACCTTCCCGGTTCCACCGGTCGACCAGGTCCTCTCCCCCGGGCCCTTTGATGTGGACGTAGGTGTAGGAGTCGGTGACGTGGAAACCGGTCGCGAAGACCACCACGTCGGCGGCTCGTTCGATGGTGCGGCCGTCCTCGTCGGCGGTGACGATCCCGCCCGCGCTGAATCGGGAGATGCGGTCGGTGATCACCTCGGTCGTGGGGTCGGCGATGCCGCGATAGTAGGTATCGGAATTCAGGATGCGTTTGCAGCCGGCGCGGTAATCGGGGGTGAGCTTGCGTCGTAGCTCTGGATCCTGCACCGAACGCCGGATGTTCCATTTCCCGGCCAGCTCCCCGAGTTTGAGCAGCTTGGGCTGACGTGTCATCGCGAACCCGACGGCTTCGTGTAGCCAGTAGATGCCCGCACGCATCGCGGCACGGGTCCCGGGCACATTGGCGAACAGCTGCTGCATGCGCTGCGGGATGGGGTTGTTGGGCCGGGGCATCACCCATGCCGGGGTGCGCTGGTAGAGCTGCAGTTCGGCGACGTCTGCCACGATCTCCGGGACGATCTGAATGGCACTGGCACCGGTGCCGATCACCGCGACACGTTTGCCGGTCAGGTCGACCTCGTGATCCCACTGCGCGGAGTGAAACGCCGTGTTGCCCGCGGCGAGGTAGTCGTCGAGGCCGTCGAATTCCGGGATGAGGGGAATGTGTAGCCCGCCGGCACCCGACACCACGAACTGTGCGACGAATTCGCGGCCGTCTTTGGTGAAGACGTACCAGCGCTGTTCGTCGTCGTCCCACTGCGCACGATCGACGTGGGCATCGAAGCAGATGTAGCGGCGCAGGCCGTACTTCTCGGTGACGCCGAGCAGGTAATCCTGAATCTCGGGTTGAAAGGACCACATGTGGGTCCAGTCGGGCTTGGGTTCGAAGGAGAACGAGTACATGTGCGACGGGATGTCACACGCGCATCCCGGATAGGTGTTGTCGCGCCACGTGCCGCCGATTTCGCCAGCCTTCTCCAGGATCAGGAAATCGGTCCCGCGCCGCTGCAGTTCGATCGCCATACCCAGACCAGAGAAGCCCGACCCGATGATCAGGGTTCGGGTGTGCACCGGCAGCGACTCCTGGGCGCCACGTTCGGCCTGATCGGCGGCTGTCATCTTCCCGACTGTACCTGGGAACGCTGGTACCGCGAACCCCCTCAGGCCACCTCTTCGGAGCGCCTGACACCTTCGTGCAGCGGCAGGTCGGGGTCGATCCGGATTCCCAGGACCTCGCACGTCCCGTTGATCGAGCCGACCATGATGGTGGTCAGGTAGTCGACGAACTTCTCTGACGGCAGGCGGCGCGGGCTCTCGGGCTCCGAACCCAGCCACCAGTCGGTGGCCGAGGCGGCAGCGCCGAATGTGGCGAAGCCGGCCAGCTCGAACGCTGCGTAGTCCAGTTCCATGTCGCTGAGCTCGTTGTTGAACATGTCGGCCATCGCCAGCGTGATGCCGCGGCCTTCGTTGACCGCGCGCAGCGCCGACTCGCTCTGCTCGGCGAAGCGGCCCTGCATGAGAAATCGCACGACGTTGGGATGCGCGTCGACCAACCGAACGTACTGTTCGACGGCGCGGTACACCACCGCGCGGGCGGGGTCGGTCGAGATGTCTATCGAGGGGAAGATCGCCGACCACAGCATGTCTCGCATGCGCTGCCCGATCGCCTGGAACAGATCGGACTTGTCGGTGAAGTGTCGGTAGATCTTGGGTTTGGCGGTGCCGGCCTCCTCGGCGATCTCGCGCAGCGAGACGTCGGGGCCGTGCTGGTCGATGGCGCGGAATGCGGCGTCGACGATCTCGGAGCGCACCTTTTTACGGTGTTCGCGCCAGCGTTCGCTGCGGGCATCGACCTTGGCACCCGGTTCGTCAGCGGAGCGTTTCCTCGACCCTCGTCGCACCCGGCTCACTGTACCCGCTTCACCGCCGCTGACCTGCCAAGACCGTATCCGACCCGGATGCCCGAGTTTGGGTACTATCGCTGCGACAGCCGCTCGACGAGAGAGTTCTATGACGCAGCGATACGACCTGGTCATCGCAGGTGGAGGACCGTCAGGTTCGGCCGCCGCGTGGCAGGCCGCGCAGACCGGCGCCAAGGTGCTGGTGTGTGACAAGGCACAGTTCCCCCGCGACAAGCCCTGCGGGGACGGGTTGACCGCCCGTGCGGTCAGCTATCTGCAGAAGATGGGGCTGGCCGACGAGGTCGCCACCTACCACCGGGTCAACCGGGTGACGGTGTTCAGCCCGAGCCGCTGGGAACTGTCTTTCCCGAAGCGCCCCGGCATGCCCGACCACGGCCACACGGTCAGCCGCACGCACCTCGACACGGTGTTGCTCAAGCACGCCGAGTCCGCCGGAGCCGAGATCCGGCAGGGCGCCGAGGTCGCCGGACCGGAGCTCGACGCCAGCGGCCGGGTGGTCGGTGTGGTGCTCAAGGGCGGCGAGAAGGTGCTGGGCGATGCGGTGATCGCCGCCGACGGCGCCTACTCACCGATCAAGCGTGCGTTGAAGATCGACTCGAAGTACAACGGCTATCAGGCGATCGCGATTCGCTCAGAGATGCCGGCCAACCGGCCGGATTCGGACTCGCTGGACATCTATCTCAAACTGCTGTTTCAGGGCGATCAGTTGCCCGGCTATGGCTGGGTGTTCCCGATGGGCCACGGCATGTTCAACATCGGGCTGGGCTATGTGAACAGTTACAAGAACTGGCAGTCGATCAATGCCACCCAGTTCCTCGGCGATTTCCTGCGCACTCTGCCACCGGAGTGGGAACTGCCCCCGATCGAGGAGCTCAAGAAGAACAAGAGTGTGCGCGCATGGCGACTGCCGATGGGTTTCACCGCCTGGCCGCCGTGGCGTCCCGGGGTGCTGTTCACCGGCGACTCGCTGGGTGCGGGCAAGCCGGCGTCAGGCGCCGGGATCTCCAAGGCCCTCGAATCCGGTCTGGCCGCAGGGGAATGCGCGATCGCGGCACTGACCAACGGCGGTCCCGACGACTTCACCAACTACGCGCAACGCATGGAAGCCGCGTGGGGCCGGGAGTACAAGCGTGGCCGCTACATGCACAAGCTGATCGGTCAGCCCAGACTCGCCGCCGCCGGGGTGAAGCTGATCGACAACGCCGCGTTCCGGGACCGGATGCTCAAGGCTCTTTACAAGAAGGCTCAGGGTCCGCAGCACAGCTTCTAAAAGCATCGGTATGAAACCCGGCTTCAGCGCCGAGATGCCGTGAGGCCGATGTGAATCCGCACGGCCACGGCACACCACTCGGCACCGAAGCCGCCCGGCGGTTGGCTACGCTGGGTTCGATCCGCATCGAACCGGGGCTATCCGACGACGAAATCGCCTGCGCGGAAGTTGAACTCGGGTTCAGCTTCGCCGAGGACCACCGAGCGCTGCTGGCATCCGGGTTGCCGGTCGGCACGGGCTGGCCGAACTGGCGGACCCCCGACGGACGCAGGAGCGCGCTCAGACACCTGCGATCTCCGGTCGAGGGCATCCTGTTCGCCGTGGAGTGGACGAGTTTCTGGGATGACCGATGGGGTCGGCGTCCGGCCCAGATGAAACACGCGTTGCGCAGTGCCGCCTACCACCTGGCGCGCGTCCCGCAGATGGTGCCGGTGCATGCGCACTGCTATCTGCCCGCCGGCCACGGCTCATCGGGCCATCCCGTGCTGTCGATCTACCAGGCGGCGATCAGCATCGCCGGCGCCGAGCTGCGTGACTATGTCGAGTGCGGGATACTCGGTGCGACACCCGCCCCAGAGCCCGCCGTGTCGACCGTCGATTTCTGGTCAGACCACGTCCGCTGAGCCGTGTCGGGGGTGCCGCGTAGCCTCCCGGGCATGGAACAGCGCATCAGCTTGATCACCCTCGGAGTCGCCGACCTGGCGCGTGCCCGCCGGTTCTACGAGCAGGGCCTCGGCTGGGAGCCCAAAGATGCGCCCGAGGGTGTGGTGTTCTATCAGTTGCCCGGTATCGCGTTGGCGTTGTTCGGGCGCGATGAACTCGCCGAAGATGCTCGCCATCCGGTCGACGGCACATTCAGCGGCATCACCATCGCCATCAATCAGCGCACCGAGGCCGACGTGGATTCTGTTCTGACTCAGGCGCAGTCAGCCGGGGCGCAGATTCTCAAGCCGGCCGAGAGGGTGTTCTGGGGCGGCTACTCCGGCTACTTCGCCGACCCGGATGGCCACGTCTGGGAGGTCGCGTTCAACCCGCAGTGGACCATCAACGCCGACGGCACGTTGACCATGTGAGGCGGTGCCGGCTGATCGCGTCGCAGTGCGGACCGGCCTCAGCGTCGTCCGCGTTTGGCGGCGCCCGGCTTGCGGGAGTCCTTACCCGCGGCGACGCGCGCCGCCTGCTTGGCGAGGGTTTTCTCCCGTGCGGTACGTTTCGGCGCCGGCTCCGATTGTCCGCGCGACGAACCCGGTCTGCGGCCGCGCACGATCCCGATGAACTCCTCGACCATTGCCGATTGGGGTCCGTCGGGGACCGCCAGGGCCACCGGGCAGGCCGGCGCGTCGATGATGGGTCGGTATGTGAGGTCTTTACGATGATGCAGCCGTGCCAGCGACTGCGGGACGATGAGTACGCCGGTCCCGGCCGCGACGAGTTCGATGGCGCCGGCTGTGGTTTCGGGCCTGTGCTCGATCTCGGCGCCGGGTGCACCGTCCCAGATGACGACGTCGTCGAGCGGCACCAGCGTCGGTTCGCCGTCAAGGTCGGCGGCGCTGAGCGCGTCGGCGGCAGCGAGGAAGTGGTCGGCGGGAATCACCACCACGGTCGTCTCTGTGTAGAGCGGGATGACGGCCAGCGCGGACGTGTCGGTGGGCAACCGGAGCAACGACACGTCGGTCGAGCCGGTGCGCACCGCGTCGGCCGCGTCGGCCGCGGCGACAGCGTGTAAGTGCAGCGGTGTCTCCGGATGGCGCTGAGCCCAGTTGCGAGCCCACTTCGCGGGCGTCACACCGGGGACGTAGCCGACGGTGAGGCACGGCGAGGTCACAGCTTCAGGCTACCGATACGCTTGAGCCCATGAGCAGGCCGAACGCGCAATCCATGAAGCCCGCCACTGCGGCGAAGAAGTTGGACGTGTACCTGCCCGCGACACCCGCGGAGTTCCAGGCCAATCCGATCACCCGGTCCGAACTCGAAGCGCTGCAGGCCGACCCGCCGCAGTGGCTGCGAGACCTGCGACACAACGGCCCGCACCCGAAAAACCTGGTGGCGGCCAAGTTGGGCGTGTCGATCGCCGGTCTCGCGCGAGGCGGGGTCACCGAGGCGCTCACCACCGAACAGATCAACGCCCTGCTCGAGGACAAGCCGGACTGGTTGGTTGCCGAACGGGAGAGCTACCAGAACGTGCTGCGCGAGGAGCGACGGCTGAAGGGATTGCGGGCCGAGCAGGCTCGCGGCGACTAAAGTCGAGCGTGGGGGTTATGTCCGCAAATGCGCTTCCCCGCGTGCATATCCCCCACGGTCGCGGCGCGCGGTCAGGCAACTACCGATTGAACAGATCGCTCACGCGATCGAAGAACCGGTCGATACGCTCCTCCAGTCGTGTGCCTTCAACGCGCTTCTCCCACAAGTGGATTGAAGCGAACAGCGCGACAACGATTCCGAGTACCAGAGCAGCGATGAGGATCGCCTGAACTGTCGTCGACACTTCTTCACCGGGAAGCCGTCACAGCATGCAGCTGACGCAGCCCTCCACCTCGGTACCCTCCAACGCCATCTGCCGCAGCCGGATGTAGTACAGCGTCTTGATTCCCTTGCGCCACGCGTAGATCTGCGCCTTGTTCACATCACGGGTGGTGGCGGTGTCCTTGAAGAACAGCGTCAGGCTCAGCCCCTGATCCACGTGCTGAGTGGCCGCGGCGTAGGTGTCGATGATCTTCTCGTAGCCGATCTCATACGCGTCCTGGTAGTACTCCAGGTTGTCGTTGGTCAGATATGGCGCCGGATAGTAGACGCGGCCGATCTTGCCTTCCTTGCGGATCTCGATCTTGCTCGCCACCGGGTGGATCGAACTGGTGGAGTTGTTGATGTAGGAGATCGACCCGGTCGGCGGCACCGCCTGCAGGTTCTGGTTGTAGATGCCGTGCTCCTGCACCGACGCCTTGAGGCGATTCCAGTCCTCCTGGGTCGGGATGCGGATGCCGGCATCGGCGAAGAGCCGGCGAACCCGATCTGTCTTGGGTTCCCACACCTGCTCGGTGTACTTGTCGAAGAACTCCCCCGACTTGTACTTGGACTTCTCGAATCCACCGAACGCCGTACCTCGTTCGATCGCAATGCGATTGGAGGCCCGCAGCGCGTGATAGAGCACGGTGTAGAAGTAGATGTTGGTGAAGTCCACACCCTCTTCGGAGCCGTACATGATCCGCTCGCGAGCCAGGTAGCCGTGCAGGTTCATCTGCCCGAGGCCGATGGCGTGCGACTCGTTGTTGCCCTGCTCGATCGACGGCACCGAGGTGATGTGGGTTTGATCGCTGACAGCGGTCAGCGCCCGGATCGACACCTCGATGGTCTGCGCGAAATCCGGCGAGTCCATTGCCTTGGCGATGTTCAGCGAACCGAGGTTGCAGGAGATGTCCTTGCCGATCTTCTTGTAGGACAGGTCATCGTTGAACTCCGATGGCGTGGAGACCTGCAGGATCTCCGAGCACAGGTTGGAGTGGGTGATCTTGCCATCGATGGGGTTGGCTCGGTTGACCGTATCCTCGTACATGATGTACGGGTATCCGGACTCGAACTGCAGCTCGGCCAGGGTCTGGAAGAACTCGCGCGCTTTGATCTTGGTCTTGCGGATCCGGCTGTCGTCGACCATCTCGTAGTACTTCTCGGTCACCGAGATGTCGGCGAACGGCACCCCGTAGACGCGCTCGACGTCATACGGCGAGAACAGGTACATGTCCTCGTTCTTCTTGGCCAACTCGAAGGTGATGTCCGGGATCACCACCCCCAGGCTGAGGGTCTTGATCCGGATCTTCTCGTCGGCGTTCTCCCGCTTGGTGTCCAGGAAGCGGTAGATGTCGGGATGGTGGGCGTGCAGGTACACCGCACCCGCCCCCTGCCGGGCCCCGAGCTGGTTGGCATAGGAGAACGAGTCCTCGAGTAGCTTCATGATCGGGATGACGCCCGAGCTCTGGTTCTCGATGTTCTTGATCGGTGCGCCGTGCTCACGAATGTTGGTCAGCAGCAATGCCACCCCGCCTCCGCGCTTGGACAGCTGCAACGCCGAGTTGATGGAGCGACCGATCGATTCCATGTTGTCCTCGATGCGCAGCAGAAAGCAGCTGACCGGTTCGCCGCGCTGCTTCTTGCCCGAGTTGAGGAATGTCGGGGTGGCCGGCTGGAAACGACCGTCGATGATTTCGTCGACGAGCTTCTCGGCCAGTGTGTTGTCCCCCGCGGCCAGCGTCAGAGCAACCATGACGACGCGATCCTCGAACCGCTCGAGGTAACGCTTCCCGTCGAATGTCTTGAGCGTGTAGGACGTGTAGTACTTGAACGCACCGAGGAAGGTCGGGAACCGGAACTTCTTGGCGTAGGCCCGATCGAGCAGTGTCTTGACGAAGTTGCGCGAGTACTGGTCGAGCACCTCACGCTCGTAGTACTCCTTCTCGATCAGGTAGTCGAGTTTCTCGTCCTGGCTGTGGAAGAAGACGGTGTTCTGGTTGACGTGCTGCAGGAAGTACTCACGCGCAGCCAGCACATCCTTGTCGAACTGAATCTTGCCGTCGGCGTCGTACAGATTCAGCATCGCGTTCAGCGCGTGGTAATCGGTCTCCCCGGGGAGCGCGTGGGTGCCTGTGGTTACAGGTTCTGCAGCTGTGACGGTTGGTGACACGTCTGTTCCTTCCGGGCGTCGGCCCAAAAATCGGTCAGGCCCTGGCGTACGGCGAAGACGTCGTCCGTGGTGCCCATCAATTCGAAGCGGTACAGAAACGGGACGCCGCACTTGCGGGAGATGACGACCCCCGCGTACCCGAACTCGGCGCCGAAATTGGTGTTGCCCGCGGCGATGACGCCGCGGATCAACGACCGGTTGTGTTCGTTGTTGAGGAAGGCGATCACCTGCTTGGGGACATAACCCCCGCGGTCAGGATCAGGACCGTTGGCGTGCCCGCCACCGTAGGTGGGGACGACGAGTACATACGGCTCGTCGACCAGGATCCGTTCCTTCAGCGGGATCCGGACGGCAGGAATTTCGAGCTTCTGTACAAAACGATGGGTGTTCTCCGACACGCTGGAGAAGTAGACGAGGTTGCTCACGTCGTCTCCTCTCGGTCGGGTTGGTTGGTGGAGCTACGTGATCTACGCGGTGACTGCGGCGGCGCCGGCCAGCGCTTTGATCCGGTCCGGACGGAAGCCCGACCAGTGCTCGTTGCCGACCACCACGACCGGAGCCTGCAGATAGCCCAGAGCCATCACGTAGTCACGCGCCTCGTGGTCGACCGAGATGTCGACGACCTCGTAGGCGATGCCCTGCTTGTCGAGCGCCTTGTACGTGGCGTTGCACTGAACGCAGGCCGGTTTCGTGTACACGGTGACGGTGGGCTGTGTCATCTGCGATCGGCTCCTGTCGTGAGGCTGTCTTGGAGGGCTGAGAGGGACGAGCTGGCAACATCTCAGTTACTGCATTCCGCTGAAGTTCAGCGACCCGGGAACCGTGAGAATTCCGCGCCGTCCGGACCGCGTACCGGTCTGCCGGGAGGCCGGCTCTGCCGGGTTCTTCAGGTCCGTCCGGACTCCATATCTTGGGGGTCCTTCGGTGGTCGAAACACTACACCTAGTGTCCGACATTGCGAAGAGATACCAGATGTTCTGAATGACATTTTTGAAATTCCCAGGTCGTAAGCCTTTCACGGTGACGCGCCCCGGCGTGTCGCACGTCACAATCGACCGTGTCGTCGGGCTGCTGTCAGGTGTATCAGCCCGCACCGACAGATCAGCTCCGCCGCGGCGTCGGCGCGCCCCGCATCAGCAAACCGCGCTTCGTCGGGGCAGCACAGTCAGCAAAGTCCCACAGAGCCGCGATTCGACCTCGCAGCGCGGCGCGGCACCCGACCGCAACCGAACACCGGCGCCGGCCGCAACGATCTGCGTGACGGCCGACGCCGGTGGGACACAATCGGACGGTCAACCGATCTCGCTGATGAGCTTGCCGATGACATCCTTCAACTGGTCGACGACCTCGGCCGTCTCACGAGGATGCTTGTCGTCGAGCGTCGGAGTATGGATCGACAACGCCACGTCCTCGAGCACCCGGGGGCCGGCGATGCCGAACGACTTGCGAGTTTCGTCGTGGGCCCACTGGCCGCCATAGCGTCCGAGCGCGGCGCCCACGACAGCGAGCGGCTTGTCCTTGAGTGCGCTGTCACCCCATGGCCGTGACAGCCAGTCGATCGCATTCTTGAGCACACCGGGGATGCTGCCGTTGTACTCCGGAGTGATGACCAGCGCACCTCCGGCCCGCGCTGCAGCCTCGCGCAGCGCCGCCACCGGTTCGGCGACCGCGTCGTTGTCGAGGTCTTCGTTGTAGAACGGCAGTTCAGCCAGCCGATCGAACCACTCGAAGGTGGTTCCGGCCGGCGCGTACTCGACGGCGAGTTCGGCGAGTTGGCGGTTGACCGATGCTGCGCGCAGGCTGCCCACCAGGACCAGTACGGAGTTGTCCGGCATTTCGATGTCCCTTCGTCTGAGTCGATCTTCGCCCATCCTAACCGGACTACAGTCCGATTTATTCCCGCTGAGTTAAAGTGACCAAGGTGAGTGCGTCCGAGCATCCGCTGCTGGAGCCGGTGCCGGTGGCCGGCAAGAATCTGATCGCCGCTCCGGTCGAGCGTGGCGACGCCGCGCGAAATCGGGGTCTGCTGCTGGACGCGGCCCGGCGTCTGATCGCCGAGCGGGGCGCCGACGCGGTGACCACCGACGAGATCGTGGCCGCTGCCGGGGTGGGCAAGGGCACGCTGTTTCGCAGGTTCGGCAGCCGGGCCGGATTGATGAACGTGCTGCTCGACGAGAACGAGAAGGCCCACCAGCACGCGCTGCTGTTCGGACCGCCCCCGCTGGGCCCCGGCGCCCCGGCATTGGAGCGCCTCTTGGCCTACGGGCGCGAGCGGCTGGCCTTCGTCGACGCGCACTACGCGCTGCTCGCCGACGTCGGTCGTGACCCGCTGATGCGGTTCAACGCACCGATGGCCCTGCACCACAGTCACGTCCGCGTGCTGTTGCGCGCCGCCGGAACCACCGGCGATCTCGACGCCCAGGCCGCGGCACTGCTGGCGCTGCTCGATGCCGGCTACGTCCGCTACCAGACCACCGAACGCGGCCGCACCCTGGCCGACCTCGGCGATGCGTGGGAATCGGTGGCACGCAAGCTGTGTGGGACATGACCCAGGACTGCGACGGCTGGATCCTGCACGTCGACCTCGACCAGTTCCTGGCAGCCGTCGAAGTGCGGCGGAACCCGGATCTTGCCGGGCGCCCGGTGATCGTCGGAGGCAACGGCGACCCGACCGAACCGCGTAAGGTCGTCGCCTGCGCCTCTTACGAGGCCCGCGCGTACGGCGTCCGGGCAGGCATGCCATTGCGCACCGCGGCCCGCCGGTGCCACGAAGCCGTCTTTCTCGCATCCGACTCCGCAGCCTATGACGCCGCATCCGAGCAGGTGATGACACTGCTTCGGGATTTCGGACACCCCGTGGAGGTCTGGGGCTGGGACGAGGCCTACCTCGGCGCGCAGGTACCGACACTGCACGAGGCCGTCGATCTCGCCCAGCGCCTTCGCACGGTGATCGGCGCGCAGACCGCGCTGTCCTGCTCTGTGGGTATCAGTGACAACAAGCAACGGGCCAAAGTCGCCACCGGTTTCGCCAAACCGGCCGGCATCCACGTGCTCACCGATGAGAACTGGATGACGACGATGGGCGACCGGCCCGTCGACGAGCTCTGGGGAGTCGGCCCGAAAACCGCGAAGAAGCTTGCCGCAATGGGCATCAGCACGGTCGCGCAATTGGCCGACACCGACGCCGGGGTGCTCACCGCCGCGTTCGGTCCGACGACCGGGCTGTGGATCTTGTTGCTGGCCAAGGGGGGTGGCGACAGCACCGTCAGTGCGCAGCCGTGGGTGGCACGGTCGCGCAGCCACGTCGTCACCTTTGCCGAGGACTTGACGGACCCGCACGAGATGGCAGAGGCAGTCGCCGACCTGGCGCGCCGCACCTTGGCCGAGGTCGTCGAACAGCGCCGCACCGTCACCCGCGTCGCGGTCACCGTTCGCACCAAGACCTTCTACACCCGAACCAAGATTCGCAAACTTGCCACCCCCGGTACCGACGCCGACGTCGTGGTGGCCACCGCCGTCGAACTGCTGGGCATGTTCGCGTTGGACCGACCGGTGCGGTTATTGGGTGTGCGCCTGGAGCTGGCGATGAACGAATCCGGCAGTGAGCGCGTCGGAGTCGGTGTCGGCCGTTAACGTCAGACCATGCTCGAGACAGTGGCGATCCGCGGCTACCGCTCGCTGCGCGACATCGTGGTGCCGTTGCGCCGACTGACCGTCATCGCCGGCGCCAATGGTGCGGGCAAGTCGTCGCTGTATCGCGCGCTGCGGCTGTTGGCCGACTGCGGGCGCGGAGAGGTCATCGCGTCGCTGGCCCGGGAAGGGGGTGTGGAGTCGGCGCTGTGGGCCGGTCCGGAGAGCCTCGGTGCGGCCCGTCGCACCGGCATCGCCGAGGGCGGACCGCGCGCCCGTCATGTCTCGATCGAACTCGGCTACGCCAGCGACGATTTCGGCTATCTGATTGATCTCGGCCTCCCCCAGAACCGTCAGACCGCGTTCCACCGCGACCCGGAGATCAAGCGCGAACTGGTTTTCGCCGGTCCGGTGGCCCGTCCGGCGGCGACGCTGGTACGCCGGGTGCGTTCGCATGTCGAGATCGCCGGCGATACCCCCGGCAGGTTCGACGAGCTGGCGCGCAACCTGGCGCCGCACCGCAGCGTGCTCAACGACTGGGCAGGTGCCACCCCGGAGCTGACACAGGTGCGGGAGCGCCTGCGGGATTGGCGGTTCTATGACGGCTTCCGCGCCGACAGCGGCGCACCGGCGCGTCGCCCGCAGGTGGGTACCCGCACACCGGTGCTGGCCGACGACGGCTCGGACCTGGCCGCGGCGGTCCAGACCATCCTGGAGACCGGCACCGAGGATCTGGCACACATGGTGGCGGCGGCACTCGATGGCGCAACGGTTTCGGTGTCGGTCAACGACGGACTGTTCGACCTGCTGCTCCACCAGCGCGGCATGCTGCGACCGTTGCGCAGCGCTGAACTGTCCGACGGCACACTGCGATTCCTGCTCTGGGCTACCGCGCTGCTGAGCCCGGAGCCGCCCTCGCTGATGGTGCTCAACGAACCGGAGACCTCGTTGCACCCCGAACTGGTGGCGCCGCTGGCCGGGTTGATCACCGCGGCGGCCGAACGGGCCCAAATCGTCGTCGTCACCCATTCGGCGCGGTTGCGTCAAGAACTCGGCGCCGGCCCGATCGGGTCCGATACGCAGGCTTGGGAGATCGAGCTGGTCAAAGACTGGGGCGAGACGACAGTGGGCGGCCAGCAGCTGCTGACCACGCCGCGCTGGGACTGGGGGTCCCGGTGAGCCTCAGCGCCGTTTCTTCTTCGGCCGCAGCGCCCGCGTGAACAGCACGTTGACCTGCTTCATCGCCAGGCTGTAGGGCAACCACAGGGTGCGCTTGAACAGATACAGCGCCCGAATGTCGGCCGAGGTATAGACCAGATAGCGGTTGCGGGCCACGCCGCGCAGGATCTTGTCCGCGGCGACCTGCGGGGACACCGCATGCCCGGCGAAGCGGCGCGTCCAGAACTGCACCCGCGGGTCCTCGCGGTCCACCCCGACGATGGCGACGGACTCCACCAGCGGGGTCTTCACCGCGCCGGGCACCACCACCGAGACGCCGATGCGGTGTCGCGCGAGGTCGAAACGCAGCACCTCCGAAAGTCCACGCAGTCCATACTTGCTCGCCGAGTAGGCCGAGTGCCAGGGCAACGCGACCAGCCCCGCCGCCGAGGACACGTTCACCAGCTGCCCCCCGCGCCGGGCCGCCATCATCGGCGGCACAAACGTCTCGATGATATGGATCGGGCCCATCAGGTTGATGTCGATCAACGACTTCCAGTGCTGGTGGGTCAGCGTGTCGACAGTGCCCCAGGCTGAGATGCCGGCGATGTTCATCACGACGTCCATGGCGGGGGTTTCGGCGTGGATATCCGCGGCGAACCCGGCCACCGCCTCGTAGTCGGTGATGTCGAAGGCCCGGTGCTGTGCGACGGTGCCTCCCAGCGCGCGCGCATCGGCGACGGTGGCGGCCAGACCGGCGGCGTCGCGATCGGTCAGGTACAACTCGGCGCCCTGTTCAGCCAGCTGCAGTGCGGTGGCGCGGCCGATGCCACTGGCGGCCCCGGTGACCAAACACCGTTTACCGGCGTATCCGTCCCGGAGAAGTTTGCGGGGTCCGCTGCGTCGCGCCATGAGAGCCGACCTTACCGGCGAGCCCTGGCCGCCCCGGGCGGGCTAATCGCGCAGATCCCCGCCGCCCCACAGCCCATAGAGCCACAGCCGTTCGACGATCTCGACCGCGCGGGTGATGTCGGCGTCACGTCCGATGAACGCGCTGTCATGGGTCAACGTCATCGTGGTGGTCGCCGCCAGGGTGCGGATCAAAGCCGGCAGATCGCTGCTGATCGGCTGGGCTCCCTCATCCTGTCCAACCAGTGCGACGATGCGGTCGATGATCTTGTCGCCGAAGTCGTCCATCATCGCGCGGATCTGGGCATCGGTGTAACGCGCGGCCGCGCAGGCCTGCATCACCGGGTTGTTGGTCGCGTAGACCTTGGCAGCACTGCCGACCATCCGGGTGGCGAACTCCGAGGGCGTCTCCCCCGGCTCCCGGGGCGCGAAGTCGTGTGTCAGCTCGATGAGTTCGTCGCGGGCCTCGTCAAGGATCACCGCCAGCACCGCGTACTTGGACTCGAAATAGAAGTAGAAGCCGGACCGGGCCACCCCGGCGCGCTCGCTGATCGCGCTGACCGACAGTTCGGCGAACGATCGCTCCTCGAGCAGTTCGCGCACCGCGGCGACAATCGCGTCGCGCTGCCGGTCGCCTCGGCTGCGCCGGTCCTCCGCAGAGGGTGTCGGTTCGGCGGTCATGACTCCAGACCTTGTCATCGGAACTGAGCTCGCTCAAACTTGACATGCGTCAAGTCTCCCCACCAGGATGGGGTGAAGGTGACATCCACCACAAGCACTTCTGTTCAGGAGCGTTCAATGGCGACGATCAGCACCAAAGACTACTGGATTGACCAGGCAAAACGACGGCTCAAGCCGACGCCGGTCACGATCCCGGGTATGGGCGCACTGGAGAAGAAGCTCCTCGAGACCGAATTCAAAGAGATCACACTGGCCGAGCCGCCCGCCGGCAGCGGACTCAAAGCGGTCAAGGGAGACAACGGTCTACCGGTGATCGCGCACATGATCGAGATGTTCCGCGGCGGTCCGGATTTCATCCTGCACCAGTACCGTCGGTACGGACCGATCTACTACTCCGGCTCCCAGGTGCTACCGGCCGTCGCGGCACTGGGCCCCGATGCGACGCAGGCGGTGTTCACCAACCGCAACAAGGACTTCTCGCAGCGCGCATGGGACCCGGTGATCGGCCCGTTCTTCGAGGGCGGGCTGATGTTGCGCGACTTCGACGACCACCTGTATCACCGCCGCATCATGCAGGAGGCTTTCACCCGCACCCGGCTGGCCGGCTACGTCGAGCACATCGACTCGGTGGCGTCATCGGTCGTGGCCGACGATTGGGTGGCCAACGACCCCCGGTTCCTGTTCCATCCCGCGGTCAAGGAACTCACCCTCGACATCGCGTCGGTGGTGTTCATGGGCCACGAGGCGGGCACCGACACCGAGCTGGTCACCACGGTCAACGAGGCGTTCACCACCACCACCCGGGCGGGCAATGCGATCGTGCGCAAGCCCGTACCGCCGCTGACCTGGTGGCGGGGTATTCAGGCGCGCAAGACGCTGGAGAATTACTTCAACGCCCGCATCGCCGGAAAGCGCGCCTCGGAGAGCACCGACATGTTCAGCGTCCTATGCCATGCGCAAGACGAAGAGGGTCGCAGCTTCACCGACGAGGACGTCGTCAGCCACATGATCTTCCTGATGATGGCGGCGCACGACACCTCCACCTCGACGTTGACCACGATGGCCTACCACCTGGCCGCCAATCCCGAGTGGCAGGACCGCTGCCGCGACGAGTCGGCCCGAATCGGCGACGGCCCGCTGGACATCGAAGCACTCGAAAAGCTCGAGACCTACGACCTGGTGATCAATGAGGCGCTGCGGATGATGACGCCGCTGCCGTTCAACTTCCGCCAGGCCGTGCGCGACACCGAGCTACTCGGCTACTTCATTCCGGCCGGCACCAACATCATGACCTGGCCCTCGCTCAACCACCGGCTCCCCGAGCTGTGGACCGACCCGGAGAAGTTCGACCCGGAGCGATTCGCCGAGCCGCGCAATGAGCACAAGAAACACCGGTACGCGTTCGCGCCGTTCGGTGGCGGCGCGCACAAGTGCATCGGCATGGTGTTCGGCCAGCTGGAGATCAAGACGGTCATGCACCGCCTGCTGCGCAAGTACCGGTTGGAACTGGTGCACCCGAACTACACCCCGCGCTACGACCACGGCGGGATGTCGGTGCCGATCGACGGCATGCCGATCATGCTGCGCCCGCTGCACTGAGAGGTCAGCTCAGCAGCCGGTTGGCACAGGCCACCACGGCCTTGAGTGCCGAGGTGGTGGGGTCCTGTGACCATCCCAGCGCCCACTGATCGCGACCGTCACGGCTACCGCGGATGAAGGTCGCGGTATGTGTGCCGGCTGGCAACTGGTGAAACGCGGTCATCTCGACCGCGACCCCACACTCGTGCAGCATCTCGGTCAGGGCGGCGACGGGTCCACATGCGGCCGCGCGCGAGGTGGTGATGCGGTCTCCGACAGCCAGCGTGGCCTGGTAGTTGCGCGCCTGCGGCCCGAGCCGCGCGGCGGGGCGCTCGTCGTCGGTGCACGACCACTGCCCAAGCTTGACCGGACCGGTGCTCGGCGCGTACTCCACGAGGAAGTCCTCGAACGAGATCTCCGCGGCGTGTTCGCGCAACGCGCGGGGCATCGGAGCGTCGATGTGAGCAGCGAAACACACCTCAGACGAGGCAAGTTGAGAAGTCATGTGCCGGCCTTGCAGATCGTGAGAAGGTGACCGACGAAGTAGCGACGACCCACAGCGAGGGGTCGGTCAGGATCAGACCCCGCTGCGGGTTGCTACTACGAGTCGTCTCGGCACGCCCGCGATCCTAAGCCGGTCCAGCTGGTCGGCGCAAATACTTTCGCGCCGCCCCGCGGGGTGCGCGGCGAGTCCGCAACGTTGACACAATGGCCGAGATGTCATGGGTACAGGCGCTGTTGTTGGCCGGCGCCGGTGTGCTCGGCGGCCTGACCGGCAGCATCGCCGGCCTGGCCTCGGTGGCGACGTACCCGGCCCTGCTGTTGATCGGCCTGCCACCGGTCGCGGCCAATGTCACGAACACCACCGCGCTGGTCTTCAACGCCGTCGGTTCGATCGCGGGCTCGCGGCCCGAACTGGCCGGTCAGGGTGCCGAGCTGAAACGACTCATCCCGGTGGCTGCGGCCGGTGGCGCGGCGGGGGCAATCCTGCTGCTGTCCACGCCGGCCGAAGGGTTCGAGAAAGCGGTACCGGTTCTCCTCGCTGTCGCCTCGGTGGCGATTCTGCTACCGGTGACGGTCCGGTCCGGCATCGTGGTGAGCGCGCGTCGGCAGCGACGGACGCGGTACCTGCAGGGCGCGGCGATCCTGGGCATCTGCGTGTACGGGGGTTACTTCGGCGCGGCAGCCGGCGTGCTGCTGCTGGCACTGCTGCTGCGCGCCGGACGGGCGCACCTTGCGGTGGCCAACGCCGCCAAGAACGTCCTGCTGGGTACTGCCAACGCGGTGGCCGCGGTCATCTTCGTGGTGGTCGCGCCGGTTCGCTGGGACGCCGCGATCGTGCTGGGTCTCGGGTGTCTGCTCGGCTCGCGGCTGGGTCCGGTGGTGGTCCGGCACGCGCCGTCCGGACCGATGCGGATCGCGATCGGGTTGTCCGGGTTGGCGCTGGCCGTGCAGCTCGGTTGGGACGCCTACCGGTGACCGGTCAGAGGAACGGATTGTCCCCTCGCGCGACCTGGGTGCCCAGTTCGACCAGGTTCTGCGCCGAAGTGTGCAATCGCTCGCCGGCTTCGGAGCTCGCCTGCCCGGCCAGGTACCGCGACCAGGTGCCCTCGATCACGATCGCGAGTTTGAAACAGGCCATCGTCATGTACCAATCGACGTGGTGGGTGGGTCTGCCGCCGGTGTCGCGGTAGGCCTCGAGCAGTTCGGCGCGGGTGGCCAGCCCGCCGAGAGCCGATAGCGCGGACCCGACGTCGATCGGGTTGGGTCCGTCGGGCCAGCAGATCAGCATCCAACCCAGGTCGAGCAGCGGGTCGCCGACGGTGCACATCTCCCAGTCGATGAACGCCGCCAGTTCCGGGACCTCGCGGCGCAGCAGCACGTTGTTCAGGTGCGCGTCGCCGTGCATGATGCCGGGCTCGGAGTCCGGGGGGCGATGCTGTTCGAGCCAGTCGGCCAGCGCATGCACCGACGGGAAGGATTCGGGCGCGTAGTGGTCGTGGCGGTAGCTTTCGAGCAGCCGCAAGAACTGCGGAACCTGACGGGCCAGAAACGATCCCGGGCGTTTGATCCGGGCCAGCGGGCTGCCCTCCCACGGCACGTCGCCCAGCCGGGCCAGGCTGGCGGCATACGACAGACCCACTCGATGGCGCATCTGCGGATTTCTCAGGTACGCGTCACCGACCTCGGTGCCGGGGTTGAACCCGTCGACGGCCTCCATCAGGTAGAACACCACGCCGAGCACATCGAGGTCTTCACAGCCGGCGATCAACTCCGGATGCGGCACGCTGGTGCCTTTCAACGTGGTCAGCACCGCGATCTCACGACGCATGGTGTTGTCGCTGGTGGGCCGTGGATGCTCAGGCGGGCGTCGCAACACCATCGGGCGGCCGTCGACAAGCAGACGCACCACGATGTTCTGCGACCCACCGGTCAGCGGCGCGACGTCGGACACCGTGGACCCGAGGCCGGTTCGTCGGATCCAGCCCTGCAGTGCGCGCTGATCGGACTCGCTGAGCGTGGCGTCCACGGACATGCCCGACATCGTGTCAGGTCGCCCCGGCACTCAAGGACCGAACCGGACAACGCCCCGAAAGCGACTGTCCGGCAGGTGAAGGTCGCGCGGTGTCTACTTCGGGGCGAAGCGCTGGCCGGCGTCCAGGCGCAGGCACTGGCCGTTGAGCATCGGGTTCTCCACGATTGCGGCGACCAACTTGGCGTATTCCTCCGGCTTGCCGAGGCGCTTCGGGAACGCCGCGTCCTTGGTCAGCGCCTTGACGTATTCGTCGGGAATGCCCTCGGTCAGGCCGGTGGCGAACAGGCTCGGCGCGATCGCCAGCGCCCGGATACCGAGGCTGCCCATGTCGCGGGCCATCGTCAGGCTCATCCCGGCGATCGCCGCTTTGGACGCGGTGTAGGCGACCTGGCCGATCTGTCCCTCGAACGCCGCGATCGAGGCGGTGTTGATGATGACGCCGCGCTCCTCCTGCTCGTCATCGACCAGATCCTGCTGGCTCATCTGCCAACCGGCCAGCCGGCTGATGTTGAAGGTACCGATGAGGTTGAGGTCGATGGACTTACGGAAGGACTCCAAGCTGTGCGGGCCGTCCTTTTTGACCGTGCGCTCGGCGATGCCGCCGCCGGCGGTGGTGACGATGATGTGCAGTGCGCCCAGCGCGTCGATCGTCTGCTGCAGCACCTTTTCGGTGCCCTCGAAATCGGTGATGTCGACCTCGACGAAGGAGCCGCCGATCGCATCGGCCACTTCCTTACCCTTGGACTGCGGACGGTCCAGCACCGCGACGTCCGCGCCGCGCTGCGCCAGCAGCTCCGCCGTCGCCTTGCCGAAGCCGGAGGCTCCGCCGACGACGATGGCCTTCTTGCCCGAGATCTCCACGCCAATCCCCTTTCCAAAAAGTGCTCGAATCGTAAAGCAACCTAGCCGATCATCATTCTGTAAGGCTTTCGGGTTCCCGGCGGCGGTAGTTTGGCGCCCATGAGACCGGTCGGCCTGCGGGCCCTCAGCGGGGTCGCCGCAGCCGCCACCGCCCTCGGCGTGGCCCAGCTGACGGCCGTGGTGTTCGGTGCGAATGCCGATGTCCGCACCGCGGTGGGATCGTCGGTGATCGAGCTGACACCGGGCTCGGTCAAGGAATGGGCGATCCAGACGTTGGGCACTGCCAACAAGTCCGTCCTGACGGTGTCGGTGCTCCTCGCGATCGCGCTGCTGGCCGCGGTCGCGGGCATGGTGGAGGAGCCCCGACGCCCGTTCGGTACCGCGATGATCGCGGCGGCCGCCGCTCTCGGCTGTGCGGCGGTGCTGTCGCGCACCGGGTCGACCGTGCTCGACATCGTCCCGACCCTGCTCGGCGCCGCCTGCGGCGTGGTGGTGTTGCGCTTCCTGGCCGCCACGCGCTGCGCTGAGGCCGACTCCCCCGATCCCGGCCGGCGGGCCTCACTTCTGGGGTTGGGGTTTCTGGCGGCCGGCGCGCTCAGCGGTGTCGCCGGTGTCGTGATCAGCCGTCTGACCACGTCGGTCTCCGGGGAGCGGGAGGCGTTCACGTTGCCGGATGTGGATGTGCCCGCCGCGCCGATACCGCCGACGGTGCAGCCCAACGGTGTTGACCTGCCGTCCTTTGTCACCAGCAACGCCGACTTTTATCGCATCGACACCGCGTTGACCGTGCCGCAGCTGCGCCGCGACGACTGGCAGCTGCGCATCCACGGCATGGTTGATCGCGAGATCACCTTTGGCTTCTCCGATCTCGACGAGTTCGAGGTGGTCGAGGACGTGATCACGTTGACCTGCGTCTCCAATCTGGTGGGTGGCAACCTCGTCTCCAACGCGGTGTGGAGGGGATATCGGGTCTCAGACCTACTCGCCCGCGCCGGTGTTCACGACGACGCCGACATGGTGCTGTCGATGTCGGTCGACGGGTTCACGGCCGGGACTCCGATCGAGGCGCTGACCGCCGGGAACGCGCTACTGGCGGTCGGGATGAACGGTGAACCCCTTCCCGTCGAGCATGGCTATCCGGCGCGTCTGGTGGTCCCCGGCTTGTACGGCTACGTGTCGGCGACCAAGTGGGTGGTCGACCTGGAGGTCAGCCGATTCGATCGTGCGCAGGCGTACTGGACACGATTGGGATGGGCGGAGCGCGGTCCGATCAAGACCGCCTCGCGAGTCGACGTACCGCGGGCCGGACAGGACGTCGCCGTCGGTCCGGTGGTGTTCGGGGGCGTGGCCTGGGCGCAGAATCGAGGTGTCCGCGCCGTCGAGGTGAGCATCGACGATGGTCCGTGGCAGACCGCCACTCTGGCTGATGGTTACTCCGGCCAGACGTGGCGGATGTGGAGTTTCGACTGGGACGCCCGCGACACCGGGTTTCACCAGATCGCCGTGCGCGCCACCGACAACGCCGGGTACACCCAGACACCCGAGAGGGTCGATCCCATCCCCGACGGCGCCACCGGCTGGCACACGATCACGTTCGCGGTCAGGTGAGTTCACGGGCGCGCGACCCTGACCTTTCCCGCGATGTCCGACCGGCGTGCCAGGCTGGATTCGTGCACCTGCTCGATGTCGCGACCACCTCCGCCGAGGTCGGCGCCGCGTCGTCCCGGCTGGCCAAGATCGCCAGGATCGCCGAGTTACTGGGCCGCGCCGGAGGTGCGGGCGATGCCGAGCAGGTCGCGGTGGTGGTGTCATGGCTGTCCGGCGAGCTGACCCAGCGGCAGATCGGTGTCGGCTGGGCTGCGCTGCGCAATCTTCCCGCGCCGGCGTCAGACGCGTCGCTGACGGTGTCTGAGGTGGACGCCCGGTTCGGACAGATCGGCCAGGTGGCGGGTAAGGGCTCGCAGACCCGGCGCGCCGAATTGCTCGGGGCCTTGTTCAGCGCCGCCACCGCTGCCGAGCAGACCTTCCTACGCAGACTACTCAGCGGCGAACTGCGCCAAGGGGCGTTGACCGGGGTGATGGCCGACGCCGTCGCCACGGCGGCCGGGATACCCGCCGAGGCGGTGCGTCGCGCCGCGATGCTCGGCGGGCAGCTGCCTGCGGTCGCCGCGGCCGCGCTGACGGGCGGTGAAGCCGCTCTCGGACAATTCACCCTGCAGGTCGGCCGGCCGGTGGGGCCGATGTTGGCGCAACCGGCCACCAGCGTCGGTGATGCGCTGCAACGTCTCGGCGGCACAGCGATATTGGAGGCGAAGCTCGACGGCGCGCGAATACAGGTCCATCGTCGCGGGCACGAGGTATCGATCTACACCCGCAGTCTCGACGACGTCACCACGCGGCTGCCCGAGGTGGTCGACGCGGTGCTGGCGCTGCCGGTCACCGACGTGATCGCCGACGCCGAGGCCATCGCCTTGCGGCCGGACGGACGCCCGCACCGGTTCCAGGTGACGGCTTCGCGCTTCGGCCGCCGGAGCGGATCGGCCACCGGCACACAGGTTCAGCCGCTTTCGGTGTTCTTCTTCGACCTGCTGCACGTCGACGGTGTGGACCTGCTCGACCGCCCTGCACAGCAGCGGATCGCCGCACTCGACGCGATCGTCCCGGTGGGCCGGCGAGTCGATCGGCTCCTGGCATCCGAAACCGGAGCGGCGCAACGGTTTCTGGATGCGACGCTGGCCGCCGGTCACGAAGGTGTCATGGTGAAGTCGCCGACGGCGACCTACGAGGCCGGCCGGCGCGGCGCGGGCTGGTTGAAGGTCAAGCCTGTGCACACCCTCGACCTGGTTGTGCTGGCAGTCGAATGGGGTTCAGGGCGGCGCAGCGGCAAGTTGTCGAACATTCATCTCGGCGCTCGCGACCCGCACACCGGCGGATTCGTGATGCTGGGCAAGACATTCAAGGGCATGACCGACCAGATGCTGAGCTGGCAGACATCTCGGTTCCTCGAGCTGGCCACCGGCCCCACCGACGGTTACGTGGTGACGGTTCGCCCCGAGCAGGTCGTCGAGATCGCTTTCGACGGCATCCAGACGTCCTCGCGCTACCCCGGCGGCATGGCGTTGCGATTCGCTCGGGTGGTGCGCTACCGCGACGACAAACCCGCCGCCGAGACCGACACCATTGACACCGTGCGCGCGCTGTACGAGCGCGCGAACTGAGGGCTGTTCGGGGCGTACATCATCCGCGCCGCCGCGGTCGCTGGCATGATGTGCCTCTGCCAACGCCGTGGGAGGTGCGCTGATGGCCAGTACCGTTGCCGGCGACGACCTGGTCGCGGGGGTTCCGCGACGACGCATCGTGGTCGCGTCGATGGTCGGTACCACCATCGAGTTCTACGACTTCTACATCTACGCCACCGCCGCCGTTTCGGTGTTCCCGCACCTGTTTTTCCCGAAGAGCGATTCGACGACGGCCCTATTGGCATCGCTGGCCACCTTCGGACTCGCGTTCGTGGCGCGTCCAGTGGGCTCGGTGCTGTTCGGGCATTTCGGTGACCGGGCAGGCCGAAAGACCACCCTGGTCGCTTCGCTGCTGTTGATGGGCATCGCCACCTTCGCCATCGGGCTACTGCCGACATACGCCCAGGTCGGCATCATCGCACCGGCCCTGCTGGCGGTCATGCGCTTCTGCCAGGGGCTCGCCCTCGGCGGCGAATGGAGCGGGGCAGCCCTGCTGGCCACCGAGACCGCCAAACCGGGCCGGCGAGGGTGGGCCGCGATGTGGCCGCAACTGGGTGCGCCGTTCGGGTTCTTCCTGGCCAATGCACTGTTCGTCGGACTGATCGTCTGGCTCGGACACAGCAACGTCAGCCCCGACCCGGACGGGCCGTTCCTGACGTGGGGCTGGCGGGTGCCGTTCCTGCTCAGCGCGGTCATGGTGGCGATCGGGCTCTATGTCCGGCTGCGCATAATGGAGACCCCGGTCTTCACCCGCGCGGTCCAGCGCGGCGAGAAGGTGAAGGCGCCGCTGACCGAGGTGTTCCGCACCAGCTGGCGGCAGCTGATCATCGGCACCTTCGTGATGCTGGCGACCTACACGATCTTCTACATCGTCACCACCTGGGCGCTGAGTTTCGGCACGGGCAAGCCACCGCCGGACGGCACCGGTCTCGGTTTCGGTTACGTCGAGTTCCTGCAGATGCAACTGATCGCGGTGCTGTTCTTCGCCGGAACCCTGCCGCTGGCCGGACTGCTGGCAGACCGCATCGGGCGGCGGCGCCTGCTGCTGGTGGTGACCGGCGGCATCATGGCCTACAGCGCGCTGTTCGCCCCGATGCTGGGATCCGAAGACACCTCATCACTGACCATGCTGTGGTTCCTGATCATCGGAATGACGTTGATGGGCTTCACTTTCGGACCGATGAGCGCCGTATTGCCCGAACTGTTTCCGACCAACGTGCGCTACACGGGCTCGGGAATCTCGTACAACATGGCCAGCATTCTTGGCGCCGCGGTGGCACCCTTCATCGCCACGTGGCTGGCAACCCGGTACGGGGTTGGGTGGGTGGGCCTGTATTTGTTCATCGCGGCCACGCTCAGCTTCGTCGCGATCATGATCATGCGCGAGACCAGGGACGCTTCGCTGGATTCGGTCGATCGTTCGGGCATTGTCCGAGCGGACCCTGGCCATCCGCCCGAGCGCTAAACTGTCGCCCATACGGTAATCCGCAACAGGACGGACAGTCATGCATAAGGACGACATGATTTTGATCAGTGTGGATGATCACATTGTTGAGCCGCCGGATATGTTCAAGAACCATTTGTCGAAGAAGTATTTGGATGAGGCGCCGCGGTTGGTGCATAACCCGGATGGGTCGGATACGTGGCAGTTTCGGGATGTGGTGATTCCGAATGTGGCGTTGAATGCGGTGGCGGGTCGTCCGAAGGAGGAGTACGGGCTGGAGCCGCAGGGGCTCGATGAGATCCGGCCGGGGTGTTGGCAGGTTGATGAGCGGGTCAAGGATATGAATGCCGGCGGGATTTTGGGGTCGATGTGTTTCCCGTCGTTTCCGGGTTTCGCGGGGCGGTTGTTCGCCACCGAGGACGCGGAGTTTTCGTTGGCGTTGGTGCAGGCCTACAACGATTGGCATGTCGAGGAGTGGTGCGGGGCCTATCCGGGGCGGTTCATTCCGATGACGTTGCCGGTGATCTGGGATCCCCAAGCCTGTGCGGCCGAGATTCGGCGTAACGCCGATCGTGGGGTGCATTCGTTGACGTTCACCGAGAATCCGGCGGCGATGGGCTATCCCAGTTTCCACGATTTTGAGCATTGGAAGCCGATGTGGGATGCGCTGGTCGATACCGACACGGTGCTCAATGTGCATATCGGGTCCTCGGGGCGGTTGGCGATCACCGCCCCGGATGCGCCGATGGATGTGATGATCACGTTGCAGCCGATGAATATCGTGCAGGCGGCCGCGGACTTGTTGTGGTCGCGGCCGATCAAGGAGTATCCGGATCTGAAGATCGCGTTGAGTGAGGGTGGGACGGGTTGGATTCCGTATTTCCTGGAGCGGGTGGACCGCACCTATGAGATGCATTCGACCTGGACCGGTCAGGACTTCGGCGGCAAACTGCCCAGCGAGGTGTTCCGGGAGCATTTCCTGACCTGTTTCATCGCTGATCCGGTCGGGGTCACTACTCGGCATCAGATCGGGGTCGACAACATCTGCTGGGAGGCTGATTACCCCCACAGCGACTCGATGTGGCCCGGGGCCCCCGAACAACTCGACGAAGTCCTCACCGCCAACAACGTCCCCGATGACGAGATCGACAAGATGACCTACCAGAACGCCATGCGCTGGTATCACTGGGACCCGTTCACCCACATCCCCAAAGACAAGGCCACCGTCGGCGCCCTCCGCAAAGCCGCCGAAGGACACGACGTCACCATCCAAGCCCTCTCCAAGCACGACCACGGCGGCGGCGGAGCCTCAGACTGGCAGGCCCGAATGGCAAAAGTCACCCAGAACACCAACGGTTGAGCCCGGACGGACTCACCCTGACATCGTGTAGCGAATCGGCAGGTGCTTGAGCCCACCGACGAAGATGGTGGCGGTGTGCTCAGGCTTGCCGGCCAGTTCGACTGAGGTCAGCCGTGGCAGTAGCTCACTGAAGAAGCTGCTGATCTCCATCCGGGCCAGCGCCGCGCCCAGGCAGAAGTGCACCCCGTATCCGAATGCGATGTGCTTGTTGGGATCTCGGGCGATGTCAAAAGTGGACGGGGCGTCGAAGACGTCTTCGTCGCGGTTCCCTGACGGATAGGACAGCAGAACCGACTCTCCGGCCGAGATCTTGACGCCCCGCACCTCGGTGTCCTGCTGGGCGGTACGCATGAACTCCTTGACCGGTGTCACCCAGCGGATCATCTCCTCCACCGCCAGCGGCATCAGGTCCGGGTTGCGCTGCAGTCGGCGCAATTGGTCAGGGTTCTCGATCAGCGCCTGCAGGCCACCGGAGATGGTCGCACTGGTGGTGTCATGCCCGGCGGTGGCGACGATCAGGTAGTAGGAGACCGTTTCGATGTCCGACAGCGGTTCACCGTCGATGCGCGCATTGGCGATCGCCGACGCCAGGTCCTCGGTCGGGTTGGCACGCCGGGCAGCGGTGATCTCGTTGAAGTAGTTGAACATGTCGAACAGCGCAAGCCCACGCTCCTCCATACTCTCCCCGCGCTGGAACTCAGCGTCGTCGCTGCCGAACAGTTCCTGGGTGTAGGTCAGCATCCGCGGAAAGTCCCCCTCCGGGATGCCCAGCAGCGACATGATGACGTACAGCGGGAAGTTGACGGCGACCTCGGAGACGAAGTCGCACTCCCCGCCGCGGTCGGCCATCTGGTCGACGAACGACTTCGCCAGTTCGTCGACGCGGACTTTCAACGCGCGCATGGCCTTGGGTCGGAACCAGTCGGCGCCGATGGCCCTGATCTTGCGGTGCTGCGCGTCGTCGAGGTGAATCAGGGTGCTGATGCCCATCGTCGCGTGCTGGGCGTCCCCTTCTGCTGTCGTCAGCACGGGCCGCGGCGAGTTCGTGAAGACCGTGTTGTTCCGCTCGATCGCCATGATGTCGGCATGCTTGGCGACCGCCCAGAACGGGTTGTAGCCGGGTACGTCGACCCAGGACACCGGAGCGTTGGCCCGCAGATGGGTCAGTGCCGCGTGCAACCGCGACTCGTCGGCATAGGCCGTCGGGTCGGCGAACACCCGGGCCGCTTCGTCGGCGATTCGAACGCTCATCGGGTCTCCTTCGTCATGCGCCGGCGCGCAAATCGGTGACCAGGTCGACAACCGTCGCCTCGTCGATGGATGGCGGAAAGCCCACCAGCACACGGTCGATCAGCCCGTCACACCGCGCACGGATCTTGTCGACGATGTCGTCGAGCGGCGCGACAACCGCGAACTCCTCGAGGATGGTGTCGTCGATGAGCGCGCCCATGGTGTCCCAGTCGCCCCTGCGGGACAGTCGATGCATCTCGTTGTGCAGATCGCCCCAACCGTGAAGTTCCAGAACATTCTGGTAGGCCGGTGTCGAGGCGTAGAACGCGATCTGCATGCGGGTGGCCACGGCCGCGTCGGCCACCCCCTGCTCGTCGCGGCCGGTGACCACGAATAGCGGGCTGGCGACCTCGATGTCGGCACGCGTACGGCCGGCCCGTTCCATCCCCCGGCTCAGGGTCGGGATCGTGACCTCGCGGACGTAGCGCTGTGTCGAGAACGCATGCGCCAGAAAACCATCGGCGACCTCGCCGCACATCTCGGTCATCCGGTCACCAACCGCGGCGACGAAGACCCTGGGGTCACCGTAGGGCTGTGCAGGCGGAACGAACATCGGCGTCATCAGTGTGTGGGTGTAGAACTCACCGTCGAAGTCCAGCCCGCTACCGTCGCGCCAGCACGCCCAGATCGCGCGCAGCGCCGCGACGAACTCCCGCATCCGATCCACCGGCCGGCTCCACGGCATGCTGAAGCGCTTCTCGACATGGGGCTTGATCTGCGAACCCAGCCCCAGAATGAATCGGCCGTGCGAGTAGTCCTGCAGATCCCAGGCGGTCTGCGCCACCGTCATCGGATTGCGCGCGAACGCCACCGCGATGCTGGTGCCGAGTTCGATGCTGTGCGTGTGTTCGGCTGCCAGCGCCAACGACAGGAATGGATCGTGATTGATCTCCGCCGTCCAGCAGCCGTCGTAACCGCGACGCTCCAGCGTTCTCGCCGCGGCGGGAACCTGGGACAGTTGACTGACGACGGCAGCGTCAACCTTCAGGCCGCCTTCAGCACCCATGTTGGATGACGCTACAGTAAGCAATTCAGTAGGGTCAACGCCGGGACCTCTCGTGGCGCCGGAGAACAGGAGTCTGCGCATGGCCAGTGCCGAGGATTGGACGGACACGCTCGATGAACTCGCACGGCGACGTGGCCACTCCACAGCCATGGGCGGCGACGAGCGCCTGGCCCGACACCACGGCAAGGGCAAACTCGATGCCCGTGGGCGTATCGATCACCTGCTCGACACGGGTTCGTTTCGCGAGTTCGGCACGTTGGTCGGCGGCGACATCGCCGCCGACGGCATCATCACCGGCTCCGGGCGCATCGACGGCCGCCCGGTGCTCGTCGGCGCCGAGGACTTCACCACGCTGGCGGGCAGCATCGGGCCCGGCGGTAACGCCAAACGCTACCGGTTGGCCGAGCTGGCGCTACGAGACCGGGTTCCGATGGTGATGCTGCTGGAAGGGGCCGGTTTCCGGCCCAGTGGGGAACACTACGGCCGCACCCCCACCGACCTGCTGGCCCAAGCCCGATGTTCGGGCAAGGTGCCTACGGTCAGTGGGCTGTTCGGACCGTCTGCCGGGCACGGTGCGCTGGTCGCGCCGGTGTGTGACTGGACGATCATGACCAGCCAGGGCGCGATCTTCACCGCCGGCCCGCCGGTGGTCAAGGAGTCGACCGGTGAGGAGATCACCAAGGAAGACCTCGGCGGGCCGTCGGTGGCGCTGGCCAGCGGCGTCATTCACAACCTCGGACCGGACGACGTGGCGGTGCTCGACGACATTCGCCGGTATCTGTCGTACTTTCCGTCCAGCGCATGGTCGTATCCGGTGTCGCGGCCGGCCGGGGAGTCGACCGCGCACCGATCGACACCGGAACTACTCGAGATCGTGCCCCGCGGTAACCGGCAGGTCTACGACATGCGCGCCGTACTCGACGTCGTCTTCGACGACACCGAGTGGTTCGAGGTGCAGCCCAAGTTCGGTCCGGCGATGATCACTGCCCTCGCCCACCTCGGGGGCCACCCTGTTGCGGTCGTGGCCAATCAGCCCAAGGTTCTGGCCGGGTCGATCGACGCCGACGCGGCCGACAAGGCAGCCCATTTCATCATGGTTGCCGACGCCTTCCATCTGCCGATCGTCTTCCTGGCCGACAATCCGGGGATGCTGCCCGGTAGCCGGTCGGAGAAGACCGGGGTGCTGCGCAGCGGCGCGCGCATGTTCGCCGCCCAGACCGCGGCTACCACGCTGAAACTTCATGTCACGCTGCGCAAGGCGTACGGCTTCGGCTCGATGGTGATGTCGCTGTTGGGCTTTGACGGGCAGAGTGCGACGTTCGCCTACCCGGGCGCGACGATGGGCGCGATGAGCGCCGCGGCGCTGAGCCGAGCATCGCACGCCACCGAGGACATCGAAGCCAAGCTGCGCCAAGCAGAGGTCGATGCGTCGTTCCGCTCGGCGGGCCACCTGGGCTTCGACGATCTGATTCATCCCGAGCAGACCCGCGATGTACTTCTCGACGCACTCGAGCGGGGTCTCTACAGCCGCCAGGTCTCCGCCGAACCCGTCACCCGTACCGTCATCACCCCCTGACCGCCGCAACGCTGCGATTTCGGCGCGCTGGGCGACGCTCAGCGTCACCGGCCGCGCCGAAATCCCTACGAAGTGGCGCGGTAGGCCGTCACAACCGGTTCGAGTTCGTCGGGGGTGGCGCCGTGCATGATCACTGCGTCAGCGCCGTAGTCGAACTCCTTGCGGACCCGCTGCGCGCACTGTTGCGGCGAGCCGGTGGCCGACGGTTCCAGCCATTCGTCGGGGATCAGCGTGGCGATATGTTCGATCTGCTCGGCGGTGGCTTTGTGGTCGATGCCACCACCGATCGACTGCACCACCGCATCCTCGCGGAATCGTTGTAACACAGCGGGATCCCAGCCATTGGTCCCGACCAGCAGGTCACCGTAGCCCTGCAGGTAGGTGGCCAACCGGGCGACGGTCTTCTTCAACCGCAGTTCCTCGGGCAGGTGGTCGCCGACGGTGGCGAAGCAGGACCATACCCGCACGCTGGCCGGGTCCCGGCCGGCCTGTTCGGCGGCATCCTTGACGGTCTTGACCGCCCGCTGCAGGGTCTCGGGGGTGAAGTAAGTGTGCAGGATGACGTCGTCGAACTCCCGGCCACCCAGTGCCAGCGTCTGCGGACCGAACGCCACGATGGCCAGTCGGATGTCCTCACCGAAGTCCGGGTCGAGGAACAGGATCTGGTACGTGCCCAGCGGGCCGTCGTGGTTGAAGATCATCTCGCCGTGCCACAGCTTGCGCATGACCTGCGCGAAATCCTCCATCTGGGCGGTGGTCACCGTGGGGATTCCGAACGCGTTGTAGATCGCGCCGATGCCGCGGCCGATACCGAGGGTGAACCGCCCACCCGACAACCGGTGCATGGTGGTCGCCCACGACCCCGTGATGAGCGGATGGCGGGTGTTGTGGTTGGTGGCCGCGGTGGCGATCTGCATCCGGTTCGTCACCGCGAGCGCGGCACCGGTCAGCGACGACGCCTCCTTGACGTTCCAACGCTCGGAGATGAATCCGGTGCCGAAGCCGAGTTCCTCGCCCCGACGCGCCTCGTCCATCAGCGTGGCGGGGCCTTGCCCGCCCGCACCGGCCAGCAGGTAGTACCCGAGCTCGTCGAGAGTCTTGTCGGTCACGCCCAAACTCCTTGCTTGTAGCCGCAATTCCAGACTTCGGTAATCCTGCCGTCGACCACGCGGAAGATCTCCATACTGCTGATCGTCATACCGGTACCGTCCTTCAACGTCATCGGGGACTCGTAGACGATCGCGACGTGTTCACCGTCCTCGCCGGCCACCAGAAGGTTCAACTCGAACCGGATGGCCTCGAACATGTCCCAGTGGTTCACGATGCGCGCCACGGCTTGATCATGGGTCAGCGTCGTCGACTCCCCCACATCGTGACGAATCACGGTGTCGCCCATCAGCTCCTCTGCGAGGGCGAAGTCGCGCTGATTCCACACCACGAGGTTGTACAGTTCGACCACGTCGCGTGCCGAGCGGTTCATTCGAACACCTCCAGAGCGTCGGTGTCGCTGATGGCGGCGATTGCCCGGTCGGTCAACTCCAGGCACAGCGCACGTGAGCGCGGCGGCAGCCCATCCCAGCCAAGCAGCGTGATGACGGGTAACACCATGAAGTAGGCGACTCCATAGCGGTAGCGTCGCCACGCGTCGTCGAAGGTGTACCCCGTGACCCCGCGTGCCGCGAGCTGCTGGAGGTACTCGTGCACCAGTGCCTCGTCATGCCCGCGGCGGACCTCGGTGCGTAAGCCCTGGCTGACCAGGTAGGCGATGTCGGCGATGCCACTGCCGGTCGCGGCGAACTGGAAATCGACGACCTTGAGCCGGTCGCCGTCGAAGAACAGGTTGTCGGCGCGGATGTCCCCGTGCAGCAGCATTGTGTGCTCGGCGAGCGAAGACAGTGCCTGTCCGGCGTACTCGCCGAATCGATCGGCGAACCGCGCGACGGCACGCGGAACCGAGAGGCTCGTGCGCTCGCGATATATCTGCCATCCGGGCTCGAAGGCCGGCAACAGCAGGTCACGGACCGCCGGTGCGTCCAGGCTCGGGAAACTCTGCAGGGCTGCCACGTTGGCCGGACGCACCGACCAGGCGTGAAGTCCGGCAAGCTGTTCGATGGCCAGCCTGGCCCGGTCCAGAGGCAAACCCGCGAGGTGGTCGGCGTTGTCCCAGCCCTGCAAGTCTTCGAGCAGCAACACGAAATCGGCGGATTCGTCAGCCATTCGGGCGCTGTAGACAACCGGGGTGTCCATCGGCGAGCGGGTGGCCACCTCGCGGTAGAACGTGATCTCGCGGCGGTAACCACCCAAGAGGTCCATCGCCGCACGGGCTTCGGATTCGGCGGGCAGCTTGGCGATCAGGGTGCTCGGCACGCCGGCGGTGGCGTCGAGGCTCAGGCGATACAGCAGCGACGAGAATCCCGAGTCCTCGGCGATGCGCTGCACCCGAAGATCGTTTATCCGCAGGCTGTTCGGCAGCGGGCTGTCGGCGCGCAAGGCGGCGGTGAGCCACTCGGGGTTGATCTCCGCGATGCCCGACGGCACCTCGGCGGGCGCGATGGTCACCCTCGACCTCCAATAATTTGACGCTGAACAACTAAGTTAGTTGTCGGCGGTCTAACATTCAAGGGTGCCTCCGCCCGGGCGTGGACTCAGCCAATCCCAGCGCGTCGAAATCTCCAACCGGCGCATGTTACGAGCTGCCGCTGATCTGATCGTCGAAAAAGGTTGGGAAGCAACGACTGCCGCCGAAATCGGGCGTCGCGCCGGATACAGCCGCGCGATGGTGCACGCCCGGTACGGCAGCAAGGACGTCATTCTTGAGGAGTTCCTCGGCGAATACGTCAAGCGTCTGAACCCCGATCCCGACCCGAACACCGACGGGATGGCCCAGGTACTCGCGCACTTCGACCGCATCGAGGAGATCTACTGTGCCGATCCGGCACTGCTCAGAGCGATGTTCGTCGCGACCTTCGAGGCGGTCAAGACCACATCACCACTGCGCGGGCGGGTCCACGCACAATTGCGCAGCGGCGCGGCCAACGTCGAGGCAGGACTGCGCACCGGCATCGCCGACGGGTCCGTGCGTGCCGACGTGGACCTCGACACCGCGGTCCGCGACATCACCGCGGCAGTGTTTGGGATCGCGTTCCAATGGGTGGTCGTCGCCGACGAGCATGAGCTGAGCACCGAGCTGCAGGTGGTCCGGACCCGGATCATCGACTCGTACGGCGCGCGACCGCGTGACACCGGCCCGGTCACGGTCATGCCAGCATGAATCCGGTGTAACCGTCCCGGACGATCTCGTCGCAGCGGCGGCGGTACTCGGGGATGCCGGCGGTGTAGCCCATGTACATGCGCTTCTTCCCGGGCACATTGCCGCCGTTGTACCAAGACTGACACGACGGGTGGACCAGCACCGTGTGCTCGACCAGTGCGGTGGTGTGGTCGATCCAGTCACGCTGTGCGTCGGGCAATGCCTCGATGGTGCGCAAGCCGTTCTCCCGCAGATACCCGACGCAGTCACCGATCCACTCCACGTGTTGCTCCAGCGCGGCGACGAAGTTCGTTGCCGCCGAGGGGCTGCCGGGACCCTGCACGATGAACAGATTGGGGAAACCCGCCACCGCGATCCCGAGATAACTCAACGGGCCCTCCTGGGTCCAGAATTCGCGCAGCGACTGCCCGCCGCGGCCGCGCACGTCGATGCGCGACAGCGCGCCGGTCATCGCGTCGAACCCGGTCGCATAGATGATGACATCGAGTTCGTGCAGGCCGTGGCACGTTTCGATGCCGTCCGGCCGAACAGTGACGATCGGATCCTCGCGCAGATCGACCAGGGCCACGTTGTCGCGGTTGAACGTTTCGTAGTAGCCCTGGTCGATGATCGGCCGCTTGCACCCGAAGGGATGACTGGGGGTCAACGCCCGTGCGGTCACGGGATCGGTGACGATGCGCGCCACCGCCTCTCCGTACAAGCGGGTGGCCATCCAGTTGGCTTCGATATCGAAGAACACATCGCCCCAGTTCAACGCACCCATCACGCCGTCGGCCTCGACGGCGCGCATCTGCTCTTCCCGCGATGCCGTCTTCACCGGAGGTTTGGTCAGCATCTCCAGCATCACCGAGAACGCGCTGAGCCGGGCCGCCCCGACCGGATGCTCGCGCTGAGCGGCCCGGATCTCCGGGTAACGGGCCTTGAGCCCGTCGAGCTCACCGGGCTCGAAGGCCCGGACCTCCCAGGGCAGAGTGTAGGCAGGCGAGCGCTGAAACACGGTGAGCGTGCGGGCTTCTCGTGCCACCACCGGGATCAGCTGCACGCCGGTGGAGCCGGTTCCGATCACACCGACCCGACCTCCGGACAGGTCGATGCCGCCGCGGGGCCACCGGCTGCTGTGCAGTGAAGTTCCGGCAAACGTTTCCATGCCGGGGATCGCCGGCTCCAGCGGCGTGGACAGAATTCCGGTGGCTGCGACGATGTGGTGGGTCGTGACCGTCTCCCCCGACAGCAACCCCAGCGTCCAGACGGCGTCGCGCTCGTCGAACGTCATCGACACCACCTCGGCGCCGAACGTGATGTCGCCACGGAGATCCAGGCGATCGGCGACGAAGTGCAGGTAGGCCTCGATCTCGGGCTGGGCAGGCATCGTCTCGGTCCAGACCCATTCCTGCTGGATCTCGTCGGAGAACGAGTAGGAGTACTCGATGCTCTCGATGTCGCACCGCGCTCCGGGATAGCGGTTGACCAGCCAGGTGCCTCCGACGTCGTCGGCCTTCTCCAGCACGTGCACGCGGCAACCGAGTTCCCGGAGCCGATGCAACGCGTAGAGCCCGGAGAACCCGGCGCCGATGACGATGGCGTCGAAGCATCCGGCGAGCTGGTCGGAACATCTGGGTTCGGCAGTCATCGGCGGCGTTGTCACACTTCCTTGCCGGTGCGCGACCGGCAGCACTTCGGAATTGATACTGTAACTATTACAGTAGTAGCGCCGAGCCCGGGACGGATTCGGCGATCAAGCCCCTCGACGCCGGAGGCGGAGGCGATGCGATACACGTTGGAGTATCCCAGCGACCTGCCCACCGCCGTCGATGACTTCGGACGCCCCGAGGTCACCATCGACCTGGTGACCGCGGCCGAAGCGGCCGGGTTCGACGCTGTCGCGGTGAGCGAGCATCCCGCCCCGTCGGTCAAGTGGCGCGCCCATGGCGGGCACGAAACCCTCGATCCGATCGCCGCCCTGAGCTTCGTGGCCGCGGTGACGTCGCAGATCAAGGTGATGACGAACCTGTTCGTGCTCCCCTACCGCAATCCGTACCTGGCCGCCAAGGCACTGACGACCGTCGACCAGTTGTCGGGCGGACGCCTGGTCGCCGGCCTCGGTGCCGGCTATCTACGCTCGGAATTCACCGCGGTCGGTGTCGAATTCCACCGGCGCGCAGCATTGTTCGACGAGGCGTTGGCCGCCCTGTGGAGCATCTGGGTCGACCCTGACGCCCCGGTCCGGGGCCGGGGCTTCTCCACGGTCGGACCGGTCTGGCTGCAGCGGCCCGTACAGCGCCCCCATCCGCCGATCTGGATCGGCGGCAACGGTCAGGCAGCCCAGCGCAGGGTGGTGGAGTACGGCACGGGGTGGATGCCGATCATCGCTCCCGAGGTGCTGGCGGCGACGATTCGCACCGCCGCCCTTCCCGATGTCGACGCCTTCACGCGGTCGGTCGCGCGGCTGCGCGAGCGGATGGAACGCGCCGGCCGCGATCCGCACACTCTCGACGTGCAGGTCGTCTGCCCGGCCATCGACGTCGCCGACGACGACGCGGTGTCGCGCACCGTCGAGATGCTCGGCGAACTGGCCGACGGCGGAGCGACCTGGGCGCTGATTCGCGCCGACGGCCGCTCCCCCTGCGCGGCACGCGAGTTCATCGAGACGTTCGGGTCCGCGGTGATCGACCGCGATCGGACCCTCGCCGTCAAGTCGCCGGCGCCGCGCGCCCGATCGGAGGAGTTGTCATGAAAGTGCCGTTCACGTGGAAGGTCACCGGGTGGTTCATGATCGGGTGGTCGGCGGAGTTCGAGATCGGCGACGTCAAGGCGCTGAAGTACTTCGGTGAGGACCTGACGGCGTACCGGGACGAGTCCGGCGAATTGCATGTTCTCGAAGCGCACTGCAAACACCTCGGCGCCCACATCGGGCACGGCGGAACTGTGGTTGGCGACTGCGTCGAGTGCCCGTTCCACGGCTGGCGCTGGGGGCCCGACGGAGCCAACACCTATATCCCTTACCAGCCCGACCGCCCCAACCGCGGTCTTCGACTGCGGTCCTACCCGGTCCGCGAACAGTACGGCTGCATTTTCCTGTGGTACCAGCCCCACGGCGAGGAACCCCGGTGGGAGTTGCCCGACATCTTCGGAAAGTTCCCGCAGTTCGAGACGGACCCGAATGCCTACTACCGGCCCTACCCCGAATTCTCCAGCCGCGCCGACGCCATCCCGGTGCATCCGCAGATCGTCGCCGAGAACGGCCCGGACAGTTCCCACTTCCGCTACGTGCACGGCGCCACCGTGACACCGGTGTGTCTGCACTGGGAACACGTGGATCAGGAGTGGCGCTTCCTGACCGGGTGGCCCGACACACGCAGCCAGGACCCCGGCCGGATGGCACTGCGCATTCACAGCCACTTCTCCGGCCTCGGCTTCGCGATGAGCGCCTTCGAGGGCTCCTCGAACCACCGGCTGATCTTCGCGTGCACACCGGTCGACGACGAGGTGTCGGACATGTTCTATTCGATCTGGTGGCCGAAGGAGCCCGGCGAGACCTCCGACATCCCGCCGGCCGAGGTGCGCGCCAAGGTCGAGAAGCAGTTCCTCAAAACCGTGTGGGAGGACTGCGATATCTGGCGCTATCAGAAGTACGTCGAGAACCCGCCGCTTGCCAAGGTTGACGCCAAGCCCTACATGGCAATGCGCTCCTGGGCTCAACAGTTCTACGAGGTCCCGCCTACCGGAGCGCCGTCCGGCACGGCCTGAGCACGGCGGCAGTGACGGCCGGCACGCCGGAAGGATAGAGTCTTCAATGAATCTTGCTCTGCCTGCCCACCCGCGATGAGAGGCCGTATGTCTGAGACGACCCAGTTCACCGTTCCCGCCGCTGCCGATGCCATCGCAGCTGCCATCGGCGACCGCGAATTCATCGTCCAGGGGGATCGTCGACTGACGTATGCGCAGGTCGTCGCGCGGTCGAATGCGGTGGCACGGTTCCTGCACGCCCAGGGTCTGGGCTGCCGCACCGAGCGCGCACAGTTGGGTGGCCACGAGGTCGGGCAGGATCTGCTGGGCATCTACGCCCACAACGGGCCCGAGTACGTCGAGGGCATGCTGGGCGCCTGGCGGGCGAGGGTGGCCCCGTTCAATGTCAACTACCGCTACGTCAAGAGTGAGCTGCAGTACCTGTTGGCCGATTCGGGCGCCACCGCGCTGCTGTATCACGCCGCCTTCGCACCCCGGCTGGCCGAAGTCCTGCCCGACCTCCCGCAGCTACGGGTGCTGATTCAGATCGCCGACGATTCTGGCAATGAATTATTGCCGGGCGCAGTGGATTACGACTCGATCATCAGTACTGACAGCCCGGGCGCTCCCCCGCCGGTGACACCGTCGCCGGACGACCTGTACGTGCTCTACACCGGTGGCACGACCGGCATGCCCAAGGGGGTGTTGTGGCGGCAGCACGACATCTTCATGGCGTCCTTCGGCGGTCGGAGCCTCTACACCGGTGAGCTCGCGACCACCTACGACGAGATCGTGGCGCGCTGCGCAGAGTCCCCGGGGACCACGCTGCTGATCCTGCCGCCGCTGATGCACGGCGCCGCGCAGTGGGCCGTGTTCACGGCGATGACCACCGGCCAGACCGTCGTGTTCTCGGCAGTCACCTCCCACCTCGACGTCGACGATGTGGTCGCCACCATCGAGCGCGAGAAGGTCCTCGCCGTCACCGTGGTCGGCGACGCCATGGCCCGACCGCTGGCCGAGGCGTTCGAGCGCACCACCGCCGACCTGTCCTCGCTGGCCGTCGTCGCCAACGGCGGCGCACAGCTGACACCGACAGCCAAGCAGCGACTGATCGACGCCAAAGACAACCTGATGGTGGTCGACGGGGTGGGTTCCTCGGAGACCGGCGCTCAGATGACCCACATGTCTGCGCCGGGCGCCGTATCGACCGGCAAGTTCAACGCCGGACCCGACACTTACGTCGCCGCAGAGGATCTCAGTGCGATGCTGGAGCCCGGGCACGACGGCATCGGATGGCTGGCGCAGCGCGGCTATGTGCCGCTGGGCTACAAGGGCGACGCCACCAAGACGGCGGCCACCTTCCCGGTGATCGACGGTGTGCGCTACTCGGTGCCCGGCGACCGCGCCCGTCACCTCGCCGACGGGTCGATCGAACTACTCGGCCGCGACTCGGTGACCATCAACTCCGGCGGCGAGAAGATCTTCGCCGAGGAGGTGGAGTCGGCGGTGGCTTCGCATCCGGCGGTGGCTGATGTGGTGGTCGCGGGACGTCCGAGTGATCGCTGGGGCCAGGAGGTGGTGGCCGTTGTTGCGCTGGCCGAAGGCGCGCAGGCCAGCGCCGAGGACCTGATCGAGCACGCCGGTCAGGTGATCGCGCGCTACAAGCTACCCAAAGCGGTGGTCTTCCGCTCGGTGATCGAGCGCAGCCCGGCCGGCAAGGCCGACTATCGGTGGGCGCGCGAACAGGCGATCAGCGGCAGCTGACTCACGCCAATCGGCGGCGTGCGCGATTGCGCGCGCCGCGCAACGCCAGCGCGGTGGTCCATCGCGTCGACCGGGAGAACGGCGGCGCGGCCCGGCCGGTGATCGTGACGGGCAGGTCACTGCCGACCACCGAGCGGTAATGGGTGAACGTGTCGAAGCCGGCTTTGCCGTGGTAGGCGCCCATCCCGCTGCGCCCGACTCCGCCGAACGGTGCGTCCGACGGGATCATCTGGGCGCCAAAATCATTGCGTGCCACACCACCACTGCGGGTGTGTCGCACGAAGGAACGGAACTCGTCGTCGTCGGGGCCGAACCAGTATGCGACCAACGGCGATGGACGGACGTTGAGGTAATCGACGATCTCGGCCAACTCTCGGTACGGACGCACGGTCAGCACCGGACCGAAGGTCTCCTCGCCGGCCAGCCGCATGGTCTCGTCGACGTCGCGCACCAACGTCGGCGCGATCTTGCGGGTCGCCAGATCCGGTAGCGATTCGCCGGGAGGGGCCACCGATTGCACTCGGGCTCCGTTGGCGCGCGCGTCCTCGATCAGGCCGACGACCCGGTCGAAGTTGGCCTGGTTGACCGCCGAGCAGTACTCGGTGTTGCCGACGATCGCCGGGAACATCGCGCGCCAGGTGTCGCACACCACGTCACAGAACTGCTCGATGTGTCGCTCAGGGACGAAGACATAATCAGGGCACACACAGACCTGTCCCCCATTGATCATGCGGCCCTGCGCGATCCGGGTGGCGGCACGGTGAATGTCGGCTCGCGCGCCGACCACGACCGGGTTCTTGCCGCCCAACTCCAGGGTCACCGGCACCAGATTGGCGGCAGCGGCCTGTTGCACCAGCGCCCCGACCGTCGGCGATCCGGTGAAGAACAGATGGTCCAAAGGCAGCGCCGAGAACGCTGCGGCCACTCCGGCGTCACCGGTGAGGACGGCCAATTCTGCCGGATCGAAGAACTCCGGCGCCAGGGAAGCCATCAACTCTGCCGTGCGGGGGGTCAGTTCGGACATCTTGATCATCACGCGATTGCCCGCCGCGAACGCAGCCGAGGCAGGCAGCACGACAAGGTTGAGCGGGAAGTTCCAGGGCCCGATGATGCCAACGACCCCCTTGGGGGTCGGCTGCACTTCGGCTTTCACCCCGAACAGTCGGCCCGAGGGCATGATCCGCGCCGGCCGGGCCCATCGTGGCAGATTCTTGCGGGTGTGCTCGATGACCGAGACCATGCCGAGGATCTCGGCGAACAGGGACCCGTCCCGCGGACGGGTCCCGTAGTCGGCGTCCATCGCGGCGACGAAGTCGTCGGCGTTGTCCAGCACCAGCCGCAGCAACCGGTCGATCCTGTTGCGCCGTAACGCCGTATCGGGCGGTCCGTCGGCGATGAACGCCGCACGCTGGCGCTCCAGGATGGCCGACATCGTGTCCGACGACGCTGCGGCCATTGCCGTCACAGGCCCGCACCCGCCGGCATGGGGTAAACCAGCGCGGCGTTGAAGCCACCGTCGACCTGGATGTCCTGTCCGTTGATCCAGCGCGCCTCCGGCGAGGCGAGGAAGCCGATCACCGGCGTCATGTCGTCGACGGTGCCGTGGCGGCCGATCGTTGCGCGCACACCGTCGAGTACCTCCTTGCCCATGGCCTGCTCGAAGTCACCGAGGATCGGTGTTTCGGTGGGTCCGGGACTGACCGTGTTGACCCGCACCCCGTAGTCGCGCCACGCGACACCGCTGAGGCGTTTGGCGTAGAGCACCACAGCCTGCTTGGACAGGTAGTAGGCCGTCGCCGGATCCTGCCCGACCATCCAGTGATTCAGCGCGGCGGCGTCCCCAACCGCGGCCAGCGTCGAGAGCACCTCGAGATTGCTCTCCCAGCCGAGGGCGGCCGTGGAAGCGACCGCAACCAGCGATCCGCCCCGGTTCATCCGTGGCAGCATGCCCTCGAGCATCAGCCGGGCGCCGAGGTAGTTGACCTTCAGCACATCACCGGCCTCGGCGGTACCCGGGATGCCGGCCACATGCGCCAGGACGTCCCAGCCGTCACCGATCGCTGCCAGCGTCTGCGTGATCTGGTCGGCCTCGCGCAGGTCACATGTGAGCCATTGCGCGGCGGGACCGGCACAGGGACGTACGTCGACAGCCAGTACGTGGTCACCGCGCTCGCGGAACCAGCGCGCCGTCGCCGCACCGATTCCCGACCCCGCACCCACGACGACGACACGGCGCACACCTGAATCCACTGCCGACTCCTCCCGTGAGACCCGCACCAGCAGCACTACTGTAACGCCTACTGTTCGGAGCGGGAGCCGGTGTACAGACATTACTGTAAGAGTTACAGTAGATTGATGGACAGTCCGGTGCAGGGCATTGCCAAGGCTGACCCCATCGACCTGCGTGACCCCTACCCGATGTTCGCGCGCCGCCGCGCCGAGCAGGGAGTGTTTCGCGGGTCGGTCATGGACTGGTCCAGAACGCCGCGATCGATGGTGCCGGAAAACCTCTATGCCGCGCTGTCATTCGATGCCGTCAACCGTGTGTTGCGGGACGGCAAGATCTTCAACTCCAGAATCTACGACTCCACCATCGGCCTGTTCATCGGCCCGACCATCCTGGCGATGGAGGGCAAAACCCATTGGGCGCATCGCAATCTGGTCTCAGCGGCCTTCAAGTCGCGTTCTCTGGCGCGATGGGAGCCCGAGTATGTGCGGCCGGTGGTCAACGAACTCATCGACGAGTTCATCGAGGCGGGCGAAGCCGATCTGGTGCGGGATTTCGCGATCGAATTCCCCACCCGCGTCATCTCGCTACTGCTCGGACTGCCCGAGCAGGACCTGCCCTGGTTCCGCAGGCGCGCCGTCGAATTGATCAGCTACACCGTCAACTACCAGCGCGCGTTCGAAGCCTCCGCCGCGCTGAAAGACTACTTCCTGGCTCAGATCGAGCGACGTCGCAGCGCCCCGACCGAGGACATCATCGGCGACCTGGTCTCGGCGCAGATCGACGACGAAAAGCTCAGCGACGAAGCGATCTACTCCTTCCTGCGGCTCCTGCTGCCCGCCGGTTTGGAGACCACCTACCGTTCGTCGGGGAACCTGTTGTATCTGCTGCTGACCCACCGCGACCAGTTCGACGCGGTCGATGCCGACCACGGCCTGATCCCCGCCGCCATCGAAGAGGCTCTGCGCTATGAGACGCCCCTGACCACCGTGCAGCGCTTCGCCACGGAGGACACCGAGCTCCACGGGGTGCCGATACCCGCCGGATCGGTCATCGACGTGTGCATCGGCTCGGCCAACCGCGACGAGAAGCGTTGGGAGCGTTCTGAGCAGTTCGACATCTTCCGCACCCGGGTGCCGCATATCTCGTTTGCCGCAGGCGAGCACACCTGCATGGGATTACACCTGGCGCGTATGGAGACCCGAGTCGCGCTGGAGTCCCTGCTGACCCGACTGACCGACATCGAACTCGTCACCGACGATGACCCGCACATCTACGGCCAGCCGTTCCGGTCCCCCACCGCGCTGCCGGTCACGTTCGGCCCCGCTGACTAGACGGTATGGGAAGAGGTCAGAATTTTCGGCGCTCCCGGCGGGCGATGGTCTTGGTCTCCAGGTACTGACCGAAGCCCTCCACGCCGCACTGCCGGCCGACGCCGCTGCTCTTGTACCCACCGAAGGGGGCGTCAGCGCCGTAGAACATGCCGCCGTTGACGCCGAACGCCCCCGTGCGCACGCGCCGCGCAATGGCCATCCCCCGTTCCTCCGAGCGCGACATCACCGCGCCGGCCAGACCGAACGGACTGTCGTTGGCGATCCGCACGGCATCGTCGTCGTCGTCGAACGGCAGCACCACCAGAACCGGGCCGAAGATCTCCTGCTGGGCGACGGCGGCCCTGTTGTCGATCCCGGTCACGACCGTGGGCGCCACGAAGTGACCGCCGGCCAGGTACTCGGGGAGTCCGTCGACGGGTCCGCCGCCGACGGTGATCTGGGCACCCGCACACCGCGCCCCGTCGATCGCGCTCAGCACGCGGTCCTTCTGCGCGGCGCTGATCACCGGACCCACCAGCGTCCCGGGATCGGCCGGATCACCCACGGGCACATGCTGATACGCATCGGAGATGTCGGCCACCGCCTGATCATAGAGCGATCGGTGCACCAGCATCCGGCTGGTTGCCGCGCACGCCTGCCCGGCGTGCACACACACCCCGATCGCGGTCGGCACGATCACGGCGGGGTTGGCGTCATCGAGCACAATCGCCGCCGACTTGCCGCCGAGCTCGAGGAACATCCGCTTCATCGTCTCGGCGCCCTGGCGCATCAGCGTCTTGCCGACCGCGGTGGACCCGGTGAACGACACCAGATCCACCCGCGGGTCGGTGCCGAGCAGGCCGGCGACCGCGTTGCACGGCGTACTGATCACGTTGACCACCCCGGGCGGGATGTCGGTGTGCTCGGCGATGAGTCGGCCGAGCCGAGTGGCGTTCCAGGGCGTGTGCGGATCGGGCTTGAGGACGACAGTGTTGCCGGTGGCCAGCGCCGGGCCCAGTTTGTTGAGGATCACCTCGATCGGGAAGTTGGAGGGTGTCACAGCGGCCACCACACCGACCGGTTCCTTGACGACCGTGCGGATGTTGCGTTCCCCGAACAACCCGCCACCGGCGAGAACGCGCTCCCAGTCGTAGCTGTCGATCAACTGGGCCGGATAACGCAGGGATTCGGCCAGCGGCCAATCCAGTTGCGCGGAATGCGTGGTCATCACCGGCGCGCCGGTCTCGGCGATCAGCTCCTCGCGCAGCAGTTCCTGCTCGGCTTCCAGGGCCGCCTGCAGCTGCGCGAGGCAGCGTCGCCGCAGCGCCCGATTGGTGGACCAGTCCGAGGTGTCGAAAGCGGACCGGGCCGCACCGATGGCCCGGTCCATGTCGATGGCATCGGCGGCGGCAGTCACCCCGAGCACCGCGCCGGTTGCGGGACTGAGGTTGTCGAACTCCGCACCTGATGCCGCGACGACGAGCTCGCCCCCGATGAGCATCCGGCGCTCGGCTCGCTGTGCGGCGCGGCGCCCCAGCTCGATGACGGTTTCGCTCATCTGGCACCTTCGGTCGCCCTTCAGCGCGACCATTTCTTGGGCGCACAACGGTAAACATTACAGTATGAAGCTGGGCTAGACTTCCGACAACCGTTCGACAGCGTCGTCAGAAGGGACAGGCCTTTGATCAAGGTGATGGAGGGCGTTCGCGTCCTTGAGGTTGCGCAGTTCACGTTCGTCCCTGCGGCCGGCGCGATCCTGGCCGACTGGGGAGCAGACGTGATCAAGGTCGAGCATCCGGTGCGCGGCGACACCCAGCGCGGCTTCATCAACATGGGCGGGTTCCAACTCGACCCCGACCGCCACCCGTTGATCGAGCACCCGAACCGCGGTAAGCGCAGCGTCGGGATCGACGTGTCTCTCCCGGAGGGCCAGGAAGTGCTCTACGAACTGGCCAAGACCGCTGACGTGTTCTTGACCAACTACATGCCCGCGCAGCGACAGAAGAACAAGTTCGACATCGAACACATCCGCGCGGTCAACCCGAACATCATCTACGCCCGAGGCAGCGCGTACGGCGACAAGGGTCCCGAGCGCGACACCGGCGGCTTCGACGGCACCGCGTTCTGGACACGGAGCGGCGTCGGGCACGCGCTGACCCCCGAGGAGATCGGTGGCGCACTGTCGCAGGGTATTCCCGCGTTCGGCGACTCGATCGGCGGGATGAACATCGCCGGCGGAATCTCGGCAGCGTTGTTTCATCGCGAGCGTACCGGTCAGGCCATCGAACTCGACGTGTCGCTGCTCTCGACTGCGTGGTGGGCGGCCGGAGCCAGCGTGACCCAGGGCATGGAGACCGGTGAGACGATGCGCTCGCTGATGCCGAACTCGGTCAGCTCGGTCAACCCGTTCATGGCGAACTATCTGACGTCCGACGGCGGCACCATCAACCTGTGCATCGTGAGCCCGACCGGCTACATCCGCGACGCGTTCGAGCATCTCGGGCTGCCCGAGCTCGCAGACGACCCGCGGTTCAACGATGTGATGCCGCTGATCGAGAACTCCGAGGAAGCAGCGCTGTTGATTGCCGAGTCGATCCGCAGCAAGCCCTTCGAGTTCTGGCGCCAGCACCTGAAGACGATGAAGGGTCAGTGGGCGCCGTTCCAGAGCCTGATCGACTTGGGCACCGACGAGCAGGCGCTGGCCAACGACATGGTCGTCGAGGTCCAGGCCGGTGACGGCGGCGCGCCGTTCAAGGTGGTGCGCGGCCCGGTCCAGTTCAACCATGAGCCGCTGGAGACGTCACGGGCTCCGCAAGCATCCGAGCACACCGAGATCGTGCTGATGGAGCTCGGATTGGACTGGGATCGTATCGAAGCACTCAAAGACCGCGGCGCCATCGCCTGAGGTTCCGACCGCACAGTTAGACAGGTTCGACGCGCACCGGGACACCCGTCAGCCACGCCATGCCGCTCAGCGGCTCGACATCAGCCGGATCGCTCGAGGTCAACCGGTTGACGTTGGCCCCGCCGGCCTTGTTGGCCAGCTGCCAGCCCCCTGTGCCCTTGTGACCCCAGCCGTGCGGCAGCGCGATCACCCCCGCCGTGATGTCCTTGGTCAGATTGACCGCAACGGTGATCTCGCCGTAGGGCGAACTGACGCGTACGAACGCTCCGTCGTCGACCCCGCATTCGGCGGCATCGTCGACATGCATCAGACCGTGGTGACCGCGCTCGCCGCGCATCAGCAACGGTGCGTTGTGCATCCACGAGTTCTCCGAACGGGTTTCGCGCATCCCGATCAGTCGCAGCGGGTAGTCCCGCGGGTACCGCTGCGCTGCCAGCAACCGAATCTGTTCGGCGATATCTCGGTGCTGCAGTTGAATTCGACGACTGCGATAGCCGATGACCCGGCGCAGACGTCCGGTGCCCAGATGCGGGTCGAGGATCTTGCCGTGCGGATACTCGCGGGTCAGCCGATCGAATGTCAGGCCACCGCGCCGCAATCCGAACCGGTCTCCCCCGCCGGCAACTCGGATGATGCCGTCGACGACGCGCCGAACCGTGAACCCCGCCCCGATCCGGTTCATGGCCTTGCCGAGTGCCGACATTGCGGTGAACACCGGCGCCCGGCCGGACATCCGCTCGATCAGCTCGCCGACGATCTGCGACTCCGGCCGGGACTGCCCGACTGGCGCGACGACTGCCTCGGTGGCCTGCCGGAACGGCGTGGCCTGGAACAACTGGAACGTCAACGGGAAGTCGTCGCGCTCGTACATTGTGGTCACCGGCAACACGTAGTCGCACTGCGCGGTGGTCTCGGTCAGATAGAAGTCCAGCGCCACCGACAGATCCAGTGAGCGCAGCGCCGACTCCAGTTCATCGCCGTTGGGCACCGAGAGCACCGGGTTGCCCGCACTGATGAACAGAGCCCGGATCTGGCGCTGGCCCGGAGTGAGGATCTCCTTGGCCATCAGCGCAGCCGGTTCGGAACCGATCAGGGCAGGCACCGCACCGACCCGCGAACGCCGACGCCGGTAGGTCCTGCGCAACACCGCCCCCATCGCGGTGCTGACCCACTGTTCGCCGGGCAGTTCGAGGCTGCCGAACACCGAACCCCCGGGCCGATCGAGGTTGCCCGCCACCAGATTCACCACATCGATCAAATACGACGTCAGCGTGCCGTAGCGGCCGACGCAGGTACCGAGCCGTCCGTAGATCGCGGCCCGTGGCGTCGACGCCAGGTCACGCGCCAGCCCGCGCACTGCCTCGGCATCGATCCCGGTCGCCGACGCGGTCGTCTCGGGGGTGAACTCTCGCACCTGGGTGCGCAGCCACCCAACCCCGTCGGCGACGGCCTCGAGGTGGTCGATGTCGGCGAGATTCTCGGCGAAAAGCACCTGCAGAAGCGACAACAACAGCAACGAGTCGGTGTCGGGCACAATGCCGCACCACTGGAACTGGGCCGCGGTCTCGGTGCGGCGTGGATCGATGACCAACACCCGCCCGCCGCGTTTGACGATGTCGTGCATGCGGTCCTTGATCCGCGGAGCGGTCAGGAAACTGCCGTGCGACACCACCGGGTTTGCCCCCATCACGACGAGCAGATCAGTGCGGTTCAGGTCCGGAATCGGCACCGACGTCACGGTGCCGTAGAGCAATTGACTGGCCATCAGCCGGCTGTTGGTGTCCTGGGACGAGGCCGTGTAGAAGTGCGTGCCCCGCCCCAGACCCTTGATGAAGGCCAGCGCCGACATCACGTGGCCATAGCTGAACGCACCGGGGTTGCCCATGTACCACCCCACCGCGCCGGGCCCGCGATCGGCGAGGATCGTCGAGAGGCGCCCGGCGATGTCACCCAGCGCCTCGTCCCAGCTGACCTGTTCGAACCCGGTCGGGGTGCGGCGCAACGGCACGGTGACACGGTCAGGGTCGTTGACCACCTCGGTGAACGCGATGCCCTTCTGGCACGCGAAGCCGGCCGAGAGCGGATGATCCTTGTCCGGACGCAGTGCGGTGAGGGTGCCGTCCTCGACGGTGGCGATCATGCCGCACAGCGGTTCACAGATCCGGCAGAAGGTCACTTTGTGCTCGACGGTGGGTGCCATGTCAGAAGCCTCTCGGAAAAGCACTGCTAGGAGATAGTCTGCGCACAGTGCACTGGATTGTCGATGGCATGAATGTGATCGGCTGCCGGCCCGACGGGTGGTGGCGCCACCGGCGCCGCGCGATGGCCGCCCTGGTCGAAAACCTCGATCAGTGGGCATCGGCCGAGCAGCTCGACGTGACGGTGGTCTTCGAGAAGCCGCCGTCGCCGCCTCTGGGTTCGACGGTCATCACGGTCACCCACGCTGCGGTCGCGGCGCCGAACTCGGCCGATGACGAGATCCTCAGGCTGCTCTCCGGTATGGCTGATCCCTGCAGCGTCCAGGTCGCCACCTCCGATCGCGGACTGGCAGAGCGGGTGCGTGCTGCGGGCGCGACGGTATTCCCCGCCGAGCGCCTGCGGCAGATGATCGATCCGCCATCGGCAGAGGGCAGCCCGGCGGTTCCCGACCAACGGGAATTACCGTAACATTTACCGTTGCACCATCAGCTTGTTTTGCCCGGAAGGAATCCCACAGCAATGCACGACGTAGCGATCATCGGTGTGGGTCTACACCCGTTCGGCAGGTTCGAGGGCAAGACCGCGATGGAGATGGGCGTCGACGCGATCACCGCGGCGATCGCCGACGCCGGCGTCGAGTGGAGCGATATCCAGTTCGGGGTCGGCGGCAGCTGGACCGTGGCCAACCCTGACGCCATCGTTGGCATGGTGGGACTGTCGGGGATTCCGTTCACCAACGTGTTCAACGCGTGCGCCACCGCCGCCAGCGCCACCAAGGCCTGTGCTGACGGAATCCGCCTGGGCGACTACGACATCGGCATCGCCGTCGGCTTGGACAAGCACCCACGCGGTGCATTCACCGAAGATCCGGCGCTGGTGGGCATGCCGAGCTGGTATGCCGAGAACGGCCAGTACCTGACCACCCAGTTCTTCGGCATGAAGGCCAACCGGTACTTGCACGAGCACGGCATCGACCACCGGACGCTGGCCAAGGTGGTCAACAAGAACCTGCGCAACGGAGCTCTGAACCCGAATGCATTCCGGCGCAAGCCCATCGATGAAGAGTCGATTCTGAACTCGCCGATGCTCAACTACCCGCTGACGCAGTACATGTTCTGCTCACCTGACGAAGGTGCGGCCGCCGTAGTGATGTGCCGCGCCGACATCGCGCACCGGTACACCGACAAGCCGGTTTTCGTGCGCGCGGTGGAAGTGCGCACCCGCAAATACGGCGCCTACGAGGTCAACACGACGTTTGCACCGGTCGACGAGGACGTGGCCCCCACCGTCTACGCCGCGCGGGCGGCGTTCGAAAAGGCCGGTATCGCACCGTCGGACGTTGACATCATCCAGTTGCAGGACACCGACGCCGGAGCCGAGGTCATCCACATGGCCGAGTGCGGTTTCTGTGCTGACGGCGACCAGGAGAAGCTGATCGCCGAGGGTGTCACCGAGATCGGCGGCGCGATGCCGGTCAACACCGACGGCGGGCTGCTGGCCAACGGAGAGCCGATCGGCGCGTCCGGGTTGCGCCAGATCCACGAGATCGTGCGTCAGCTGCGCGGTCAGGCCGGCGACCGGCAGATCCCTGGCGCACCGAAAGTCGGGTTCGCCCAGCTGTACGGCGCACCGGGCACCGCTGGCGCGACCATCCTGACCACCTGAGTCCTAGCGCAGTACCCGCACCGGCACGTTGCGCCACCCGGCGACGTTCTGCATGTTGACGCGGGTGCACCGGCTCCGGTCGACTTCGTAGCGCGGCATGAAGTCCAGCATCCGATCCAGCGCGACCGCACTTTCCATGCGCGCCAACGCCGCACCGAGACAACTGTGAATCCCGTAGCCCAAGCCCAGGTTCTGCGCCTGGGTACGGTCCCGGTCGATGTCGAAGGCGTCCGCATCGGTCCAGGCCTCAGGGTCGCGGTTGGCCGAACCCCCGACCAAGAAGACGGGTTTGCCCGCCGGGATGGTCACCCCGTGCAATTCGACTTCGCGCAGGGTGCACCGCACGTTGTACTGCGCAGGTGCCTCGTAGCGCAGCAATTCCTCCACAGCGAACGGGATCTTGCTGCGGTCGTCGAGCAGCTTCTGCCACTGCCCGGGATCCTCGGCGAACACCACAGCGGCGCTGCCGAGCAGCTTGGTGACGGTCTCTGCCCCGGCGCCGCCCAAAAGCATCGCGAACTCGGTGATCTCGATGTTGGTCAACGACTCCATGACCCCGTTGTCCCGTTCGATTTCAGCGGTGATCAGCTTGCTCAGCAGGTCGTCGCCGAGGTCCTCGCGGCGCTGTTTGATCAGCTGGTAGTAGTACACGGCCATGTCGACGCCGGCCTTCTTGCCGGCCTCGGTCATGTCGACCCCACCGTGCTCGCGGTGCAACAGCTCGTCGATCCACAGCCGGACCTGCTGGTGATCTTCATCGGGCACGCCCTGCATGGTGGTCATGATGTCGACGGGGAACAATGCGGAGAAGTCCTGCACGAAGTCGAAGCCGTCGGGGTCCAGTGCGGCCAGGTGCTTGTCGATCAGCCGGGTCACCAGCCCGCGGTGCGCTTCGATCGCGCGCGGGGTGAACACCTTGTTCAGCAGGCTGCGCATCCGCCGGTGCGCGGGCGGGTCCATGGCGATGATCGACCCGTGCTCGGTCACTTCCCCCTTTCGCACTTCGGCGAGATCGACACCGTAGGCTGACGAGAACGTCTCGTGGTCCTTGAACGCCGCGGCGACATCCTGGTGGCGGGTCAGCGCGTAGAAGTCGAACTGCTCGCTGTAGTACACCGGCGCTTCCGCACGCATCCGCCGGTACGTTGCGTAGGGCGAGCTGAAGAAGTCATCGGAGAACGGGTCGAAGCAAACCGTTGCAGCGCTCACGACACCTTCTTCGCCGGCGGCGAGTAATTGGGCTTTCCCAGGCCGAGCACGTATTGGGCAATCATGTTGCGGAACACCTCCAGGGTTCCGCCGTAAATCCCGACCAGCGGCGCGAACCGGTAGATGTACTCCGAGGCCCCGTCGTCGGCAGCACCCTCGGTTCCGACCGGCAGCGCCGAGGCTGCACCCACGATGTCCATCAGCTCCGGCGAGATGTCGCGCATCGTCTGTGCCAGGGCGACCCGGCCGAAGATGCTCGGCGCCGACAACGCGGCTTCCAACCGGGCGACGCTGCGGCCCAGTCGGTACGACACGGCGCCGTCGTCGATCAGCCTTTTCCCGTTGGGACCTGCAACGGCCGACGTGCGGGCGGCCGTGTCGACCGCGGTGGCCATGAAGTTGGCCTGGTGCATCATGATCGACACGTCCTGCAGGCCGTCGTCGGCGGCTTCCACCGCACCGTGTTCGGCGTCGAGCGGTTCGCGCACGACTTTCCAACCCTCGTTGACCCCGCCGAGGCGGTAGCGGTCGTTGACCCGCACGTCGCTGTAATAGACGATGTTGGTGCGGTCTCCGTCCACGGTGCGGATGCCCTGGATCTCGATGCCCGGGGTGTCCAGCGGCACCAGGAACATCGTCAGGCTCGAGTGTTTCGGTGCGACCGGGTCGGTGTTGGTGATCAAGAAGACGTACTGGCAGTTGTGCGCACCTGTGGTGAACATCTTGGACCCATTGATGATCCACTCGTCACCGTCGCGCACGGCCCGGGTCTTGCAGCTCGCAACGTCCGAACCGCCTTCGGGTTCGGTGTACCCCAGGCACATCCGCACGTGTCCGCTGTAGACCTTGGGCAGCACTTCGTCCTTCAGCTCGGCCGAACCGAACTTCTGCACCGACTTGGAGATCATCGCCGTCGTGCCCGAGGTCACCCACGGAACGTGAGCCCGCCGCTTCTCCAACTCCCAGATCCGGCGCTGCAAGCGAGTGAACGGGTTGGGGCAATCCGGATTCCAGTCGCGGTCGAGGTAGCCGGCGGCTCCGAGCGCCAGGTGTACCCCTTCGTCGAAATTGTCCCCGGTCTCCCGCTCGCGGCGGATCACCTCCTCGGTGACGATCTCACTCAGGAAACCGCGAAGCTCGTCCTGGAACCTCTGGTCCTCGTCGGCCAGTTCCACCCGTGCGAAATCCATCAGTTCCGTCCTTCTCGATCGGCGACGACGCGTGCGATGTGCTTGGCGGTGGCACCCGGGTCACCGCCGGCGATCGCCCATCCCCGGGCACGCACCAGATATGCGGTGGCGGCCGCCTCGGCAGACACGCCGAGACCGCCCTGAACGTGTACCGCCATGGTGGCGGCCTTGGCGGCCTCTTCGGCCATGAACACGAACACCGACGGCGCGAGTTCCCGACGTTGGTCAGGCTCGTTGTCGAGGAACCAGGCCGCGCGGCGCGCGAGATTGCGACCGCCGGCCACGGTGATCGCGATGTTGGCCAGCGGGTGTGAGATCGCCTGCAATGTCGAGATCGGCACCCCGAGGGTGTAGCGGGTCTTGGCGAACTCCGCGGCGATCGTCATGGTCTCCTCGACCAGTCCGACGAGCGCGGCCCCGGTCAGCAGACGCCATTCGTCGAGCGCGCGCTGATACTCCGCGAGCGCCACGGCGCCGCTGGCGACCACAGTGCGCTGGTCGGCGGCCCCCGGGTCCACCCACGCCATCGGCAACTTGCCGATGTTGTCGACACGCGCAGGCTGCGAACCGAAGCTCAGCAGCACCACGTCGGCACCGTCACGCAGCACGATCCGGTCGGCGATCGCGCCGGCGGGGATCAACCGGACACCACTGGATGGGTCCTGCTGGGCGTCGAATCCGACGACGGTGGTTCCGCTGAGGATATCGGCGTCGACCGTGCCGAGGCGGCCGAGTAGCCGCGCAGCGCAGACATGGTCGATCCACGGCACCGGGGCCAGTGACCGCCCGACCTCCTCGGCAACCAGGGTCAGGTCGACCAGGGTGGCTCCGTCACCCCCCACCGTTTCCGGCAGGGCCATCGAGGTCCCCCCCATCGCGCACAGTCGTTCCCACAGGCTCTTGTCAAAGCCGGTCTCTTCGGCGGCCCGCACGGCGTCGATGGAACAGTGACTGGCGAAGAAGTCCTTGTAGGCCGCCTGCAGTGCCTGATGATCCTCCGACAGACTGTAGTCCAGCCTGCGCAGCTCGTAGCGGTCCATGGTCAGGTCTCCTGGTGCTTCGGGCCGAAAAAGAAGTCGTCGGCGTTGTTGTACAGGTAGTTGTCGAGTACATCGGGCGGGAGATCGAGCGCGAGCGCCTCCGGGACCACGCGGCTCTGCCGTAACACGGGCCAGTCCGAGGCGAAGATCACCTTGTTCTTTCCGCGGGTACGCATGAAGTGAAGCAGGCTGTCGGGCAGTCGTTTCGGTGACCACGCCGAGGTCATGATGCGCAGGTTGGCGTACTTGATCAGCATGCGGATCGCGACATCCCACCATGGGTCGGCGCCGTGAATCATGCACAGCTTCAGCTCGGGGAACCGCACGCACACCCGGTCGAGATGGATCGGGTTCTGCACCTCGCCGGGGATCGGCGGACCCGGCAGCCCGGTGTTGATGCACAGCGGTAGACCGATTTCGGCGCATTTGGCGTACAGCGGATAATAGACCGCATCGCTGGGTGGGTACATGCCGTCGCCCCAGAAGCTGGGTCCCACAGCGGCATAGGCAACCGGCAAGTCGGCGGCCACCGCGCTCAGTTCCCGCAGCGACGGCACCGGCCGCAGCAGGTTGACACCGCCGATCGCCAGCGCGAATTTGTCCGGTCGCTGCTCGGCGAACGTGCGCGCGGTAACCGACGGTTTGGCGAGGTTGTCCATCAGGATGGCCTTCTCGACGCCGTGTTCAGCCATCTCGTCGAGCAGGGCAGCCAGCTCCACCTGGTCGTAGAGCGATGTGGGTCCCTTGAAGTAGTCGTCGCGGACCTTGAGCATGAACTCGGGCTGCTTGGCAGTCTCCCCGAAGTGCACGTTGACCAGACAATCGATGACGCGGGGGTGCAGCTGTTCACTCATTGCTGCCCCACAGGTGTATTGATCTGGGTGGCTTGCTCTTTGGCCCACCGGTAGTCGGCTTTACCGTTGCCGAGACGGCGCACCTGATCGACGAAGAGGAATTGCTTGGGCGCCTTGTATCTGGCCAGGTGTTCGCGGCACAGCGTCCGCAACGCCTCGTCGGTCAGCTCGGCACCGGCCCGCACCGCAACCAGGGCGACCAGTTGCTCTCCCCAGCGCTCGCTGGGTCGGCCTACCACGAGCGCGTCGGCAACGTCGGGATGGCTGCGCACGACCTCCTCGACCTCCTCGACGAACACCTTCTCCCCGCCGGTGTTGACCACCAACGAATCACGGCCGAGCAGCCGCAGCGTGCCGTCGGCCTCCAGCGAGCCGCGGTCCCCAGAGATCACCACGCGTCGTCCGTCGACCTTCGGGAAGGTCGCCGCCGTGGCTTCGGCATCATCGAAGTAGCCCAGGGGAATCCGGCCCTCCCGGGCCACCCACCCGACCTCGGGTTCGCCCGGGACGACGAAGCGGGTGCGGTCCTCCGACAACAGAACCACCCCGTCCCGACGCTCGAAAGTATCCTTACGGTCGCCGCTTTGGCTGCGCCCGAATGCCATGTTGCCGGTCTCCGACGAGCCGTACCCGTTGATCAGCATGATCTGCGGCAGCAGCTCCAGTAGCGCATCCTGGTGGCGCTGATTGGTCGCCGCACCGCCGGTGCCGATGGCGAACAGCGACGACAAATCGTAGGGATGCCGGCGCAACTCGGCGATCAGCGGACCGGCGTAGGCGTCGCCGACCATCGTCATCAACCCGACCTTCTCCTTCTCGGCTGTGCTCAGCACCGCCGCCGGGTCCAGCGTCGTCTTGTCGTACAGAATCACCGTCTGTCCGTTGAGCAATGCCGCGAACGCGGTCCACATGCCCGCAGCGTGCATCAGTGGAGATACCGCGAACCACGGCGGCCCGGCATGGGCAACCTTGGCGTGGATCTCGCTGGCGGACTCGTGATCGGCGCCGTTCATCGAGATCACGTACGTGTCGGTCTGCCGCCACATCACGCCCTTGGGCCGGCCGGTGGTTCCGCCGGTGCAGATCATCATCACGTCGTCGGGAGACGCGGTGATCTCCTGGTCGACGTCGCCCGCAACCAGGGCCTCGTCCAACGAGATCGCACCGGCGAGCTGTGCGCCTACCCCGTGGTCGTCGATCGAGATCACCAGTTCCACACCATCACCGGGCAACACATCGGCGAACTTCGCTCCCAGCGAGCGGTGGCAGATCACCGCGCGCGGCTTGAGATAGCCCAATAGATCCTGGACTTCGCGGGGTGTGTAGTTGAAGTTCACGTTGACCGGCACGGCCCGCGCCTTCAGCGCGCCGATCACCATGTCCGGGTACAAGTCGTTGTGCATGATCAGCGCGACTCGGTCCTGCCCGCACTCCCAGCCCTGCAGTTCGCTGCGTTCGCGATAGATGCCGATTCCGTTTGCGACCAGGAAATTCGCGAGCCGGCGGGTGCGCTCCGCGGTCTGCGCGTAGGTGCTCCTGCGGTCTGCGCAGATCGTCATCACCCGGTCGGGCACCGCGGCCGCGATGGCGTCGACGACACCGCCGATCGTCCACTCTGACACCGTCATGCTCCTCGCGTCCGCGGCATGGCTAGGCAGAGACCGTCACATCGATGCCGAGCAGCTCGAGTGCGTTGTCGCGCATCACCTTCCGAGTGTCCTCGGCACTGAACTCCGGGAACTGCGGAATATCGGCGGTGAACGTCATCGGGTCGGCCAGCCCCTCGCCGTGCGGCCAGTCCGAACCGAACAGGATCCGGTCCACGCCGATGGTCTCTGCGAGCAGCTTGACGTCGTCCTCGTAGTACGGCGCGATCCACACGTTGTTGCGCAACTGCTCCACCGGGTCCTCCCGGTAGTGGTGCGGTGCCGTGTTGGCGGACTTCTTGAGCCGCTTGATCAGCCGGTGAACGAAGTAGGAGCCGTTCTCGATGCTGGCCACTTTCAGGTGCGGGTGCCTGGTGAATACCTGGTGGACGATCATCGAGGCCAGGGTGTCGTGAATGGCGCGATCGTCCATGATCACCATGTCGAGCGGATCACGCTTGCCGAAGCCCTTGAACACCCCGCTGCCACCCCATAATGCGGGTATCGCCATGTATCCGGAGTCGGACAGGTGGAATACCACCGGGACCCCGGCTTCGGCCAGCCGGGCCCACACCGGATCGTGCACTGGGTCGCCCAGCGAACGGGGGCGGACCAGCCCCGGCACCGGAGCCGGTCGCACACAGACGATCTTCGCGCCGCGGCCGAGTACGAATTCGACCTCCGTTACCGCCTTTTCCGGATCGGCCAACGAGATGATGGGCGCCGAGACGATCCGGCCGTCGGGCCGGTGGAATCCCCAATCCTCGTCCAACCACTGGTTGAACGCATGCATCGCCACCATGGTGGCCTCGATGTCGTGTTTGAGACCTTCCTCGACACCACAGGCGAACGTAGGCAGCATGAACACCGTTTCGAGGTTCTGTTTGTCCAGGATGGTCACCCGCGCGTCGCGGTTCTGATATTCGGGATGGTCGCCGAGCCGGTCCACCTTCATCAGCGACGCGGGGTCGACGCCCTCGGGGATCTCCCCGCGAAACAACAGATCCAGGCAGCCTGGTTCGATGATCGGGTCGAATGAGGGGTTGGGGATGAAGTGGTTGACCACCCCGCCGAACACCGCCAGGGTCCGCTTGCCGTCCTGCACCATCTGCACACCGCGGCTGCGGAACTCCTTGGGCTGGTACCGGGTGAAGGCGTCCAGTGGCTCGTAGTAGTGGTTGTCGACGTCGATCGCGCGGTAGTCCAACGGTTGCGGAGCGCTCATGACGCGTCCTCCTTCTCCAGTTCCATGGGGCCGAAGTGGGGCTGTCGCTTCTCGAAGAAGGCCGTGATGCCTTCGATGAAGTCGGGCCGCTGCATCGACTCGTGCATCAGTGTCTCTGCTCGCGCGCTGGTGTCGCACACGTTTCGCAGAGCGTCGCTGTAGATCTGACGTTTGATCACCGCCAACGCGCTCGGTGCGCAGTGGGCGGCCATCTCCTCGGCGTATGCCAACGCCCGCGGCAGCAACTCGTCAGGCGCGACGACGTCTTTGACCAGCCCCAGCTCCTTGGCTTCCTCGGCGTAGAAGGTGCGTCCGGACAGCAGCAGGTCCAGCGCTGCACCCCAGCCCACCAATCTCGGCAAAATCCAGGAGATGCCGTACTCGGCGATGAGTCCCCGGCGCGAGAAAGCGGTGGTGAACTTGGCCCCTGCCGCGGCGAAACGGATGTCGCACATCAGCGCTTGGGTCAGGCCGATGCCGGCGCAGGCACCGTTGATCGCGGCGATGATCGGCTTGCGCAGCTCGGTGACGAAATACGGATGACGTTCACCGACCAGTTGGGTGACGTCGGTGTCACCGCCACCGGCGCTCGCGCCGCTGATGCCGTCCAGATCACCCATGTCCGCACCGGCGCAAAACGCGCGGCCGCTGCCGGTGAGCACGACGACCCGCACCGCGGGATCGGCCTCGGCGCGGTCGATGCACCGGTAGAACGCACCGGCCAGACCGCCACCCCAGGCGTTCAATCGCTCGGGCCGGTTCAAGGTCAGCACGGCGACGCCACTACCGCGGACCTCATAGAGCACCGACTGATCAGCTGAGCCGGTGCCCGGTGCCGCGACGTGTTCGACAGCGCTCACGTCGTTGCCTCCTCAGATCGACAGATGCTCATACTGTACACCTATCGGTAGCGGCTTCTGCAATGCCGCCGGACCCTTGCGGGCCGGTCAACCGAGGTCGTGGCGGACAGTCGCGGCGATCGAGCGCAATGGGCAAAGTAGCTTGCCCGGCAGGGTATTTCGAGCGCAGACAGCCGGAAGACGGAATGCGTCAGACGATGCTCAGCGGGCGGTCCCGACCATTAGGTGCCGGTCCAATTCGGCTGGCGCTTCTCGGCGAACGCCGTCGCACCCTCTGTCGCGTCCTTCGATGTGAAGACCGGCAAGATGATGTCTCGCTGTTTCTTCCACATCTCGTCCTGGCTCCAGTCGGCGGACTTCATGATGACCTCTTTGGTCGCCGCGATCGCCAGCGGGCCGTTGGCGGTGATCCGCTCGGCCAGCTTCAGCGCACCCTCGAGCGCTTCGCCGGGCTCGGTGAGCACGTTGACCAAGCCCCACTGCGATGCCTCTTCGGCGGTGAAGCTGTCACCGGTGAGGGCGAGCTCGAGGGCCTTCTGATACGGGATGCGTTTCTGCAGCCGTAGCAGCCCCCCGCCGGCCGCGACCAGTCCGCGCTTGACCTCGGGGATGCCGAACTTGGCGTTCTTGGCGGCTACGATCAGATCGGTGGCGAGAACGATCTCGGTTCCGCCGGCCAGCGCATAGCCCTCGACCGCGGCAATCACCGGTTTGCGGGGAGGCCGTTCGGTGAACCCGATGCCGCGGCCTTCGATGGCGGGTACCTCGCCGGCCAGGAACGCCTTGAGATCCATGCCGGCGCAGAAGTTGCCCCCCGCGCCGGTGATGATGGCCACCGACAGGTCGGCCGAGTCGTCGAGTTCGTCCATCGCATCGGCCAGCCCCTGCGCCACCGCGAGATTGAACGCGTTGCGTGCCTCGGGCCGGTTGATCGTGATGATCAGCACCCGTCCCCGGCGGTCCCGCAGTACTTCGTCAGACACTGGCTTCTGCCTTTCGCTCGGATGTCGCGAGGGGATTTCGCTGGAAAAGCTTACTATAGGACTTACAGTAAACTGGCGAAGCGGTGCCGGGAAGGCCGACCCGGTGCGCCACGGTAAGGTCGGGCCCTCGGCAACCCGGCAACGAGACGGCAAAGTCGCAGTTCAGCCTAACGCTATCGGCGGGCCCCGGCCAGGCTCATCAGGGACCGCCGCCCCACACACGCGTCGAGACGATGGAGGTGTCCTTTCAGTGGCAAAGCAGGCGACTGCGGAGAAGCGGCAACGGCGCGAACGCGGGTCCATCAATCCCGACGACATCATCAAGGGCGCGTTCGAACTCGCCGAGGACGTGGGCATCGACAACCTGAGCATGCCCCTGCTGGGCAAGCACCTCGGCGTCGGGGTGACCAGCATCTACTGGTACTTCCGCAAGAAGGACGATCTGCTCAACGCGATGACCGACCGGGCGCTGCGCGAGTACGCGCGCTTCGTCACGCCCTACGTGGAGGCCAACGACTGGCGCGAAACGCTGGCCAACCATGCCCGCACCATGCGACAGACTTTCATGGGAAGCCCGATTCTGTGCGACCTGATCCTGATCCGCTCCGCGCTGAGCCCTCGCGCGGCCAAGCTCGGGGTGCAGGAGGTCGAGAACGCGGTCAACAGCCTGGTGGAAGCCGGCCTGACCCCCGAGCAGGCATTCGACACCTACTCGGCGATGTCCCTGCATGTGCGGGGCGCGGTGGTGTTACGCCGACTGCGCGAGAAGAACCTGGCAGCCAACGAGGGACCGGGTGACATCGACGACTCGTTGTCCTTCGACGCGGAAAGCGCGCCACTGCTGGCCGCGATCACGGCGCAGGGCCATCACCTCAGCGGGTCCGACGACCGCAACTTCGAGTACGGCCTGGAGTGCATCCTCGAACACGCCGCCCGACTGATCGAGCAGAACAAGGCGCCGTCGCGCAAGCCGTCCAAAACCGCCGGCCGCAAACGCTAGACCCCGCGGATCAGACCTCGACGACGACGGCGCCGCCCTGCCCACCGCCGGCGCACATGGCGGCGACGCCGATGCCGCCGCCGCGTCGCTGCAGTTCGTAGACCAGCGTGGTGACCATGCGCGCACCGGACGCGGCGATCGGATGCCCCAGGCTACAACCGCTGCCGGAGAAGTTGACCAGTTCTTCGTCGATGCCGTACTCCTTGCAGGCCGCGATCGGCACCGAGGCGAAGGCCTCGTTGATCTCCCACAGTGCGATGTCCGACGGCTTCAGGCCTGCGCGGTAAAGTACCTTGCCGATCACTCGCACGCCGCCCAGGCCGGTATCGCGCGGCGCCACCCCCACCGCCCCCCAGGCACGAACTTTGGCCATCACGTTCAGTCCGTTCGCCGCGGCGTAGTCGGCCTCGACGAGCGCGACCCCGGCCGCGGCATCGTTGGTGCCGCTGCTGTTGCCCGCGGTGATCGAAAAACCCTCGATCTCCGGGTGCAGCACCTTGAGCCCGGCCAGCTTCTCGACGGTGGAGTCACGACGCGGTTGCTCGTCGACGCTGAAATCGATCACCGAGCCGTCGAACTGGGTCACCTTCAGGCCCACGATCTCGTCGATGAACTTGCCGGCGTCGATGGCGGCAACGGCACGCTGGTGCGACCGCGCCGCCCAGGCGTCCATCTCCTCGCGGGAGATCCCGGCGGACTGCGCGGTGTTCCAGCCCACGGTGATCGACATGTCCCTGGTCGGAGCGTCGGGCGTTTCCACGTGCGTCGGCGGCATCCACCGCTCTTCGAACTTCAGCTCGGGACCCGGGATGCGCCAGTTGACCAGCGGCGTCATCGACAGCGACTGCACGCCACCGGCGATCAGTACCCGCTCCATCCCGGAGCCGATCTGGGCCGACGCGTTGCCGATCGCGGTCAGGCTGCCGGCGCAGTGCCGGTTCACCGACTGCCCGGGGACGTGCTGCAGGCCCGCGGCGTCGGCCGCGTAGCGCGCGAGATCACCGCCGCCGTAGTGGGATTCGGCGAAGATGATGTCGTCGATGTCAGCGGGGTCGACACCGGAGCGGCGCACGACCTCGGGCAGCACCGTGGTGATGAGTGTTTCGGGTGGCGTGTTGACCAGCGTGCCCTTGAAGGACCGGCCGATAGCCGTTCGTGCGGCACCGACGATGACGGGTGTAGGCATGGTATCGACCTCGATTTCGAAGACAGAACGTTACAAAACTAGCAGAAGGTGTAGCGCAAACAGTAGAGTGAGCCAGCTCACTCCGGCTCGGCGACGTGGAAATGCTCGTCACGCAGCCGGAACGCTTCCTTGGTCCCGACCTGCGCACGCGTCTTGACGAAGTTGAACTCACCGGGCGCGAACTGCAGGTTCGTGCCGTACGCGTGGAACAGGTAGCTGGCCACTTCCTCCCCCTGGTAGGCCTGACTCTGTTCGACCAAACGGAACGCCTCCTTGGCGATCACCACACCGTCGGCCGGCATCTTCGCGGCCTTTTCGGCCCAGTAGCGGGCCCGCGCGGGCACCGACGCCGCGTCACAGGTGTCGGTGAAAACCCCCAGGTGCTCGATTTCGGCCGCGGTGATGATGTCGCCGGTGAGCAGCAGTTTGCGCGACAGCACCGGACCGAGCCGGTGGAAGAACATGTGCAGACTGCCCAGCGCCGGGCCCAGGAAGCGGGTGGCGGGCATGCCGATTCGGGCATCGCGTCCGATCACTGAGATGTCGGTCATCAGCGCCATCTCGAACCCACCGCCGAGCGCGTAGCCGCTGATTTCGCCGACGGTGACCTTCGGGAAGCCCATCAGGTTGTGATAGAAGCTGAAGGTCTTACGGTCCACCGTGAGTCGCCGGCGCTGACTGGGCCGGCGCTTGGCCTGCTCGGAATCCGGACGTCCATACCAATCGTAGGCGTTGTTCATGTCCGCTCCGGTGCTGAAGACGCCGCCGGCACCGCGCAGCAGCACCACGGTCAGGTCGTCGTCGTCGGCGACGTCATCGAGGTAGCGGGCCAGTTGCTCGCGCATCGCAGCGTCGTAGGAGTTGCGCTGGGCCGGGTTGTTCAGCGTGATGGTTGCGATCCGCTTGTCGCGGTCGACGTCGTAGAGCACACGGTCATCGGCGGCGGTGGTCATGGTTCATCCTGTTCTGTCGGATCCGATTCACCGGCTGTGATTCGAAATGAGCTTGGCTTCAATCGTTCTGCTGGACGCTTCGGCCAGCGTGTTGCGGCGCGCCACTGCCAGGTGGTTCTGCGCCAACCGGGTCGCGCGTGCCGAATCGCCGTCGACGATGGCATCGAGCAACCGATGGTGGTCACGCAACGCCGCGCGCATGGTGCGCGGTTTCAGCGGGTCGCCGGGGTTGCACTCGTCGCTCCACACCGACGACTCGTGGGTCGACCAGATCACCTCAAGCGCGCCGATCACCAGGATCATCGGCTCGTTGCCGCAGTGCTCGACAATCGCTTCGTGAAACCGGCGGGCGTTGGGCACGTAGCGCGACGTGGTGTCGAACTGTTCGATCTGCAGGTCGATCGCGGCCTGCAGGTGTGGCACCACTTCGGCCATCCGGTCCTCGCGCGCCGCGCACATACCCGCGCAGATCGGCTCGAGATGCAGCAGCGCGGCACTGACGTCAGTCGGGGTGGCCGCCCGCGTCTGTAACACCATCCCGATCAGCTGAGCGGCGCGGTCGGCGGACGGCAGATGCACCACTGCTCCCCCGACGTTGCCGCGTCGCACCGAGATCAGGCCGTCGGACTCCAGGATGTGCAGCGCTTCGCGGACCGCGGGCGGGCTCACGCCGAACTCGGCGAACAGAGATTCCTGTGACGGCAGCACGTCACCTTCTTTGAGGCGCCCGGTGAGGATGTCGTCACGCAGTCGGGACGCTACGAGTTCTGCGACCCGTGGCTGACGAATACGATGCGCCGACACTGTTCCGCGGCCAGCCTTTCCTTGCTAAGTTGTACATGATAGTAATCGATGCGCTAACTGTATGGCTATCTATATAGCCGCCGAAAGGTAGGCCGGTGCCCGACGACGGCGCGGTACATCAGACCCGCAGCGACACCGTTCTGCGGATCACGCTGGATCGGCCGGACCACCGAAATTCATTGACCCATCAGATGATCGGCGAGCTGGTCGACGTCCTCACCCGGGCAGCAACCGACGATTCGCTGCGCGCGGTGCACCTGAGCGGCAACGGCGGGAACTTTTGCGCCGGCGCCGACTGGGTGGCCACCAACCGTGACGACCGCCGACGGCGGACCGGAGATCTCACCCGGCGCGTCCCGCTGACCCACAACCGCATCGTCGAACTCCTTGCCACCATCCAGCTCCCAGTCGTGTGCAGCGTGCAGGGATGGGCGGTCGGGCTGGGCTGCAACCTCGCGCTGGCTGCCGACTTCACCGTCGCCGCCACCGACGCCACCTTCTGGGAGCCGTTCATCGCACGCGGCTTCACTCCGGACTCCGGTGCCACGTGGCTGCTCCCGCGCCTGGCCGGGTTGACCCGAGCCAAACGCATGCTGTTGCTCGGCGAGAAGATCTCGGGCAGGCAAGCCGCCGACTGGGGCCTCATCGACCAGGCGGTCCAGCCCGGCGAGGTCGAGGCTGCCGCCGAGGAACTCGTGGCCAGGCTGGCCGCAGGCCCGACGGTGGCCATCGGCCTGGCCAAGCAGACGATTCAGAACAGCCTGCACGAAACATTGCCCCGGTCGATGAACCAGGAGCTGGCAGCTCTCGAACTATCCTGCCGGACAGCTGATTTCAAAGAGGGACTGGCCGCGTTCCGGGAGCGTCGAGCTCCCGACTTCCAAGGCCGGTAGCAGAAGGGACCGCATGAGCGACTACGACACCATCACCTACGAGGTCGACGGGCACAAAGCCACGATCACGCTCAACCGCCCCGAGGCCCTCAACGCTTTGTCGCCGCACATGATCGACGAACTGCGCAGCGCGTATGACGAGGCCGAGAACGACGACAACATCTGGCTGATGATCGTGACCGGAACCGGGCGGGCGTTCTGCACCGGCGCCGACGTCACGGAGATCCCCGACGACGGGAAGGTCATCTACCAACGGCCCTACCTGTCGACCTACGACCAGTGGGAGGCGCCCCAGGAGGGCACGCCCCCGTTTCGCCGGATGGCCAAGCCGGTGCTGGCCGCAATCAACGGGATCTGCTGCGGTGCCGGGCTGGACTGGGTCACCACCGGCGACATCGTGATCGCGTCGGACCAGGCAACCTTCTTCGATCCGCATGTGAGCATCGGATTGGTGGCCGCCCGCGAGATGGTGCGACTGGCGCGTGCGCTGCCCCGCTCGGTCGCGTTGCGAATGGCGCTGACAGGCAAGCACGAGCGGATGAGCGCCGAGCGGGCCTACGAACTCGGCATGATCACCGAGGTGGTCCCGCACGACACGCTGCTCGAGCGCGCCCACGAGATCGCCGACATCGTCAACTCCAACGCACCTCTGGCGGTGCGCGGTACCCGTCTGGCGATTCACAAGACCCTCGATTTACCGCTGCTGGAGGGAGAGATCCTGGCGGAGACGTTCCGCGAGCGGGTGGTGCGCACCGAAGATGCCCAGGAAGGCCCCCGTGCGTTCGTCGAGAAGCGAACCCCGAACTGGCAGTGCCGATGAACGCCATGACGTTCGAGACCATCCTGCTCGACCTGGACTACGACTGCCGGGTCGCGACGGTCACGCTGAACCGGCCCGAGTCGCTCAACGCGTTCAACCGCACGATGTGCGAGGAGATGCGCACCGCATGGCACACCATCAAGGCCGATGAGGGGATCAATGCCGTCGTGCTGCGCGCCGCCGGCGACCGCGCGTTCAGCGCCGGCCTGGACATGAAGTCCCGCTACGGTCAGCCCGAGATCGTATGGAACCACGAGGATCCCGGCGAATTACTGAGCCCGAAGTGGCAGAAGATGTGGAAACCAGTGGTGTGCGCCGTACAGGGTATGTGCACTGCCGGAGCGCTGTACTTCGTCAACGAGGCCGACGTCGTGATCTGCTCCGCGGGTGCGACGTTCTTCGATTCTCATGTCAGCGCGGGACTGGTGTCGGCACTGGAGCCGGTCGGGTTGATGCGCCGGATCGGGCTGGGTGACACGCTGCGAATGGCTCTGATGGGCAACGACGAACGTGTCGGCGCGGACACTGCGCTGCGCATCGGTCTGGTCACCGAAGTGGTCTCCGAGGAGGAACTGTGGGCCCGTGCGCACGAGATCGCGACCACGATCGCCACCAAACCCCCGACCGCGACCCAAGGCACCGTCAAAGCCATCTGGGAATCCCTGGACAAGCCCTACCGCGCGGCGATGGACCAGGGACTGATCTACACCCGGCTGGGCAACCCGCTGGCCACCGCAGAGCTCGCCCAGCGGGGCGCGCCGGGGAAGAAGCCACCACGGATCCGCTGATGACACACCCGCTCTCGCAACGCATCGAGGATGTCTTCGATCTCGATCCGGACGCGCCCGGCATGCAGTTCGATGGCGACTGGTTCACCTGGGGACAGCTCGCGACGCTGGCCCGGCACGTCGGCGCCGTCGCGGGCACGGGTCGCGTCGGGATCATGCTGCGTAACGAACCGGCCCATGTCGCCGCATTGCTCGGAGTGCTGGCCACCGGCGGCACCGCGGTCGTGATCAACCCGGCCCGCGGTGACGAGCGCACCCGCGCCGACATCGCCGCACTGCAGCTACCAATACTGATCGGGCTGTCCGCCGACCTCGCGACCCTGGCCCCACAGACCCCGGCGACGGTGGTGACACTGCGCGATCTCGACACCGCACCGGTAGTCACCGAGGGCTCAGGCACCGCCGATCCCGGTCGGCCCGGCGTGGCGGTGTGGATGCTGACCAGCGGGACCACGGGGCCTCCCAAACGCGTAGACCTGACCTACGACATGCTGGCCCGCAGCGTCATCGGCAACGAACCGGAGAAGGCCGCTGGCCCCACCGAACTGCGTCGGGGCGTAGCCATCGTCAACTCGCCGCTGGTGCACATCGGCGGAGTGTTCCGGGTTCTGCTGTGCATCGCCGAGGCGCGCCCGTTCGTGCTGCTGCGCCGATTCGACCTGGGCCAGTGGGCCCGTGCGGTCCGCGATCACCGGCCCCGGGCGGTCTCGTTGGTCCCCGCCGCGCTGCGCATGGTGTTGCATTCCGACCTGACCCGCGACGACCTGGCCGGTGTGTTGGCCGTGACGTCAGGGACCGCTCCCCTGTCGGCCGACGATGCCGATGCGTTCACCGAGAAGTTCGGCATCCCCGTGCTGACCTCCTATGCAGCAACGGAATTCGGCGGCGGAGTCGCCGGCTGGACGCTTGCCGATCACCGGAAACACTGGCACGCCAAGCGAGGAAGTGTGGGCCGCGCCAATAAGGGTGCCCAACTTCGGGTCGTCGACGAAGCCGGGCAGCCATTGGCGCCTGACCAGCCCGGGCTGCTGGAGGTCAGACCCCCTCAGCTCGGTCCGGACAGTGACTGGATGCGCACCACCGACCTGGCCCGCATCGATGCCGACGGCTTCCTGTGGATCCTCGGCCGGGCCGACCAGGCCATCATCCGCGGAGGTTTCAAGGTTCTGCCCGATGATGTCCGCGCCGCATTGGAGAGCCACCCCGCGGTGGCCGGTGCCGCGGTGGTCGGCGCACCGGATTCCCGGCTCGGGGAGACACCGGTCGCTCTGGTGGAGTTGCGCACCCACGCCCACACCGATCCCGACGAGCTCACGGCCTACCTCGACACCCGGCTGGCACGCTACGAGATCCCCACCGAGATCGTCATCGTCGACACGATTCCCCGCACTCCTTCCGGCAAGCCCGACCTCCACGCAGTCCGGTCGCACTTCGCGCGGGTATGACACCCACGCCGCCGTCGCAGCCGACCGTCGCCCACACGCTGCACGCGCGGAAAGGCCTCGGCGACAAACCGCTGCTGATCTGCGACACCGACCAGCTCAGCTACCGGGACGCCGAGCGTCGCTCGGCCGCGCTGGCCCGTCGACTGGTCGGCCTGGGCGCCGGCAAGGGCACTCACGTCGGCGTGCTGTACCCCAATGGCAGCGCCTTCGTGGTGGCAATGCTCGCGGCGGCCCGGATCGGGGCAGTGGTCGTGCCGTTCTCCACCTTCGCCGTGACCACCGAGCTGCAGGCCCAGCTGATAGCTTCCGATGTGTCGATCTTGTTGGCTGCGCGTCGATTCCGCAACCACAACTACATCGACCGGATCACTGCGGCACTACAGAGACCGGCATCGGACATCGACAGCCAGACCGCGGTTTACACCCCCGCGGCTCCCGTCCTAAGACATGTGCTCTTCGACACCGACACCGCGACGCTGCACCCAGCCGAGGATCGAGTCGCCGGGCTCGAGGACGCCGTCGACGCCGCCGATCCGATGGCGATCATCTACACCTCCGGATCCACCGGTCCCCCCAAAGGTGCCGTGCACACCCACGGCGCACTGTTGGCACATCAACGCAACCTCAACGAGATTCGCGGCCTGAGCTCGCACGACGTGCTCTTCTGCAACTCCCCGTTCTTCTGGGTCGGAGGTTACGCCTTCGGGTTGCTGGCCACGCTGGTCGCCGGTGCCACGCTGGTGTGCTCGAATGCCGAGGACGCCGGCGCCACCCTGGACCTGATCGAGGAGCACCGGCCCACCATCACCAATGGTTTCGTCGCCGCGGTGACCCACCTGACCGAGCACCCCAGCTATGCAGACCGGGTGTTCACCGCCACCCGGGGCAACCTCTATCCGATCATGGCCGAGCACGCCCGCCCCGCCGACCCCGCGCTGCGGCACAGCATGCTCGGTATGACCGAGGCCGGCAGCGTCGTCCTGCTCAGCGGCGACGAAACCGACCAGCCCGAGCATCGACGCGGATCGTTCGGCACCCCGGCACCCGGATTCCAGACCCGCGTGGTCGATCCCGCGACCACCGAGCCGGTCAGCGTCGGCGAGATCGGCGAACTATGGCTTCGTGGGCCGTATCTCATGCAGCACTACCACGGTCACAACCGGGAGGACTGTTTCGATCCGGACGGCTGGCTACGCACCGGAGATCTGGTCCGCACCGACGCCGAGGGCTTCTACTACTTCACCGCGCGGGCGGGCGCGATGATCAAGACCGCGGGCGCCAACGTCACCCCCGGCGAAGTCGAAGCCGCGTTGACCCGGGTGCTGACCGCGGCCGGCCACCCGGCCACCGTGCACGTCGTCGGGCTGCCTGACCCGACACGCGGTGAGATCGTCGGCGCCGTCTTGGCTTTCGACGGCACTCCCAGCGTCGAGGTCGAGACTGTCCGCGCGGGACTTCGCCGGGAACTGTCGGCATACAAGATCCCGCGCCGGTGGCGAGTCTGCCGCCGAACTGACCTCCCGCTGTTGCCCAGCGGAAAAGTCGACCTCTGCGCGTTGAGACCGTTGTTCGATGACTGAGGACACCGTCGACGCCACGCTGCGCCGGCAAGCCGCGCTCCGGGGCCACGAACCCGCGGTGATCGACCCCGATGACCGCGCGACGTTCTTCGAGTTGGACAAATCCACCCGCTCACTGGCTGCGGGACTGCTGCAGGCGGGCGTCAACCGGGGTACCCGGGTCGGCTTGCTGATGCCCAACGGCGTGGACTGGATCCGACTTGCGTTCGCCGTCACCCGCATCGGTGCCGTACTGGTGCCGTTGAGCACGCTGCTGGCACCGCGCGAACTGCTGGCACAACTGCGCCGGGCATCGGTGCAGTACCTGATCAGTATCGACGAGTTCCGCGGTCATCGCTATCGGCAGACCGTCGACGCACAGCTGGCCGAACTGCCCGCCCTACAGCAGGTATGGACCGCACGGCAGGCCCTGTCACTGCCCAGGACCCCGGTCACCGACAACGTCGTCGACGGTGTCGGCGCGGGCGTGCGGCCCAGCACGGAGTTGGTGATCATGTTCACCTCCGGCAGCCGCGGAGCGCCCAAAGGTGTGGTGCACAGCCACGGCAACGCGCTGGCGGCGGTACGCTCCGGGCTGGCTGCACGCTGCGTCACCGCACAGTCCCGGCTCTATCTGCCCATGCCGCTGTTCTGGGTCGGCGGGTTCGGTGCCGGTGCATTGACCGCACTGGTCAGTGGCGCCGCTCTGGTCACCGAAGCGATTCCCACTCCCGAGTCCACGCTGCGGTTGCTCGCCCGCGAACGCGTGACGTTGTTTCGCGGCTGGCCCAGCCAGGCCGAAGCATTGGCCCAGCACCTCGAGTCGGTGGACGCCGACTTGTCGGCGCTTCGGCCGGGGAGCTTGGAGGCGTTGTTTCCCGAGCACCTCCGCAGCGCGAAAGGCGCTCGGGCCAACCTGTTCGGCATGACCGAGTCGTTCGGCCCTTTCTGCGGTTTCGCTGCCGACACCGACATGCCGCGGTCGGCATGGGGCAGTTGCGGAAAGCCGTTCCCCGGCATGCAGGTGCGCATCGTCGACCCGGACACCGGTGTCGCCGTGGCGCCCGGTGAGGTGGGAGAGATCCAGATTCGCGGCCCGCACGTGTTGCGCGGGATCCTCGGACGCACCCGTCAGGAGGTGTTCACCGCCGACCAGTTCTATCCGACCGGGGATCTGGGCCATTTCGATGCCGACGGGTTCCTGTTCTATCACGGCAGATCCGACGATATGTTCAAGGTGAGCGGGGCCACCGTGTACCCCGCCGAGGTTGAGGACGCGCTGCGCAGCATCGACGGGGTTCGCGCCGTCGCCGTCACCGATGTCCCGGGCCCCGACGGGCCCCAGGTCGCGGCCCTGATCGCCGGGAACGGCACGGTCAGCTCACTGCGGACAGCTGCGCGAAAGCTGCTCAGCAGCTTCAAGGTTCCCACCGTCTGGAAGCTCATCGACGACGACACCGAGATTCCTCGCGGTGCCACCGGCAAAATCGATGTCACCGCTTTACGGGCCAGACTGACCTCACCCGGCGACTCAGACGATCCCGCGCTGCCGTAGGGTGGCGATCTCGCCATCGGTGTAGCCGAGCTCGGTGAGCACGTCATCGGTGTGTTCGCCCAGTAACGGTGCCCGGCGCCGGATCTCGCCGGGCGTTGCCGATAGCCGGAACGGCGTCTCGATGATCGGCACGTCTTTGTCGGCGCCGGGAAACGGCACTCGCTGCAGGTAACCCATTGCCTGTACATGCGGGTCGTCCAGTACACCCTGCGGTGAAAGCAACGGGGCAGCAGGTAGTTTCGCTGCCTGAAGCTCGGCAAGAATGTCGGTTCTGAATCGTTGCGCGCACCATGCCGCCATGATGTCGTTGAGTTCGTCGCCGTTCTCCCAGCGCAGGTCGTCATCGGCGAACCGGGGATCGTCGAACAGGTCCAGTCGCCCGACCAGTCGGCACCAGCGCTTGAACATCGCCTGGCCGGCCACCTGCAGCAGCACCCAGGCGTCGTCCTTGGTGCGGTACAGATCGCAAGGGGCGACCGACCCGCCCTGATTTCCCATCCGCGGCTTGTCGCGTCCCGACAGGTCTCGGTCGATGAGAAACGCATTCGACATCATCATCGCCGTCGGGAGCAGAGCGCCTTCGACGTGCTGCCCCTGACCGGTCTGTTGGCGGTGGTACAGCGCCATCATCACGCCGATGGTCAGTGTCAATGCGGTGCCGAAATCGGCGTACGGCACCACCGTTCGGATGGGCAGCTCCGGTAAGCCCTGGCGGTAGACCGCGCCGGACATCACTTGACCGGCGCCGTCGAACCCGATCTGGTCGCTGTAGGGACCGCCTTCCCCGTAGGCTGTCGCGCTGGCCAGGATGATGTCGGGTTTGATCGCGCGCAGCGTCTCGTAATCCAGGCCATTGGCCCGCATCCCCGCCGACGGCATGTTGGCCACCACGATGTCGGCCCGCTCGACGAGCCTGCGGCTGATCTGCCGGCCCTGGTCGGTCGTGGTGTCCAGCGTCAGCGACCGCTTGTTGCGGTTGCACTGCAGGAAGGTGCCGCCCTCCCCGCTGTCGGTGACCGACTGCACCCAGCGGTCCTCGCCGCCCTCACGCTTCTCGACGCGCACCACATCGGCGCCCATGTCGGCCAGCAGAGCCGAGCACCACGGTGCGGCGATGAACCGGCCGTAGTCGAGGACGCGGATACCCTCTAGGACTGCCATCACCCTCCTCTCCTCTGGCGAGCAGACACCAAATCGCCTATATCATCCGGGAATTGGGGGCCGTGGCGTCTGCTCGCGGGTCATCCGATCACGCCGCGGCACGAGAGGTGCTCGATCAGCGGGGTCGCACCGGAGCGCAGATGTTCCGACATCGCCGCTCGGGCGGCCTCAGCGTCGCGGCGCGCCAGCGCATCGAGCACCCGTCGGTGATGACCGTTGGACTGTTCTGGCCAATCCCTGATCGTCGGGAACACCGTTTCTGGTGCATACCGGGTGATCTGGGACATCAATTGCGCCAGCTTCGGTGAGTCCGCGGCGACATTGATCCCCTTGTGGAACTCATGGTTGAGCCGGACTGCACGTTCGCCGTCGTCGGCAGCATAGGCCGCTTCGAGCTCAGACTGGATGGCTGTCAACGCCTCGACCTGGTCGTCGTTGATCGCGCGGGCCGCCCGCGCCGCCAGTTCCCCTCCGATGTAGGCCTGGACGTCGGAGACGTCGGTGATGTCGCGGACGGTCACCGGGCGCACGACGAACCCACGCCGCGGCTGCTGGTCGAGCAACCCCTCGGCCTTGAGTTCGAACAGCGCTTCGCGCACCGGCGTCACGCTGATACCCAAGTCTGCTGCCAGCTGCTCCAATCGCACATAGCTTCCCGCGGCATAGGTGCCGTCGAAGATGCGGCGCCGGACGAAACCTGCGACGTCCTCGGCAAGCTGAGGGCGCACCGCGAACTCGGGGCTGCTCATCGCACTACACCCGGTAGTCCGCCAGCAGACGCTTGCTGATGATGTTCTTCTGGATCTCGCTGGTCCCCTCACCGATGAGCAGGAACGGCGCGTCGCGCATCAGCCGTTCGATCTCGTACTCTTTGGAATAGCCGTAGCCGCCATGAATGCGGAAGCTCTGCTGGGTGACCTCGGCGCACACCTCGCTGGCGAAGTACTTGGCCATGCCGGCGGCCACGTCGTTGCGGTCACCACTGTCCTTCATCCGCGCGGCATTGACCATCATCAGGTGCGCCGCCTCCACCTTGGTCGCCATCTCCGCCAACTGGAACGCGATGGCCTGGTGCTGCGCGATGGGCTTGCCGAAGGTGCTGCGCTGCTGGGCATAGCGCACCGCCAACTCGAAGGCCCTGATGCCCACGCCGCAGGCTCGGGCGGACACGTTGACCCGCCCGACCTCGACACCGTCCATCATCTGGAAGAAGCCTTGGCCGGGCGCCTCCCCCAGGATGTCGGAGGCCCGCGCGCGGTAGCCGTCGAAGATCAGCTCGGTGGTGTCGATGCCCTTGTACCCCAGCTTGTCGAGCTTGCCGGGGATGGTCAGTCCCGGCACGACTTCGCCGAATCCCGTGGGCTTTTCGATCAGGAAGGCGGTGAGGTTGCGGTGCGGCCTGTCGGCGCCTTCGTCGGTGCGCACCAGCGTGGCGACGAGGGTGGAGCTGCCGCCATTGGTCAGCCACATCTTCTGACCGTCGATGGTGTAGGTGCCATCACCGTTCTCACGGGCTCGGGTGCGAATCGCCGCGACGTCACTGCCCAGCTCGGGTTCGGACATCGAGAACGCACCCCGCGTCTCACCGGTGGCCATCTTGGGTAGGTAGTAGTTCTTCTGCGCGTCGGTACCGTGCTGGCGGATCATGTACGCGACGATGAAGTGGGTGTTGATGACCCCCGACACGCTCATCCAGCCGCGTGCGAGTTCCTCTACGCACAGCGCATAGGTCAGCAGCGACTCCCCCAGCCCGCCGTACTGCTCGGGGATCATCAACCCGAACAGTCCCATCTCGCGCATCGCATCGACGATGGCTTGCGGGTAGGTATCGCGGTGTTCGAGTTCCTGCGCGGTCGGGATGACCTCTTTGTCCACAAACTGCCGCACGGTTGCGACTATCTCGGTCTGAAACTCGTTGAGTCCCAACGTCTGCGCGAGTCTGGTCACTGTGTCACCCTTTCGAACACCGCCGCCAGGCCCTGCCCGCCGCCGATGCACATCGTCTCCAAGCCGTAGCGTCCGCCTCGTCGGTTCAATTCGCGGGCCAACGTGGCCAGCATCCGGCCGCCGGTGGCACCGACTGGGTGCCCGAGCGAGATTCCCGACCCGTGCACATTGGTCCGCTCCATATCTGCTGGACCGAATTGCCATTCCCGCAGGCAGGCCAGTGCTTGGGCGGCGAAGGCCTCGTTGAGCTCGATCAGGTCCATGTCCGGCAACGACAGCCCGGCCTTGTCCAGTGCCGCGGCGGTGGCCGGCACCGGACCGATGCCCATCAATTTCGGCGCGACACCGGCCACCGCCCATGAGACCAGCCGCACCAGCGGCGTCAGGCCGAGCTCGGCGGCCTTTTCGGCAGTGGTCACCAGACACATCGACGCCGCATCGTTCTGCCCGCTGGAGTTGCCCGCGGTGACCGTGGCGTCTGGATCATCTTTGCCGAGAATCGGTTTCAGTTTTGACAGGGCATCGATCGAGGTGTCTGCGCGCGGATGTTCGTCGGTGTCGATCACCTGTTCACCAGACCGCGACCGGACGGTGACGGGCACGATCGTCTCGGCCAGCGCCCCCTCCTGCTGGGCCTTGACCGCACGCCGATGCGAGGTCACGGCCAACTCGTCCTGCTCCGAGCGGGAGATCGAGTACTGCCGACGCAGATTCTCTGCGGTTTCCAGCATGCCGCCGGGCACCGGATGATTCTTGCCGCCCGCCGTCGTGCGACCCCGGGCCAGCGCGTCGTGGACCGCAATACCGCCCCGCGCCCCACCCCAGCGCATGTCGGTGGAATGGAACACCACGTTGCTCATCGATTCGGCACCGCCGGCGACGACGAGATCGTTGTTGCCACTGGAAACTTGGAGGCATGCCTGGATGACGGCCTGCAGCCCCGAACCGCAACGCCGGTCGATCTGCATACCCCCGACGGTGACGGGCAGACCGGCATCGAGGGCGATCACCCGCCCGATGGCCGGGGCTTCCATGCTCGGATAGCAATGACCGACGATGACGTCCTCGATCGACTCGGACGACACGCCGGTGCGGGTCAACAGTCCCTGCAGCGCCTTCACGCCGAGGTCGACGGCAGTCAGAGTCTTGAACATGCCACCGTAGCGGCCGATGGGCGTGCGCACCGGCTCACAGATCACGGCATCGCGCGTCACAAGTGCCGTCCACCCGTCACCTCGAGCACCGTACCCGTCATGTAGGACGACAGGCCTGAGGCCAGGAACAGTGCGACGTTGGCGACTTCCTCGGGTTCACCGGCGCGCCCCAATGGCACCTCGGCCACCTTGGAATCCCAGATCCGTTGCGGCATCGCCTCGGTCATGGCGGAGCGGATCAGCCCAGGCTGAATCGCGTTGACCCGCACCCCGAGATAGGCCAGCTCCTTCGACGCAGCCTTGGTCATGCCCACGATGCCGGCTTTGGCGGCGGAGTAGTTGGTCTGTCCGACCATGCCGACCTTGCCGGAGATCGACGACATGTTGACGATCGACCCGCGCTTCTGCTCGCGCATCACCGCACCGGCCGCCCGAAGTCCGTTCCAGGTGCCCTTCAGGTGTACCGCGATGACCTGGTCGAACTGTTCCTCGGTCATCTTGCGCATGGTTGCGTCGCGGGTGATGCCGGCGTTGTTGACCATGACGTCCAATGCGCCAAAGCCGTCCAGCGCCGCCTGAATCAGGGCGTCGACCTCTGCGGACTGCGTGACGTCGCAGCACACCGCGCGGGCGACATCGTCGCCACCCAAGGACTCCGCGGCCGCCTGCGTCGCCTCCATGTTCACGTCACCGAGCACCACCCGGGCACCCTCGGCGACGAATCGCTGGGCGATCGCGTATCCGAGACCTTGCGCTCCACCGGTGATCACGGCGGTTTGACCCGTCAGCAACGACACCTGTTCCACCATCCTCGCGTCTGTAGGGACTGACCTGACCGATATCGTATTTCATATACGATATTTCTTAACCAGGACCCCGAGGAGTGTCGATCAGTGAGCACCGAAGACGGCAGCCAGGAAGTCAGCGATGAGGATTTCGCAGAGATCCTGGCGCAGACCCGACAGTTCGTCCGGACCGCGGTCGTCCCGCGCGAACAGGAGATCCTCGCCGAGGATCGGGTTCCCGACGACCTGCGCGAGCAGGCCATGGACATGGGCTTGTTCGGTTACGCGATCCCCCAGGAGTTTGGTGGTCTGGGTCTGAACCTCGTCCAAGACGTCGAGCTGGCGATGGAACTGGGGTACACCTCGCTGGCGCTGCGCTCGATGTTCGGCACCAACAACGGCATCGCCGGTCAGGTGCTGGTCGGCTATGGCACCGACGAACAGAAGGCCACCTGGCTCGAAGGGATAGCTTCCGGCGACGTCGTGGCGTCCTTCGCGCTCACCGAGCCGGGTGCCGGGTCCAACCCGTCCGGGCTGCGCACCAAAGCCGTCCGCGACGGTGACGGGCCGGATTCAGGATGGGTCATCAACGGCCAGAAGCAATACATCACCAACGCCCCGACCGCCGACCTGTTCGTGACGTTTGCCCGCAGCCGGCCGGCCGACGAGAAGGGCGCCGGGATCGCGGTGTTCCTGGTGCCGGCCGATGCACCCGGTGTCGAGGTCGGCGCCAAGGACAAGAAGATGGGCCAGGAGGGGGCCTGGACCGCCGACGTCAGTTTCACCGATGTCCGCGTCCCGGACAGCGCACTGGTCGGCGGCAGTGAGGACCACGGATACCGCGCAGCGATGACATCGTTGGCCCGCGGGCGCGTGCACATCGCCGCGCTGGCCGTCGGCACGGCCCAGCGGGCTCTGGACGAATCGGTGGCCTACGCCGCAACCGCGACTCAGGGCGGAACCCCGATCGGTGACTTCCAGTTGGTGCAGGCCATGATCGCCGATCAGCAGACCGGCGTGATGGCCGGCCGAGCGCTGGTTCGCGACACCGCCCGGCAATGGGTCACCGGCCAGGACCGTCGCATCGCGCCGTCGGCGGCCAAGCTGTTCTGCACCGAAATGGTGGGCCGGGTCGCTGATCTCGCGGTCCAGATCCACGGCGGCAGTGGGTACATGCGGGAGGTCCCGGTCGAGCGCATCTACCGCGACGTCCGACTGCTGCGCCTCTACGAAGGCACCAGCGAGATACAGCGACTCATCATCGGCGGCGCATTGGTGAAGGCGGCAAAGAAGTCATGAGCAAGAACCCGACTGGCCGGCTTGAAGGCCGGGTCGCGTTCATCACCGGCGCAGCCCGTGGGCAAGGACGGGCGCACGCGGTGCGGATGGCCAACGAAGGCGCCGACGTCGTCGCCGTCGACATCGCCGGCCCGCTGCCCTCGTGTGTGCCCTACGACCATGCCACCGTCGACGACCTCGAGGAGACAGTGCGCCTGGTCGAGAAGACCGGCCGCCGCGCCATCTCGGCGAAGGTCGACACCCGTGACTACGTCGGCCTGCGCGATGTCGTGTCGGCCGCAGTCACCGAGCTGGGTCGGCTGGACGTGATCGTCGCCAATGCCGGGGTCGCCGCGCCCCAGGCCTGGGACCAGATCCGACCCGAGGACTTCCGCGATGTGATGGACATCAACGTCACCGGCACGTGGAACACCGTGATGGCCGGTGCCGACAAGATCGTCGACGGTGGCCGCGGCGGCTCGATCATCCTGATCAGCTCGGCTGCTGGGGTGAAACTGCAACCGTTCATGGTGCACTACACGGCCAGCAAGCACGCCGTCACCGGTATGGCGCGGGCCTTCGCCGCCGAGCTCGGCAAGCACTCGATCCGGGTCAACAGCGTGCATCCAGGGCCGGTGTTGACCGATATGGGCACCGGGGACATGGTCACCGCGCTGAGCAAGGCGATGGAAACCAACCCGCAGCTGCAGAACATGATGACTCCGTTTCTACCAACCTGGATCGTCGAACCCGAGGACATCGCCGACGCGGTGTGCTGGCTGGCCAGTGATGAGTCGAAATACGTGACAGCAAGCGCTATTTCGATTGACCAGGGCTCGACGCACTACTGAGCAGGGTGCGCTGCAGGAACGCCACCTGGTCGGCCGCGGCCTTGTCGAACCAGCCATGACCGGGCCACACGTCGAAGTGGTCGCACGGATACCGGTGCACCTGGGCGCGTCCGTGGGCCGCGGTGGCGGCCACCGCACCGGCCGGCACGTACTGATCGAAGTCGGCGATCTGCACCAGCAACGGACACCGCAGCTTCTTGGCCGCCGCGGTGGTGTGAACACGTAGGACTTCCAGCCCTACCGCGCAATCGATCTCGTTGCGCCACGTCGGACCGGCCATGGACGTGTAGCTCTCGTAGGCGCCGTCGAGGGCCAGCGCGCCCGGTTCCCCGACCGGGGCGACCAGCGGCATCAGCGTCGGTGCGCCACCGCGACGAACCGCGACGCGGCTCCTGATTCCGGCCGCCGTCCATCGCAGGGACGTGATCAGGTCGCGTGATGCCGCGGCCGCCCTGCTGACAGCCAGACCGCTGGTCAGTGGCGTCACCGCCATGACCGCAGCGATGTCGGTGCGCGCGGCTGCAACGGTGAGTACGTGCCCGCCGGAGAACGACGCACCCCACAGCGCGACGCGGCCCGGATCGACACCGTCGAGCGCCTTGGCTGCCTCGACCGCGCTGTGATAGTCCTCGACCTGCCGGCGCACTGAAAGCGACTGGCGTGGTTGACCTGCCGACGCGCCAAAGCCCCGGTAATCGAAGGCCAGCACGTCGACCCCGGATGCGGCGAAGTGCTGCGCGAACGGGGCCAGACCGGAGTCCTTGGTGCCGCCGAAGCCGTGCGCCATCACCACGATCGGTCGCCGATCACCGGCCCCATCGGCCCGGAAGTGCCAGCCACTGCAGTTCACTCCGGCACTGGTGAACGTGATCTCTGCCGGCGTCATCGCGGTACCGGTGCGCCCTGCCGGGCCCGCCGGAGACCGGCGGGCAGTTCCCGGGTACGCAGGTCGTGTTCGTAGATGAAGTAATCGACCTGCTGAGTGTGACGCGGACGATCGGTGCAGTGACCGGCGTGTAGTTGCTGATCGGCATCGATGACCCGTTCCATCTCCGCGACCGACGGCAACGCGTACCGACCGACGGCGTAGGCCGCCAGCAGCCGCGACTGACACTCGACGAACGGGAACAGCGTCGGCACCGATTGCGCGAACCCGATGAAGACCACGTCGTCACAGCCCGGTGTGAACATGCGCTTGTACAGCCGGATCTGGTTGTTCGGTGCGCTGATGAACGTCGGATCGAAGAACGGAAAGGTGATGTTGTATCCGGTGGCGTAGATGATGACGTCGAAGACTGCGCTGGTGCCGTCGATGAAATGCACGGTGTCACCGTCGAGTCGCGCCACGTTGGGTTTGGGAATCACGTCGCCGGAACCCAAGCGCAGCGGCAACTCCACCGATTGTGTCGGGTGGGCCTCGAAGAGCTTGTGATCGGCCGGCGGCAATCCGTACATCGTCGGATCGGTTCCCAACATCGGGGCGACCAGTTGGACCGCCTTGCGCTGCCATTTCAGCGGAAGGTGCGGCCAGGTGCGCCAGAAGGTGTCCCCCGGCCGTCCGGCGATGTACTTCGGCACGATCCATGCGCTCGAGCGGGTCGACAGCGTGACCGTGTTACCCAACGCCTTCGACGACAACTCGACGGTGATGTCGGCGGCGCTGTTACCGATTCCCACCACCAGGATGCGTTTGCCGTGCAGGTCCAGCGGGGTCGATGGATCGATGTAGTCGTGGGAGTGCATCGACTCGTTGGAGAACGAGCCGGGGAAGTCGGGCAGTCGTGGATCCCAGTGATGCCCGTTGGCGACGACCAGCAGGTCGAACTGACGCTGAGCGCCGGCTTGATCGGTGAGCTGCCAACCCCCGCTCTCGCTGCGCCGCGCAGCCAGCACCCCATTGCCGAACTCGACATGATCCAACAACCCGAATGCTGCGGCGTACTCATCGAGATACGCCTTGACCTGCGAATGGTGCGGGAACGACGGGTAGTGCTCGGGCATCGGAAAATCCTTGAACGACAGCCGGTCCTTGGACGTGTCGATGTGCAGTGACCGATAAGCGCTGCTGTGCCCGTTGGGGTTGCCGAAGGCCCAGTTGCCTCCGATCCGGTCAGAAGTCTCGAAGGTCGTGTACCGGACGCCGTAGTCCTTGAGCATCTTGCCCGCAGTCAGGCCGCTGATACCGGCCCCAATGACCGCAACGCTGGGGTCTTTGAGTTTCACCGACACTCCTCCTGCCGCAACGCAATCTACGAGCGTTTTTGACATACGTCAATGGTCGCTGACACTCGTAAAATGATGCGGCAGGCCCAGTGGCCGATCAGCCGATGAAACGCACGATGGACTCCGCGACCGCGGCCGGCTTCTCCGAACCGTCGATCTCGACGGTCGTGGTCAGCGTTGCCTGCACCGCGTTGTCGAGCTGGGCGACCGCACTGATCTCCGCACGCGCGCGCAGTTTGGCGCCGACCCGGACCGGGGTGATGAACCGGACCTTGTTGTAGCCGTAGTTGATGGCCATGGCGACGTTGTCGACGGCGTAGAGCTGGTGGGTGAAATGAGGGATCAGCGACAATGTCAGTAGACCGTGGGCGATGGTTCCGCCGAACGGTCCGTCGGCGGCACGCTGCGGATCGACGTGAATCCATTGGTGGTCATCGGTGGCATCGGCGAAGAGGTTGACTCGATCCTGGGAGATCTCGAGCCATTCGGTAGGACCGAGCTGCGTGCCTTCGGCGGCAGCGAGTGCGGTGAGGTCGTCGAACTTCTTCATTGCTGTCTCCTTCGACTGTGGCGACCGTGCGACGTGAACACACCGGGATAACGGTGCATCTGCGAACCCCGGCGGATCTCACAGTGCCACACGATCACTCGACGGTGAGCCGGGACCGATCCCGGATGCTGGCAGGGACTGTCGCGTTGGCCGGCTGTGCTTGCAGTCTTCTCACGCAGCGAAGCCGCGGCAGTCGCGACGCCCGCGCGAAACATCGGTGTCACATTGCGGGCGTGCCTTGTTCACCTGTCGGCACCACGCAATTGCGCCGCGCTGCGGCGCCAAGTTAGCGACGAAATCCGTTGTATTGCATTTCCCGTGCAAGATTACGCGGCCGCTTTGCCAAGCAGTTCGCTCGAATAACACTGCCGCAACTTTTTTTCGGTGGATTCACCGGATTTCAGTGTTCGAAAAGACTTCCTACGGTAAGTCTTTGTGCATAAGTTACGCCCACTGCCAGTGCTCGTCAGGGAAATTGTCATGCCTAGCTGGAATTTCAGATACCTGCAGCTACATACTGGTGTCGTCGCTTTCGCGACGAATAACGAATCCGCAATGACAGCAGTCGTCAACACCCGTTTGGGTGTTGCGCCCGCACGACGATGGGAACAGAGATGACCATTTCGCTGACCGAACCGATGACCGACACTTTCGTCCTGCCTTCTCGGCACTCGTGGTGGGACGACGACGCGCAATGCACGTTGGTCTTGTCTCAGCCGGCACTGGACCGTGAATTGTGGTTCGAGTATCTCGAAGGCGCTGAACGCAGTTACCACAAGTTCGGTGTCGGCCGAGCGATCGACATCGCCAGCATCAGCGACGGCCATGACACCGCCCTGTTCTGGGCAGCGCTGGACAGGTCGGGCCGGGTGATCGGCGGAGTACGCGCCAAGGGGCCGCTGACCTGTGCCGAGGACTCCCATGCCGTCGTCGAATGGGAAGGCCAGCCCGGGTTGGCCGCGGTCCGCAAGATGATCGACGACCGCGTGCCGTTCGGGGTACTCGAGATGAAAGCGGCTTTCGTCGACGACCGCCCGCAAAACTCGAAGGGGGTGACCAGCGCGCTCGCGCGCAGTGGCTCGCACTCGATGGCGGTGATGGACGTGCAGTTCTGCATGGCGACATCGGCTCCGCACGTCCTCGACAAGTGGCGGACATCGGGCGGAGTGGTCGCAGCCATCCCCGCGACGCCCTACCCGGACCCGCGGTACCGCACGAAGATGATGTGGTGGGACCGCCGGACCTGGATCCGCCATGCGGAGCCCGGCCAGGTCGCCAAGATCCTCGCCGACGTCCGCGATCTGGAGCGCGCGGGGGTCACCTACGGAGGGTCGGCCGCCCTACGCGATAATGCGCTGTGACGTCTGATCACTCTGACATCGGTTCGCCCCCACCCCCAGGTCATGTCGAGAATGCCTCGCGCGCCGTCATTCTCGACCCCCAACGAGATGACGATGCGCGTACGATCGCGTCCCTGCGCGCCGATCCGCAGATCGTGGTGTTCGACAGTACCGACCAACAAGCGGCAACATTGGCCGGTCTGCTTCCGGCACCTGACGACGACCTCACACGTGAGCATCGGCGGTGGGCGTATTACCCGTGGCGACGCGCACTGGTCGGGGTACTCGGGCCGCGCGGGTATGCGCGCACGCGAACCGACCGCAACCGCAACCTGATCACGCTCGCCGAGCACCACCGGCTTTCTTCGCTGCGCGTCGGGGTGGTGGGTCTGAGCGTCGGTCACGCCATCGCGCACACGCTGGCGATGCAGGCCCTGTGCGGCCACCTGCGGTTGGCCGACTATGACGACCTCGAGTTGTCGAATCTGAACCGGGTGCCGGCAACGGTTTTCGACCTCGGCGTGAACAAGGCGGTAACAGCAGCACGCAGAATCGCCGAAGTGGACCCGTATTTCGACGTCGAGGTGCTCGACGCCGGGCTGACCGAGGACAACCTGGGCGCATTTCTCGACGGCCTCGACGTCGTGGTCGAGGAGTGCGACTCGCTCGATGTCAAGGCGCTGGTGCGTCAAGGGGCTCGGACCCGGGGAATCCCGGTGCTGATGGCCAGCAGCGACCGGGGTCTGATCGATGTGGAGCGCTTCGACGTGGAGTCCGGACGTCCGCTGTTCCATGGTCTGCTCGGCGACGTCGACGTGGCCACGCTGTCCACGCTCGACGGCCGACAGAAGATCCCGCACGTTCTGCGCATCCTGGATGCTGCGAGCCTGTCACCTCGCGGTGCCGCGTCGTTGGTCGAGGTCGGCCAGTCCTTGGCCACCTGGCCACAACTCGTGGGCGACGTGCTGGTGGGCGCGTCGGCTGTCGCCGAGGCCGTGCGCCGCATCGGTCTCGGTGAACCGCTGACGTCGGGGCGGGTCCGGATCGATGTGGCCACTGCGATGAGCACGCTCACCGATCCGGCGGCCACGGCGGCACGCCCCGAGGATCCACCGTCGGTCCAGCCGCCGCCCACACCGCGCTCGGCGACGCACGCGGTTGCGCTGGCCGCCCACCGCGCGCCGTCGGGTGGTAACGCGCAGCCGTGGCACATCGACGCCACCGAGCAGGCGGTCACCATCCGGCTGGCGCCGGAGTACAGCTCGACGCTCGACATCGGACTGCGGGGCAGTGCCGTGGCCCTCGGTGCAGCTGTCTTCAACGCCCGGGTCGCAGCGGCTGCACACGGGCTCCTCGGACCCGTACGCTTCGCCGAAGATCACCGAGATCCGCTGTTGGCCGAGGTGGCGCTGGCGCCCGGTGACGACGCCTACCTTGCCGGCCTGTACCCCGCGGTGGACGCCCGGGAGACCAACCGGCACCGGGGTACCGCGCAGATGTTGTCCGAGGAGGTGGCTGAAGCCCTGCGCGCCGCAGCGCACCGCGAGGGAGTCAGTGTCGAGCTGCTCTCCAAGCCCTCCGACCTGCAGGTCGCGGGTCAACTGCTCGGCGCGGCCGACCGCATCCGCTACCTGACGCCGGTCCTGCACGCCGACATGGCCTCAGAGATGCGGTGGCCCGGTGACCAGCCCGCCGACTCCGGAATCGACGTGTACAGCCTGGAGTTGCCCCCGGATGAACTCGCGACCCTGGATATCCTGCGCCGCACCGACGTCATGACGGTGCTGGCACAGTGGGACGCTGGTACCGTTCTCGGCTCCGACACCGGCAGTCGGATCGCGCAATGTTCTGCCCTGGCGGTGCTGACCGTCGATGACCGGTCGTTGACGGGTTACGCGCGCGGTGGATGCGGCGCCGAAGCGCTGTGGCTCACCGCACAACAACTGGGGTTGGCGGTGCAACCGATCTCGCCGGCCTTCCTCTACGCGCACGATGACAGCGAACTCACAGCTTTGTCACCAACATTCGCCGCAGAGTTGATCGAGCTTCGATCACGATTTCGACTCATGACGGCAACGCCGCCCGAGCATGCCCAGGTTTTGCTGCTGCGATTGACCACAGCGCCTCCGACATCGGTGCGCAGTCGACGTCGGACTCTCGATTTCGGGTCTGCGGCCGTATTCTGATCGGACCATGTCTGCAAGCGCGGCGCCACCCAGCCTCGACTCAGTGGTCACCTCGGTGGCCACCAAGCTGATGGCGGCCAATGCGGCCACCTCGGCTCAGGTCAGTCAACAGGTGCTGGCCGACCTCGTCGAGTACTTCGGCGTGGACGTCAGCTTTCTGCGTTACAACGATCACGCCGTCCGCGCGTCCCGGTTGATCGCCGAATGGCCGGTGCGCACCGGTATCCCCGACCCGGATCCGTTGGCTGTCGTCTATTACGCCGATGCCGACCCGGTGTTCGCACACAGCGAGCACGCGAAACGTCCGATGGTGTTCCGTCCGGAAGCCGCGACGGGCGACTACCAGCGACGCATCGAGCAAGGACGCGCAATCGGGGAGACGTCGCTGGCCGCGGCCCCACTGGTGTCGGGCGACGTGACCACCGGCGTACTGGGGTTCGTCAAGTTCGGCGACCGCGAGTGGACCACCGAGGAACTCAACGCGCTGGAGGCCATCACCTCGCTGCTGGCGCAGGTCCAGGCGCGGGTACTGGCCGAAGAACAGCTGCGCTACCTGGCTGAACACGATGACCTGACCGGCCTGAACAACAGGCGGGCGCTACTGGCCCACCTCGACGAGAGGCTGGCCGCGGGCCAACCCGGCCCAGTCGCGACCTTGTTTTTCGACCTCGACCGACTCAAGGCGATCAACGACTATCTCGGACACACCGCCGGCGACTGGTTCATCCGGGTACAGGCACAACGTCTGCGCCGAATAGCTGACGGAAACAATCTGATTGCCCGACTCGGTGGTGACGAGTTCGTGGTGGTGCCCAGCGAACCGATAGCTGTCGAAGCAGCCGAAGCGCTGGCTCACCGACTGCGCGACACGTTGAACGAGCGAGTATCGATCGACGGCGAGATGCTGACCCGGACTGCGAGCATCGGCGTCGCGCTCGGCATACCCGGCCGGGACACCACATCGGATCTGCTGCGGCGCGCCGACCAAGCAGTGCTGGTCGCAAAGGGCAGCGGCGGCAACATGATCTCGGTGTTCAGCGAGGAGATGTCGCTGGAAAGTGAACTACGCAACGACATCGAGCTTCATCTGCAGAGTGTGATCGAAAACGGTGCGCTCATTCTGCATTACCTGCCAGAAGTCGACATGCGCACCGGTGAGATCCTGGCCATCGAGGCACTTGTCCGCTGGCAGCATCCGACCCGCGGACTGCTCTCCCCCGAGTCGTTCATCGGGGTCGCCGAGTCCATCAACCTCGCCGGTGAATTGGGACGCTGGGTGATGCGGACCGCGTGCGCAGAATTCGCCGGGTGGCGATCGCGCGGTGTGGGACACAGCGTCGTCTTGCGACTCAACGTCTCACCGGTGCAGTTGGTGACCGATGGATTCGTCGACACCGTCGCCGCAATCATCGCCGAGTTCGACATCGACCCGGAGTCGGTCTGCCTGGAGATCACCGAAAGCGTCGTGGTCCAGGACATCGAAACGACACGTGTCACCTTGGCCGGTTTGAAGGACGCCGGGGTGCAGGTTGCCATCGATGATTTCGGCACCGGATACAGCGCCCTGTCACATCTGAAGTCGCTGCCGGTCGACACCCTCAAGGTCGACCGCAGCTTCGTGCGTGAACTCGGTTCCGATCCTGGCGATCTCGCGATTGTTCGCGCCATCATCGCGCTTGCCGAGTCATTCGGTCTCGAACTCGTCGCCGAGGGTGTGGAGACCGAGGCGGCGGCGCTGACCCTGCTGCGCCACGGGTGTCATCGGGCGCAGGGCTTCTTGCTGTCCCGGCCGATTGCCGGCGCGGCGATGGAGTCGCTCTTGGCCAGAGGGCGGATCGCGTTGAAGTTCAGCGCTTCTCAGCGGCTGTAGCAGACCGCAACAGTTCCACCCGCCCGAAGCGGCTACCGGCCTTCCCGACCAACGCCACCCGCAGCCCGGCATCCTCTGGGATGCGGCCGGACTCCCGACTCGTCTGGGTCTGCGGGCAGATCAGCACCCCGTGGCGGGCGCGCACCGAGAACGAACCCGACGCTGTGGCGACCACCGCGCCGATGATCACACCGTCGTCGAGGACCAACTGTTGCAGACCGCTGGCCGGCATGCGTTCGATCTCACGCTCGGCCGCTTCGGCCGTCAACCACTTGTGAAGCGCCGCAACAGGATCGTCGCCGTCGGGGTCAAACTGACCGATCTCGTTGATCTCCCAGGTCTCGCCACCGCCGAGGACGACGGTGCTCGTCGGCCAGTCGGTCACCCGCGTGTAGAGGAATCCCGATGGCGAGCAGATGCACTGGGCTGCCCAGTCTCGCATCCGTGAACCGACGAACGGCGGCACGGTCGTGCTCTGCCGGTCGTTGTCGGCCGAGATCAGCCGCAGCGGCAGATCCTCCTCCTGGCAACGCAATTGCGAAGTGTCCAGGTCGGCGGTCAGCTCACCGAGATATGCCAGCGTGTCGTCGTCGGTACAGGCCACCGGCCACCAGCAACTCTGCGGTGCGGCGACCGGACGGTCGGCGACGATAACGTCGGCGCCCTCGTCGATCGCAGAGATCGCCACCGCCAGACCGGCGATACCTGCGCCGGTGCAGACGACGTCCACCTCGTCGTCCCAATCCGTCTCGGTGTACACGGTTATCTGCCTCATCGTTGCCTGGACGCCGAGGTGCGCCGCAGCCCACAGCGTAGGGCACCACAGCACCTGCACCGAACAAGACCGAGCAACCGGGTTGCCACAGCCGGGATGGGTAATGAGGGGATTTGCCATCATCGGCTGTGGCAACTCATGAAAGCTAGCACTGACGGTGCCGTGACGGCGCAACGCACCAGCCGAGCTGGCGTGATCGGCTCAACCGGTATTCCTTCCGACCGATCCAGCGAGCCCCCGGATTTTCCTCACCTAACTAACTAGGTTTACTGTGTCGTTGAGCCTCTATCAGAAGGGAGACGTCATGGATCTGGAGTGGTCGCCGGCGGATCTCGCGTTTCGCGACGAGGTCCGCGCCTTCCTCGACACCAAACTGACACCGGAGTTGCGCCGCGCCGGCCGGTTGATGACCAGCGTGTACGCCGATCACGACGCCAGCATGCAGTGGCAGGCCGTTCTGCATGAACAGGGCTGGGCGGCGCCGGCATGGCCGGTTGCCTACGGCGGATGCGACTGGACGCTGACCCAGCACTACATTTTCAGCCGCGAATCGACACTGGCCGGAGCGCCGTCGCTGTCACCGATGGGAATCCGGATGGTGGCACACGCCATCATCCGATTCGGCACCGAGGAGCAGAAGAACCACTTCCTGCCCAGAATCCTCACCGGCGAGGTGTTCTTCTGTCAGGGGTACTCCGAGCCCGAGGCCGGGTCCGATCTCGCCGCGCTGACCATGGCCGCCCGCGACGACGGCGATCATCTGGTCTGCACCGGCAGCAAGATCTGGACGACCCACGCGCGGGAGGCGAACTGGATGTTCGCACTGGTGCGGACAACCCGCTCGGAGAAGAAGCAACGCGGCATCACGTTCGTCCTCATCGACATGGCCTCGCCCGGGATCGAGATCCGGCCGCTGGTGATGACGTCCGGCGAAGAGGTGCAGAACCAGGTCTTCTTCGACGAGGTGCGGGTGCCGAAAGCCAACGTCCTCGGTGAGATCGACGACGGCTGGACGGTGGCGAAGTACCTGCTGGAGTTCGAACGCGGCGGCGGTGCCACCGCCCCGGCGCTGCAGGTGATGGCCGAGGACATCGCGACGGTGGCGGCCGATCAACCCGGCCCCGACGGCGGACGCCTGCTCGACGATCCAGCGTTCGCGCGCAAGCTCGCCGATGCCCGCATCCGCACCGAGGTTCTCGAGATCCTGGAGTATCAGGTGCTGGCGGTGGTCGCCGGGGGCGGCAACCCCGGCGCCAAGTCCTCCATGCTCAAGGTGCTCAGCACCGAACTCAGCCAGCGCATCACCGAACTCGCGATGGAGGCCGCCGGCCCGCGCGGACGGGCATACCAGCCACACGCCACCTTCCCGGGCGGTCCGATCGCCGAGTTCGAGCCACCGCCCGACGGTTACCTCAGTGGCCAACCGTGGCAGGCAGTCGCTCCGCTGCGTTACTTCAACGACAGGGCAGGCTCGATCTACGCCGGTAGCAACGAAATTCAGCGCAACATTCTGGCCAAGGCCGCTCTGGGGCTGTAGGGGACGGACATGCATTTCACACTCAACGACGAACAAGAGCTGCTGCGCAACGGACTGACCAAGTTCCTGGCCACCCGCTACGACCTTCACACCAGCCGGGCCGCCGCCAAGATGGGTTCGGGATGGCAGCCCGAGATCTGGCGCGCATTCGCCGAAGAACTCGGAATCCTCGGGGCTGCACTGCCCGAGGAACACGGTGGTATCGGCGGCGGGCCCGTGGAGATGATGCTCATCGCCGAGGCGCTGGGTCACGCACTGGTCGTCGAACCCTACGTCGACACCGCGATCGTCGCGGCCGGCCTGCTCGAGCGCGCCGGCGGTGACGTCGCCGCCGAACTCCTCGAACAGATTGCCTCCGGCACAGCGATCGTGACGTTGGCCGCAACCGAGGCCGGCTCCGGCGACAACTGGCGAGATGTCAGCACCGTCGCCGAGCGCGACGGTGCGCAGTGGGTGCTGTCCGGAGCGAAGATCGTGTCCGCGGCCACCCCGTTGGCCGGCCACGTACTGATCACGGCACGGACATCGGGCGAGCGCGCCGATACCACCGGCATCTCGCTGTTCGTGGTCGACGTGTCCGGGCAACGGCCGGGGCTCACCCTGCACCATTACCGCACGATCGACGACCGGCGCGCCTCCGACATCGACCTGGACCACGTCCGGTTACCGGCGTCGTCTCTGCTCGGCCAGGAAGGCGCCGCCTGGGCTTCGCTGGCGCACGCTCGCGACGAAGGAGCCGCAGCGGTGTGCGCCGAAGCGGTCGGGGCGATGCGCAAGGTGCTGGCCGACACCGTCGACTACTGCAAGCAGCGCCAGCAGTTCGGTCAGCCGATCGGCAGCTTTCAGGTGTTACAGCATCGCATGGTCGACATGTACATGGAGGTGGAGCAGGCCGCCGCGGCGACGCTGTTGGCGGTCCTCAAACTCGACGCCGACGAAGCCGCCCGAGCGCGTGCGGTATCGGCGGCCAAGGCCACCGTCGGACGCGCTGCACAGTTCGTCGGTCAGCAGGCCGTCCAACTGCACGGCGGCATGGGGATGACCGAGGAACTGGCGATCGGGCACTACTTCAAGCGTTTGACCGCACTGCAATTCGAGTTCGGCTCGACCGATCACCACATCAGCCGGTATGCGCACCTGAGCTCTGGGTGATCGTGCCGGCGCATGCTGCCCGGCGCGCGATCCCGAGCATCATCTTGCGTTTCGCCTCGGCTTCACCGCCGGGCGACGATCACCGGAATTCGCGCCGACTGCACCACCTCGGAACCCACCGAACCGAGCAACATCCCGGTGAATCCACCACGGCCGTGACTGCCGACGACCAGCAATTGGGCGTTCTCGGCTTCCTCGAGCAGACGGCGGGCCGGCTGATCTCGCTTGAGCACTCGGCGCACCGGTACGTCGGGATAGCGGTCCCGATAGCCGGCCAGTCTCTCGGCCAGCAGCATGTCTTCCTCGGGCTGGACGTTGGACCACTCGGCGCCGGGCAACTCGTAACCGGCATCACTCCAGGTGTGCACCGCCACCAGTTCGACGCCGCGCCGGGACGCTTCTTCGTAGGCGATGGCGATGGCGTGCTCGGACGCCGGTGATCCATCGACTCCGACCACGACGGGCGCCTGGGCTGGGTGCGGGATCAGCGGATCCTCGTCGTGGATCACCGCCACCGGGCACCGGGAATGGTGGACCAGCCCACTGCTGACCGACCCGAGCAGGCGTCGCCCCCACTTGCCGAGCCCACGACTTCCGACCACCACCAGATCGGCCTGCTTGCTGAAGTCGACCAGCGCCGGGACAGGTGAACCCGAGACGATCCGTTCTTCGATCTTGACCAGATTCTCACCGCCGGCCGCGCGCGCGTCCTGGGCGGCGGCGGCCAGGATCTCCTGACCGCTCTGGCGCAACTCCTCGAGGTAGTCGGCCGGCAACGGTGTTTGAATCCAGGCTTGCATCGCGGCCCCGGGAAGGACATGGACCAGCGTCAACGGCACATGCCACAGCGCGGCGTCACGGGCGGCCCAGTCGACGGCGACCCGGGCTGCGGGTGAGCCGTCAACTCCGACTACGACCCCCAGAGGTGCTGGTGAACTGGTCATGACCGCCTCCTGACGTGTGCTCGGCAGCGCCATCGCCGCCCGACGAGCCGACCGTATCGCGGGCCTGGACTGCCCAGGAAGGGAAGTCGGTCACCCCGGCATGGGACCAAGGTCCCCCGCCGGACTATCCGTCACGTTGCAGGCGAACGACCATTGGACGGTGATCGGAGATCGCCAGATGCGGTGCGCGGAACTCCTTGGCGCTCAGCGCGGGATCGTCGGTGAGGACGTGATCGAGCTGTTGGCTGGGATTCTCGGCGGGGAAGGTCGGCGCGCAGGCCAGCGGGCGCAAGCCGGAATGACGACGCGCCGCGGCGGCGGACATGTTGAGGTCTCCGGTGACGATGCGCGGCCAGGGCAGGGCCCGCACATCCCGCAACAGCCGACGCAGCTGTAGCCGGTTCCATCCCGGCACGAACGACAGGTGCGTGTTGACGACCGTGAGGTCGCCGAGCGGGGTGTCGAACTGGCCGATCACCGCCGCGCGGGGCTCTTCGTCGATGACCTGAACCCGCCCCGGGGCCCGCAGGTACATCGGGAACCGGAACGGTATCCGCGGCAGCCGTACGACCTGCCAGTTCCGCGCCGGATACCGCGACAGCAGGGCCACTCCGTAGGCGGCTGTGCCCGGCTGTTCCTCCCCGGTGGCTGCCATCCACGTCGCGCCGGGAGTGCCGGCGATCGCGGCCACGAAGCGGTGACTGCGCGCTCCCATCGCCTCGGCGGCCAATGCCGTCAGGTCGGCGAGGCCTGATCGCTCCTGGATGGAGTCGACTTCCTGCAAGGCCAGGATGTCGGCGTCGAGGCCGGCCACGCATTCGGCGAACCGCGCGAGGTCCACTCCGCCGCCGGGCGTCCGTCCATGCAGGATGTTGAATGTCACCAGCTTCATGGGTAACCAACTACCCACCATGTCCTCAGAACTCACGGCGGTGGCGGTGTCGCGCGACACTCTGCGGGCCGCGTTGAAGAAGGCTGCTTCGGCGTTGGCCGAGGACGGTCCGCAGTTTGCGCTGGCCGGAAGCTACGCCCTATGGGTGCACGGGGCTCCCGAGCCCGTGCACGACGTGGACTTCGTGGTGGCCGAGCAGGATGTGGAGGCGGCGGCCGCCACACTGTCCAAAGCGGGCTTCGACATCCGCCGCCCGCCTGAGCAGTGGCTGTTCAAGGCCGCGACCGGGGTGGACTCCCCGACCGTCGTCGATGTGCTGCACCAGATCAACCGGGTCCCCGTGGAGCGCTCGATGATCGAAGGTGCACAGCTACGCGACGTACTGGCGGTCTGCATGCCGGTGTTGGCGCCGACCGAAGTCATCCGGCAGAAGTTGCACGCGATGCACGAACACCACTGCAACATCGAGGCACTGCTGCCGTTGGTGCGGGCCGTACGCGAGCAACTGGACTGGGATCTGCTGTACCGCGAGACCGCCGCCAATCCGTTCGCCGAGGCGTTCCTGCTGGTGTGCGACCGCCTCGGTATCAGCTACTGACCGGAACCTGTTGTGGTTGAGCGGCCTTGGGCTTTGGCGCGATACATCGCGGTATCTGCGTCGCGCAGCACCTCGGCGAGACTGCGCGGGTCGTTGTGCGACACCATCGTCACCCCGATGCTGACGCCGACCTGCAGAACCTGCGACCCCACCGAAATGCCCGGCGCCAGCGCATCTTGCACCCGCGCGACCACGACGTCGAGTTCGTCGGCGGTCAGCAAGCCCATCAGCAGCATCACGAATTCGTCGCCACCGATGCGGGCCACCAGATCCTGTGGACGGACCACCGCGCGCATCCGTTGCGCCGCGATGCGCAACACGTCGTCACCGGTGGGGTGGCCGAAGGTGTCGTTGACCGCTTTCATCCCGTTGAGGTCGAGGAACAACACGGCGGCAAGCCGGTCGGCTCCGTCGGCGACCAGTCCGGCAGCGGCGTGATTGAGCGCGTGACCGCGGTTCGGTAAGCCGGTGAGCCAATCATGGGTCGCCTCATGCAGCAGTCGCTCCCGGGCGTCGTAGTGCTCAGTGATGTCGGTGAACGACAACATCACCGACGACGTCGCCGGAGTATCCGGATCGATCAGACACCCCTTGCCGGTCAACCAGATCCGCCGACCGTCCAGCCGGTCCACGCCGATGACTTCACCCGCCACGCTCAGGCCGGTCTCGAGGATGTAGCGCAACGGATGCGATTCCTTGCCGATCTGTGCGCCCTGGGTGTCATACATGGGTAGGTCGACGCCGCTGCGGCTGTGGCGCAGACCCACCAGCTCGCCGGCACCGCTACCCAACATGCGGCGCGCCGCTTCGTTGGTGAACTCGAAACGCCCGTCGCTGTCCATGATCACCACACCGACATGGAGCAGGTCGAGCACTGTGTACAGCCGGTCTCCCCGAACCGACGGGACGGCCGGCTGACCGGACGCCCCGGCACGTGCGCTACGGGTCGGCTCTGCGATCGGGGTCTGAAAGACCACCTCGAACAGTGGCGCGCCCCGGTCCACCCTCAGCGTCGCCACGGCATGCAACGAGATGGTGGTGCCGTCGATGCGGCGCAGCGTCAGGTGGACCGGTTCGGTCACGTCGCCCTCGACCCGCAGCGCCTCCAGTCGGCCCCGTACCGTAACCAGCGAAGCCTGGTCGATGAAGTCGGTGATGGGGCGTCCGACGATCTGTCCGGCCGAGGTCATGCCCAGCGCGCGGGCGCCGGCGAGGTTGACGTAGTGCACGACGCGACCGTCGTGTATGCAGATCGGCGACAAGCTCAGGTCCAGCAATCGGCGATACCGGGCATCGGCGAGCGCGCCGTCCGTCTCGCCCGCCGAACGACCGGGAGGCGATGCGGAACTGTGCTGCGCCGGCAAAGATGCCCCTTCGACGTGACAGGCTCGTCATGCGCGGGCCGGCCATCCGATCAGGGCCCACCCCTCAGCCCCGGCCCGCACCGGAAGGCTAACAAAGCGAGCAAACCTCCGATGAGGATCGGCGGTATCGGCGGCGCAGCCCGAGATCGCCGACTTAGGCCGGGCGGACCGCCTGTCGGTGCGAAGATGCCGCCATGACCTCGCCATCGAGTTCTCCCGAGCACCCGGGCCCTACCGCTGTGCGGGCCCTGACCACCCCGCGCGCCGCCGCGGCCGCCGGAATCCTTTTCGCCATCCTGTTCGCCATCGTCATCGTGCTGGTGCGCAGCGCAATTCCGGAAGGCTCGGACTTGTCTTTCGAGGGGATCGGTCGACACAGCGCCATCTCGACCGCCGCCATCCTGATGCCGTTTGCGGGCATCTGCTTCCTGTGGTTCATCGCCGTGGTTCGCGACAACTTCCGAGCGGTCGAGGACCGCTTCTTCGTGACCGTCTTCCTGGGCAGCGGCCTGCTGTTTCTGGCGATGATGTTCGTGTCCATGGCGATTGCCAAGGGTCTGGTGTCGGCAGAGGCGGCGGCAGCAGGGACCATGAGCGAGGACACCAGGGCGTTCGGCGAGATGATGGTGTTGACCACGTCCAAGACCTACGCCACCCGCATGGCCGCGGTGTTCATGATCTCGCTGGCCACCATCTGGCTGCGCACCGGATTGATGCCACGCTGGCTGGTGGTACTGACCTTGCTGACCGCGGTCGCCGAGTTGGTCGCAGGAGACGTGAGCATCTGGGTCGCGATGGCGTTTCCGGTGTGGGTGCTGGTGGTCAGCGCGCTGCTCCTGACCCGCGCCGGGGTATTCGAACAGGTGCGCAGGCACATGCATGACTGACGCTGTGGGCATCCACCTCAGCGTGGGATGTCCGGTGGTGTGATCGACCGCGGCGTAAGTCCCAGGGACCGAACGTGTTCGGCCACCTCGCCGAGACTCGCGACCCACACGTCGTCGTGGTCGAGTACGTAGCGCATCAGCCCGCCGAGTTCAGCGGCCCGTGATGCCCGACCGGTCAGGAACGGGTGATTGGTCAATACCCAGCACCCACCCGCCGCGCGCAGCGCGTCGAACTCCAGTTGCCAGAGCTCCCGCGCCTTGCGGGGGCTCTCGATCAGTCCGCTGCCGGTGATGTCGGGCAGGAAGCAGTACTGCTCCCAGTCGTCGAGGGCCCACTGGATCGGGATCTCCACCAGTGACTGCGCCGCGCCGGGGGTGATTGCCAACTCGTAGGGATGGTCGGCATCCATCAGGCTGGAGTCGTACAGGAAGTCCCGCTCGGCCAGCAGGACCGGGGTGCGCCACGACAGATCCCACATCGGTGCCCGGTATCCGGCCGGGCGGACACCCGCCACGTCGGCCAGGGCGGCCAGCCCCCTGTCGAGCGCGTCGATCTCCTCCTCCCGGGTCAGCGCGGTGGGCTGCTCGTGCAGATATCCGTGGTGGGCGATCTCGTGACCGGCCGCGACGATGCTGCGCACGGCCTGCGGGTAACGGTCGGCGGTGTGGCCGGGAACGAAGAACGTGGACCGAATCTGGTGTTTTTCCAACAGATCGAGGATGCGCGGGATACCGACCAGCGGACCATAGGCCTGATGGCTCATCACGCTCATGCGGGCGCCCACGCTCTGGTTGCCCCACAGCACAGCCGACTCGGCGTCGACGTCGAAGGTGAACGCCGCCGCCGCGGTTTTTCCTGCCGGCCAAATGAATTGGTCCATCAGTCGACCATCAGGCTGATCAGTTCGTAGGCCAGGTTGGCGGCGGCCACGGCGGTGACCTCGGCGTGGTCGTAGCACGGCGCTACCTCGACCACGTCGGCACCGACGATATTCAGCGCACGCATCGCACGCAGCACCGCGACCAGCTCGCGACTGGTCATACCACCGATTTCGGGGGTGCCGGTACCGGGCGCAAACGCCGGATCCAACACGTCGATGTCGATCGACACATACACCGGATGGGTTCCGACCCGCGCGAGTACCCGTTCGATCACTGCGTCGACGCCGATGCGGTCGATGTCTCGGCAGTGCACGACGGTGAAGCCGAGCTCGGCGTCGTCGAGCAGGTCGGCCGCGTCGTAGAGCGAACCGCGGATGCCGACGTGGGCGGAATGACCCTTGACGATCAACCCCTGTTCGGAGGCGCGGCGAAACGGGGTGCCGTGGGTGCAGGGCGCCCCGAAATAGGTGTCCCAGGTGTCGAGGTGGGCGTCGAAGTGCACCAGAGCCACCGGTCCGTGCAGTTGGTTGACCACCTGCAACGCCGGCAACGCGATGGTGTGGTCTCCACCGAGCAGCACGAAGCGCTGATCCGGCCGGCTCACCCGACCCAGAATGCCATCCTTGATCTGCTCCACCGCGCTGGTGATGTCGAACGGGTTGGCGGCGACGTCGCCGGCATCAATGACCTGGGCGGCCGCGAACGGTGTCACGTCGAGCGCCGGATGGTAGGGCTTGAGTAACCGGGAGGCCTGGCGGATCGCCGCCGGACCGAAGCGTGCCCCCGGCCGATAGGTGACACCGCTGTCGAAGGGAACGCCGATCACCGCCACGTCGTAGTCGGCGACCTCGTGAGGTTGCGGCAACCGCGCGAAGGTGCCGACCCCGGCGTAGCGCGGTACCTGTCGGGCGTCGACCTGCCCGAGCACACCGGATTCCGACCGGATCCGCGGGTCGTTGTGCACTGCCGTAACCTCTTCTCGTCTATACCCGGGTTCGCGTCGCGCCGCCGTTGCACGAAACAACCTGGCCGACAACGGCTTCCAAGCTGAAGTCAGACAGCAACTCGACGGCGGCGGCGACCTCGTCACCGGACCCGATGCGTCCGGCGGGTATCGCTGCCGCGTAATGGCTCCGGATCTGCTCGACTGGTACCCCGGCGGCGGCAGCGTCCACCTGCAGCTGTGGGGTGTCGATCACGCCGGGCGCCACCGCGTTGACGATGATGTGTTCGCGCGCCAGTTCCCGGCCCAGGGTCTTGACCAGCGAGATCAGGCCGGATTTCGACGCGGCGTAAGCGGTTGCCTCCGGCCAGCCGGTCACACCCCACTCGCTGGTGATGACGACGATGCGCCCAGCTCCGGCCGCGCGCATGTGCGGCAGCACGGCCTGCACGAGGAAGAAGGTGCCGCCCAGATTGGTGTCCACCACCTTCCACCAGTCGTCCGGGTCGTGGCCGGACAGCGGCGCCATCGTCATGTACGCATGGTTGGCAACCAGGATGTCGAGCCGACCGGCGGTCTGTGTGACATGGGCGGCGATGGCATGACACGTCTGCGGGTCGGAGACGTCGCCGGCGGCGGTGAATCCGCCGATGTCGGCGGCCAGCACCGACAGGGCCGGACACTCGTCGCGGTCGTTGACGGCGACGAGCGCCCCTGCGGCGGCCAGCCGCCGGGCGTGCGCGGCGCCCATACCGCCGACCGCACCGGTGACCAGCGCGACCCGCCCGCTCAGGTCGGTGCTCATATCACCGCCCCCGAGTTGACGTTGACAACGTCGCCGGTGCTGAATGTGGCGTCGCAGACCAGGAATTCGACGCAGCGGGCCACCTCGGCCGGTGTGGTCAGCCGGCCCAGCGGCAGGGTCTGCAGGTATTCTGTTGCACGCCAGGGTGAATCGGCTGCCAGCAGCGGGGTGTCGGTCGGGCCTGGAGCCACGGCGTTGACCCGCATACCGGTGGCCGCGACCTCGACCGCGAGACTGCGCACCATTCCGAGGATCGCGCCCTTGGCGGCGGCGTAGTGGGCGTCCTCGTCGCCGCCGCCGACGGCGAGTTCACTGGCCACCGCGACCAGCGACCCACGGGCAGTCAGCAGATCCGGCAGGGTGGCACGCGCGACGTTGACCAGCCCGCCCAGGTGCACGCGCAGCATTCGGCTCCACGCGTCGACGCCGATGTCGGAGACCGGCGCCATCTCGTAATGGCCGGCGGAGGTGACCACCGCGCTGAGCGGACCCAACCGCTCGCGCAACTCGGCTACGGCGCGGCAGACCGCGCCGGCGTCGGACACGTCGACGGCAACGGTGTTCTGGGCCGGGCCGGGTTGCAGGTCCAGACACCCGACGACGTAGCCGCGGGCGGACAGCGCCGCGACCACCGCGGCGCCGATTCCACTGGCGCCGCCGGTGACCAGGGCTACCGGCCGCTCAGTCATCGACGGCTACCGGTTCGTCCTGCTCGTGCGGTGCATTGACGGCGTGAATGCGCGACTTCACGTTTGCGTAGAGCACAGCTCCGATGATGCCGAGGACCACGATGCCGATCCAGACCGACCAGTCCAGGTAGCGCTGTTCGAAGGCATCCCGGGGCCAGGCGATGTTGACGAACTGCAGCACCGCCCACACCACGGCGACCACGGCGACCGGCAGCGTCGCGCCGCGCAGCGAGAACGTCGCCGGCGTCCACGCTTTACGCAGGACCACCACCAGGAAACCGATCAGCGGGAACAGGAAGGCCAGATAGAAGCCGCCGGCGGTGAAGTTGACCATCAACGAGTAGATGTCGCCTGCGACGATGCTGAGTCCGAACAGCCCCGCCCCCAGCACCGTGGTTGCCAGGATCGCCACCACCGGGATCCCGGCGCGGCCGCGTAGTTGGACGAGCGCCGTGGCGGCCGGCAGTGCGCCGTCGCGCGCGTAGGCCCAGATCACTCGCGACGCCGAGGTCTGCAGCGCCAGGAAGCTGGCCAGGAATCCGATGATGAACATCACCTGAACGGGCTTGGCGATACCGGCACCCAGCGCCGTGGTCAGCGTCTCGTAGACGGGGTCGGTAACCGCCCCTTCGGCCACGGCACCCAGGTCGGGGATGGCCAAGATGATCGCCAGGCTGGAATAGCCGACCACCACAGCGATGAAGGTCAGCGAGAACAGCACCGCTTTGGGCAGGTCGCGGCCCGGGTTGCGGACTTCCTCGGCGATCGAGCCGGCACTCTCGAAGCCGACGAACGACCAGCCGATGAACGCGACGGCCAACAGGAACGGGCCGCTCAAATAGGCCCAGGCGTCGAACTCGACGCCGCCGCCCTCGAACAGCACCGACAATGAGTTCTTGCGATGGAACAGCAGCAGCCAGGTGCCCAGCACGACCGAACCGATGACCTCGGCGATGATGCTGCCGATCATGAAGATCTTCAACACCTGACGGCCCAGCAGATTGACGGTGGTGCCGGCCAGCAGGATCATCAGCGCGATCCAGGCCAGGGTGCCGCCCGACGGTGCTTCGACACCGACGATGTTGGCCGCGAAACCGGCCGCGCCGAGCGCGACGGTGGCCATCGCGATGACCAGGGTCCACATGTAGACCCAGCCTGCGAACCAGCCATAGGTGTTGCCGAGCAGCCGACGCGCCCACTGGTAGATGGACCCCTCCAGCGGCCAGCGCGAAACCAGGGCGGCGAATACCAGCGAAACCAGGAACTGACCGCCGAAGACCAGACCGAAGCCCCACCAGAAGCTCGGTCCGGCCGCCGACAGCGCCAGCCCGAAAATTCCGTAGAGGGCAACGATCGGGGAGATGAATGCGAACGCGAACGCGAACGCCGACCCCAGCGAGAACTCGCGACGCAATTGTGGCTGTTGCTGCGCCGGACTGACCGATGACGACATGGCAGGAACTATCACGCTGCAGATCCACCCCGCGCCAGCGGTTGCGGCGAAGACGCAGAGATCGCACCGTCAAGGTGGCCCGACGTTGAACGATCGCACAATGGGCGGCCGGAATCGTGTGACAGCCGAGTTACGCTCGCGGGATGTCGGAGCTACCCGAAGAGTCGGCCGCTCCGAGCTTGCGTGACCTACTCCAGAGAGCCGGGCTCGGTCTGTCGGCTGCCGACGATGCCGCGGGGGATCTGGACCGGCCGGTCAGCTGGGTGCACACCACCGAGATGCGAGATCCGTCGCGCTACCTGCGCGGCGGTGAGCTGGTGTGCACCGTGGGCATCAGCCTGCAATCCGACGAAGACTGCGGGGTATTCGTCGCTGCATTGACCCGAGCCGGCGCCGCCGGGGTGTGCTTCGGGATCGGTGACGGACACGACACCGTGCCCGCTGCGTTGCTGGCTCAGAGCCGCAGGAACCGCCTGCCCGTGCTGATCGCCCCGCCCAGCGTGCCGTTCAGCCAGGTAAGCCGCTTTGTGGCTGAGCTGTCGCTAGGTTCGGAGATCGCTGTGGCCCGCGCCACCAACGCGCTGGCACCGGAACTGCTGTCTTCGCTGCGCCGACATGACTCGCCGCGGCAGGTGCTCGACGCCGCCGGGCAGGTGCTCGGCTGCTACTTCCTGCTGGAGTCCGACGACAACACCGGATCCGACGACGACGGCTCGGTCACTGTGGCGCTCCCGGAACTGGGGACGCTGACCTGGGTCGGCCGCGGAGACCCGCCGGAACCGGCGGTGTTCGACCTCATCGCGCGTTTCGTGCGCGCCGCCCAGAGCGAGCGCGATATCGAGGCGGCCCTGGCTCGAGAACGCGTTGGTCAGCTCTTGTCCCTGGTGGAACGACGAATGTTGTTGCCGGGCGCGCTGCATCAGTTGCTCGACTGGCCGGGATTCACCGCCGGTGAGATCGCCTGCTCGGCCTGGCCGGCCGGCGCCGGGGCGCTGCTGTCGATGGCGTTCCCCGACGCGCTGATCGGTGACGCCCCCGACTTGTGTCTGATGCTGACGGTCGGGCCGTTGCAGGTAGCCGAGGATCTGTCGCTGCCGACGGGTCACTCGGCGCCGGTCGGTTTGACCGACATCGGGTCGGCGATCGCGCAGGCCCGCATCGCCCTGACGCTGGCCGAACATCGCGGCACCCGGGTGGGGCCGGATCAATTGAGCACGCTGGAAAGCCTGCTCGAACAACTGCCACTGGCTCAGCTGGCGCCGTTCAAACAGTTGTTGATCGATCCCCTGGCCGAACTCGACAGCAGTCGCGGGACCCAGCACGTGCGCACCCTGCGAGTGTTCCTGGCGTGCAACGGTTCCCTGAGCGACGCCGCGAAAGAGTTGTTCCTGCACACCAACACCGTGCGGCACCGACTTTCCCGCATTCAGGAGATCACCGGACGAGACCCGTTGCAGCACAACGACCTCACCGCGTTCGTGATCGGGCTGTGGGCGGCCGAGAAAGCACAGCATCAGTAGGAGCCGTGAGGGTCACCTGCCAAATGGCGAGGTGTCCGGCGACCCTGCCAGGAAGTTTGAGTCAGTGGATTTGTCGGGGGTCGAATGTATGTTCGGAGTATGTCCGATGGGGGTGTGCAGGCGGCGGTTTCGGCGTTCGTGCCGCGTTCGACGGGTTGGCCGGCTGTGATCTGGACCTGTTGACTCGTGGCGAACTCGTCGAGGTTCTCGATGAGTTGGAGACCGTGGGCTGCGGGCTGCCCGCGGTGCGGCACCGCGTGCTGGCCCGGTTGCAGGTCGAGGCGACCCCGCAGCAGATGGGCGCCAAGTCCTGGAAAGAGGTGCTCTCGGTGCGGTGGCGGATCTCGCGGGGCGAGGCCGGACGACGGCTGGCCCAAGCCGCGGTGTTGGCGCCCCGGCGCGCGGTGACCGGGCCGGCACTGCCCCCGGTCCTGGCGGCCACCGCGGTGGCCCAGGCCCAGGGGTTGATCAACGCCGAACATGTCGAGGTGATCTGCAAAGCCGTCGACCGGTTACCGAGCTTCGTCGACACCGCCACCCGCGAGCAGTTCGAGGTCGATCTGGTGCGCACCGCGGTCGGGGTCGGGCCCAAAGAACTCAAAGATGCCGCTGATCTGACTGTGTTCCTGCTCGACCAGGACGGGCCCGAACCCGACGAGGGTGAACGCGCCCGCCGACGCGGGGTGTCGATGAGCGCCCAGCGCGACGACGCGATGAGCGCGATCACCGGACACCTGTCCCCGGAAGCACGCGCGGTGTGGGAGGCGATCTTCGCCAAATACGCCGCACCCGGAATGTGCAACCCTGATGATCGGCAGCCGTGCACCTCGGGCACACCGACCCAAGCCCAGATCGACAACGATCACCGCAACCTGGCCCAGCGCCAACACGACGCACTGATCGCCGTCGGGCGCATCGCGCTGATGAGCGGCCAACTCGGCCAACTCAACGGCCTACCGGTCTCGATCATCGTGCGCACCACCCTGCAGGACCTGCAATCGCGAGCCGGGATCGGCACCACCGGCGCCGGCACCAGGCTGCCGATCGCCGAGGTGATCCGGATGGCCTCCCATGCCCACCACTACCTGGCGGTGTTCGACCGCGCGACCGGATCCGCGCTGGAGCTGTTCCGCGCCAAACGCATCGCCTCCCCCGCCCAACGGATCATGCTCATCGGCCGCGAGGGCGGATGCACCAAACCCGGCTGCACCATCGGCGCCTACGGGAGCCAGGTCCATCACGTCAACGCCGACTGGGCCCACGGCGCCAACACCAACATCGACGAACTCGGCCTGGCCTGCGGCCCGGACAACCGCAGCGTCGGCCGGGGCGGCTGGACCACCCGCATGAACGCGCGCTGCGAGGTCGAATGGATCCCACCACCACAACTCGACACCGGACAAACCCGAATCAACACCTACCACCGCCCCGAACAACTCCTGAGACACCCCGACGACGAGCCGGAAGCCTGTCGCGAAAACAGCACTGCAGCAACCGATCCCGCTGACCACAGCACGACTGCGGACTCAGAGGCCGCACCACACCCCGCCGACAACCCCGGAGAACCCGGCGGACCCGCACCACCAGACGGGCGAGCGGCGTGACCGCCCACGACTGTGGCGATGGGTGTCCTGGCCGCCGCGCAGCCCGTTCTGGCGATCCGGGTTACCCTGAGAGAACATCTGTTCACTCAAACTCGGGGTGGAGGCATGCGCAGGACCGATATGCAGGCCCTCGGAGAGGTCGCCGCAGAGGGCCTGACCGTCCTCACCACGCTGGTCCGTGGCATGCACCGCGGTATCGCGGGCCGCGCCTTCACCTCCATCGGGCCCGCCGCCCGACCCGTCGAGCTCGTCCACGACGCGATCGCCGGCGCGGTGTATGACACCCTCGGGGCCGCCGGTCAGCACCTTCCACCGACGTTGACCACCTGGGCCGCGTCCGGGCTGGCCTTCGACGACGACCCCGCGCTGGACGAACGTCCGGGCGTCGCCGAGGCCATCGCCGCACTCAACGGGATCTATGGCGACGAACTCGCCGAGCGCGGGTCCGCGCTGGCCGCGCCGATGTCGCTACGAGTCGACGGTCGCCCGGTCGCGCTGACCGCCGACGCGATCACCACCGCCTATCCGCGGCCGACCGAAGCGCTGGCCGTGTTTGTGCACGGGCTGTGCCAGACGGAATCGTCCTGGCGGCGACCACCTCGGCCCACTGGTGAGACCGACCACCGTCACTACGGCGAGCGGCTCGCCGAGGACCTCGGAGTCACCCCGGTCGACATCCGCTACAACACCGGGCTGCACATCTCGACCAACGGCCGAGACCTCGACGAGACGCTGACCAGACTCGTGGAGATCTGGCCGGTGCCGGTGCGCCGCATCGCGGTGATCGGCCACTCCATGGGCGGTCTGGTGGCGCGCAGCGCCTGCCATTACGGCCACGAGCGCAACCGCCGCTGGGCCAGGAGCACCCGCCACATCATCTGCCTGGGGTCTCCGCACCTGGGCGCGGATCTGGAGAAGAGCGTCAACGCCGCCGCCTGGGTCATGGCCAAGCTCGGCGAAACCCGCGCGATCGCCGAACTGCTCAATCTGCGCAGTGACGGGATCAAGGATCTGCGGTTCGGCGCTCTGCTCGACGACGACTGGCGGGAGACCGACCCCGACGAGTTCCTTCGGGACCGGTGTTCGGAGGTGCCCTTCCTGCCCACTGCGTCGCACCACTTCGTTGCGACCTCTGCCGCACCGGCCGCCCTGGGCGCTATCTTGGGCGACCACCTCGTCCGTCCGTCGAGCGCGGCCGGGCGTGGCCGTCGGCGATGCCTTCCATTCAGCGAGGACGCGGGCCTGACGATGACCGGCCTGCACCATTTCGATCTGCTCAACCACCCCGAGATCTACGCGAAGATCCGGCAGTGGCTCAGCGCGTGATCCGCTGCCCACGACTGCTCCCGGCACCAGCCGTTCGTCGCGCTATTTTTCCAGGCGGAAGAAGGGTTCGACCGTGCCGTTGAGCTTGATGACCATCGGATTTCCGCGGCGATCCTTGGCGGTCGGGACTTCGACACGAATCCAACCTGCGGCCACGTCGTACTCGTGCACGTTGGTCTTCTCGACGCCGTTGAAGAGAATTCCCACATCGCGGCTGAGCGCCTCTTCGCTGTAGAACTCGCTTCGCGGATCGATGGAAAGGTGATTCGGTGGAACGTCGGTGTTCTGGTCCTCAGGCATGACCGCTCTCGTGGGCTGCTGGGTCGGGTTTGCGGAGAACCATTGTCCACGAACGTGCCGGGCCCTGTCGCATCGGGTTGCGCGTAGGGATGGCGCGCGCGTGGGGCGCCTGGCTCACCCGTAGCCGGGATAGCGATCCTCCCAGAGTGCGAGTTGCTCTGCGCGGTGCTCGCGGACGACTCCGCGCTCGAGGCCGAGCAGCATGGTGGGCCCGCCGAGACCGTCATAACGCTCCCAGGGTTCGCCCCCGCGGACGAACTCCAGCCACAGGTCCTGAATCGAGTCCGACATGTGGCGCGCCGCCTCGTCGACCCCAGCAAGTGCCGGTGCAGCGTCGAGGTTGCCGAAGACCAGCGGCAGGCATGAATCGTGACATGCTCCGAATCCGGCACGCGGAGAGGGCCACTGCAATTCGTAGCGAAAAACCGGGTTACCGCTCTCGGCGTGCGCCCGAACGAACTGCTCGGTCGGCGCGGCGAAGTGGTAGTCGGTGACCATAGCGCTGGCGACATCGCGAAGCCTCCGATGGTCGGTGCGATACGTCGCGAGCACCGCCTCGGGGTCGTGACCACCCCCGGCGAGTGCCTGGGCCCTGTCGCGCACGTACTGCTCGGTGAAGACATTCTCGTCCAGCGGCGAGTCGAAGATCCGCCACTCGTCGCGTGTCGTGCCGGCAAGGACAGGGACCGCCGGCATATCGCGCGTCCGCGCGGTCACCAACGGATGCTCGGCGATGACGCTGCCGTCTATGCAGGGATGGAACGGCCCCTGCGGCGGAACGAACCCGGTGTCGATACCCCGTTGCGCGGCAAGGATCTCCTCGACACCCGGCTCCTCGCCGCGTATCACGTCACCAAGTTGCGCGGCCACGGCGGCGGCCGCCGCCGTAGAGCGCACACGCTCCAAGCCGCCGCTCTGCAGGATGGCACGGTCGAACAGGTCGCAGCCTGCGGCCAGCATCGCCGATATCGCCACCGCGCCGGACGATTGCCCCGCCACCGTGATCGCGTTCGGGTCGCCGCCGAACGCGACGATCTCCTCGCGCACCCATTGCAGCGCGTACGTCTGGTCGCGCAGAGTGAGGTTGGTGGAGTCGGGGCCGTGCCAGTCCGGCGCATAGAGCGACCCCAGCACCCCGAGCCGGAAGTTGATCGTCACGACCACGATGTCGCCTCGGCGGGCGAGCCGCGAACCGTCGAACAGCGCAGCAGATCCATGTCCCTGTGCCTGCCCGCCGCCGTGCAGAAAAACCAGCACGGGCCGGCGGTTGCCGTCGACCGCGGGCGTCCAGATGTTGAGGGTCAGACAGTCTTCGCTCATCGTCAGGCCGCGCTTGGCCAGCCGCTCGGGCGAGATGTCCTGCGGGGCAATCGCCCCGAACCCGATCGCCTCGCGCACTCCTGCCCAGGCGATCACGGGCTGTGCTGGGCGCCAACGCCGCTCGCCTGTCGGCGGCGCCGCATAGGGCACGCCGCGAAACACTGTGACTTCTCCACCGGGGTCACCGCGCAGAGCTCCGGACGAGGTGCGTGCGATTGCGGTCACGTGCGCGCTGTCAGCGGATGGGCGGCTGCCATCTCGCCGCTGAGCACCTGGTTGAGAAAGTCGCGCCCTCTGAAGCTCACCACCTCCACCCGAAGCCCGCTGTGCGGATCGCGAAGGAACGCGACACCGGCGCCGGTCCGCTCCAACTCCCAACCCTGGTCTTGCAGCCGCGCGACATCGTCGCGCCAACGCTGCGCGTAGTAGCCGAGGTGGTGCATACCGCCGCGCTGGGGTTCGGCGAAGATCGAGTCCGCGGCAGCGACGACCTCGATCAACTCCAGGTACGGCGGCCCGGACGCAGAGAACGCGATACGCACGCCTTGGTCGTCGGCGGATCCGTCGGGACGGGTGAAGCCACTACGCATCTCAAACGGTGGCGCCCACGTGATCTGCATGCTGCCGGCAAGCGTCTCCATGGCCGAGAGCAGATTGGGGACGAGGTGACCTACGTGGTAGACGTTGTCGAAGGCCGATGCGGCCAGCGTCTCGAGTTTCGGGTCCATGTCAGATCCTGTATCGGCGGCGGATGGCGTCGAAGCGGGTGTGCAGTTGCGCGGCACGCTCGTCGGGCGTGACGCGCCGGGTGTGGTCCGGCAGCGCGGTGTCCAGCTCGGCCGCGGCAACCACCCTGGTGCTGACCTCGGGCAGCTGCCGACTTCCGATGACACGCATCGTCAGGTAGCCCTCACTGAAGCACTGGGTGTCGATCCAGTTGTGCACGCCGGGGTCTTTGTGAGCCATCACCATTCGCACGCGGCCGTCGGCGTCGATCGCTGTCCTGCTCGGTGTGTAGCTCACCGGCCGGTACAGGTAGTCCATGCTGTTCCAGAAGGCGCCCATATTGGTCAGCATCCAGAACTCCCCGTCGTCAGCAAATTCGAAGAGCAACGCCTCGTCCGGCCCGAGACGCCACGGCATGGTGACGATCAGCCGGCCGCGCCGAGCATCGCGTTGCTCGGCCGGGCCGGCGAACCGGGCACCGGGAAAGACGTTGGGCTCAGGCTCGCCGAACAATGAGCCGATCTGTCGTTCGCGGTCGGGCCAGTCTGTCATCGTCCCGGTGAGAAAGTCGCCCGCCCAACGCATCGACGCGATCAGATCCTGCGGCGTGGGCACCGGTCGCGGCTCTTGCATGTCGAGGCGCTCGATGCTGAACTGCGCTGAGCGCTCGGCCCAGGAATCGAAGCCCTGCCGCATGAAGAGCTTGCGCGAGTCCGCTGTGGTCGGCAGCCAGTTCGGTTCCCGCCGAACGCCGCCGATGTACAGGACGAAGCTGCCGTCCGGCTCGGTGATCAGGTCTTCGCCGGTGATGTTTGCCTCCGGGGTATCCCCGAACGGCTCGTGCAGGTTCGGATGGTCGGCCCCGTAGTACACATCGCTTTCGGGGCGCGCCCCTTGAACAGTGAAGTTGATGAATCGCGCCGTGCCGCGGTCGCCCCGGATTTGGTATGTCGAGCTGCCGTCGATCCACGCCTGGAGATAGACGAAATCGGCGTTGTCGCCGCCGAGCTTGCGGGTCGGGCCACAGAACGGGTGGATCAGCGGGTAGCGGGTGTCCTTGGTCTCCAGTGCGAGATCGTAGGCCTGCCCGAGGTTTTGCGTCAGGTAGCGGAAGGCGTCGGCACGTTGCAGCGCAGTCGCCGGTGAGGTGTCCTTGAAGGCGAGATCTCCGGCCGCCTTGAGTCGGTCACAGAACTCGTGCCAGGCCGCGCGCAGCGCGTCGTCGTGCGGGGTGTCACCGAAGGCCATCAGCGCCTCGTCTCGATGTCGAGGCCGAATCTCGCGCGATAGTCGGCGAATTCATCATGCAGCTGCTGCACCGGAACCGGCAGCATATCGGTGGAGTAGGTGAATTTGCCGTACCGGTCGCCGCGGTTGGTAGCGAGATAGTCACGCATCGCCTTCTCGGCGTCGGCCGGGAATGGGAGCCCGGCGAAGTCGTAGAAGCCGCCGATCGTGGCGATCGGGTCGGTGACGAAGTCACGGTAGCGGACGTGGTGGATGCGCGAGTCGCCCACCAGGGGGTCGGTGAGGTAGGCGTGGAAGTTGGCTCGCGAGCCCTCGATCGTGTCCGTGGCGTACTGAGTCCAGTCCAGCGTCCCGGCGAGGCTCTCGTTGATCTGGCCGAAGGCCACGATCTGCGAGGCGAGCACCTGCACGGGGTCACGGTGCACCCAGACGATGTGAGCATCCGGGTAGGTGTCGAACAGCGCCCGCAACCGTCGGCCGTGAAAACCTTTCAGTACCCACCGTTTCGGTGTGCGGGTGTACTGGATGTGCTGCAGCATCATGCGGTGCAGAGCGTATTGCGCGTGATGGTCCTGGCCGAAATTGGCGATCGTCATGGGAACGCGCCACCACGCGCTCGGGTTCGTCGCACGAAAGTCGTATGCCCACGTGCGCTCGCATTCGGGTAGCCCGGCACCGAGCAGGTCGTTGTAGGGATGGCTGACGATCCAGGGTGGGATGCGATCGAGGATCTCTCGCCAGTCGGTGTCGGCCTGCGCTCGGCGTGGATCGTCGCCGACGGCCGGGCCGGGCGGTGGCGAGGGATACATGACCTCCCAGAACCGCAGTGCGCGGGACTGCTGGTCCTCGGCGAGCAGGGCGTGCAGCAGCGTCGTGCCCGACCGCGGCTCACCGGTGGCGAAGAGTGGGGCGGTGATTCGTTCGTCGGCGAGCGGCAGGTTCGCATGGTCGGCCATGACGTGCAACCGGCTCGTCAGCAGTCCACTGATGGTGTCCGCGGCGGCCCGCACACCGGCATCGTCGAGTCCGGCGGCGTTGATGCGGTCGACGACCTGCGCTACCCGCCCGGGCAGGGTGTCGTCACCGAAGTCGTTGAGGCCGGACGCTTCCCGCGCGTCGGCGATGAGGACGTCGGCGTCCAGAAGTGTCATGGCGTGCTCCCTGTGTGCTGCAGCAGTGCGTCCTCGACCTCACGAACTTTGCGCGCCGAGTCAGCGGCGAAGGCCTGTCCGGCCATGGCGCTGTAATCGAGCACCGACACGATCCGCGCGCCCGCATCGCCGAACGCGGTGATCTGCTCGGCGACCTGCTGGGGCGTGCCGTGCGGCACGACGGACAGGATGGCGGCCGGGTCGACCTGTTCAAAGAGCCGGAGCAGTCGGTCGCGGCTGAGCACGCGCGGGTCGATGTCCTGGATGCCACGCCAGCGCTCCCCCATCGGGTGGCGGTGACCGGCCGCGGCCAGCGCATCGGCCGTCAACTGCAGGACCAGCGACTTCACCAGTGGGCGGCGCAGGATCTCGTCGAGCTCGTCGGGTTCGCCGACCAGGCAGACCACCATCTTGGCGGGAGTGATCGCGTGCGGATCGCGTCCGGCCCGCTCGGCCGCCTCGTGGATGCACGCCAGTTGGTGCGCGTAGGTCTCGGGCCCGGCACTGCCGCTCGGCCACCAGCCGTCGCCGAGTTCGCCGACCAGTTGCAGCATGCGGGGACCGTTGGCGCCGATCCAGATCGGTGGCGCGCCGCTGCGGTGCGGCTCGGTGTCCAGCCGGGCGTGCTCCAGTGTGAAGAACCGGCCTGCGAAGTCGATCGGTCCGTCGGCGTCCCAGAGCAGCCGGATCAGCTGCAGCGCCTCGGCGAACCGGCTCACCGCGTCGCGGTGCTCGAAGCCGTACGGAGCCAGGTTTTCGCGCTCGCCGGCGCCCAGTCCCAGGATGAACCGGCCGTCGGAGAGATGGCTGAGGGTCAGCGCCGATTGGGCGAGCATCACGGGATGGCGCCGGACGGTGTCCAGGACGCTCGTCGCGAGCCGAGTGCGTTCCGTGCGAGCCGCCACGGCACCGGCGAGGGCCACGGCGTCCAGGTAGCGGTGTGGAGACGGCGAGATCTCCGCGAGATCGGTGAACTCGGATGTCCAGATCGAATCGGGCCAGAAGCTCACGAGGTGATCGGGCAGCCAGATGGAGTGGTAACGACCCTGATCGAGGGCGTCGACTCGGCTCAGGTCGAGCGGCAGAGTCGTCCGAACGAACGCGGCCAGCTCCAGGGGCATGCAGCGCAAGCTACACCGCGGACGACGGCAACGTCCCCGGATTGCTGTGCATACGCTCAGCAGAGTTGGGCTGCGCTATCGACGAGTCGTTCGCGACTGCCTGCTCACGATTGCCGGCCCGGCCAATGGCTGGGCGAGCACGCCAGATCCTGCGTCGACGACTTCTGGTATCGCGTTGACCGCAGCCAGCGCCGTCACCGCCACGCCGGGATTGACCCGATCTGTGGGTGACTGCTCGAAGTACAGCTCCAGGCACATACTGGGCTGCCCCTCGACGCGGATGACCATGCCGCCTTGGTCCGCTCGCGAGGGCCGGGGCCACCGGTCCGGCCAGGGTGTGGCGCTCACCGTGGCGAAGTACTGGACCGCGACCCTTGGCTGGCCATCGACGACGCCGGCAAGCTGCCAGCGGTGTGCACAGATCGTGCCTTCGGCAATGACGCCGAGGGCGGTCTGCAGATCCGTGGGTGCGAGCAGCGTCTCCCAGTCGAGCTCGATGCTGTCGAGTTCCAGACCCAGGATGTCGGCGAGGTAGCGCACCACGGTCTCCCAGTCATGGTTGACCTTGCCCGAGGCGATCCGTGCGGGTACGTGGCCGTCAGGCTTTCCGAAGCCCATGGATTCGTGCAGTACTTCCCAGATGGGGTAAGCCTTGTCCAGATCGATCGCGTACTCGTCCATGCGGTAGCGGTCGACGGTTCCGGCCCCGGTGAGCAAGGCGGTCGGGATGTTGAGACTGATGAACCCCGGTTCAGCGCCGGTGGCGTAGAAGGTTGAATTTCCCTTCCTCGCAGCCGCTTCGATCGCAGCGCGCCACTCCGGTGGCGCGGCCGGCGGGTAGACCATCGGGATCGTGGCGATCGTGACGACGTTGATTCCCGACTCCAGGTACCTGACGATGTCGGCGATAGCGTCGTTCTCGCGCCGAACCGCTGTGGCGCAATATGCGACACAGTCTGGCGCGAGAGCCAGCACGGCGTCGAAATCATCGGTCGCTCGGACACCGACTTCCGAAGCACCGCAGAGTTGTCCAGCGTCCACGCCGACCTTCTGAGCCGTCGACACTTTGACTCCCACGAGTTCCAGCGCGGGGTCATCGATGATCGCCCGCAGCGCCTCGTTGCCGGTCAACCCGGTGCCCACGTGAACCACCCGATACTTCCGAGACTGCTGATTGGCCATTCGTCCTCCTTCCAGGCTTGAAACGGGTGACTGCCCACCCCGACATCAACAGCACGCATCGTGACGCGTTCCAGGCCGGCGACGTCGACGTCGTACTCCGGGACCAGATCGAAGGTGAACTGGTCGCCGAAGTTCACGTGGCGGCCCCGCTCGATCGGATTCGCATACCCTTCCCACTTTTCGTAGACGATCTTTTCGTGTAGGGCCACCCGGCCCTCGGTCATCTCACATTCCTTTCCACTAGTGCAGCTCGACGAATCGCTTCAGGTACGGCCAGGCGACGTCGGGCGGTATCCCGCCACACAGCGGAGCGATGTTGAATACCTCGCCAGCGCCGAGGCGCTGCCGCGCCTCCTCGACCGACAGGATGACGTGCGATGTCGACGTCTGACGCAATTCGTCAACCGATGTGGCGGTGGTGATGTTTGCCGACACGGTGTTATCGGGATTCCATTCCGAGTAGGCCATCGCATCGTGCAGCAGATACTTGCCGATCTCGTCCCAGGCGGCGTCGACATCGTCGGCGACGAAGCAGTTCGTCGCTGCATCTCGGTCCGGGATCAGCACGAAGCCGGGCTCGAACCCGTTGTCGCGGCAGGCTGTCTCATAGGCTTCCCGCATTCCTGGAACTCCGCCGTTGGCCAGCAGCCCCAACCCGTTTCGGCCGGCGCGGCGGGCGGCAGCCAGGCTGGCCCCGCCCCAGCTCATCATGGGCCCCTGGGCCGACCGTGGTCGCGGAGTGACCCTCATGTGCCTGCCGCCGTATTCGACCTCCTCGCCGGCCAACAGTCGGCGCAGCACGTCGAGCTTCTCATCGGCGAGCCGGCCTCGTTGCGACATGGACAGACCGAAGTGGGCATATTCCTCGGGTCGATAGCCGATTCCGAATACGTAGGTGGCCCTGCCCGCACTGATGTGGTCGAGCACGGCCATGTCCTCGGCCAGTCGTGCCGGATCGTAGAAGGGCAGCAAGATCGTCAGGTTGAGCATCAGCCGGCTGGTACGAGCGGCGATCGCCGCACCGAGCAGCAGCGGCGACGGTAGGTAACCGTCGTCGGCACAGTGGTGCTCACACAGCACGACAGCCAGACAACCGCGATCCTCGGCCCACGCCGACATATCGCCGGCGGCCGCGTACAAGTCGGTGGCCGGGGCTGCCCACGAGGGCGCTCGCATGTCGAAGCGAAGAGTGAACACCGGTTCTATCCGTTCTGCCGTGCGTCGGAACCCATCACTTCGGCGCTCGCCTGCATGATCAGCCGAACCACGTCGTTGCGCCCGTACTTCTGCGCGACATCACCCATGAGTTCTGATTTCTGCGATCCGGACCGAGGTGTAGGTCCGATGCGCGATGCGCCATCCTTGCGATGTGCGCACGACGTGATCGTCGTAGTAGCCGACGGCATTCGCTCCGCCGCCGGCGAAGAGGATCAGCGCGTCCACGTATGTGCGGACAGTCGCGGTGTCCCCCGCGATGTCGATGGCCTGATTGGTCATCCGATGCATGGTGTGCTCCGCGCCGACGTGGGCTGCGTCCATGAACTCGATGACCTCCGCAGCCGACGTCCAATGCCCGATCACCCCGTAATCGATATCGGCGTCCTCGGTGAACACCGTTGCGAGAAGACTGTATTGGCGGGTGTCGATCGCCGTGGCATAGCGGATGGTGAGGTCGAAGATCTCATCACGGTCGGACATCAAAGGTCCCCGTTCGGATGAATCACGATCCGGGGCGGGCCCTCTGATCGGCGAGCCTGGTCCAGCGCCTCGGGTACCTCGTCGAGGCCGATGATCCTCCCGACGCTGGGCAGCGGGTCGAGTGTCCCCGCCACGACGGCATCGAGTACGCCGTACCAGTCCTGAGGCATCGGACCTCCGCCGAACTGCATCGTCAAGCCGTTGCGGGTGGCCTCGGTGATGCTCAAAGTGTCGCCGGTGTACCACCCGCCCGCGCAATAGACCCGCGAGCAGAACTCTGCCTCCCCGACAATCTTGTCGATGAGACCCGAGGCGCCCACACATTCGAAGACCACCGCACAACCAGCCAGATGCCGTTCGGCGCGCACCTGGCGGAAGACGTCGAACACCGACTGCTGCGCAGGGTCGACGAGGATGTGTGCGCCGAAACCGGATTGGGCCAGGTCGCGGCGTTCTGCGTGGAAGTCTGACACGATGATCGGATCGATTCCGCGCGCGCTCAGTGCGGCGACCGCCGACAGCCCGACGGCACCAGCACCGATAACGATCGGGATCTCGCCGGGCTGCACGTTCGACGAACGCACGTAGAACTCGCCCACCGCGAAAGCATCGACAACGGCAATCGCGTCGTTGGGCACCGCACCGTCGACGGCCTTCGCGGTCGCCTCGGGCACGACGAGCAGTTCACCGAAGCTGCCCTGGGCTTCGGGATGCTGACCGATGATGCGAAGGCCGCCCGCGCCGCCGTCGACCAGTCGGATTGGCATCGATGTCACCCGGGTGCCGATCGGGAACGCGTCGCTGCATCCCGATCCATGGCCGATGACCTCGCCCACGAACTCGTGCCCCATGACGATGTCACGGTCAGGGTCATAGAGCGACCGGCCGGTCGGATCGTTGATCGCGAGATCAGGATGGTCCATGTAGTGGACGTCGGACGCGCAGATTGCAGTGCTGAGCGTCTTCAGCAGCAGATCACCCTGCCCGGGAATTGGATCGGCGGTCTCGCGCACCGTCAGCTCGCCGCCCCGCAACACGACTGCACGCAACTGCCGCCCCTTTGCGGTTTGACTTATTCTCGACTATTCGAGAAAGTTTTCTCTAATAGTTGCATTGACCGTAGAAGGCGAATCCGAGGTAGTCAAGGTGCGCGGAGCCGGTTCCGCCCCAGCGGGGCGGGTCCTCGACGTCGTGGAGCTCCTCAGCGAATCGGGCAGCCCCGGGCTGAGGTTCTCCGACGTCGTCCGTGAGCTCGGGTTGTCGCAATCGACCGCGCACTCGATCCTCAAGACGCTGAGCGACCGCGGCTGGGTGACACGGGATCCTGTTTCCAAGAGGTTCGCACCAGGACTCACGCTGGCCCAGATCGCGCAAAGATTCGAGGCCACGCGCCCGTTTGCCGCCCTCGCCCGAGGTGCCATCGCGCGTCTCGCGCGCACCACCGGGACACCGGCCTCGGTGGTCGAACGCAGCGGAGACGACCTGGTCATCACCGCTTTCGAGAACCCCGATGGCATGGCTGGTCCCGCCCTGCCCGACCAGCGCATTCCCTACGCACCACCTTTTGGGATCGCCTGTGCTGCGTGGGATGCGCCAGGCGAGCAGGAGTCGTGGGTACAGCGCGGCGCGGCTGCAGATGAGGCCTTGGCCGACCGCCTGCGCGCTGTGCTAGCCCAGACCAGGGAGCGCGGATTCGACGTCGACTGGATGACTCCGGCGCTTGCCCAGGCGGCTCAGGCCATCGGGGTCTTGGCCGGCGAGAAGGTTCCGCGCCATGTGCGCTCGGTCATCGACCAACTGCGGGTCGAGTTCCTTTCGGCGAACTTGCTACCCGACGACAGCGCTCCGGGCGCTCACCCAGTGGCCACCATCTCCGCCCCCGTGTTGGACCGAAGCGGCCATGTGCGGCTCATCCTCGGGATCCATCCGCTGCGGACGATGACGATGGACGAAATCCGTTCTTTAGCACAGCCCCTCTTGAATGAGATCGACCAACTCAGCGCCGGCGAGAGCCCGACCGTGCAGGACTCGGCGAGCTGAGGGCGCCGCTCTCGACCTGGATTGGGGCTGTCGGTTCCGATCCGAGTCACGGTGTGCCGACCCCGCGCGCCGCAGCGGTACGGCGAGCGAACTGCTCGTAATCAGTGGGCTGCCGCGACAACACCTTCGGGAGATCATCGAGATTCCCGGCAGGAAGTCCGTGCACGTCGTAGTAGGTCATCATCTGCACGTAAGTGTCCTGGGCTTCTGCCGACCACGTTCGAAACCCTCGAGCGTTCGGTGCCGCGCGCAGCCCTCGAACGATGTGGGGAAGGGAACGCATCCTGGTTGACAGCAACGACTGGGCGATGGCAGACCCGAACGGTCCCACGGCCACCAGCGGGTTCTTCAGTGCCTGCGGCGGAATTCGGACGGCGACCATGGAGTGGCCGAGCACTCGGCTCCAGATTCGCGCCATGTCGTGACGGGTGAGTTCCACCGTCGAGAGGTCATAGGTCTTGCCGATGTGTCCGCCCGGGGTGATCAACACGTTGGCCGCCGCGGCCGCGATATCCTCCACGTCGACGACGCCCATTCGACTCTGTGGCGAGGTGGGGTACGGAAGCAGTCCCGAACCGAAGAAGTCCCAGAAGTCCAGTACGTTCTGCATGTAGTGCGAGGGGCGAAGCACGGTCACGGGCAGACCTGAGTCACGCAGGATGCCCTCGACCATGAGCTTTTGCCGATGATGCGGAAGTTCGGCGATGTCGGGGTGGATGACTGAGTGGAACACGACCTGATCGAGCTGTTCGGACTTCGCTGCCGCGATCAGTCGTTCGGCCACAGGGAGTTCGTCGACGAGCTGCGTCGGGGCCGCATGGTAGATCTGACGGACTCCGCGCAGCGCGTTCTCCAGATCTCCGGGCTGCCTCAGGTCACCGATCACGATCTCGGCTGCACCGTCTGTTCGCGATCGTCGGGCCTGGTCTTCGTTCTTGACGAATGCGCGCACACCCTGCCCGGTGGCGACGAGCTGTCGCACCAGGGGACGTCCGACACCACCTGCTGCGCTGGTAACCAAGATCATGGTGTGCTCCTGCCGTCGGGTTTCGAGTGGATTTATCGTGAACGAGATTTGTTGGGGCCCAATGCGGGCCAAGAGTGGATGGTCATTTTCTGGCCTTCACCGGCCGCAGCGACCGCGCGAGCGCCGGCATCAGCACACGCCGTGGGATCAGCCGTGCCAGAGCCGCGGCGATCGAATTGCTGACCCCCGAGACCGCAGAGGGCGGTGTCCAGCGGCGGTCAAGCGCCCGCAAGCCAGCCGCCGCGACCTGATCAGCCGACTGCATGCGGCCGACGGCGGTGGCGGTTTCGCCGATCACGTCGAAGAATTCAGTGTGGGTGGGTCCCGGCGCGAAGGAGAACACTGTGACGCCGCGTTGTCGCGCTTCGTACCAAAGGGATTGACTGAAGCTGAGCACGAAGGCCTTGGCCGCAGCGTAAACGGCCAGGGTCGGCACAGGTTGATACGCAGTCGTGCTGGAAACGTTCACAATCGCGCCACGACGTCGCCGGACCATCTCCGGCAGAAACGCATGGCAGAGGTCGACGACCGCTCCGACGTCGACCGCAAGGACTCGGGCGTAGTCTTCCGCGTCGCCCTCTATGAAGGGACCTTGGATGGCAAACCCGGCGCTGTTGATCAGGATGTCCACGTCGCCCTCGACCAGCGCTCGCAACCTGGTTCCTGGGTGCGGAACGGAAAGATCGAATGCCACCGGTGTGCAGGAGATCCCATGTCGAGCCTCGAGCTCCTGGGAGAGCAGATCGAGCCGATCCTGGCGGCGGGCCACCAGCACCAGATCACAGCCACGCGCGGCAAGCGCCTTCGCGAAGGCCTCTCCGATTCCCGAGCTGGCACCCGTCACCAGCGCGCGCGCCGACCGGTAGTCGTTGCCCACGATGCGCCTCCGTTCCGTGTCATCTGCCCGAGGGCGGGTTGCGAGAACGCGATGCCGCCTACGTAATGCGACTATTGCATCTCAAGTGCAATTGACGCAACATTGGGTACTCGTACGATCGTCGAATGGCTGGCAGGTCGCGTCGCGATGCCCTGGAGCGGCAGGCGGTGGTCGAGCGAGTACTCAGTGGACAACGTGCATCGACCGTGGCGGAAGAAGTCGGTGTGCATCCGTCCACCGTGCACCGATGGGTCAACGATGCGACCTCCCATCGCACCGATTCCGCCCCCACCGATCTTCGTCTGATAAGTGCCACACAGGCACTGCTGCGCGATCACGACTACAGCCAGATCACCGTCGAAGAAGTTGCCCGGCACTCCGGTGTCGCGCTGCGAACCGCATTCCATCACTTCGACAGCAAGCGCGAACTCTTCCGCGCAGCAATCGACAACGCTGCCGTGGTCCTCGTCGAGGCCATGCGCCACCAGTACCAAGAAGCTCAGTGGCCGGACGAGCCGCTACTGCAGTTGAGCACCTTCTTGCGCCTGTCCGCCGAAGCCATCTACGCCACACCGGCGGCGCACGTCCTCTTCCGCGACCTCGGAGTTCCGCGCTCGGACTGCTTTTCGCAGCGTTGGCACGACACCTTCGAGCAGGCCGTCGAGCACATCCTGGCGAGGTGTGCCGCATCCTCGGCAATCGACCCTGACACCAATGTCCCGCAAGCAGCTCACGCACTCACCGGGGCCATGCGCGGAATACACGCCGCAGTCTTCGACGGGGGCGACCCTGCTCAAGCGCTACGCATCGTCGATCGCCTCCATCTCACGATGTCAACCGGTTGAGCAGACTGGCGCAACCAACAGAAAAACCCCGGCCGATGGCCGGGGCAATCTGTCACCGATGACGCGACTCAGGTGTAACCGATGACGCGACTCATCACATTGGTGGAGCTAAGGGGATTCGAACCCCAGCATAGACGCCCTAAACACCTGCTGACCTGCGTAGGTGGTGTTTCTCGGCATGGCTCGGGATGACTCGCGACCTGCTCATATTACGCCGCGCGTGGACCGGGTCCACACCTTGCCGACTCGCGCATCCCCTGCAGAAAGCGGTCCGGCCCCCGCTACCCACTCGCTAGCATTTTCTGCGCGGGGGACGAAACGGACGATCCGCCGACGGAGGTGGCGCCGACCGAGCTGGGTTCGGCGATCAGCGAGACGGAAGTGAACACGGCGTGGTCGCTCGACGACGGCGAGGAATGGCAGTACGGACCATGATTCCGTGTGCGCAGACGACAAAAGCCCGCCCCACAGCCGGAAAGCTGTGGGGCGGGTTGTATCGGTAGTAAGTCGCCAGCGGGGCCGAACCCCTGAAAGAGTTCAGCTACAGATGAGATAGACGACCAGGGCGGCGAAGCCGGCCAGCGCGACTGCGGCGACCAGGGCGGCGCCGAGGTCGATCTCCCAGTCGCCCTTCTGCGCGCTCACGATCCCTCGCGCTCCATGTGCCGGCGCTCCCCGAATTCGTTGGCGTACTCCGGGTGGTCACGCAACCACTCGGCCTTGAACTGACGGAACGTCTTCATGCGCGGGATCGTGATGTTGTGCTCGATCGCGATAGCCCGCACCTCAACGGACCAGCGCGCAATCTCATCCTGATATGCCTCCAGGATGTCGACGTCTTGGGTTCGGCGGAACAGAATCCTGCGCTCGTTCTCGGTGACCTGATCAGTCAGCGCGCCGCGGGTCCACCACCTCACCAGCGGGTCGAGCAGCCGCGCCAGTCGTCGGTTGACGACCGGGATGCGAGTGATGACCAGGACGATGAACGCTGTTGCGCCGGCGATCGTGGGGCCGGACAGGTAGTCGGCGAGTGTCACGCGGCAGCCCCTGGGGGAAGGTCGCGGGGGTGGCTCATCAGGTGCAGGATGCGTTCTCGGAAGATGTCGACGAACACCCAGAACGCGTGCAGCGCGAAGAGAAGTGCGTAAGCGGGTGCGAGCTGCCAACCCCATGTCTGGTTGGCGGCGACGACGCCGGCGATGAGCCCGTATGTGAGGCCGGCATAGGCAGCTGCGGAGACCATGTGGCAGCCGATCGCGACCGGCCACTTCTTGAACCGGTTGGCGATGAAACCGACTACAGCGGGGATGAGCAGCCACAAGGCCCACGCCTGGAAGGGTAGGGCGGCCTCGACGACGTTGAGGACACGGGTAACACCGTGGGGTCGGAGTAGGTATTCGACGCCTTGGGCTGCTGAGACGATGAACCACACATCTCCGAGTGGGATTCGTGAGGTGGCGAGATTGCGCACGCGGATCCTCCTGCTGCACGTGGGCGTCAGGCGAGTCATGAACCTGTCCATCCCGATTCGATTCGCGGCTGTCGGCTCAACCGTGGCGGTCACTACGCGTCACTGCGCTTGGGTGCGTTGCCTTTCTGGAAGACGAGCCAGGTGCCGAGGGTGGTGGTCAGGGCGAACACACCCCACTCTTGGCCGGTCTCGGGCCACGGCTGGCCAGATTGCACCAGCGCCACAGCGACGTTGGTCGTGACCAGCGACAGGAACGCGAGGATGGATTTCCAATAGTGCTGCCAGTTCATGGTGTCTCCTATCGTCGGAATGCTGCGATGTGGTCGTAAGCGACCATGTGTCCGTCGCGGCCGCCGAACTCCGGCCGCGGCAGGTGGTAGGTGCCATGGGACTGCAGGCCGGGTAGCGCGGCCATCAGGTGGATCAGATCGGGCAGGTGGGTGAGAATGCCGCGCACCGACAGGAACTCGATCAAGGCAGGGTTGGGTTTCTGGCGGGTGGTGTTGACCTGCTGAACGACGGTGCCCATCAGGTTGGCATCGACACCCGTCGCCCCGGCCAGGACATTGGTGGCGACCGGGGATAGCGTTCCGCTGCCAAGTCCGGGCATGAGCAGGTTGAGCATCGCAGGGATGATGATCTGCGCGGTGTACACCACGAACGGGATCTCGGTTTCTGCGCGAATAAACCACTCATAGAACAGCGGCCGGACCCGGTCTCGGGCTACGGCGTAGAAGTCGTCTCGGGTGTTGACGTTGACCGTCAGCCGGTTGACCCAGTCGGGGAATGTCTTGCGCGCGATCCCGGTCTCGGCGGTGGCGGGGTTGCCGTGGCAGATGATCCCGTCGATCCGGTCGCGGATCAGGGCGAACTCTCCCCCGTCACCGAACAAGGCGGCGACCGCTTCGAGGGCGCCGTCTGCTTTCTGGCTGTACCCCTGGAACCACAGCTCGACGTCGACCGCGGCTTTCGGGTCCGCACGACGTGCCGTCATGGCGCGCTGCACGTCGGGGTTATCGCGCAGCAGCTTGGCCTGCTCGCGTTTCTGGTCTTCCAGCACGTCGAGGTAGGAGTGCTTCGGGTCGCCGCCCATCAGGCCGAGGTAGCCGCCGATGATCGACCCCACCGGCTGGTGATTGATACGCAGCGACTCGCGACCGACGTGATTCCAACGCTTCCCGGCGACCATCTCCCCGACAACGAACCCAGGACCGACATCCCAGCCGGCGCCGCTGCCTGGGTTGGAGTAGAACCAAATCGGCCGGCGCTGCTCAACCTTCGAGGGCGCTGACTGGCCGGGCCAGACGTAGCCGACGCGGGCGGCGAGACGATCCCCGAAGATGCCGTCCTGCACCATGCCGAGGTGGCGCTGCATCTCCCGGGTGAATGCGGCCTCATCGTTGCCGTAGTAGCCGTCCCGCGGCCCGAGCAGGAACGCGTAACTGCTGGCGTACTTGGTGGCCCAGGTGTACCAGGGATCGTAGAGCGGCCCCTGGTAGCCGACTTTGAGTTCAGGCATCAGCGTTCACTCGTTCGGCGATGCGATTCCAGGCGGCGCCGTGGTGCACGCAGTGCGGACTCACCCGCTGGCCACAACTGCAAGGTGGGACATCGGTCATCAGTCCGAACATCAGAGCCCCCACACCTTGTCGCGCAACGTCATCCCCTTCGACTGCCACGACTCGTGGCCGGGGCCGAGCTGCGCGGCGATGTACTCCAGCAGCTCGCGGTCGGAGTAGTCCTGCGGGAACCGCTTCACAGGCGGCGGGGCGGGTGCGCCATCCGGGTTGAACCCGGCCTCCTTGAGTTTCTGCAGGGTGATCGGGCCGACGATGCCGTCAGCGGCGATGCGCGCATCGCTCTGGAATGCCTGGACGGCGGCCTTGGTGAGCGGGCCGAAGTCGCCGTCGACGGCCAGACCTGCGCCGCGGGTATTGAGGAACGCCTGCAGCCGCTTCACGTGCTCACCCTTGTGGCCTTCCTCAGCCCAGTACGTCACCGGCACGGGCGATGACGGTGCGCCTGCCCGCTTGAACGTGGAGAACCCGTCGGGGCGGATCTTGCGGGCGATGAAGTCGTTCACCTTTGCGACATGCTGCGAGCCGTAGGTGTTGGCGCCCATCTGAAAGTGCATCCAGTCGCGGATCGACCAGAGACCGCCGCAGAACACCATGCCCTCGTAGAAGGCGATCAGCTCACGTAGCCGTGCGTCCTTGGGCGGCGGGTATGCCTGCTGCTCGGTGATGCCCAGCCGGAAGCGCTGCTTGTCTGGGCCGTGCCAGTTGAGGTCCATGGCGGTGCCGGACAGGTGGTTGCTCGACGCCACGTCGTTCGTTTCGGTCCAGCCGCCGCTGTCCTCCTGGCGCAGCGGTTCGACGTGGGCGTTGAAGTCGGCGGCGAACGCGCCGAGGATCTTCTCGGGCTGGCCTTCGCGAATCCAGATGCGGATGTTGGTTCCGGGGATGAGGACGTGGCGGCACGAGTTGCGATCGACCATGCGCCAACCGTTCTCGGAGTGTGTGCGTCCGTAGACGGTTCTGTCTGCCATGGGCGGTCCTTTCGGGCATGGTTGCCAGGCCTGCCGTCGAAATTCGGCAGGGTGGACGAGAGGGGGTGGGGCCTAGGGGATGTCGGCGAACACCGCGGCGACGATGAGCACGAACGCCAGCACTACTCCGGTGCAGATGACGCCTTGCCAAAGTCGGGCGCGTTTGACGTCGAACCAGGCGAGGTGACGCCACCAGTTACTCACCGCAGCCCCGCGTATTGGCCATCAGCGTCGTAGACGATGTCGTTCCACTCGAACAGGGTTTCCGGGCCGTACATCATCACCGCCCAGCAGCCGAGCAGCACCAGGACAGCCCCTGTCGCAGCACCCACCGCGACAGCCGTCAGCGCCGGCCTCACGGAGCCACCAGGAATCGCGTGTTTCCTTCGGCGGCGCGGGTGCGGCACTCGTCGAGATCCACGCCGCTGTAGTCGGCGTGCGCCAAACCGCCGCCCAGGAGCCGGGACAGCGTCATGGCGGCTTCGGTGCGGGGCTGAGAGATGCCCCACTGGTCGGCGTTGGCGAACGGGTCACCGAGGCGGGCAATCACCAGGGTCTCGAACCGGGTGGACGGCACGGGTGTGCGGGGGCCGCGGAACCCGACACCCCCGACGCCGCCGTGCTGGGAGGCGGGGCAGCCGAGCAGCACAACCCGGGCCAGGTGCTCAGGCGCGGTTTCGTGCAGCAGTTCGGCGATGCGTTCAGCGCCCGACGACGCCCCCCACAGCTCGAACGGCTCCCGCATGGACAGGGCGGCCTCGCGCAGGTTCGCGTACTGCTGCTCGGCCACCCGCCGCGCCAGGGAGAACGGGATCGACGGTTGCGCTGGCCCGATCTTGTGGCGGCGGTGCTGGCGGCGCACATACCCACCCAGAGCGCGCCCCACTCCGTCGGTGAGGCCGAAGTTCGCGCCGCCCACGGTGATGACGACGGTCACCGGTGAACTCGTCTCATGGTGACCTCCTGATAGGTAAACTGCGCCGACTATGGGGGACGCATGCTGACGGCCGTGACTATCGCGGCAGCGACACTGGTGACCAACGTGGTGGTGCCCCACCGAATACGGCTGATCGGCGTCGTCGTGCTTCTCGTCCCGCAGCTCTACTTGCCGGGAATCCATGCCGAACTCGCCACAGCCGCGGTGCTCTGGACGCTGAGCACCTGCGTCATGGGATCAGCCGCACGCGGCCGACCAGCAGCGCAGAGCCCGCTCATCGCCATCATGTGCATGTTCGTGGCGATCACCGTGGTCTCGCTGCTCTGGGCAACCCCCGACGGCGTCAACAGCGGCGCAGCCACGGCGGTTCGCAGCACCGTGTTCCTGCTGTGGCTGCGGGAAGTCATCGTCGTCGCCAAGGACAACCCCCGACTCCTCGACACCCTCGTGATGTGGACAGTCCCCGGCGTGGCTGCCCAATCGGTGCTGGCGATCGTTTTCCGGAGCAACCCGCACACCGAGCAGCGTTTCCTGAACTCTGAACTGGCCCCGCTCCTGGTCGGCCCCCAGTCCGTCGACCTTTACACCACGCTGTCGAACAACGTGTGGTACGCGGACAAAGCCGGCGGTGTCTTCGTCAACGGCAACATCGCATCGCTGCTAGGCGGCATCGCCGCGCTGCTCTACATCATCACCGCACGGCGCACCGGCAGCCGATGGCTGTACTGGGCGGCGGCACTGGCCTTCACCGGCACTGTCTTCACAGGCTCGAAAACAGCGATCTTCGTCGCCACAGGATGCGCGATCATGATCCTGCTGCTGCCGCACATGTTGCATGGTTTCGCGGTGCTGGCGGCGATTCCCGTGGTGCTGCTACTGCCACTCGTCACGCCGATGATGATGGAGATCCTGCAAAAGGCGTCCCCGGAGTTCTTCGCCCGATCGGAATACAGCCTCCTCGAAGGCCGGCGGCCGATATGGGAGGGAGCTTCCGCGTTGTTCCAGGACCATTTCTTTCTCGGATTGGGGTTCGGCGGCTGGGCTGAAGAGATCGTCGCATTCACGTCGCGGCGAACCCCGCCCCACAATTTCATCATCGCGGCGTGGGCGAACTCGGGAATCCTGGCAGCCCTCGTCGTTGTCGCGTTTGTGGCGGCGACGATCCTCTTAGGGCTGCGGGTCGCGGCCTCTCAGCCCACAGTCCGTGACCGCAGAACCGCTGTCCTCGCGCTGTGTGTGGTCGCATGGGTGTTCCTGCACGGCATGGCCGACAACACCACCCTGTACGGCGAGCAGCGGACCATGATTCTGTTCGCCCTCGCTATCGGATACCTCTACGTCATGGACCTAGAAGTAGGTGACGACGACACACAAACCGTCGCCGCCGTTACCACCGGCCCCGGAGTTGTTCCCATTCAGCGACGCGCCACCACCACCCCCACCGCCGCCGGGGGTCGCGCCGTTACCGCCCGCGCCGCCAGCCCCGGACGTGGAACCCGCGCCGCCAGCACCACCGTTTCCAAACCGCCCGTTAGGTGACGACACCGTTCCGCCAGCACCACCGGGCGTACCGCCCGCCGACCCGGCAGTCCCCGCCGTCGCCGCGCCGCCACCCCCACCGGCCTGCCCCCGCGCCGCGGCGAGGTAACTCCCGAATGACGTACCCGACGACCCGGGAGAGCCGTTCGCACCTGCCGAACCGTCCGCGGTTTGCGCGGCGCCACCAGCGCCGCCCGTCCCGACCGTCACCGCGACCGTGGGCGTCAGATCAGAAGCGGCCAGAGTCGCACGCGTGATACTGCCTGCACCCCCCGCCCCGCCACCGCAAGACGCCGTGCCCGAAGGTTGCCGAGCACCCGCACCGCCGCCGCCGCCCGGACCCACGAGGTACACGTCCACCAGCACCGCGCCTTCGGGTTTCGTCCAGGTGCCGCTCGTGGTGAATGTCTGAATGTTCGGCGACATCGCCTCGATGCCGTCCTCGATGTGCTGCATCCTTGCCGCTGAGAACGGTGTTCCACCACCCGATCCGGGAGACCACGTCTGCTTGGTGTAACCCGCCATAACTGCTCCTACGAGGGGTAGATGTTGGTTGCGGGGAACAGGTCGTCACTGGGGAAGTATTCGACCACTGGCCAGCCTTCCGGCGGGGTCGGCACTGTCACCGGGTCGGTGATCCGCGCCGACAGATCCGACAGCCCGTATTCGACGTTCGCGTGGTACAGCACGTCGACGCTGTGCGCGTTGTTCATGTAGATGCCGAACTGGGGATAAGCCAGCGGGTAAGGCTCGCTGTAGTAGCCGATCGGGATATCCACATCGACGACCTGCTCACCGTTGAGCCACACATTCAGGTGCCCCGACTCGCCCAGCAGCCCCGACACCACGAAGTGGTTCGGCTGCCCAGACGGCGGATCGAACGGCTCAAAGTAGTGGGTGTGCTTGTCGCCGTCCGCGCTGGACCGGGTGCACACCTCAAGGGTGCTGTCGCGCAACCCCACCCAGAACACCGGATAGAGAAACGCGCTGGAATACGAGCCGTGCCACTGGTGGATCAGGGTGCAGTTGTCGGTGGTGAAACCTTCACGCTGATCGGTCATTATCAGCGACCACGACGCCCAGAGCGTTTCCCCGGCCGCATAGCCGGTGCTGTGCTCTTTGATCAGCTCGACGCGGCGGCGGTTGTTCTTGTAGTCGCCGGAAGCGACAGCATCACGGTTGCGGTGCGCCTCGAAGCGGTACAGATTCGCGGCCGGCATATCGAACAAGTCCGGAACCGGGAAGCCGTACGTCGTCGGTTCGGCACCCGGCTGAAGGTACATCTCTTTGCCGTCGACCAGGACGCTGAACCGCTGCCCCTCCGCGACCGGGGTGAACGTCAAACTCCCGGCGGGGGTGATCGTTCCCTGCCGCAGCAGCGAATGCCAGCGCGCGTGCGCGGGATCGGTCAGCACCGACTCTGGGTAGGCGTACTTGCCGTCATTGAGCCGCCGGCCCAGCAGGCGGGCGTGGCGGAACTGATCGCGCCACAACAGATTCGCCGCCTGCTCTTGGGTCAGGACGATCACACCACACCCACCGCAGTCATGTAGGTGTTGACGGCGTTGTAGAACAACGCCATCTCAGCTGGACTCATCCCGGCGCCGTAGGAAGCGAACGACACCCGCGGGTTGGTAAACGACGTCGACCCGTTCTGCGACAGAATCCTGATCGGTGAGGCCGGCGCGAACGACAGCGTGTCGTCGTAGGCCCCTGTGAAGCTGTCGATCTGCGCCCCATCCCGATAGGCGCGCGCCATTTCCGGTCCCGTCTGCGCGACCGAGAACAACCCGACATCGAGGGACGTGACCGCACGCGTGGTTTGATTCGCGCCCCGCCACCCCATCTGTGTGGAGGTGCGCGCCGAGTCGATCGACATCCCCCAGTTCGTCCACCAGAGGTCGAACACAGTGTCTTTCGTCGACGCAGCCTGCGACACCCACAGCGACGTCGCGGCGTCGGTCGCCTGGGTGTTCACTGTCGCCGCCGAGGTGTTCCACAGCGAAGAAGACACTCCGTCGCCGGTGAATCCCCGATCTTCGGTGAATGTCGGCGAGTTCAACGCCGTCATGTTCGCCGCGTCGCGACGCCAGTTCAGTAATCCCGCCTGCGCCGTGTGCGCCGCGAACACGTACAGCCCGTCCAGCCGCGACCACAGGTTGTAATCCTTCAGGTCTTTGATGAGCCGGTTGATCGCGTGCCGGCGGTCAAAGTTCGGGCGCACATCCATCCGGTCGAACAGGGAGATCGCTTCGGGTTCATAGTTGCCGACCAAGTTCTCGATCGCCAGCACGTTGAAATCGAATGCCTCACCCGTCGGGACGCCGCCGACAGTCACTTGCATCGTCCCGGGGCTAGGGCTGATGACGCTGATGGTGAGCTCAGCGGCGGCCGATGCAACCGCCTGCTGCGCCTCATCCGCCACGGCCGGACCAGCAAGGAGGGCAAGGGCAGCTACGACTAAGGGTGTCACCATTTCCGAGGACGGAATAAGTTCACCCCGGTAGATCATCCCGTTGATTCGATTGATATTGGCAGCGACAGCATTCGCCGCTTCCGCGGAGTACTTCTCTCCGGGCCGCCAGTTGTGCTTGAGCTCCGGAGTAGTCATCACTGGCCTTCCGTCACGGGTCGGTTCATCTCTGCGTCGAGCGCGTCCATCAGGTGCAGGGCCGCCGCTTCCCAGTTGCCGGCCCACTGCTGCTGCCACTGGGGGGACGCATCCAGCAGGTACAAGTCGCCAGGGGTGCTGTCCCGGGAGTCGGTGGCGTGAAACGTGTTGTCGGAAGGGCGGAACCACCAGTAGCGGCCCTGGACGGCCAGTGAGGGCATTGCGTCGGCGAAGTCGTCGATGTGATCTGCAAGGGCGATCAGTTCGTCATCGGTCATTCATCCTCCAAGACAGCTACCCGCAACCCGAACCAGGGGCAGAAACGGTTTTCCCGGGTGAGGCCGGCGAAGCTGATACTGGACGGGATGCCCTGAGAGTGGCTGTCGGCCTTGTAGCACCATGCGTCGAGGCGGAGCGCGGAACCTCGCGCAATGTTGGCTCCCGGCACAGCGCCGATAGCCCGCGGCGTTTGGAAAACCCCCGGCGCGATCTGCTGGTGGGCTGCGAACAGAATCTGCCCCGGGGCGCATTCCTGCGGCGTATCGTCGACGATCGCCTTGTACAGCTCTTGCGGCTGCGAAGTGTTCACCGACGCCTCAGCGTCCTTGATGTTCCCCGAACCCCAAACCTTGTTGATCATGCCGGTATCGACGTCGAGAACGCACAGCGCGATCTCGTAGTAGTCGATGGAAAAGATCGACGTGTCCGCGCCGCCGATCCAGGCCATGCCCTCCACGAGCCCCTCGCGGTCGGCGATGATCGGGGTGTAGTAGATCGTCCCGAGAGTGCTGCCGCCGGCGGTGGCGGGGTAGATCACAGGCAGCGTGGAATGATGCAACGCCCCGGTGTAGACAAACTCGACCGCGTCCAAAATGTTGCGGGATTTCGGCGGTGATGTGGACCCGGAGATGGTGGGGATGGTCAACAGGCAGCGTGGCACCGACACCATCTGCTGCTCGTCGCCCACATAGGCCAGCGTGGTGCGCATCGCGGCGGCGACATCCTGCAGATCGACGATCGCTGAGGTGTTCTCCGTCAAGACCTGTTCGATGCCGACGCCCCACCCGCGCAGCTGGGAGAAGCTGTGCCCATTGGTCAGGTGTCCCCGCAGCGCGAGCGTGACCTGCTGCAGGATCAGTTCGACAATGTTGTTGCGTTTGGACTTGATCCTAGTGGGCGTCCACTGCGTTCTCGGGGGCTGCGCCAGACCTGATCCCGGCCACGAGGTGGCGGGGGTGTCGAACTCGTCGAGCGGCTGCAGCTCCACTAGACGGGTACCCCAACGGCGGAACACCGCGCCCCGTCGGGGGCGGCGGCGGTGGCCCACCCGCTCGACGAGGCAGCCATCTGCTCGGCCCGGAAGTACACCACCCCGGCCTCTCCGGCAGGGATCACCCCGTAGGAAGCGTCGGCACCTGTCGGCGTGTTCGGGGGGCCGTCGGCGAGCACCACAGGTGGCGGGGCCGCGCCGGCAGCGCCGAAGCCGCGGCCGATCTCCACCCCGCCGGAGTCCGGGTCGCCGAGGTAGGCCACCAGATCGACTCTGGTGTCGACCGAGCCAGTCACCACCAGCGAGCCCTTCGGAAGAACCTTCCGGGGGAACGGTTTAGACGCCAACGTGACCGTGGTGAGTAGGCGCGGGTTGGTGGCGTTGAAGGCGGTCGCTTCGATTCCGGTGGAGGACCGCACATCGCAGGTGGGCAGCGGCACGAACACCACCGTCGCGCCGGGCCCCTTGGCCAGGACGTAGCCGTCGGTGCGGTCCCCGGTGATGTCCTCAGCGTCGAGCATGTTGAACCCCGCCGGATCCCCCTGCGGGCCCCTAGGAATGTAAATCGTGTTGGTCTGCACAACGGGATCGCCCGGCCCCCCGGGGTCGTGGATGACGACGAGCGGGTTCGGCTCCGGTACAGGGTCGTCGGGGCCGATCAGCTCGATAACCCAGTTGATGACCGGCGGGGCGCCGCCCTCACCCTGGATGGCCAGCGGGAACGACGCGACACCGCCTGACGGGGTGATGATGATCGTTCCGACACCTGTGCTGACGTTGAACCCGTAGGGGAACGTGACCGTGCAGTCGGTGAAGGAGATCGTTCCCGCGGCCTCATCGACAATGATCGCCACAGACGTTGCCTCCCTTAGAGGATCAGGCCGCTTGCCGATGTCGGCCCAGCGGATCTTCCAGTGGCCACTTAGCACCCTTGCTGGGATTGCAACTGCCACACATCGGGCGCAGATTGCAGAGCATGTGCGCCCCGCCTGCCGCGATCGGCTTGACATGGTCGATCGTCGACCAGGCCGCACCGCACACCCAGCATCGGCCACCCCAGTACGCGACCTTTCGCCGCTAGCTGCTCGTCCGTGAACGGCGGGCGCCTATCATCTCGGCGCCGCAGCGCAGGCACAGTTTCGCGGTAGAATCTGCCATGTCGACTCCGTTTCAGTCGGCCACGCCCCGGGGTTGTTCGCGCAACCGCCGGGGCCAATTTGCTAGTTACTGAGTAGGGCTACGTTGATTCCGGCTTGGATGTCGCCGAGGCGGCGCTGAATCTTCGCGGCTGGCGCTTCTTCCGCGCGGCCGTCGCCGATCTGGATCAGCAACTTGGCGTATTCGTCGCCGTCGTCGAGCAGGACCGTGTCCTCGATGAAGTGGGAGAACACTTTGCCTCGGCGGATCACCGTCGACATGCCGCCGGGGAAGAAGTCTCGGCCGATCTCGTAGGGGAAGCAGTTGTCGACCATCACCTGCGCGGAGGCGTAGCCGGCGGTGTCGAACATCAGCGCCTTCTGCTGGAAGAACGCCTCCAGGGTGTAGCTGCCGGACCCGGTGGCCTTGAACACTTCCGGGAACCCCATGGGGCCGAGCTTCATCCGCCGGTCAAAGTTGTCGGTGAGCTGGTATGCCATCCACAGGTCGTTGAAAGCGCCCTCCAAAACGGTGGAGGGGATGCCCGTTATCCCAATGACGATGGAGATCATGTCGATGAAGAAGGCGATGGAATTGTCGATCATGCGGTTAAACCAGGCGGGTGATTTCCCCCCTGTGATCGTCCGCCAAGCCACGGCATGATGGTGCGAGATCGTGCCCCGGACACCGGAATCCGGATGATCGGCGTTGAAAACCGTCCATGGTTTCGTGTAGTGCACACCCAGGGCGGGCGCGATGTTCACACCCCTCGGCGCGTATTCGTTCTTCGGGTTGAGGAACGGCTTCAGCACCTCGCCGAGCATGGAGCCCATCAGGTCGACGAACGTGCGCTGCAAGCCGTCGACCCAGGTGCCGGAGAACCCTGTCACGCCCTGGCGGTCTTTGACGTCGATGCAGACCGTGGGCCTTTTCAGCAGGTTGCCGCGTTTGGCGTGCTCGTCGGGCTGCTCCATGCCCGGCTCCCACAGCCACACCTCGATCGTCAACCCGCAGTCCCGGCAGGTCTGCTCGACGACGGTGAGCAGGTCTTCCATCTTCCAGTTCAACGAGATGAACGGGGAGGTGTCTTTCCAGCCGGTGCCGCGCCGCACCACGTAGACGGGGGTGACAGCCAGCCGCCGAATGTCGCGAATGTCAACGCCGTTCGCGTTCCCGGCCAGTTCGGTGGCGAAGAACGCCCGCCAGTCCAGATTCAGGCTGATGAGGTTGTTGATCGCCTCCCACAGTCCGAGCTGGATACGCAGGAACTGGGAGCCGAACAGGTACTTGATGACGGTGATGGCGTTGCCGAACGACACACCCCGGCTTGGTGGGCCCTGGATCTGCAGCGGCATGAACCACCACGGCCACGCCGCCACCCGCGTAAGCCAGGCTTTGTCGTGCAGCAGTTGACATTCCACCGTGTCCGGCTTCTCAGGGTCGCCGAACTTGTCGTGCGCCACATCCACCCGTCCGGACCACCGCAGCGGCCCGACGTCGACCACGACGGGGACGACCGTTTCATCACACTGCAGCACCACGTCAGCCAGCGGGTCTGACCCTTTCAAGGTCAGTTCGCCGATCGGCACACCCAGGCGGGGCCAGTTGATCTTCAACCGTTCCCGGTCACCGGCCTCGCCGGCTGTCTTGCAGGTGTTCGTCAAGATCCGGCAGATGATGTCCTGCGGTGGCCGCTGTTCGATGCTGGCGACGTCACGGGCCGCCGACATCACCTCGTGCGGGTTCTGGGAGAGCAGACGCGCTTGGGTGTCGGCGAGGTCGAGATAATCGCCGACGTCGTTGATGCGCGCCATCTACTCCGGCCACCTGCGCAGGGGCGTGACCGCGGCCAGGACCCGGGTGTTGGCGTTGCCGTTGACGACGGTGAGCGCAATCTTCGACGTCACCGCATCGGAGGGCTGGTCCACGCCGGGGATCGGCCGGGAGAACCGGCCCTCGAGCTGCTCGTACAGGTTGCCTTGCGGGGGCAGCACCCCGAACACCGACTCGTACCAGGACAGCAGCGGCGGCACCTGGCCCAGCGCGATGCGTTTGGCCATGTCCTCAACTTGTTGGCGCTGCTTACCGGTGAGTTCACCGGCGGTGGTGAGGTCGATGATGTTGCGGTAGCGGGGATGGGTGGAGATCAGCACCTGCTGGTTCTCGTTGAGCGGCCCGAAGGTGATCATGTCCTGGCTGCCCGGCCCGTTGCCGACGCCGATCGTGCCCGGACCGCGGAACACGATGGTGGGCCATCCTTCCTCGGAGCCAACGTTGGTCAGGTTGAGGAACCCGGACTGCGTGACGGTTGCGTTGTCCCCTGCGGCGATCTTCCGGAGCCGGGGCGGGGTGGCCTGGGTGATCAGCGCCGCCCCCGCGTACAGGCCGCCGCCGGCGCCGCGGTGGTCCGGGCCGATCGCAGACCCTTCACCAGCCTCGGTGCGGTTGAGCAGGGGGGCGCCGTTGCGCAGCAGCTTGAACGTCCGGGGTGATCCGTCCTGGCCGGCGATCAGGGTGTACTTCTCGCCCCAGAACGGTGGCGGCCAGATCGGGGTCCACCACATCGGTGTGCGGACGAAGTTGTTGTAGCGCACGATCTCCGCGACCGACCGGCCCACCTCGGCGAAAACCCCGTCGCCTGCCCAATCACCGTTCTCGTCGCGGTTCATGCGGCAGCCGAGGTAGAACTTTCCTGACTCCGGCAGCGACCACTCCGGAATCGTGTCCAGCACCACGGACTCGACCTGGTTGTCGGTGTCGGTGTGAAAATCCCTGCGCGGCCCGTAGATCACCTGCTGGGCGCTTGTGCCGGAGTTGTCATTCCAGGCGGCGGTGCCGGCCGTCACGTAAATGTGGGCGTCGCCGTCGCCCTCGTAGTAGTGCAGCGGCCAGTTCTCCCCCAACCCCACCGCGATGGGGGTGTTGAAGGAGTCCAACACGACGGTCTTGGCTTTGAACTCGCGCACCCGGGCCGGGGTGGCCTGCGTGTACACCGCGCCGCCACCACGCAAACCGAAGCCACGGCCCCGATGATCGGGGCCGACACGAGAGCCGGTGCCTTCCTCCACCCGGTCGAAGATCACCCGGGTACCGCGCAGCATCTGGAAGCGGCGTAGGTTGCCGCCGACACCGCCGCGGAATGTGAATCGCTCACCCGGGAACGCGGCGAAAAACTCGAACTCGGTGCGGATCTCGTACTCGACGAAGTCGACGAAGTACGACAGCTTCAGGTACTGGTTGTAGATCCACCGGGCCCGTACCCCGTCACCACCCCAGTCACCGTTCTCGTCGCGGTTCATGCGGATCCACAGATCGTTGGCCGACCCGCCGGCCTCGGCGAAGCTACCGAACACGATGGACACCTCGTCGGTGTCATCGCCGGAGTCGGCATCGACGTAAGGTCCGCACACCACCCCTCGGGGGCTGGTGAAGAACACGCTGTCGGGGTCGTCGCGCCACCGCAGTGTGCCGCCCTGGGTGTAGGCGTGACCCTCGCCGTCACCGCTGTAGAGAAGCGGCCAGTCAGGGCCCATGTCGTCGGGGTAGTCGGTGTTGAACGTGTCGGTGAAGTCCTCGTACTGGAATTCGAACGTCGACATCGAATCCACTGACCGCCAGAACGCTTCAGCGTTCTCAATGACGTGAGTGAGGACCTGCTCGCGGTGCCGGCGCGGCGACGATTGGATGCGATCGTTCCACACCTTCGACAGCCGGCAGTCGCACCACCACAGACCCTTGTCGAACGTCAACCATTCGAAGCGGATCAGTTTGGTGGGATGCCACATGGCCACCCAGTCCGACACCACCTGCCCCAGCAGCTCCGGTGTTCGGGCGAACGCCTTGAGCACCATGTTGATTTGGGTTTCGTCGAACGTGGTGGCATTCCACGTCACGCCGTGCTGGCGGGCCCCTTTGGCTTTCAGGTGCTTGAAGCCTGGTGAGGGCGGCGTGATTTCGAGCAGCTGCACCCCGTCCTGCTGCTTCGGCCAGGGTGCCATCGGCCCGGAAAAGTGGAACGTGAAGCGCCGGTCGAGGCTGGAGAACGACAGCATCGGGTCGACGTGCTCCAGCAGAAGCTGCTCACCGAGGATCGTGACTTGCCCAGTCGGGTACACCGTGGTTTCGGTGGCGATCTCAGCGAGAGGGAACGGCAGCTTGGGCGCGCTCATCTGCCGTGGAACCCTCCGCTGTACTCGTAGGACCGGAACTGGTTGGCGACACTGTTGGCGACCGCGTCGGGAGCTTCACCGGGCGCCTGGTGCAGCTCCTTGATCTCCACCAGCGGCCCGCCCTGGGGCTGCTGCGCGTTCTGCTGCTGCTGGTTCTGCTGCTGATCACCTGAGCGTGGGCCTGCGGGCTGTCCGGCCACGTTCGGGATCGACGGCCGTGCCCCCGCGATCCCGGCCAGAAGCCGGCCGGGCAGCGTCTTGAGCGGATCGGTCATCCCGCCGGACCCAGACAAGGTGAACGTTTCGAAGAACCCGGACCAAAGGTTGCCTACCTGCTGCGCCCCGTACCCGATTGCCCGGTTCGCCAGCTGGATGCCGAGGTTCGCCGCAGCGCCGGCCCCCGGTGCAAGGGCGTCGAGGCCCCCGGCCGCGGACTGCAGCGCCGCCAGCGGAATTCCGCTGATGCCCTGATTCATGCCCGACCCGGCGCCAGGGATCGGCTGCGGCGACTGACCCGGAATGACCGATGATCCGATCGGTTGGGCCTGCGGCATCCCGAAGGGCGCCGACTGCGGCATCCCCATCCCCGGCAAGGTGCTGCCACCACCCGGGACACCGGCGGGCAGCGGAGGGGTCAGCGCCGGGTTCGTCATTTCGGGGGTGTAGAGCTGACTGTCGGGGATGACACCGGGCGTGGGAATGGTAGGAGCGGACGGGCCGATCGGAGCAGTCGGGGTGTACGTCGGCGCGCTCGGCGCACCGGGCGTCGTCGTCGTGGGAGCGGGCACTGTCGTCGGCAGCCCAGTCGGGAGACCGCCGACGATGGTCACCGGCAGCGGAATCGGGAAATCGTTGCGAGCAACCGGCATCGGACCGGGCCCCGCGCCGGTGGCCGGCGTGGTCGGCGGCGCGAACGATGTGGGCATCCCGGAGATCGGGAAGTAGTACCGCTTCTCGAACTGCGGGTCCAGGGCACCGGCCGCGTTGCCGCCGTACTGTGCGCCGCCGCCGGTGCCGCCGCCGCCTTCGAAGTTCACCCCGTTCGGCAGCGTGGCGGCCATGTGGCCGGACTGTCCCGGATAAGGGTTGACACCGACATTCAACGCGCCCGGCATGTAGCCCGGCAGGAACCCCAGCTTCGCCGCTTCGGCGTCGCTGGCGAAATTTGTGGTGGTGAACATGCGCGCCGCGGTGGACTTCCCCGTGGTCAGCACCTCGTACAGGTCAGAGATCGACCCCGAGCAGTCCGCCAGACCGTTGATGAGATCCGAAGCCGGGGCGTACTTGGTGCGCCCGGACGCGGACTGGGCCAAAGCCAGCATCGCGTTGACGTTCGCGTTGCCGGATGGCTGCAGCGCCGACGGGCCCAAATTCGATGGACTCGGCTCAGTCGGTACGTAGGCGGCGTTCGGATCGCCCCCAGAGGCCTCACGGCGGGGCATGAACCGCTCTCCCAGCATCCCCGTGCTGGCGGCAATGCCGAACAGGCCGGAGCCTTCGTCGCCGGCGGCTTCCTTGATCGCCGACAGCCGAGCTGTCAGCGGCGCCAACGCCAACGCGCCAGCCAACTTCACCAGATTCTCGGCCAGGCCGGGCAACCCTTCCGACAACCCGAAGTCGCCGTCGAGCTGCGCAGTCAGGTCACCAAGCTGCGCCGTGGTCTTGTTGGCCGCGTCAGCGAGACGCAGCTGCGCCTCGTACTCGTCGCGTCGCGCCTTGGCCAGGTCGTTCTGCGCCTTGAGCCGATCCTCCGGAGAGGTGAACTCGTCGAGCTGCTGAAGCCGCGCCCACGCTTGCGCTGTCTTCTGCTGCGCCTCGAACAGCGACGACTCGGCCCGGTACTGTTCGGCGGTCTGCCCCGGCCGCGGCGGCGCCAGATAGCCGGGCGCATACGGCACCTGCGCGGCCTCCTGCTCGCGCTGCGCTGTCTGTGCGCGCATCTGCAGCTCGCGTTGCCGCATCTCCGCATCGATCAGATCGTTGCGCGCCTTAACCACATCGTTGGCGTCGGCGGTGTTGTCGGCCTCCAGCTGGTTGAGGCGGGCCCGCTTCTCCGCGACGTCGTGATCGGCGGCGATCTGCGCCATGCGGTCGCGCCACTGCTCCGGTGACTCACCGGGCCGGGGACCCTGCCCGTACTCCTCGGGGTACGGCAACACCGGGGAAGACGAACCCGATCCGCTGCCGTCGTCGAGGCCGGCCGGATCCAAGATCGGGTTACCCGCCGGAGCTTCACCAGGCCGCCCGGGCGCGTCCGGAGCAACCACGCCCGGGGGTAGCTGAGCATCGAGCACCCAGCCCTTGCCGTCCTCCCAGTGCATGCCGCGCCCCGGCATCGCGGGCATCGAAGGTCCGGGAGGCGCAAGGGGGGCAGGCTGGTTCGGATTCACCAGGCCGGGGATGGGAATTCCACCGACAGTCGCTGGGCCGTTACCGCCGCCCTGTTGCGGCAGCGGCGACGGGCCCGGGTCGGGCCCCTGCTGTCCCTGAATGTTGCGGTCCCACCACTCCCGAGCTGCCTTGCCCGCATCACCGGGGTTAGGGAGCCGGTTCAGTTCACGGGCCCCCGGAATGGTGTTTTCCGCCCACTCTTCGATCTCAGGACCGTTGGACGCGACCAAGAAAGCCAGCCATGCGGGCACTTTGACCCGGGCCAAGGCCGCGGTAATTCCCTTGGCGCCCTTATCTGCCGAACCGGGAAGCGTCGTACCTAGCATGGTGTTCATGCCGCCGAGCATCGTGCTCACAGCGCTGATCGCGCCCGACCCGATTGTCAGGGCTTTCCACGCGGCGAATCCCGTCACCACGGTGCCGAGCCCCCCGGGGATGTTGTCGATCAGCTCGACAACAAACCCGACCGCGTTGGCGAGATCCCCAGCGACTTCGGTGGCATCTTCAAACATGCCTTGGATGCGGCCCGAATTCGCCGAAACCCAAGCGTTCGCCTCATTCAAACGCTCAGTGACGGCCTCGATGGCGTCCTTGAGGGTGTTCGCCTCCTCGGTGGGCTTGCCGAACGCCGCGCCCAGGAAGTTCGCGCCGAGACGCGCCACCGCGGTGTTGAACTGGTCCTTCGCCCCCGTCAGGGTGTTCACCGCGCCCTTGGCGAAACCATCCATGTTCTGCTCGACGGTCTCCAGCAGGGACTTGAAGCCGACCTGGTTCGCGCTGATCATCTTGTACAGCTCGGCGGTCGTCACTCCGAGCTTGTCGGCCAGCAGGTCGATCGGGAATCCCTTGAGCTGGTTCTGCAGCACCTCGAGGCTGACCTTGCCTTCCGAGGCCATCTTCAGGAATCCGTCGCCGATACTTTCCAGCGGCGTGTCCAGGAACGCAGCAGTGTTGGTCACCGCCGTCATGAACCGCTTCAGGTCCCCGATAGGCCTCGAAAGCCCCTGGCTGGCAATGGAGAACGCCGCGTTCAGCGAGTACGGTGTCCCTTCCACCGCCGCGTTGACGGTTTCCATCACCGCATTCACATCGTGGGTAGCGCGGCCCGTCTTCTCCAGAACCCTGTTGAGGTTGTTGAGCCGGTTCGTCGCCGACTCGATCGCCTCATACCGCTCGAAACCCTTGAACAAGGTGTAGCCGGCCGCGCCGATGATGCTGCCGGCCGCCATCGTGAACGCGGTACCCAACGCCCTACCGGCCACGTAGCCGGCCTTGTTCGCGGCGCCGTTGAGTTGGCTCAATTCAGCTGTCCAACTGGACAGCAACGGGATACCGCGGGAGAACCCCGATCCGAACGACGCCGACGCCGACAGCCGCTTGGCCGCAAGGTTTCGGTACTCGTCGGCGGCTTCCCGCACCGCGCGGGCCTCATTGCGGCGGGCGGTCGCGACCCGCTCCGAGGTGGCGACGATCCGATCCCGGGACGCGCCAGCGCTGGTGAGCGCGTTGAGACGCTCCTGTTCCGCCCGAAGCTTCCCGGTGGCGTTGGCCGCCTTGTCGACAGCTTTCTGCAGCTTCGGTGACGCCGCAGCCGCGCCGTCGGCGAACTGGGACATGAAGTCCTTGCCGATGTCCTCGGCGACGTCGCCGAAACGCTTCTGCAGGTCGTTGGACACCTGACGGATGGCGTTGTCGTCAAGCGTCGTGCCCACGACCATGGTCACCACGAGCGAATCACCTCACTCCTCCGTCAGTGCGTGCTTCTCGACCAGGCCGACCGTCATGTCCCACGGGTCGCGGATCTCACCGCGCAACCTGCCTTCGAAGTCGGCGGCCGATTCGGCCATCTGCTCGCGGCGTCGCTGCGCGGCAGCTTCTTTCAGGTCAGCGTTAAGGGACTGCTTGAACCACGAATCCCCGGACAACCCCTCGATGAGGACGATCAGTTTGCGCGACGACATCTCGCCGCGATGCCACTGCCCGATGTCCAAACCCGGGTATTCGGTGCAGAGCCCAGATTCAATCTGCTTCGGGTACTTCAGCCACACTTCCAGCGCCTGAACCACTTTTGGGGTCTGCAGCCTGGCGCTCCTCGAACTCGCGCTGCATCTTCGACTGAATGAGGTTGATCATGTAGGGGTCGCCACCCCCGGAAAGGAACCGCTCGTAGCCGTCCTCGCCCCAGAACGCGATCGCGACACGCGATTCGTAGTCGGGCTCCATCAGTTCAACGGTGCCGTCCGGCAGAGTTTTCTGGTGGGGAAGGATCAGTGCGCCCCGCTCGGTGTAGCCGGGGATGAACGATTCGGTTTCCTCAACACGCTCGTTCTCGGTGCCCGCGTTCTCGACCACCTTGTGGGTCAGCTTGTGATCGGGGACGACCTTGTCGGGGTAGCGGTCGCACTGCTTGATCTCGAACTGCAGCCGGTTCCACCGCTTCCGCTGTTCAGCGCCGAGCATCCCGGGATAGGGGACGACGAACTCTTCGACGGTCCCATCGGGCAGGGTGATGGGAATCGGCACTCCGAGCGCGAACCCGAAGTACTCTGCTACTTGGGCTTTCGCGTCCTCGACGCTAGCGAACTGGGCGTCTTTGCTTTCGTCTCTGTTCTTCTTGCTGCTCATGGGGTGCGGTTATCTCCTTGTTGGCTGATGCGGTGTCGGTGCGGCAGAGAGTGGGGCCGTGGGGTGCCCGACCGCACCAGGCGGGCACCCCACGACGGTCCTTATTCGAGGCCGGTGACGATGTTCGACCGCGGCGAGATGGCCACCTTGTTCACCGCGTTGGCGGCGTGCACCTGGAAGCTGTAGTCCTCCTCATCCAGGCCGGTACCGTTGAGCGTCACCACGCCGTCGACCACTCCCGGCGCACCCGACAACGTCAGATCGGTGACCACACCGGTGTCCTCCCGCGTCTTCTTCACGGTGTAGGTGAATGGTGTGGCCGGACCCACCGGGGCGGGGAACACCAACGCCACCGTGCCGCCAGCACCCGGCGTGGCGACCGGCGCGGCGGAGAACTTCGGGGGTCCGGGGTTGCCCGTCCAGCCCGGGCCCGAACGGAACCGGGCGTGCGAGTAACCCGAGTGGGCGTCGATGGAGATGCCCCACCGCAGCATCGTGGCGATCAGGTTCTCCGCGGACAGCTCCCGGTCCTCGATGTTCTCGATGGACAGGTTCGGGAACACGTCGGCGGTGAAGTAGCCGCCCTTGTCCCGCGTGTACACGATGGCTTGCCGGAGGCGGCCGTCGAACTCGATGGGCCGCTTGCGGGCGTAATCGGCGGTGCCCTTCACAGGCGTCGAGTTCAGCGGCAGATCGAACTCGAGGGTGTCCGACAGTGTCGAGTATTCCCCCAGCCCGAACTCGACGGTGCCCTCTTCGGAGGTGATGTCGGTGCGGATCACCTGGCGGGTCTGCCAGAACCGCTCCTTTTTCACGTCGAAGGAGTTCGCGAACGTCGGTCCGGCGGACTCACCGCCACCGAGGTTGTACCAGGTGCCGCCCATCTCGACGATCAGATCGTGGCGGATCTGCCCGTCCAGCGCGAACGGGTTGAACCCCGACACCCAGACGCCGTCCTCCTCGACGAACGCCAGCGACGTGTTCACGCCGTCCTGGTCGCGCAGCAGCATGTAGCCGTCGAGCGCCTTCCTCGCGGACGAGGCGTCGAAGCCCTCTCCGGTCGGGGTCGGCCGCAGCCCGCCGGTTGCAGGTCGTGTCATGACAATTCCTTTCCAGGATCAAGGGATTGGACCGCGACGCGATCCGGCGATGAAACGGGATGCACACCCACAGAAGGGGTGCCGATCACAGCAATTTGCTGTGACAGGTGTTAGGGGGCGGTGACCAGGCGCAGGTCGACGTAGTAGCGCGACACGAACCGCGCGATGGCCGGGTCTGCGTAGGGCTGCCAGTGCGGGGATTCGATGCAGCGCACCACATCAGCTGTCGCCGCACCCCACCCGGGCACGTCCACCTCGGTGTAGGAGTGGTCGCGCAGATACAGGATTCGGCGTTTGCACAGGTCGGCGTAGTCCTCGCACGCCGTGAACGCCGTCTTCCCGCCCACTGCCCTGGCGAGGTGGTCGAGCTGGTAGTAGCCGTGGTCGGTGTGTGAATCTTCGTGCCCGTCGTAGCGTTGCAGCAGCGTGAATGGCAGCGGATCGACACTGGGGTTGCGCATCGCGCCGACCCCACCCAGTGGCAGCAGCCACGCCCGCAGGAACCGCAACCCCGGCGGCGGGGTCCGGTCGAGCATCTCCACGCTCACCTGATCTTGTCTCCGAACTTCGCGCGCGCCTTACCGAATGGCGCGACAGCCTGCGTTGGGGTGTCCGGCCCCAACGTCACCCATGACCCATCAGGCATCTGAACCCGCCTCGGATCCTGCGTGCTGTCAGGGTCGGCCTTGGTGCCGTACTCCAGCATGTGGAACATCGGGCTGTCCGAATACACCAGCCGCCCCGGGAGGGGGTGCTCGCGAGTGTTCTTCAGCTTCTTGATCTGAATCGACCCGACAGCGTCGCCCTGGTCGATCGGGATGTGCGACTGCACTTCAGCTTTGACATTCTCGGCAAGCTCAGCGTTGGCGGCGTCGAGCTCGGCCCGCGCGGCGATCTGCAACCGGAGCTGCTTCTCGATGTCGCGCGCAGACTCGCGCACCCCACGCCGCGCCATGACCTACCGGCGCCGCGCCTTGGTGACCTTCTCGGACTGCTGAACCTCGGCGACCTCCAGCGGCGTCGCGTCCTCCGGATAGCTGTCGATCTCGGGCAGGGCCTCGTACGATCCATCGCTGTCCTCGCTGGAGATCTCCGTCCAGCTGCCGTCTGCGGCAGCTTCGCTCATCTCCCGGGCGACGCCGTCGGCCACCAGTGGGACCGCTGCGGTGCTGTCGGCCGTCACTTTGCCCGCGGCGACCAGGGCTGCGGCTTCCTCGACCGTAAGCTCCACTTCGGATCCGACGGTCTTGTGGTGCACGACGCCGCCGTCACGCAGGATCACGAACTCCTCAACCACGGTGTAGGACATGCGGTTCCCTTCTATCCCTTGTGCTTGTGAGCGACGACAGTCACCTTGTAGACGTCCTCGGATTCGTCGTTGAACGGCTTCACCCCGCCGTCAATCCGGTACACGTTCACGTCGTCGGCGCCGCGCTGCGGATTTTTGGTGCCGTCGTAGACAAGTTCGTCGATCGACGTGGCGGCCAGCACAGCCGGCGCGGGCGGGGCGGTGCACTTCCACACCTCGGTGGCTATCTCCACCGCGCCGGCCGTCTCCTCCACGCGCAGTGGTCGGAACCGGCAACCATGCACATTCACCTGCACCGTCGTCGGCGGGCGGACACCGTTCGCATCAGGTTGGCCGAGTGTGACCGCCACGAAACCGACTGTCTGGCTGCCGAAATCCATCAGCCCGGCAGATCGATCCGGATGGTGACACCGCGCTCGTCGCGGGTCTGGACGACGGTCAATCCGTTCGCCGCGTCAGGGCCGCGCTGAGCCAACAGCTCGATGATCTGTACGAGCATGGTCAGGGATTCCTGCGGGGTGCGGGGCCGCGGGTTGGCCGGCATCATCGCCAACAGCTGCGGCGGCAACTGTGCAGCGAACCCGGTGGAGCCCGCGTCTCCGACGTGGCCAGGGAACTGCTGATGGGCGGTCATGCTGCGTCCCCTTGTGGACGGTCTAGGTCGTTGTGAGTGAACATACAATTCTCGACGGTGCATCCACGCTTACCCATCCGGTGCGCCACTACCGGTCCGCGCCATGAAGCGGGCATGTGGGGTCGATCGCGCGGGGCGGCATGCTGATCTTCCCGTCCCGCGACATCGTCGCTGTGAACATCACCGCGGCGCACGTCGCGCAATGAATCGTGACGATCGTGTGTTCGCCGAACTGCTGCGGCTGCGCCAGCAGCGCATTCGACACAATGCTGTGTTCCTGCGACTGCAGATAGTTCAGGAACGCTTCGGCGATCGTGATGTTCATCGCGTGCTTCGCGGCCTGCTCCTCCTCGGTGTCACCGGGGAAGGTGTCGACGTGCGCGGGGAACGACAGCGGGGTGCCGTCGGGGTGCGGAAGCGCCGGCAGTCCTTTGGCGATGAGGGTGACGAGCTGGTCGTCGAAGAACTCACTGACAGGTGCGGTCATCAACTTCTTTCAGATCGGGACGGCTCGGCCGGGGCCAGCGATCACGCGAAGCCTGTGGGGGGCAGCGCATAGCTGTCCAGGATGGATTGCACCGAGTGAAGCGTTCGTTCAGCCATTGAGCCGTAGTCAGCCCACTGCAGTTCGACGTCGTCGACCTTCTTGCGGACCAGGTCCTCGGCCGACCTCGCGCCGACTTGCTGAGCTCGCGACATCTGGTCGACCATCAGCATCACGGCGCGACGCCAGTCGGCGGCCTCTACCTCGGTATAGCCGTGATCGATGGTTACGGTGATCCCGGCGTACGCCGTCGTCCAACGACCGTTCTTCCGGTGAAGCATCCCCGGGGTGTTCGCCGACAACACGTAGTCGGCGGGGTCCAGCGTCACCCCGTCCTCCACGACGGACTCCACGGCGGTGATCTTCCGAGTCGGCAGAAACAGGTCACGCCCGCCGGGGCCGTCAAGGGTGATCACGGCCCCGGTGATGACCGGCGAGACCGGCCACCCCGTGTAGTTGCGCGCCACGGCCAGCGCCGCTTTGAGCATGTCCTGCACCACCTGATCGGTGGCGAGTAGCCGTCCTCGGGTGAATGTCTGGACATCCCCGGGGGCGAGTTCACTCACCGGTTGATGCGCCCTTTCTGGCCGTCGGGCGCTTCGCGCGCTGTTCCTCGTCGGCGGTCTGCGCGGGCCGTGTCTCCACCGTCTCGGAGATAGGTTCGGCCCGACCGACCCGCACCTTTTCGGCGCGTCCGCCGTTGACGAGATCTTCGGCCATCGCTTCCGGCAGGTCGACCACTGTCCCGACCGGCGGCCAGGCGGTGAGCGGGCCTCCGTCGAGGCTGACGTAGCCGGTCGGCCGCACCTTGATCCGCACTTTCATGGATTCTCCTTCTTTCCCGAGTTCTTGGTGCGGCGACCGGAATGGGCCGCCGCACCAAGAACCAACGACGGATCTGTGGTCAGGTCGCCGGGTGCAGCAGGTACTTGACAGCGTTCGGGTCCAAGCCGACGGCGCCGGCGCGGACGATGCCGCGGAACGCCACCTGGTCGTTGCCGAACTTGTACTCGCTGGACCGTTCGAACCGCAGGCCGCCGGCGATGCGGACCTTCAGCGCCGACAGGTCACCGAAGAACATCGACTTGGCGTTCGCCGCGGGGGCGGCGATCTGCGGAACGATGTAGACCGGCTTGCCGACGAGCAGATCGGGGTCACCGGCGGTCAGCGCGGGCTGCCACACCGACTGGCCGTCCGAGCCCTTCAATGCGCGCACGATAGCCGCGGTCGGGTCGGACATGATCCACGATGCGCTGGTCCGGTACTCGGGGTACACCGAGTGGAACAGCTTGTAGATCAGGTCGGTTCCCTCCCCGACTGCCGTCTGGGCGCCGAGTGTGGTCAGCACCCCGGCCGGCGCGGTCACGCCTGCTGTGGTGAAGCTGGCGATCACCCCCGCCGCGGCGATCGCGGACACGCGCCGACCCAATTCGCGGCCGGCGTTTCGGGCGATGTAGCCCTCCAGGTCGAACGTCGCGTCCTGGATCAGCTCGGTCGGAACGTAGGAGATGAAGCCGTACTTCGCGACCGTGGACTCGACCGTGGTGATGGTCGACTCATCGTTGACGATCGGGTCATGCGGATCCAGCGCGTCGTCGTCGGTCTCCGCATGGGCGGTGGCCACCGGGAAGGGCAGCGCGTTGCCGTCGGCAGTGTTGATGATGTCGACGCCCGACTGAAGGATCTGCCCGACGTGCAGCGCGTACTCCCAGAGTTGCGAGGACACACTGTTCTTGCCGACGCCACCCGTGGCGGACATGTCGCGCTGCTCACCCTGCCCAGCCCGGCCGATCTGCCGAGACTGGGGCAGATCGAAAGTGTCGCCCGGGCGGGCGGAACGCGCCCACGTCACGAAGGTCGCGTCGCGCGGCTCCTCGTCGCCGTCCTCAGGAGTGCGGCCGGTGACGCTGCGGAACGACTCCTCCAGCTCGTTGGCGGCCTTCTCGCCGTTGTGGATAGCCGTGGCCCGCTCGTGGAGCTTGTTCGCCTCGGCGATCATCTGGTCGAACGAGGTCTGCTCCTCGGAGGTCAGATCTCGGTCCTCAGCCACACCGCGCTGGGCGATTTCCTGAGCGTCCTTGATCAGCTTGGCGCGGCGCTGCATCAGTTCGTTGGCAAGTGACTTTGCCATGATGGTTTTCCCCTTCTGGGATAGATGGATGTTGTTCTCTCGCAAATGTCCCGAGGGGTGTCGCCCTCCCGGCAGTATTCAGTTGTGCGCTTGCCGAGGGGTGTCGCCCTCCCGGCCAGGCGGGGGCAATCCCCGCCCCCAACTGTGATCAGAGCTTCAGATCGGGGTCCAGACTCATGACCCTGCCGAGCGCCAGATGCGGCGAACGGCGCTGCGGCGCGGACTGCTTGTCGTTGCGCTTGAAGAAGCGGATCAGATCGTCGCCCTCGGCGAGCTTTCGCACCTCTTCGAGAGGAGCGTCGAACTTCTTGGCCAGGGAACGTAACCCCGCCTCGGCGTACCGGAGTCCGGTGTCGGTGTCGAGGTAAGCGGGAGTGTTTACCGGCGCCACATCGATCAGACGGCCGGCGATCAGGGTCCGCAGCGGGAATCCTTGGTCGGTGACGCCCCAGTCGTCTTCGAGAGCGACGAACGCGAACGATGACTTGTTGACGTCGCCACGACCGACCAGCTCGTAGACATCGGCGCGAGACGAGGGCAGGTCCACGTCGTAGACCAAACCCACGTTGTCGATGCTCAACCGGAGAGTGCCGGCCCGCGAGGTGCCGAGCAGCGACATGTCGTCGTGGTTGTACCGGGCGATGACGTCGGGCCAGCCGTCACCGCGGGAACCGTTGAAGAAACGGGGGTCGATCTGCTCGACGAAGCCGCCGAGATTCTGGCTCATCCGGTTGAACTTCGCGGCATAACCGCCGATCGTCATCTTGTCGTTCGAGCCGGCGCGGACTTCCACCCGAACCGACGTGAACCGCCGCTCTGCGTCGGTCATGGCTTGTTCCCTTCTTCCCTGTTGACAGGCCCCGCCATCGGCGAGGGCACATTGTGGAAATCACCGCCGTCGACGGGCGGCTCGTCTTCCAGCGCGCGTGCCTCGTTGACGGACTTCCGGCCGTCCTTGATCTGCGCGCCCAGAACCTCGGTGCGGGTCTTGATGTCAATGCGAATCGTGGCGTCGATGTTCAGCTTCACGAACTGCGGCCCCGGCAGCATGCGGTCGATCGTCTTCTCGACCCGTACGATGTACGGGCGCATGTTCGCTGCCCGGTTGATCTGCCGATGCTCCTCATTGGAGTTGCCGGTGAAGTACGTCGTACCGTCGCGCCGCGCAAACCAAGTCCCGTTCGATGTCGTTGGGCACCAGACCGGTCCGGCAATCGTGCCAGTCGCGATGTACCGACCATGCGCTTTGGGGGCTCGCAAGGCCGAGCCGGTCACCGCGATCAGCCACATCCCCGACTTTTGCTGACGGATAACACCAGAGCGCCCCGTCAGGTTGCAGGCGACCTGGAAGGCTTCCACGCGACGTCGATCCTTCTGCGCAAACATCGGCGTCCCGTTGCTATTAACGCTCCCATCGGCATCAATCGAGGTCTGGATGAACAACTCCAGCTGAGATCGCGTCAGCGACGCGAGGAACTCGACTGTCGGCACCTTTTCCGGCGCCAACTCCCTGAGAACTTCGGCTCCCATCTTGTTGATGCGGAAATGCGTCACCCGATCGGAAGCGTCCTCTACCCAGGCTGGCCGGGATCGTACGTACTTTTCCTCACAGCAAGGGCCAAATACTTCGGTCAGACATGCCCGGATGCGGGCGCAATTCTGCGGATTGACCGCGTGAGACTGAGCAATGCTGATCTCGCCGTAACGGCCGACCCAACCTTCCGTGTAGTGCCACGCGACCAGTTCCACGAGAGCATCCGACCACTTCTGCTCCGCTGGCCCATTCACGACGGGAGCAGCAGCCAGGATCCGATCCGCGGATGTCATGCCGTCGGTCGTCCTCCAGCGCATCCGGCCCTGCCGGATCGTCGGCCACCGATGATCAGGTGTCGTCACCGACGAGTGCGCGCCACTACGCAGTTTCAGGACCTGATGCGGTCCGTCGAACACGTTGACAGTCTCGATCGGCTGCCATTCTCCGAGTTGAGTTTCCGTGTTTAGGGTCAGGCAAATGTCCCCCGCTACGACCTCATCCCACCGGCGCCAGCCACGATCGGTCAGGATCTCCGTCTCGGTATCGGCGCAGTAGGTCAGCGAGTTCGCCGCCTCGCCGCCGATCTCGGTCGCATCGATGCCGTAGATCGCCGCGGTTTGGTTCGCTGACAGCTTCAGCGTCTCAATGAAGTGCTGGTGGTTCGGCGGGATCGTGATCGCCGTGTAGTCCCAGTCCCGGCCTGTGACGAACGGCTCACCCTTGCTCAGCGACCTGACCAGTCGACTCTTGACCTCGGCAGCCTGCTTGGCGTCGAGCACCTTCTCACTGTTCTTCAGCACACTCGGTGGGATTCCGCCGCCACGCTTCATATCGGCGTACTCCTGGGCCGACATGCCAGCCGAGATCATCGAGGCGAAGTGCTCGATCGGCGAGAGCCCGATCTTCTTCCCCGGCGGGACGATCCACGGGATGTGAACGATCCGAGATGACGGCACCTGCTGCCCGAACACATACCACTGCTTGGTGATCTCGCTGTAGGCCCAATCAGAGTCGCTCAGCCACGACACCGCCGTCGGATACCCGAGCCCGTCGACGCGCCGAATCCAGCCGACCGCATTCCCGTAGGCCGCCAGCCCGTAGAACGCCTGACCGAGCCACGCAACAGTCCCCGGCTCCCCCTCGGCGTCGAGGCCGGAAATCAGCTGCGGCGGCGTGATCCGCCTACGCGTGCCATCGTCGGATCTCCGGTACGCGCTGATCGGAAGCGTCGATCCGAAGTCGACGATGTGACGCAGCGCGGCGAACACCGGCGCCAAATAGGTCGCCGTCTCAGGGTTGACGACATGCGACGTGGCCGCAGTCGACGGCATGTCGCCGACGCCGAACCAGTGCTGCATGACCCGCTCCTCGGAGCGGCGGAAGAACAGGCTCACGTCGTCACTGCCCTAGTTGTGTTGTTCCATGAGGTTGGTTACACGTCCCCACGCTGAGCGCGCTTCCTGCGGCCGGCTTTGACGTATCGCTCCAGCGCCTTGCGGACGACATCAGAGACCGACTGGCCTTCGTCGGCGGCGAGCTGTTGGGCTTCCCGGTAGAGGTCTTCGGGTATACGGAAGGACTTGAGTGGTGTGCGGGGCGCATTCGGCATAGGTGTCATTACACCACCTCCGGCTCATTGGCCTCACGTCCGTCGAGGCTGTGATGCGTGATGACCCATCCACACGCCCCGTCCGCATCGAAAACAGGCTCAGAAGTGGGGCCGCACGGACAGTCGCCGCCGTCGGTGTCGTGCTCGATGAGGTCGTTATTCGGATAGACGTGCACCGTCTGCGGCATTACTGGCCCCGCTGTTCAGTGAAGTCGAACCACGCCTCGCTGCGACTCTCCACGTTCTCGTCGAGCAGGGCGAGCGCGACGGTGATGCGTTCCCTAATGCCGTCGTCCATGAACAACTCCAGTTGGCGTCGAGCTGCTCGCATGTTCCGCTCGTCGTCCTCCAACCGCTGCTGCCGTTCGGCGATGACGGCATACGCACTACGGAGCTTGTCGCGCAAATCCTGTTTTTCCGCCACCAACTGATTGCAGTCCTGGCACACCGGCTCTACCATCACGCCTCCCAATGAGCGCGGCCACGCTCCCAGAAAATCTGGACACTCATCTCGTCCGTGAAGACTTCAGGGCTGTCGATGGCCTGCACCAACTCATCAAGAGCGGCGAATAGCTCGTCCCTGGTTGTGATCCGATCCATCAGAAGTTCCCGTAGCAGGTGACGGCGACGTGCATGTTCGCCTCGGCGGATGAATGTGCCCAATCCTCGGGCTTGTATGTAGCGATTACGTGCGATTCGGGGCATAGAACTACGACCTTGCCGCACAGGTTGGTGATGCTCGGCAGGCCGGTGTGGGGGCTCATTTGTCACCGTCAACAGACGGGTCGAAGTTTTCATCGGCGATGGCTGTGATCCGGTCCGACCAGTCGCTCATGCCGTCCAGGCTGCGGAGAAAGTCGCTCACGTCCAGTAGGAACGAATAGGTGTCGTGACGGTCGTTCGGGTGGCTGCGTGTCATAACACCCAGGGTAGCACGGTGTAATGACACCGGCAAGATCTTTTCGCGGTTATCAACAGGGCAGTAGTTATCCCCAAATGTGCTCGTATCAATGCGAGCAAAGCGTTACGTGTCATAACACCCAGCTAGCCTGCTGTCATGACATCGACGCGGGCCTCACGGCTGTGAGCGGGCATCCCAATGCCCCGCTCACACCGGCTGGTCGTCGGCGGTTGTGTGAGCGGGTTGACCAGGGCAGGCCGATCGCTCACGTGGCTGCTGAGGCGGGGATCTCGCGTCGTTGTCTGGCGAAGTGGTACGCCCGCTGGGAGGCCGAGGGGCCTGACGGTTTGGCGGATCGCTCGTCTGCCCCGACAACCTTGCCAGACAGGACCGCCCCCATGATCGAAGACCTCGTAGAACAGCTGCGCCGAGAGACCAAGTTCGGTGCCGCCCGCCTCGCTGCCGTGCTCAAAGCCGACCACGGCATCGTCGTAGCACCCGTCACCGTGCACCGGATCATGGTCCGGCGCGGCATCAACCGTGTGGCCGACCTGGACCCGCCGACCGGCGACCAGATGCGCGCCGTCCTGCGATATGAGCACGACGCCCCCGGCGCGATGGTGCATGTCGATGTGAAGAAGCTGGGCAAGATCCCTACCGGTGGCGGCTGGCGCATCCACGGCGTCGGTAGCGACGAGCACCGGGCCTCCAAGCGCAAGGGCGCTGGCACCGGTCGCGTCGGCTACACCTACCTGCACACCGCGATTGACGACCACTCCCGGCTGGCGTACACCGAGTGCCTGGAAGACGAGAAGGGCACCACTGCGGCGGACTTCTGGCTCCGCGCCGTGACGTTCTTCGCCGAGCATGGCATCGAGCACATCGTGCGCTGTCTGACTGACAACGGGTCGTGCTACCGCTCCCGCGCATGGGCAGCGGCACTCGAAGCCACCGGGACCACGCACAAGCGGACCCGGCCGTACACGCCGCGCACCAACGGGAAGGTGGAGAGGTTCAACGGCACCCTGGCTCGCGAGTGGGCCTATGTCCGCGAGTACGACTCAGAAGCGGCGCGCCGGGCCGCGCTGGTCGACTTCCTGAACCACTACAACTATCACCGCCCGCACGCCTCGCTGGGCCACAAGCCGCCCGCCAGCCGGGTACCGCTGGACACCTACCGACTGACCGCAGAGGGGATCACCGACGTGGAACTACCGAAGCGCCCCAACGAACAGCTGGACCTGTTCGACGACGAGTAGCCGTGTCACCAATGTCATGGAATGGCACACCTAGTCGACGGACTCACTCGGTACCGCCGCGCTGAGCAGACCAACTCGCGAACAGGGCTCCAGCGGCGACCGGCAGCAGAGCGGCCGGCGGCCACACAAACCACGCGAACACGGCCAGGCAGACGACGCCGACCAGGTCGAGCACTGTCGTCACCACCGCCCCAGCCTTCATAGGATCGACTCCAAGATCTCGTAGTTCGGGTCGTACTTGAGCCCCCACAGATAGAAAGCGGCCGAGCACGCCACGAGGGGGGAATCGTCGACCTTCGGATCCCGGCGGTCCCACTGCTCCGATTCGCCGGAGAATCGAGTCTTCGCGTTCTCCACCGCGATGTTCAGGACAGGCTGTCCGACGTGGATCACAGTGCTGTCTTTGATTCCCTCTTGAAACGCCGCACAAGATGCGCCTAGATCGCTGCGAGTCAGCACTGAAAATTCGACGTCAGCCTTCACTAGTTCTGGCTGTAGCGCCTTGGCCTGATCTCCTGCGAGTGCCAATTCAACGATGTCGCGTTTGTCCATCAACTCGGCGAGGACCCCCGCCACCTGCGACAGGCCCTGCAAGGACTGGCACATCACCAACGTTTTGCCACCAACGTCGCCGGCCGCGGCGATGCAGGACCACTTGCGGTCCTGCGATACGGCAACTACCAGAACAGCCCGCTCTGGCTGTTCAACTTCGGAGCTGCCCAGCGTCAACCAGTGCGCGTAGTCGATCACCGACATACCCAGCGCCGGCCAAATTCCCAACGCCTCACGACGCCAGGAGTCCTCGTCGGGAAGGTTTTCCCGCAGACGTAGCATTGACTCCAGCGGCGTACGATGCGGAAACGACACATTTGCCTTGCGCCACTGCGTCTGGTCGTCCGAATCAGCATCCGGGTCCGCCGCGAGTTCGACGTACATCTGATCGCCGGCGGTCACAATACTCTCGCCCTCTGGAATGAGCTTGAGTGCTTTGTTCCGCTTAACGGTGAACATTTCACCGTCATCGATCGGCCGTGGCGGCGTACCCATATAGAAGATCAGGCCACCGTGTGGATGCTTCGCCTGATTCGCTGCCGGCACCATGTCCTCAAGCGCCCTGATGGACAGGATCTGTGCCTCATCGAACACTTCGCCGTCGATCGCATCGAGGCCGCGGCCGAACCCTTGCTCCCGGGCTCCGAACTGAATCAGAGACCCGTTGCGGAAAGCGATTTCCTGCTCACCGTTGGTAGCTCGAATGCCTTGATTGGTGGTCGGTGCCAGATGCTCGACGATCCCTTTGCGCTTCACCATCGCCGACATCGAGCGGAAGGTGTTTGTGGTCGTCCTGTTGTGGTGCGACGTCCAGATCCATTTCGACCCCGGAAACTCCAGACATAGACCGAGGACGATCCCGCCGACGGTGTACGTCTTGCCCACCTGGCGTGGGATCGAAATGACAACCCCGCCCACGGTGACGGCGTACTTGCCGTTGGCGCGACATCCCAGCGCCGCCATTGCCAGACCCTGCTGCCACGGATCGAAGAACGCGCCTGCGGCATTCAGGCGCTTCTGCACCCGCGGCCACACCGATGTCTCGATCCCCTCAGGGATAACGAGACGGCGCGCTACCTCAGATAACCGAGGCGTCGAAGGCGTCATCGACGGCATCGTTCAGAAGCGGATGGTCCGGCGCGATCTCTCGCAGCGCGGACTCGAGCAGTTGCGCTCGTTCGCCGTCATCTCCGCGGGAATCGATCGACTCGATCTCCTTCGCGATGTCTTGCAGCCGGCGCGTCAGCGCGGCGAGGTCGCGCGGCGGGCAGCCCGGATCAGAGACCGTTGTGGCGATGCGTTCCCGCATAGCAACGAGCAGCTCGCGGTGCGATCCCGACCTTGCGGCAGTGGTGACGGACTTGGGGCGGCGCCTGGTCTGAGCTGCTGTTTCGCCTGGTTGGACGGCTCGCAGCCCCGTCTTACCAGCCATCCCCAACAGCACCTCCTTGTCCAAGTTCCGATGATGCGCGAAATGTACAGTGCTGCAACAGGTTTCATGAGTCGAAATACGTTGCGGCACAACACATTAAGACGCAGCGTCGCCGGTTTGGTGGTGGAAAAAAACGGCGGGGAGATATTCCTGACTGTGACCGGGGGTCAGGGCGTGGTGGCTCAAAAAAATGGCCCTGACCTGCGGTTATGCTTCGGTGGTGTCGAAGAACTTGAGGGCCGGCGCGACGACGACTGGTGGGGCGGCTGGTCGGCTTCGCCTTCGGCTCGGTGCGGCGCGGTTGCATTTACGATGCTCGGGGTGGCGTGGCAGTGATCGGTCGTGGTCTTGGTGGCCGAGGTCCCAGGGTTCTCGCGGGTCGATCGGGTTGCCGCAGCGTCGACAGTTGACGCCGCCTGCTCTGACCTTGGGGGTCCATGATGCGCGTTCGGCTTGGTGTTTCCCGCCGTATCCGCGTGCGCTGGTGGATCCTTTGCTTGGCATCAGCCGACCAGTGCGAGTTGGTCGCCGGCGCCGCGGTTGTTCTTCGACTGGTTGCACTTGGTGTGTGCCAGTTGCACGTTGTGCAGTGCGTGCTCGCCACCCTTGCTGAGGGGGACGATGTGGTCGATGCTGGGGCGGCGCGGCCCGGTGCTTCCGAGTGGGGTGACCTTGCGGTGGGGGAAGAGGCAGTTCGGTATTCGGCACTGGCCGCCGTCGCGCTCGATGAGGTAGCTCAGTAGCACTTTCTTGTTGCCGAGGCCGAGCTTGTTGGCGCGCCTCGCGTGGGCTTCGGCGAGGCTGCGGGCACGGAACTCGGGGTTCGCCGCGTACTTGTTGCGGGTCCATTCGGCAACGGCTTTGCGTCGGCACTCTCTGCTGCAGGTCTTGGCTGTGCTGTTGCGGGTGCAGAACGGTTTACCGCATGCGACGCAGTCGGGGAATCGGACCGCGGACGCGGTCTTGCTGGCGCGGCCGAGGTTGCGGTCCCACATTGCGCAGCTCTTGGTGCAGAACCGCTGCTTAGGCAGGACTGGGATGAAGCTTTGGGTGCAGTGCCCGCACTTGCGTGGCTCGGCGGGCCTGCGTTGAAGCGCGTACTTGCATGCCCGGCTGCACGCTCTGCGTTCCTTCCGCGCCACGAACGTGCTCCCGCATGCTGCGCAGGACTTGCTGGGCATCCGGTCAGTGGTTGGGCAGTGGTGGCCGCGCGCCGGCGATGCCGGCTGTGAGTCGGCCGACGACAGTGACGAGGTTGTCGGTGATCTGTGGTAGGCCGTCGTTGATGCCGAATGCGCGGCGGGCCGCGCCCTTGGATGCGAAGGCTCCGGACTGCACGAGCTGATCGATGGTGTTGTCGTCTGGTGCGGTCACGGTGCGAGCTCCCTTGCAACGAGGGAAGCCCGCCGTAACCTGGGGGTGTTTTCCCTGGTCGGCGGGCTTGGGATCGTGGTCCGGGCGCGCGTAGTCAGCAGCTCCGAACCGGGTTCAACTGTACACCAGGATGCTTACACGCATGTCATTTAGTCGGGAATGTCGACCTGTGTGGCCGCGCATGTCTTATCTTCGCTTGCGGACCGCCCCAGCGAAGCGGCTCATGACTTGATTTAGGAACAGTAGTGATACTCCGTCGTCCAACGACGGCTGTCCTGCTACCAACTCACGTATCCCCTGGACGCTCTTGTGTCCGATTTGCAGGCGTTGATCGCAAACTTTGCAGGTGTATACGAGGCCACCGTGTTCAGTGGTTGTTAGGTCGGCTACGTAGCGTTCATGTGCGGCTGTAGTGCGGGAACCTTCGCAGTACACGTTCATCTTGTTGAGGTCGGCCTGCGCTTTCCTGGCGAGCGCTTCAGGTGTAGAGCCTGGGTCGGGCGGTATATCTCGGATGTCTGTCATAGCCACATCTTTCCCCCACTAGTTGTTGCATGTCCCTACTACTGTGCCAGGGCCTCATCTTTGGCCCCACCGGTGCCCGCAGCGGACGCAGACACGCACAACCTCGCTATCTCGGTGGATGCTGTGCACGCCAGCAGCGGCAGCAAGAGAATCGCTGATCTCATCAGCCATCCGCAAGACTCTGCTTGCCGGGGTGTCGTCGTAGACCGGTTCCTGGCGGGGTTGTTCGAGCCAGTGCACCGCCACGGCCCCGCAGTCGGGGCAGTCCGTGGTGGCGGTGAACGGCTCGCCGTCGCGGGCCGCTCGGCGGTCTCGGTCATCGGCTGGCGTCATGCGCGGCCACCGGTCGGTCGGTGGAGCGGCGATGAATACCGCGTCGAGTGCGTGCGTGGCCAGACGGTGCGGCCATCTCATGGTCGTCTGCTGGTGAGGTGGTAGTGGTCGCCGCACAGGTAGGGCTTGAGGATGCGTTTGTCGGCGATCCACTGCTTCTCCGCGGCGGTCTGCGCCGCCTTGAGTGACCGGTACTTGACTTTGTCGGGGCGCATACAGGTTGCCCGTGGAAGGTCGCGTAGTGCTTCGCGCAAGCTCGGCGCCTTGGCCTGTTGGACGCCCCCGGTTCGTGGCTTCGCTCGGCGTCCACTCACGGGCGAATCTCTGCGCCTTTGAGAGGGATGAGGCGTTCGTTCCAGACGCCAAGAATGACCGAGGTGTCCTCGTGGCCATCCCATGAGGACATCTCGATACCGCGGTCCATGGCGATCGAGAATCGGCAGTCGCGCAGGTCGATGCCGGATTCCTTGCACTCGCGGGAGTGCAGGATGTACACGGTCTGCTCCGATGAGACGGCTCGACCGTAGTGAACGGTTCGGTGGCGGGGAACGCCGACGATCCGTTCTATGTCCTCAGCAGGAACAAGGTCGCTCATGGTGTCTCCTGTGGCCAGGTGTCGTAGAGTTGCCCATCGCTTCCCTCGGCGCGGTGCCAACCGTCGTGCCCGGGTTCCTCCCCGCAGGCGTAGCCGTCCGGTGATTCGGCCAAGCAGTGCGTTTCAGCGGCGATACCGGCCAGGGTGGTGATGTCGCTTGTCACCGGTGGCGGTTCGTGGACGACCTTCATCCACGGGAATCGGTTGTCCACCCAGCCGTAGACGCGTTGGCCGCCCGGCAGCTCAAGGTTCACGAATGGCTGCTCGTCGCGCTTGAACTCGACGGTTCCGGTGATCTGCTCCCCAGCGGGGACATAGCCGAGGATGCGTGCCAGGCGGTCTAGCAGGCTGTGTTTCCGGAAAGTCACTTCTTTTTCCTGACGGCCGTCTCGATTGCGTTACGGACCAGGCGGGCCCGCGTTTCAGCGGCGCGTGTCTGGTCCCGGTCGCACGTCTCGTAGGCGGCGACGATGGCCGGCGCCGCGGCTACCGCGGCAGCCATCACTGCCCTGAGTTTCTCGGCGGCGAGTGCGTCCGTGGTGAAGTGGCCCGTGTTGTGAGAGGTGCTGACATACACGTTCCCGCTGGGCACCAGCACCGCGACTTCCACGTAGCGACCGTCGCGACCGTCGCCAGTCCCGACACGGCCGACCGTCACCCGCGCGTTCATTTCTTGAGATTCTGGTAGATGCGTTCGCAGTCCGGGCACACCGGTGAACCCGGCTTGGCCGAGCGAGTCACCGGAAACACCTCGCCGCACAGTGCGACGACGCGGGTTTGCCGTTGACCTTCTCGACGCGGTACTTGCTGTACAGGCCGCGTTCGGTGTCTGGATCGGTACTCACTGGTTGGTTCCTTCCTGTGGGTTTAGGCGGAGACTGTGGATCTCTTGCCGTCTGTCATGAACTTTCGGAGGTCGATGAGCCGGTAGACGGGTTTGTCGCCGGGGCTGTTGCGGAGGGCGTGCCACTCCCCGACCGCTTCGCCGGGGCGGCGGTAGCCGCGCGGATGCAAACGTTGCAGGACTGGTGGGTCGCCGATCTTCTTGCCGCGGTGGCACCACGTTTTGAACGTGTCGACGGAGACGGGTCGTTCGAGGACTTCGACGAGGGCGAGTATTTCGTGGCGGGTGAGGTGCCATTCGTCGACGTCGTTCCACAGGCGGTCGATCAGGTCGTCGACGCGGTGGGTTTCCTTGCATTGCGGGCAGATGACCTCCGTGGCGGCGCGGTCCGCGGTGAGGGGTGTGGCGCACAGAGTGCGGCCGTGTTCGGTCTCCACGGGGGTGGGGCAGGGCCCGCACACCCGCTCAGGGGCTTCAGGGGGGTTGATGATCTTCTCCGCGCGGCGGACGAATGCCCGCACCCGGTGGTGAAAGTGGCCGGCGTCCGGATCGAGGGCGATCTTCGGGACGTTCTGGGCGAGGAAATGCGCGTAGCCGGTGGTGGTTTTCCACTGCAGGGTGATCCTGTGCGCTTTGGCGATGCCCTTCGCCCAGGAGCCGAGGGAGTAGTTCATCTCGGTGAGGAGCCAGGACGCGGCGGTGTTCACTCCACCCGACGCCAGGGCGCGGTTGAGGGCGAGATACTCGCGGCGGTCCCTGGACTTGTCGAGGCTGCAGACGCATTCGCCGTCTTCCGGGCATTCGCATCCGGCGAGCGGGTCGATGTGCGATGCGAGGGTGTCGTCACCGTTCAGGGTGTCGGGTTCGCGGTGGGTGCGGCGGGCTTGTTCGCCGCGGCGTGCCTGACCGACCGCGTAGCCGCGCAGGTACTCCAGCAGGCCGGCCAGCTTGCGGGTGCGGTCGACGAGGCGCACCTCGGTCAGGTCTTCGTCGATCTCGACGGTTTGCAGGATCTGGTCGGTGACCGAGCCGCACGACACGAGCGACGTCAGCAGGTCCCGCAAATCCGATATGCACCTTCCGCACAAGAACAGGTCCGATGGGGCGGAGCAGGATTCGCACTTCTGGTTCGTCACAAGCAAGCTCCTCGGTGGTCAGGTGAAGCAGTCGCCACACAGCGGTAGGCCGTCGGTGGCCAGCGGGTCGGGTTCCGGTGTTGGGTCGGGGCAGTCGGCGTGCACGTACACAGCGAATGTGTCGGAGCCGACGTCGATCTTGCGGATCCGGTCCCCCACCCTGATCCGGTCCGGGCAAGTGCGGCAGTCGCCCTCGAAGCGCGCTGTGAACGTGCTGTTAGTCCTCATCGCCGTAGTCCTCCCAGTCCTCCCACCAGTCCTCCCACCACCAGTCGGCGTACAGGCCGATCTCGTCGTCGCGGGGCACTGCCGTGAACGGCCCCGTCAGGTAGACCGTTAGTCCGTACGGACGCCACTCTCCACGCCCAGCGTCTGACCATTCGCACCAGATTTCGCCGACCCACCTGAACTGGCATCCCGTGCTGTCGAGCCACTCATGTTCACGCAGTTCCGGGTCGGTGAAAGTGAGCTCCGAGACGGTCGCGTTCATATGTATCTCGCCTGCAGGGCTTGGAGCAGCTCTCGCTGCTGCGCAGAGTCGAGCTCGACGCACGGGTGATCGGTATCGGATGGTGAGCCGCGGCGGACGACGGCGATGACGACGCCCGATCCGGCGTAGTGCAGTTCAAGTTTGTCGCCCCACGTATCGGTCCACTGGCGGTCCGGTTTCATGGCCATGACGGCAACCTCCCGAGCATGGTGAAAGTGTGGTCCGTGTGTTCGGCTGCGTGCCGTTCGAGGAGCTCGGCGGCGCAGTCCTCACACGTCTGGTCCCAGTGCTTCGGCTCGCCGTCGTCGCGGCAGGTGTCGCAGATGATCCGTAGCCGCACCGGGCGGGGCTGTTCCGGCCGTGGTTTCGGGGTGGCGGTGATCTCGGCGCCCACCGCTTCCGCGTACCGCTGCAGTGTGTCCAGGCGTGGGCAAGTGTTACGGGTTTCGAAATGCCCGATGCTGGAACGGGTCACGCCCATCCGTTCCGCCAACGCCTCCTGCGACAGGCCGGCCCGGTAGCGCATCGACACCAACGTCGACACCAGATCGGCGCTCACCGCTGCGCCCAATCGGGGTGCCAGAGCAGCAGCGCGTCGAGTTTCACTTCGCCGGGATCGAGGCCGAAATCGTTCTCGTACGCGCCTCCCTCGCTGTCGAGTGGATGCCACTTCGGGCTGTCATGGAACACGCCCCACGGGTCTCGGCGCAGCACCGCCCCGTCCCGGTCCAGGATCACCGATCGGTGCGGCAGCGCGTCGAGCTGGGCCACTGAGCGGATGCTGCAGGCTTCACGCCACACCTGTTCGGCGTGCTCGGCGACCAGCTTGGTTGATGTTTTGGCGGTATTGCGGAGGTCGGTGGTCCACTCGCACCCGGCGCAACGCACCACCCACGGCAGGTCCGTGGTCCGACTCCATCGGTGGGTGGCGATGACATCCGCCAGTGATGGGGCTAGGTCAGGCATGGGCGACTCCGTTGCGTGTGGTGGCGTATTCGGTGCAGGGGCATGGGGTTACGGTGCGGCCGATGTGGTCGTAGTCGCCGGTCTCGTAGTTCGGCTGCCCGCTGCTGGAGGGCGGCCCAGACACCGTTTTCGCGATGCAGGGGCCTGTTCCATGCGTGTGGCAGGGATGCCCGCACCAAACGCACGGTTCGAGGTCGGGGGCGGTCACGGCTGCGCCAGCTTCTTGATGGCCACGCAGAGCATGTCTGTCATCGCGTCTAGTCCATTTGGCCAGGTGCGGGCCGCGTCGTCGAGGTCCTTAGCCAAGCAGGTCATCACCATGGTTTCGCTGTTGCCGGCGGTGATTAATGCGCGATATCGCTGCACTAGGGCATCGACTGTGGTCTCGCACGCTGCGACACGTTGATCAAACCGGGCAACAGCGTGCGGGGGCGGTGGATTCATCATGACTGCTCCGTTCGGGCGAGCCGCTGAACAGCGATTGCAAGCAGGGCCGCGAGGGTTTTCACCGTGCCGGCCTTCATGTAGTGGCGGTAATGCCAGCCGCGCAAACCCCTCGTCCCGTCGTGGCGGCGGTAGTCGGCGACCAGGGCGTCGAGAGTCGACTCGATGCGCGGCCAGCTCGCCTCCTCGACGGCCTGCTCGGTGTCGCGGTTCTGCCGCCTGGCACGCATGATGCTCAACTCGTCCGGACCGTCACTCATGAGCGCATGCTGATCTCGACGAACGGGCCACGCCCGGTTGGGTCTTGGCGCCGCCGCTCGGAGCGGTTGTCGAAGCTGGCCCAAGCCTGGTCGTCTTCGCGCCATCGCCAGCAGATCCCGTCCATTCCGATCCACTGCCGGTCTCTGTGGGGCACTCCGAGAGACTTGACGACCTCGATGCCGTCGAGTCCGCTCCTGAGTGGTGGAGGCGCAGGAACGGTCGCCCCGTGGCGCGCCAGCGTCTCGGCGATCGACACCAGTGCATGCGCTATCGCGGCCAGATAGTCCGGGGCCGCCAGTTCCTGCCTCGCACGGGTGGTTGTGCCCGCCGCAGCTCTCGGGGACCTCTCAGGGCCTGTCATCGTGTTCTCCTTCGCGGGTGCGGGCCACGCACGGGATCGCGCGCGGAATTGGGTCAGGTCGGATGTCGTCGGTGGGCTGGGTGCAGAACTCGCCCACGGCAGCGCCGCACCCGACCGGGGGGTGCGGGCAGGGCCGGTCCAGGGCCCCTGTGTCGGCGTAGGCTTCGATGACCGGGCCCCGCCCGCGGCGGTGTGATCCGGGCCCGGTCGGGTAGGTGGGCATCAGTCGAACCTCGAGCTGTAGCGGTCGACCAGCTCTGCTTGGGACTTGTCGGTCCACTCGAATCCGCCGTCACGGTCAGGCCAGGCCCGGTAGTGCTTGCCGTCGTGGCCAGCGTCGAGCTCACACCGGCCACCACCGAACGCGTGACGATCGCACTGCTCAGCCATGATTGGCCTCCTGGTAGACGTCGCACGACGGAATGTGCAGGTAGGTGATCGGGTCCAAGTTCAGCCCGTTGTCGATTCCCGGCCTCGGAGCTATGAACGGCGCCCCAGCGCGCTTCCGCGCCTCGATGTAGAACTGGCCCTCGGTGATCCGGAGTCGGCACCGCTCGCACTTGATGTCAGCCATGGGCCACCGCCGGGTGTGTGCACTTGACTGCACGATCGTCGTAGCGCCAGCCCTCTTCGTCGCACTCACGGCAGGCGTCGATCGCTGCCTGTAGGGCGCTGGCCACGGCGGCGCGTTTGTCGCGTTGGCGTTCCAGCTCGTCGGCTGCGTGCTCTTCGTCCCAGAGTCGGCGGCGCATGCAGGCGCGGCAATTCTCGTCGGCGTCGGTTTCGTGTTTGGAGCAGTTCGGGCGCGCGCGCTGCACACCAACAGAACCAACTACGGAAGGTGACACTAGGACTGGGACTAGTACTTGACTGTCCCCGTCCCGACGGGGTTCCGACGGGGTACCTGGTTGAGACGTGGTCTCGACGGGGTTTCCACCCGGTCCAGACGGGGTTGGGACCGGGTCTATTTCGTCGGCGAGTTCGGTCGCGTCTTTTCGCTTCAGCCGCCGCAACTCCATGGCCAGCTCGTGCCGGATCTTCTCCGACGCCACCATCCGGGCGTTCTTCGGAACCGACAGCCACGAGTTGCGGTTCTTCACGCTCACCAGGCGGACATACGACCGGATGAACAGTTCGTCGGTGTCGTAGTCGACGAACAGGAAGCGTCGATCTTCGAGAGCGGCGAAGTCCTCCTTGAGCTGCTCGACTGTCAATTCGTCGCAGCCTTTGGCGAGCAGGTCCAGGTGGAAGGTCATGACTCCGGCGGTGTCCAGGTCCTTACCTGAAAGCACCTGGCAGAACGTGCATTGCGCGAGGCGAGGCACCTTCTGGAATTCTTTGTCCTTCCGCCAGAGTCCCTCGTTGATGAGTGCGCCTGCGTTGGCCACTACGCTGTGTCCTTCCTGGCTTCAGCCTCCGGGCAGTCCGGGTGATGAAACTGGGTCGGTGGGTGCCAACCACAGCTGGTGCACCGGCCGAGGGCCGCGAGTTCCTTCGGGGTGAACAGCAGCCGGATACGCGGATCAGTCATCGCCCACCAACGCGGGGAAGCTGGAGACGCCGCCCGGAGGGGCGAGCATCACGACGCCGCGCTCCGCCTCCGGCGCGCTGGGGAACCGGATGGTGATGTTTGGGATGACCAGGGTGCCGTCGCCGAGAACCGTCCAGGCACCGATCTTGCCGACGGGCTCCTGGTCCAGGCGGTCCTTGATGTCGGCGACACGGATGCTGAACTGCTTGGCGCGGTGCGCACCCCGGTAGAAGAATCGCGACAAGGCCTTCATGCTGACTTCTCCGTCCGCTCGATCAGCGCAGCGGCCAACCGTTTGATGTGCTGGTGTGATTGCGCCGGTGTGGCGGTGGCGACGGTGCCGACTTCCGGTTCGATGAGCCGGTCGGACTCCATCCGTTTGATGTTCAGGGTGTCCAAGATGACCGGGTCGGAGCCGTCGTTGGTGACGCAGAAGTAGGCCAGCACACCATGTTTCTGTCCGGGTCGGCCGAGCCGGCCGATGGCCTGCCGGTGCACGCCTGGTGACCAGTCCAGCTCACCGAACACGAGGGTGGAGCACACGTCCTGCAACCCGTCGAGACCGGCTCCGGAGCGCAGCGACATGATCAGGACACGGGAATCGCCTTTGGTGAACCGTTCGAACGCTTCGGCTTTCTGCTTCGGCGATTCGGTGCCGCTGTACAGGACGGGGCGGTGCTCCCGCAGCCGCTCCATCCAGATGCTGTAAACGTCGCGATGCCAACCAAACAGCAGCACCTTGTCCTGTGATTCGAGCAGCAGTCGCACGAAGTCAGCGACGAACGGCGCCTTCGACACGCCGGTGGCTTGGCGGAGCCGCCAGTCCAGTTCCCCAGCGGACTGCCACTTCTGGCTGTTGGTGGCGTCCTGCGACAGGATCAAGCGTGCCATCTCCACGGCGTTGCCCGACAGTTCGCTGAGGCGTTTCTGGTCTGAGGGGACTTGCTGTTCGATCGTCTCGATCGCGGGGAGTTCGATGCCGACGTCCTCGCGGGTGCGGCGCAGGAACAGGCCCTGCGACTTCAAATGCGCCCGCAACGCTTCGGGGTTGCGGACCCGCACCTTCCCGTTGTGGTCGTTACTCCACCCGCCCGCCCACTCACGAAGGAACTCCTCCCTGGTGCCCAAACAACCCGGGCGCAGGATGTTCATGACGGAGTACATTTCGCCGCCGAAGTTGTAGATCGGTGTGGCCGACAGCCCGGCTGTGACAGCGCCTTTCGAGATCAACGCTTGAGCGCCCTCGTACTTGAGGGACTCGGCGCGGCGCAGTTCCTGGATCTCGTCGAAGATGACGGTGTTGACGTGATCGGCCAGGACCGGTCCCCACGCCCACAGTTTCGCGTAGTTCAGGAGAATCAGGTCGACGTCGAGCTGCCCATCGGACAGGAGGCGGGGTAGTTCCTTCTCCACCTTGGTGGAGCGGACCTCGTGGCCGCGCAACGTCGGGTAGAACTTGCGTAACTCCCGCAGCCACTGCCCACCCAACCCGGTGAGGGTGACCGCCACACCGGGCCGGCGGGCGGGGTTTTCGAGCAACGCCAGCGACATCAGTGTTTTGCCGAGGCCGAGTTCGTCGACGACGAGGGTGGAGCCGGTGGCGTGGACGAGGTCGGTGGCGGTGCGCTGGTAGTCGCGCAGCGGCAGAGCGGATTCGATCCACTCCTGCCCGCGGGGTGTGCGGGTACCGGCCAGCACACCTTGGACGAGTTCCTCCCGCGCCGCCGCGGCTGCCGCACGCTGAGCGAGGAGGGCGCGGGCCTCGTCGGTCATGACGAATTCCCAGCGGTGCAGAATCCATTCGAGTTCCTGCGCCATCTCCTCGGTGTCGGAGACGAACAGGGCTGCCGCTGAATGCTTCACGCCGGGGATCAGCCGTTTGAGCCGGATCATGATGTCCGGCTCGGCGATGATCCTCCACGCCCGGCGGGTGCCGGTGCTGCCGTAGTCGATGGTGCCTGCGACCCGCTTCACAGCGCCACCGACCCAACGAACACCGACACGACAGGCTTGCCGTGAATCACGGCGGGAATGGCCGGGACGAGGGACCGGCGCCCGGAGGCGAACACGATCGCGTCCACCGATTCGTGCTCGGCGTAGCGGCCGAGCTGGCGGATCACCACCGCGCGTGGAGCTTTCACCTTCACCTCGACTGCGACGGTGAACTCCCCGACGGTGACGAGGAAGTCGGGCCGGTCACGGCGGGACAGAGGTTTCTCCCGGTCCGTGAAAAACCTCTCCGACAGCACGTCACGCATCGCGGCCTGCAGATCCGCCTCCGACAGCCACCGGTAGGTGTGAGCGGCCAGCCAGTCCGCCAGGACCCGCGCGGCGTCCGCCGGCGACGTCGCCTCCCCGTGATGCGTGATCGGTAGGGACATCAGCGCACCACGCCGCTGAGCCGAAGTGCGTCGAGCGCGGCGTGCAGCATGGCTGGCCACGGATCGCCGTAGGTGTGGGTAAACGTGACATGGCGGCGCTGGGCTGCGCCGTCCAGTTCGACCCACTCGAACGTCGCCTCATAGGTGTTCACATTGGAGGGGTGGCTGGCGCCCTCCAATCGGTGGATCGTGACCTGCCCGACCTGGCGGTCATTGAGATGCACGTCGAATGAGATCATCAGGCGACCACCTCAGAGTCGATGTCGAACAGGCTGGGCATGTCGCGGCGGTGTTCCTCGGCCTGCAGGTACTTGACGCCGTCGAGGAAGTAGCCGGGGTTCAGTTCGACTGCACGGCCGCGGCGGCCGAGCTTCAGTGCCCGGACGGGCACAGTCATCAGCCCGCCGAACGGGTCGAACACCAACTCGCCGGGGTTGGAGAAGCGGTTGATGAGCCGGTCAACGATGTCGAACTGCAGGGGACAGTTCTTCACGACCATCCCGTCGGCGTGGTACGACTCATCCTCCGCCACACGCAGATTCCAAGTCTCAACCTCGCCGACTGGTTCGGCGCTCCGGACGCGCATCCAGGCGCCGTCGTCGAGAACGTGGGGGTGCTTGCGTCGAGACTCGTCCGGCAAGTCGAAGGACAGGCCCCATTCCTGGCGCATTCGGACCTGGCGGCCGAGGATCGTGCCGTCGCGATCCGGGCGCCCGGGGTAGACGCTTGCCACTGCGCCGTGCACACGTTGCGCGAGGTATGCGACGCCGAGCATCAGCTCCCTGGACACGCTGCTGGCCATCCACCTGCGCCGGTCCGGCCGATAGTGTCCGTCACCGGAGAGGTAGCCGTCGAGGATGGCGGCCGCTTCGGCGGCGGGGAGTGTGTAGGCCTCCTGCGGCAGGTGCTTGTTGGCAGCGCCGTGCCCGCAGGTCTTCAGGATGTTGCGGAGCGCACGATCTGGGTCGTGGAGTTGAACTTGGCGCGCGGCGCCGCTGCTCGTCGGGCGGAACGTCCTGCCAACGAATGGTCCGAGGCGGGCCGATAGGTCGTCGACCTCGTGTGCCCCGCAGGAGAGGATCACGCAGCCGCGGGCGTCGATGTGGCCGTCAGCGAGCCATCGGCCGACGGTCCACCAGACGCGTCGGTCAGACGTCGACGGATGTTCCTCGGGTGCGAGCTTCTTGTTGACATAGGCACCTACTGTCTGCGCCGCTTCAGCCCAGTCTGGGTTCACCTTTCGCAGGTAGTCCGATTCACGCGCGTATGCCCTGGGATCTCGGGTCCAGACCTTGTGATCAGGCGTCATGACAGCGTGAGGAACACCATGGGCGCGCAGGTTGACGACCGGCCTAACACCGGTGTTCTGCACAGCCAGCACGGGACGCCAGCGGCCTCTGTGGGTCAGCACAAGCTCACCGGTGCCGACCTGCTGGATCGGTTTGTACCCGCCCCTCGTCAGCACCAGTGAGTCGCGGGCAAGGCACACGTGCATCTGTTGTGCGCGTTGGGATTGGGTGGTGTTCAGGGTGAGCATGCGGTTGATGTCGTGCCACACCTCCGGTGACCACGACCCGGGCGCCAAGCTCATGAACGTGGCCGGTAGGGCGCCGCGGCCGTCGAGATGCTCCCCGATCCGGACGTGGGATTCGTAGTCGTACACCTCGCGCAGCGTCTGCTCGGTGAAGATGCGTGACAGCTGATCGGCGGGCAGCTGGGCGAGCTCGTCGGTGGTCAGCAGCCGGTTACCGGAGGACCGCCAGAACGCGTGCGCGTCGATCTGCCACCGGGCCCGCGTGTAGATCGCTTTGTCCTTCGTGACCGGGGTGTCGGCGTAGCCCTTAGACCGGTCGCTCTGCGGCTTGTGGAACAGCAGAATGTACTCCGGAGAGCCGACACCCATCTTGGTGGCGTCCTTGCACTGCTCCGACCATCCCAGCCGGTAGGTCTGGTTGTTCTCCCGTACGACGTCAGTGACGACGGTGATCATGCCGAGGTAGTCGAATCCGTGCTCTTGGGCGTGGAAGATCGCCTCGGCGTGGAAGGGTGACACGGTGGGGACGCCGGCGCCGGTGACGTTGCCGAACAGGATTCGGTCCTTGACGTGGCAGCAGTAGATGCGCCCGGGTTTGAGGATCCGCAGCAGTTGCGGGCTGAGGTAGTCCATCTGACGCCAGAAGTGGTCGTTGTTGTCGGTGTGCCCGAAGTCTTCGACGGCGGGTGTGTACTCGTAGTGGTTGGCGAACGGGATGCTGGTGACGATCAGGTCTACCGAATCGCCTTCCATGTCGCGGGTTTCGGGGACACAGTCGTTGTTGGCGGCCAGCCACCCGTCCCCCGACGCTTCGATTCGTTCAACACCGATGGACCGCTTCAACACGTCGACGACGTCGGCGGGCCGCAGCCCAACCTCTTTCACGATCTCGGTCATTCGATGGTTCAACTCCTTGTGCTGGGTCCACTTGTCCCGCAGAGCACGCACGACTTCACGTTCCGATTCGGCATGGATGATGTGGGTGCGGCAGGTGCGGGTCTGCCCGTACCGCTGGATGCGGTGCTGGCTTTGAATGAAGTCGTGAAATTTGTACGAGACGCCCAGGTAGATCGCCTTATTGCACTGCTGCAGGTTCATGCCTTGGCCGAGCATGACCGGCTTGCCGATCAACGCTACGGTCTCGCGGTCACGCCACATCTCGAGGCGTCGCTCGCATTCCTCGATCGAAAGTGAACCGTGGATCGAGGAGTAACTGATCCCGAGGTCGTCTAGCTTGCGCTCGACTGCTCGTTGTTCGTCGTTGAGTTCAACCCAGATGATGATCTGATCAAGTAGTCCAGGGCCTTTCGCAACAGATCCGGGTTGTCGTCGGCACGCTTCGCATCCCGCGCATACGCTCTGGCCTTCGCCTTGCGCGTCTCCTCGTCGGGCATAAGCCAGGATTATCCGTTCCATCTCCGACACTCGACTGGACAAGCTGTCACGTTTCTCGCGAGCGACGTCTTTCACGCCGAGCGCGCCGCCACGGTAAAGGAACCCCTGCCCATCACGATCAGACGGAGTGTCTGAATGGTCGACGTCGACCTCGTGATACTCGATGGCCATGTCCGGCAGCTCGTAGCCCTCGTCGGAGTAGCCAAGATCGCTCGGCCGGTTGAGGAACACAGCCCACGTCGACAGCCAATGGTGGAACTCCTCAGCCTTGTGCGGATACAGGGTGAGGTTGTTGGCCTTCGTCGAATCGCGCTGGAACCAGCGGGTCAGCGCGGCGCCGGTGTCCATCACGCCGAGGAATCCTGCGTAGTGGATCAGCTCCTTGTACCGGTTCGGTGACGGCGTGGCGGTGGCGACATACCGGTAGGGCACGCGTGAGAACAGCTGCAGGAACGTCTGGTAGGTCTTCGACCCGTAGGACCGCAGTACTCCGGCTTCGTCGAGGCTGACCGCGGCGAACAGGTTGGGGTCGAGCTTTCCGTCACGGATCGTCTCGTAGTTCGTGATGTAGACGCCGGTGTCGCTCAGCTCGCTGGGGGACCTGACGAACTTCGTGTTCATGCCGATTGCTTCGGCGTCGCGGCGGAACTCGCCGCGCACCCCGAGTGGGCAGACGATCAGGCCGCGCGCGCCGCGGAACTGGATCGACTGGCGGATGATCTCCAACTGCATGCGGGTCTTGCCGAGGCCGAACTGCGCGAAAACGGCACGCCGGCCGCCCTGCACCGCCCACGTGACAATGTCTCGTTGGTGGGGCTTCAGGCTCGAATGCAGCGCCCCAGCCGCGTGGCCGTATGCACGGTCGAACTGCACCTTGCGAGTGAGAAACTCCGAATAGGTGGTCACGACGCCACCGACTGTCGAGAACGCTCTTCACGCGCCAACGCGCGAAGCTCAGGGCTGACTGATCGTCCGTGCCGATCCAGCCGCCGCTCCAATGACGACAGCTTGATGCCGAGCCGTCTCGCTATCTGCCAGTCAGGCAGTCGCAACTCGTCGCGAAGCTCGCTGTAGGTTTCCAGGAAGGGCACCCCGGCAGCGGGCACATGTGCCGGCGTCGCGGCGGGGTGGTCGATGGTGTCTTCGTCCCACGCCAGGGGAACCGGCCACCCGTTGGCTGTGCCGCGGTTACGTGCCCGCTGGGACCGGCCAGGTGTGGTTTGAAGCTGGCTGAAGAGCTTCTCGACAGCGCGCGCGGTGACTGCCAGAACGCTGTCCCTGCGTCCGGTCAGGATCGCGCTGAGGGTCGTCGTTGTGAGGCTGAGCCGCTGCGCTAGGTCTTCCCCGGTGTAGCCGAACGCCACAAGCGCTTGTAGGCGCCGGCGGGTGCCCAGCGCGCCGACGGGCTGGTGATCGGCGGCCGCAGCGTGAGGGACGGTCGCCGGCTGGACTGCCAGCAGCTTCTCAGCGTTGGCCGCCGACATCCGTTGAAGCGCTTTGCCTTTGCGTCCGGCGTACAGCTGGGTCACCGCCTTGCGCGTGACGTCCGCCGCCGAGGCGATGTAGCGCACCGTCAGCCCCGAACCCATGAGCATCGCGACGTGCTGCCGCACGGGCTCGGCGTCAACGAACTCGCTGACGAATCGACCGTAAGCGTGCTGGCGGGTGTGCCACGCCATATAGCAGGCTGGGCACATACCCCGTCGAGGCGTGCAGGCCTTCGGCTTCTGGCAACGATTGCAGATGAACTCGGTCATGCCAGCTTCCCTGCTGCCCGCAGCACACCGGCTGCTGCCTCGACGAGGTTCCAGCGTGTGCGGTCGCCGCCGTTGTGATCAGGGTGGGTGACCCGGGCGGCGCGGCGGTACGCCTGCTGCACCGTGCCGATGTCCAGGCCAGCACCCTCCTCGCCGGCTAGGGAGCGGAGGAACTGCTCGGCGTCGTCGACGGTGAACGCCCGAACCGAGCTCTTCTCAGGGAGGGCCTGCCAGCCGCGGTACTGCTGACCGGTGTTGGTGGTGCCGTACCGGTCCATCTTGCGCAGCGCCTCAAGCGTGAGCGCAATAGCGCGCAGGTTGTCCCTCCAGTCGGTGAAGGTGTCGCACGGGAACGACATGGCCGGCTTGTTGCGCGGCTCAATGTTCAGGATGACGCCGGGGTGCTCCGGGTAGGAGTTCGCCCGCGGCATCCCATCGATCCGGAAGTCGCGTTCCCGCAGGGCGAGCTGCAGCACTGACGGCGGGTAGTGCCGGTCCTTCGGGTCGAGTTGACGCAGCTCTCGGTCGAGCAGCTCGATCGTGGAGGTGAACGTCGACCGGAACGGTGCGTCGCGCCGCGAGCGGGTGAACTCTGTCGGCCAGCCGTCGAGGGGCCGCAGCGTCATGCCGGGTGGATAGTTCATCGATGCGACCCCTGCGAGCACGCGCACCTGAGTCGGCAGTTACCGGACTTGCTGTGGTGCTTCCAGCCGTGCGGGCACTCGGTGCACTGGCCGCGGGGCCGCGACCGCGGCATGACCGGTGTCCGGACACCCCTGCCCTTACGGGGGTCGCGGTAGAAGCTGCCAGTCCGGGGCGTGTCGGCAGCCAAACCGACCAGCACGTTGGGCAACATCGGCCGGCGACGTTCCTGGCGCTGGGCGGCCTTCGTTTCGTCCCAGGATTTCTGCTTGGCGGTGAGATTCGTCATTTACATTCCGTGCTTTCTGAGGATGTGGAGGACCGCGTCGACGGAGACGAGCGGCGGAAGGATCTGCTTGGTGCCGTTGAATGCCTTGTAGGAGGCGATGCGGTCGTTGCACAGGGTGCGCAGCTCGACCGCGGCGGCGGGCATGTCGGGTTGTGTCACGCCACACCACCGGCCGGGGTGGGGATGCGGTAGGTGTCGCCGAGGTCGTCCAGCAGCACCCAACGCCCGCGGTACAAGACGGGCACCTCTGCTGGTGAGTTCCAGGGACGTACGTGGAAGCCTTCGTCGGCAGCAGCGTTGGGGTTGTGCTCAACCCATCCGTGACATCCGAGTGTTCCGTGACCGCACAACATCACGCAGTTCTGCGGAGTCCACGGTCCCCCCTGGGACCGCTTCACACGATGGTGCAGTGTGAGCCTGCCAGGGTGCCCGCAACGTTCGCAGAGTCCATCGGCTCGCCCATTCACGATGGGACGGCATTCGCGTTCCCTCATGAAGCCACCTCGATTCGCGCGAGGTAGTCCAGATCGAACCGCTTATGGCAGCGGACGCAGCGGGGAAAGTAGTGGTCGATGTCGAGGCTGTACGGCCCCTCTTCAGGGTCTGACTTTTCGTTGGGGTCCATATGGTCGTCGGACCAATGCTCTGCGGGGCGAGCGCAGTCGACACAGCTCCAGCTAGCAGCCGGACCGCGCGCCTTCCTCACTCGATAATGCACCGCACCCGAACTGGCCTCCGAGCCAGTCCAGTTGGGACTGTTCTCGCCGCGGCATTCAAAGGATGCGTCTCCGCGTTTTTGAATACGCAGGTAGTGCAGCCGGCACAGATACATCTTTTGGCCGTCGATAGCAGCACGGTTAGTGGTGGCATCAGCTTCGCAGCCATCGATTTCGCAGTGACCTGAGATGTACTCGGGTTCGGCGACGGTGCCGGAGCGTCGGAGACGGTAGTAGTGCAGTTCGCAGTGCTCGCTGTAGGTGCTCCGTACGGAGCTATCACAGTTTTCGACCACGCATACCTCATGCTTTGGTCGGCCATTCGGGGTGCCGTACTTCCTCCACAGCGCCCAATGAGCGCCGCAGTACCCGCGTGCAACGGCAACCTTCAAGCACCCGTCGACGGTGCATGGCGGCTTGGGGCCGATCATCCTGGGCTTAGGCATCTATCGCCTCCGGCATGGTGAGCCGCTCCGCGCTAGGCACCCACTTGTCGAGCGCGCGCATCGCGTCACGCGCAGCCGTGCTGCACACATCGGCTGCTTCCTCGGCCAGCCGCCGCGCCTCTTCGAACTTCTCGCACGCCGCGGCCAGCTGCCGCCGCAGATCGGCGGGGAGCTCGTCCAGTCCCGAGTCAGCGAACCATTCGTCGAAGTCGCCCGGGCCCTCGATTTCGATCCACGGCGCGCTCTGATCGAATGCGTGAATGATCGCATCTCGCATCGCGTCTGCGCAGTCCGGGCAACAGCTGGGTGTGGGCTCCAGCGAGTAGACGACCATCCAGTGACCGCAGTCAGCCATCCACCGCATCAGGGAGCCTTGGCGTTCGGTCATGATGCCGCCTACTGCGGTGCACGACGGAGCCAGCGGGCGCGGTCCTCGATCAGCTCAGCCAGCAGCGTCGGCTGGTTCTCGGCGTCGATGGTCGGCGCCGACCCCATCCGATGCCCGATCACCTCGTCGTAGAGGGCCTTCAGCTCAGAAAGATCCGTCAGCGCGAGCGCGCGCTTGCGGTACTCGGCCACCGTCGGGACCTTCTCGCCGTTCGCCAACCACTCCGCGATCGTCGCCGCCAAATCCTCACCGGGCATGGGAATCACAGCCTTGGTGAGAGTGTGGATACGGGACTTCACCACCGTCAGCGTGTTGTCGTGGTCCAGGTCTCCGACGACGTCGAACTCGTACTCGATTCCTTCGCGCTGCTCGGGTTTCAGGCCGACCTTGCGGGGCACCTTCTTACCGCGCTCGTTCTCCTCGATGACGTACTCGGTCTTCGAACGCATGGTGACGATGACGTGGCCCGGGTAGGCCACCAGGGCGTCGATCATGCGGCGCTCCTCCGGCCGAACCTCTTTCCATCCGGAGAAGCTGTTGCCGCCCTTCGCGCGGCGGTCGGCCTGCTCCAGCATGCCGTCGACACCCATCCAGTAGTGCGACAGGGAATCGACGACGACGCAGCCGTACTCGGCGCCGGCAGCCACGCCGAGAGTGTCAACCAGCGACAGCGGGGAGAAGCTGTCGGGTTGCACGGTGCCGAACTGCCATCCATTCAATCCGACGTACTTAGAGGCGGACCCACGTTCGGTGTCGATCACAGCGAACCGGTCAGCAAGCGCGGCAGCCAGGGTGAGCGCGGTGTACGTCTTCCCGGACCCGGATGGCCCCGACAGTGCGATGCGCGCATGGGAGGCCTCGCGTGTCGCCGGCTTGAAGGAGATCGTCACGCCGCTCATCAGCTGGCCGCCTCCGCGAGGAATGTTGCGCACCAGGGGCATTCGTCTCGCACGTCGAGCAGTGGCAAGCCGGCGACAGCGCGCTCGATCTCCTCAGCGGTGACATCACCGATCTCTCGGCGGCAGCCGTTGCAGCATCGCTGCACGGTCATTGTTCGATGCTCGCGCCCATCGTCGTCGGTCCAGATCCGCGGTGGTGTCTTGGGGCGCATCAGTCGACCTCTGCGGCGAGCTCACGGATCCTGTCAGCCACGACAGCGAGCGGGAACTGTTGCAGGACCGTGAAGATTGCCTGCGCTTCGTCGGTGCGTTTCACATAGGTGCGCACCGACACGATCGGATCGTTCAATTTGACGGCGTCGCACACTTCGCCGTCGTCGTCGACGAGGACACCGTGCTTCTCCGACCGCTCGGCGAGCACCTTCAGGAACGCGGGCCGCACCACCTCCACCACCTCGGTCGGGTAGCGCGCCTTCACCCAGTCCACGAACCCCGCCTCGTCGAGGACAGTGAACGGTTCGTTCGGGCGGCGCTCATAGCGGCCGGTAGTGCCGACCACCACGCCGTCAACGACGCCGCACACCTTCTCCTCGCCGTAGGTGCAGTCGACGATCGCCTTGGCCTCTTTCTCAAGGTCTTCGAGAGCGTGGCGTTGGGCCACGCACAACGCCAGAAGCGTCGCGGCTTCTCTCTGCTGTTTGCTCACAATGCGCCTCCTGGCGGTTCACTCGGGATCGGGCGGTGGATGTCTTGGCGGAATCGGGTGCAGCCGCACGCGGCGTGCTTGCACTTGCCGTGTGGATCTCCGCCGTGGCCACGCCCGCCCGGCACGGCCAGGTAGTGGCCGCATCGGCAGCGGTCGTCGGCCGACGGCCCAAACACCGTCGTGTCGAAACCACAGTCGGGGTCACCGCCCGGCCAGTAGGCGGCGATGATGAGCAGGGCACCGACGACTGCAAGAAGGCAGAACCACGACGCGATGAACGACAACAGCAACGCCCACACCACCGCGCCGATCCCGGACACAACCAGCGCGGCACGGATGGTTGTCATGACACCCTCCGATAGTTGTGCGGCAACGAGTCCCGGTCGAACATGTGGCGCCACCGCATCAACATGGCCGCGTGCTCGACGCACTGTTCTCGGGTCCACACCCGGTCCGGGAAGCGGCGGTGCAGTGTGTGGTAGGAGCAGCCGATCGTGCGGGCGGCTTCGCTGATCGAGCAGCCGTCGTCGAGGAGCCGTTCGGCCTGCCGAACCTGGTCGGCTGTCAGCGGAACCCCGGCTACCGGTTGGGAGGTGCCGGTCGCCTCCCGGACCCGAACCACGGTCCTGCGGGTGATTCCCAGGATTGAGGCGATTTCACGGGCGGAGCAGCCGTTGCGGGTGAGTTCGACGATGCGTTCGCGGCGCATCAGGGTGCGCTCCGAGGTCCTCCTGCTCATACCGCCATGGCCTGCCTGCGTTGGTGCCGCTGGTTTGACGCTCTGCTCGCCGCCGCCTTGCATGCCCGGCATGGGGTTTCACCGCGGCGCCGGTGGGCGTTGTAGCCGCTCTCCGTGCCGTGGCGTGACCATGTCCTGTTGACGACCAGGCCGTCCTCGTCGTAGGCGACCCCACCCCACACCCCGGGGTTGCGGCCCCGCCGCAGCTGGGCGCGCGCGTCGATGACGGGGCAGCGCACGCAGTAGGTCAAGGCATCGCCGTAGCGAGTCGAGTCGAAGAACATTTCCGCGTCGGGCGCTTCGACGCACGCGGCCCGGGACATGTCGCTCACCGCGCACCTCGTTCCGCCCGGTGGGGACGCCGACGATCATCAGAACGGTCAGAGTCCTTGCGCGAATCGCGCGTGAGCTTCTGCGCCTGTTCGGAACGTTCCGAGAGGTTCGCCTTGCGGGACTCCGTAGATGTGCCAGGTTCGTCCTGGCCATCCGGCGTACGGACAGAAGTTGCGGTGAACGCAGGTTCCGATTCGGAATTTCGCGGTGCGGCCGATCGTGAGTCCGGTTCGGTCCATGTCTTCGTCTCCTGCACTTGCGTTTTCGGTTCCATCGTGACGGGCCGGTCGTACGCGGCCTCGATGATCGGGCGATACTTCGCGTCGAGCTCGGCCATGCGTTCCGGCGAGGTGAACCACGCGCGCCAGCGGAGGATCGGCAACACATCGGTGCGGAAATACAACGTCCGGGCGCCGGTGCGCGGGTCCACGTAGACCGAGTCCGGGGCGGTCAAGTCCAGGCCGTTGTAGCCGAACATGTGAACCGCGAGAGACGCATTCGCCACGGCCAGCCAGTTCGACCGATCATGCGGGGCGTCAGCCACAATGTCGTACTGCTTGACGACCGTCGTCACGTTCGACCAGTCACCATCGGGCAGCACCTGCCCGTCGGCGCGGTTACGGCCCTTGTTGCCGTTGCCGACCGTGTTCAGCGAGCCCAGCAGCCACACCTCGACCTGCCGCGCCTGCTCCGGGTTCGACCACACCCACCCCAGCGCGCCGTCAGCGGACAGCGAATAGGCGAACAGCACCCGCCCCGAGCCTGGCACCGCAGCCGACTTCACCTCAGCTGCGGGTGTGGCGGCCCAGCGTGTAATCGCCCGCTGCGCCGACTTCGACGACACCGGCAACGTGTTGAACCGCAACCGCTCACACGGGCACACCTGCAAGGTGCGGTAGTTCGGGCCGGCACCGAAACTGCCGGCCATGACTGCCGTCTGCGCGTCGGACTCGGCGACCGACACGCCAGCTGCCATGAGCCACCCAGCTGCCATGGCGATCAGGGCGCGGTTGACTGCCCGAGCTCGGCGAGGCCTCATGACCGAACCTCGATGCCCTCGCATGCCAGGTAGGAATGCAGCACGGGTGAGGCGGCAACGATCGGGTCGGCCATGTCAGTGGCGACAGCCTCGCCCACGCGCGCCTTCACGCCGGCGCTAATAGCGGCCTCCACCTTCTTATTCAGTTTCCGCCAGTCGGCGGGGCTGATGAACATGCATGCGTCGAACCCGCCGAACGGGTAGATCTGCAGCCGAGCACCTTCATCCCGGATGAAGATGAGCGGTTCACCAGATAACGCCGCGTGCACCATGAAGCTGCCTTGGATATCATCCTGATCTGACATCGGATTTCCTCTCTGTTCGTTCGATGTCTCTGGCGGCCACTCGTTCCAGCGGGTGGCCGCCCAAACTCTTGGGTCCCCGGCCGGGGGAAACACGGGGGCGAGTCTCACCCCGGCCGGGTAGTCGCCGGGCGCACCAGTGGGCCGCAGGCGACGCGATCAGTTACTGGCGGGGGTCCCCGTTGCGTGAGCCGAAACCCACGGTCACGATGACCTTCGCTTTCTCCGACACCACACACATCGCCATGTCACCGACGTGCTTCCTAGTGCCGGACGGATGGTTCGGCCGGCCAGGTCGCGTGAGAGCCTCACGCACCCAGTCGATCTCGATGCGGCGCGCAACCATGCGTGCCGCCGCGTGGCAGGACAGCCGCCACCCATCGATCTCGGGCAGCGCACAGTCCGAGCGGGTGATCTTCGCTTCCAGTCGCCTGGTCCGCCGATCCACCCCCACGGCGTCGCCCATTACCAGCCGCGCTGCCTCATGACCCGGTTCACCGCGGTCTCCCCCACCGGATCCAGGTAGGCGATCGCACGAGCCAGGTCTGGGTTCGCCACAAGCTGGACACGCTGCCGCGGTGACAGGTTCGCCTCGTCGGATAGGAACTCGTGAAACGTCATGCCCTGCCGGCCGATCGCCTTCGCGAAGCGACGCACCAGGCGGTTCACCTTCGACGGCGAGATCACCACCTCGCACTCCCTGAGGGCTGTGTGCGCAGCGCGCACCATCAATTCGAGGTGCTTGCCGGTGAGGGCCGTTCGGCCTGTTGTGGTACCACCGGGTTGGTTGGTCGCGACAGCTGTCGGCGGGCTCATCCCGCCAACCGCCTTCGCGATGTCGGGGTCATGCCTTGGACGCCGGGAATGTCAGGTATCGACATGCGCTGCGGCTCCAGAGCTTTGATGGCCTCGGCGATGTGCTCGTCGGTCATCCGCCACTTCCTGCCCGACTTGTAACCGGGCAGTTTCCCGTTGCGCAGCTGCAGCGACAGCCACTGCACCTTCCCCGGTAGCGGGTTTCCGTGCTCGTCGGCGCCGCAGATCAGCGCTGCCGACTCTTCGAGGCTGTGCGTGACGATGGTCATGCCGCAACCTCCGGCGCCTCAGGTTCAGGCCAGATGATCCGGCTCGACCTCTCGACCACGGCTGTCGCCCCGAACGACTCAATGAGGTCGGCCCGCTTCTTCGCCGTCGCGTAACTCCCCCACACGTGCGTAGTGGTGGGCCACACGAACTCGTCGGTGCCGTGCAACCGGACGTAGTCACCCTGCGGGCGCCACCCCGGCGGCCGCCACCCGGGGGTAGGCATCCACATGTCGGCCTCGGGGTCGCCGATCTGCTCCCACGACCCCTTCGGGTAGGAGACGATCCGCACCCGGTACAGGTACTCGCCGGAGAACTTCACGCCGAATCACCGCCCCGCAGCTCGCGCGGCAACTGAAGGGTGCCGTGCTCGGCGACGTACTTGGTGATCCGCTTCCAGGCGTAGTCCTGGCCGGCCGGGGTCAGCTTCCCCACCGCGTAGGCGTAGCCGTTCTTCGCGGTGTCTTTGTGGGTGAACGACAGCCCGCGGCGCTGCGCCTCGGCAGTCGCGTGGCCGGTGTCGGAACGTTCCCCGCGGATGAACAACCCGATGTGGCCGAGGAACCGCATCACGTCGGCCTGCCGGATCTCGACGTTCTGCTTCGCACCCCAGGCCTGGACCTCGCGGGCGAACTCCTGCCGGTGCACATCGGAGTCTGAGCCGGTGTGCGCCTCAGCCTTGGCGACCAGCGGGGCGTCCCGCTCGATCGCAGCTTCGAGGCACTTCTTCTCCGTGGTGATCGCGGCGATCTGCTCGTCCTTTTCAGCAAGCATCTGGCCGGCCTCGGCGAGCGCTAGTGCAAACCGCTCCTCGCGGGTCTGAGGCGTGGCAGCGCGACGCAGCGCGGAGAACTCGCGGACCAACCGCTTCTTGAAGTCCTTCACCACCGCGTTGTTCCGCATGTAGGTCAGCAACAGGGTCGCGTGCTCCTCATTGAGGATCGCGATCTGAACATCACCGCCGCCATGCTGACCGGCCGGCCTTGGTTGGATTTCAAATCCGACCAAGCCGAACTCCTCGAAGTCGGCGATGTTGTCGCGGATGAGCCGCAGCACCGAGGCGTGCTCGTTCTTCGTGCCATTGGCGACGCGCATCGACGTCGTAGTCGGGGTGCCATCGTCTGCACGCTGCACGATCGGGGTAGTGCGCTCCAACGCAGTGAAGGTGCCAGACGGGGCGCCGGTGTCGGGGATGACGCCATTCACCACGGCGGACTGCTGACGTTCGTCGGCGGCGCCCATCTAGGCCACGTCCTTCTCAGAAGCCGGTCGCTCCAGGACTGAGACTGGCACCCGCAAGGCGTCGGCCAGCTTCTTGGTCACGCGCGGGTTGGGCCAGCGGTCGCCGTTTTCGAGTTGGGACAGATACGGCGCCGAAACCCCAGACTCCCGCGACAGGTCGGCTGAAGCCCATCCAGTGCGCTCCCGGATCACGCGGAGTTCCCGCCAGACCCCGTAAGTGGTGGATCGCTTTCCCATGGTGCGAACGGTAGTGCAAACAAGCGCGAACAGCAAGCATTTGCGCGAAGTAGGTGCGAACATTGCCCTGAGCAGCGATGTTCGAAAATTGCAAACGTGTCATTGCAAAGGTTCACCCGGAGCGCAGAGATGGACTTTGCATCTGTTCGCACGCGAACATGTGAGGCGTGACTGAGCGTGACGACTGGCCTCTTGGGCCGGCACTGAGGGCAGCGCGTGAGCGCGCTGGCATATCCGCACGGAAAGCAGCTGAGCGCACGCGTGGCCTGGTCAGTTCAGGGCGGTGGTATCAACTCGAATCGGGCATCCAGAAAGCGAAAGGCCAGGACGTTCCCATCGGCACGACCGCAGAAACCGTCGTTGCCGCGGCTCTCGCTGTGGGTTGGGACGTCGACGATGCGCTCAGAGTCGCAGGCATGACCGCTTCCGAGGCCACGGTCAGAGCGATCGAGACGAAGATGTTCGGCGCCGAGGTTCGTGCGCCTTATGAAGAGCCGGACTGGCTTCTCTATCTGGAAGCCCTGCTGGAGTACGTCGAGCATCACCAGGAGCTTTCCGTCGGGGAGATCGCAGCGCTCCTTACCGAATGTGAGTACCTCGCGAATAATGCGCTGGAGGCACAGCCGGCGCTCAAGGATGGGATCGACCGATCGATTGCATACGGGTCGAAGCTAAACACCCTCCTGACACAGCTTCGTGACAAGCGACAGCAGCAGGAACACGGGCGCAAGGACGACTATGACCTGGCGGCTCGCGATGCCGGCTCTTCTGAGGGCCGCCGCCGGCGCGAGGAGCAAGATCAGGCCGCCGAGGCGGCCGATGACTGAGCCCACTTGGCGGCTGGCGCTACCGGATTCCGGGTGACATGACGGAGGAAGAATTCATCGACGACTTGATGAATCCTCCGTTCGAGGTGGTACGGAACGCTGTGATGACGGCTCAGCAGCGCCATGATTCCGAATTTGCCGCGCCGCTGCTATCGATGGCCCTCGCATCCTAGCGCGAATCACCACAGTGTAATTCCTGGTCAGAGGCGATTTGTGTCAGACCCGTCTCCTACCGTCCGGTTGCATGGGGAAATACGACCCGTGGGGCGATCTCAACCAGCGCAGCTATCTGACCGTCGACTTCATCGACCTTCCAGGCGGCCGACGCGGCGTGCTCTGCGGCGATGTCATCTTGATCGACCGCCATCAGCTGCAGGTAGAGCGGCGCTGCACACTCGCACATGAACTGGTGCACGACGAGCGCCGCGTCTTCCCGGCTGCGCCGGCGCTGCGGGCACGCGAGGAGACGCTCGTCGAGCGCACCGCGGCGCGCCGGCTCATTGAGCTACCGGACCTCGTGGACGCGCTTCGGGCGTGTTCGACACGGTGCGCCGATGAGCTCGCAGACCACCTGTGGGTCGATCCGCCCATGCTGGCAGCCCGCATGGACAGCCTCGACCCGCTAGAGGTCGCCGAGCTCGAACACCACCTGGAGGACCAGTGGCTCTGGATACCCTGACCGACCTCGAACGAGCGATGCTCGACCTGGAACAGCAGTGGTGGGCCACCGCCGCCGGCAAAGAGGACGGCATCCGCGCGCTGGGGTTGTCGCCGACTCGCTACTACCAGCTGCTCGGTCGGCTGCTGGCCACCGAGAAGGCGGTCGCGTACGCAGCCGTCAGCGTGAACCGGCTACGACGGATCGCCCTCTCTCGTGAAAACCGGCGACCGGGCTACGAAACCATCGGCACGTCCTAGACGCGCGCACTATCGTTTGTCCGAACAGTCACGGGGAGCACGGGGATGGCTGAAGGAAAGGTCGGCTTCGGCAGCGTCGTCGCGCTGCTGATCGCGGTCGGGTGGCTCGGCTCGCAATGCGGCAGCGACAGCAGCCGCGATCGGGAATCGCGAAAGTCCGACACACGCACCACCACGACGAAGAAAGCTCCACCCTCACACCAGGTGATGCCCGGGGACGGTTACCACGACATCGGCGGCGTCGACGGCAAGGACTGGGGCACATGGCAGTCCACCGGCTCTCCACGGCCCTGCGAGTGGTCGATCCGGCTCACGAACCCCTACAGCGGCGCCACCATCCTCAGAGAAGGAAGTGCGAACCCGGGTCAGTCGACCCAGGTCAACATCGCCCCGCCCGGGAAAGTGTCGTCATGGACGGGGATCATCGAGTCCACCGGTGGACGGGTCGTATTCGCGACGCATCACTGCGGTTCATGGCGCCTGGTCAGATGACGCCCGAAGCTCAGCCGCCCAGCATGGCGCCGAGGGCGTCGGCGTTGCCTCGGCCGCTCGATCGGTCCAGGTGCCCATACACGCCTACCGTCGTCGTGATCGATTCGTGGCCGAGGTGCTGCTGCACCGCCGGCAGTGGCCGGCCGGACTGGATCAGCCATGACGCGCACGTGTGGCGCAGGTCGTGCACACGTGGCTTCTTGGTCAGGCCTTGCTCTTTCGCGCGGGCCCGCGCGGGTGTCCAGACGTTGGGGTTGAAGTTGTGGATCCGGACCGGCCCGCCGGCGCCGGGGCGCTTCTTGCTGGGCCCGCCGGCGCCGCTGCCCGGGTTGGTGAACAGCCACTCGCCGGAGTAGTCGAGCTTGGCCAGCACGGAGGAGTGCACGTTGATGGTGCGCACGCTCTTGCGGGTTTTCGGCACGCCGAGGGTGTAGCCGCCGTCGCCGGTCTTCCAGGCGCGCCGGATCCGCACGGTGCCGGCGGCCTGGTCGACGTCGGCGGGCTTGAGCGCGGTGGCTTCCGACCACCGGCATCCTGACGCGACGAGGAACTCGACGAGGGGGCGCCACGGCTCGGTGACGCACGGCAGCAGCAGCTGGAACTCGTCGGGGGTGAGGAACACCATCTCTTCGCGGTCCCAGCGCGGCAGCCGGTTCCCGTCGCACGGGTTGGCTTTGATGTGCCCGGCCGCGACGGCGGCGTTCAGCGCGCCGGCGAGGTAGCCGTGCTTGTTGGCGACCGTCTTCCCGGAAGGCGTGCCGCCGGTCTTGGTGCGCATCCCGTTGATCCAGCGCGCGACGTCGTCCTTCGTCAGTGCCGCTAAGGGGAGGTCCCCCAGCACCGGGCCGATGTCGTTAGCCAGGTAGGAGTTGTAGCGGGCCAGCGTGCCCGGTTCCACGCCGGTCAAAGCCTGGTTATGGCGTTTCAGCCAGGACCGCACCGTCATCGTCCGCTCGGGGGCGGCGACGATCTTGCAGATCTCCAGCGCCTTCTCAGCCCCCACTTTGTGGACGAGATTCTCGAACTGGAGGGCCTGGGCGTGGTCGTCGTAGGACACCGACGTTTCCTTGCCGGCATGACGAAACCGCACTTGAGAGTAGGTGGAGCCGTCCTTGCGTCTCCGGATCCGGATCGACATGCCCGGATTGTATGTGGACCGTCTGACGTGGACCTGGATTGGAACCTTGAGTCCATGCTGGTGAGGACCAGAAATCTGGTGGAGCTAAGGGGATTCGAACCCCTGACCCCCACACTGCCAGTGTGGTGCGCTACCAACTGCGCCATAGCCCCTCAAGTTGTGCCCACCGAAGTTACACCACCACCGGTTGCCGTTCAAAATCGCTGGTCACGGCACCTCGCCACCGGCCTCGGGCCCCAGCGGCCGGGGCTCGGTGTGCTCGTCGGATTGCCGCGGCCGGGTCTCAGGGGCAAAGACCCAGAACACCGCGGCGACGCCCAGGATGATGCCGCTGATCAGGAAGGCCCAGCCGTAAGACGTGTACTGGGCGATCAGACCGACCAGCAGCGACCCGCCGATCGCGCCGAAGTCGGCCATCATCTGGAACGTCGCCACTGCCGTCCCGCCGCGCGACTTGTTGCCCACCACATCGGCGACGGCGGCCTGCTGCGGGGAGATGAAGATGCCGGTCGCCGCGCCGGCGATGTAGGCCGCGGCCAGGAACACCGGCAGCGAGGTGGTGAACCCGACCAGCGCGGTCGACACCGCAGCCAACGCCAGCCCGAAGATCATCAGCTTGCGCCGTCCGAGCCGATCGGACAGATAACCGCTGGGAATGACGACCGAGATGTTGCCCACCGCGAACGCGGTCAGTGCCAGGCCGGCCGCGCCCGGACCGCGACCCAGCACCTCGACGACGAACAGCGGCACCAACGCGATGCGCAGTCCAAAGGATGCCCACCCGGTGGCGAAGTTGGAGAACAATGCGGCGCGGTAGGCCCGGTGCCCGAAGACGGTGCGGAACGGCACCGGAGCTTCGGTTTCGGCTTCGGGCCGGCCGACCACCGGTGAGTTGCGCAAGCTGACGAAGACCACGGTGGCCGCAACCAGCAGCGCGGCACCGTAGATCAGGAACGGCGCCGACAGTCCGAATCCGACGGTCAGACTGCCCAGGATCGGCCCGCCGACCGAGCCGATCATGAAACCGGAGGAGAACAATCCCGCGACACGACCGCGCGCGTCCGGCGGCGAGATCCGGATCATCAACCCAAGCGAGGACACCGTGAACATCGCCGAACCGATGCCGCCCAGCGAACGGAACAGCAATAGTTGCCAATAGGTTTGGGCGAACGCGCAGGCTGCCGTCGACACGGCGACGATGATCAGCCCGCTGATGTAGACGTGGCGCTCCCCGAGTCGCTGGACCAGCAGCCCCGCCGGCGGCGCGCCGACCAGCCGCATGACCGCGAATGCGGTGATGACGAACGTCGCGGCGCTGATGCTGACACCGAAGTGCCGGGCGTATTGCGGCAGCACCGGGGCCACCACGCCGTAGCCCAGCGCCACCACGACGTTGGCGACGACCAGCACCCAGACTTCGCGGGGCAGGCGGCGCTTGCCCTCGGGTTCGCAGTCGCCCTGAGCGGGCGAGGTCACGAAATGACCGCCGTCACCACCTCGCGGGCCGCTGCTTGCACCTCAGCGAGATGGTCTGGCCCACGGAATGATTCGGCGTAGATCTTGTAGACGTCCTCGGTTCCCGACGGGCGCGCGGCGAACCACGCGTTCTGCGTGGTCACCTTCAGACCACCCAGTGGTGCACCGTTGCCTGGGGCGGAGGTCAGTTTCGCGGTGATCGGTTCGCCCGCCAGCTCCGTGGCGGCGACCTGCTCGGGCGACAGTTTGGCCAGTCGTGCTTTCTGCTCTCGATCGGCGGGGGCATCGATGCGGGCGTAGGTGGGCGCGCCGTACCGCTCGGCCAGCTCGGCATAGCGCTGCGACGGCGTCATCCCGGTGACCGCGATAATTTCGGCAGCCAGCAACGCCATGATGATGCCGTCCTTGTCGGTGGTCCACACCGAGCCATCGCGTCGTAGGAACGACGCTCCAGCGCTCTCCTCACCGCCGAAACCGATGATGCCGCCGAGCAGTCCGTCCACAAACCACTTGAAGCCCACCGGCACCTCGACGAGTTCGCGGCCCAGCCCGGCCACCACCCGGTCGATGATCGACGAGCTCACAGCGGTCTTGCCGACTGCAGTCTGCGCGGCCCAGTCGGGCCGATGGGCGAACAGGTAATCGATGGCCACCGCCAGGTAGTGGTTCGGGTTGAGCAGTCCACCGTCCGGCGTGACGATGCCGTGCCGGTCGGAGTCGGCGTCGTTGCCGGTGGCGATCTGATAGGCATCCCGGTTGGCGATCAGTCCGGCCATCGCATTGGGCGAACTGCAGTCCATCCGGATCTTGCCGTCAGTGTCCAGCGTCATGAACCGCCACGTGGCATCGACGAGTGGGTTCACCACGGTCAGGTCCAGGTTGTGTTGTTCGGCGATGGCGGCCCAGTAATCGACACTGGCTCCACCCAGCGGATCGGCGCCGATGCGGATGCCTTGGGCACTGATCGCGTGCAGATCGACCACGTTCGGCAAATCGGCGACATAGGCATCGAGGTAGTCGTGCCGGTGCGCGCTGCGCAGTGCGCGGGCCAGCGGGACGCGCTTGGCCGCGGTGAGTCCGTCCCGCAAGATCTCGTTGGCCCGCTTGGCGATCGCCGCGGTCGCGTCGGTGTCGGCCGGACCGCCGTGCGGCGGGTTGTACTTGAACCCGCCGTCGCGGGGCGGGTTGTGCGACGGGGTGACGACGATCCCGTCGGCCAGGCCGGTCTCTCGGCCCCGGTTGTGGCTCAGGATCGCGTGGCTGATCGCCGGCGTGGGCGTGTAGCGGTTCGCCGAATCCACCATGACCTCAACACCGTTGGCGGCCAACACTTCCAGCGCCGAGGACCAGGCCGGCTCGGACAGGGCGTGGGTGTCGCGGCCGATGAACAGCGGCCCGTCGATGCCTTGGCCGGCCCGGTACTCGACGATGGCCTGGGTGGTGGCCAGAATGTGCGCTTCGTTGAATGCCGCGTCCAGGCTGGAACCACGGTGCCCGGAGGTCCCGAAGCTGACTTGCTGGTCGACATCGTCGGGGTCGGGCGCCACGGTGTAGTAAGCCGTCACCACCGCGGCGACGTCGATGAGGTCCTCGGGCTGCGCCGGCGTTCCGGCACGGGGGTTGGCGGCCATGAGAACGATTCTGCTATGCGTCCTGACACACCACACAACGGCAGGTCGGCATACTGCTCCCCATGGCCCTCGACCGCCGTGAACTGGCCGCTGTGTTCGTCGGCGGCGCGCTGGGCACCCTGGCCCGTGCGGGTCTGGAGGAACTTGCCGTACCCGATCCGTCCCGGTGGCCCTGGCCCACGTTCGCGGCGAACATCGCCGGCGCGTTTCTGCTGGGCTGGCTGGTGACGCGACTGCTCGAGCGCCTGCCGCTGTCGAGCTACCGGCGCCCTCTGCTGGGCACCGGGTTCTGCGGCGGTCTGACCACCTTCTCCACGATGCAGGTCGAGACGCTGAAGATGCTCGAACACGGCCACTACGGGTTGGCGGCCGGTTACACGGGTGCCAGCGTGGCGGTCGGCCTGGTGGCGGTCGCGCTGGCGACCGCGCTGGCCCGCAGGGCCCGGGTACTGCGATGAACACGGTGCTGCTCTGGCTTGGTGTCGGCGTCCTCGGCGGGTGCGGTGCGCTGCTGCGATTCCTGGTCGACCGCACCGTGTCGCGCCGGTCGAGGTGGGCGCTGCCGCTGGGCACCCTGGTGGTCAACCTCAGCGGCGCCTTCCTGCTCGGGTTCTTCGCCGGCCTGGCGTTCGCACCGCACGTGGCCCTGCTGGCGGGCACCGCTTTCGTCGGCTCCTACACCACGTTCTCCACCTGGATGTTCGAGACCCAGCGCCTGTCCGAGGAACGCCAGCTCTGGCCGGCCTTCGCCAACATCGCCGCCAGTGTGGTCCTCGGCCTGGCCGCAGCGTGGTTGGGTCAGCACTGGGGGGCGGGCTGGTGAGCACCGATCTGATGACCTTGACGGCGCGGTTCGCCGAGCGGGACCGCCGCAACGGGCGGTTCCTGGTCGAGGAGATGGTGGAGATGTTCGCCCGGCGGGAATTGGCCACCAGCGTTGTTCTGCGCGGTATCGCCGGTTTCGGGCCGTCCCACCTCGCGCGCACCGACCGGTCGCTGACCCTGTCGGAGGATCCCCCCGCCGTCCTGATCGCCGTCGACGGCGCGCAGGCCATCCCGGCAGTGGCCGACGAGGTGGCCGCCATGATCAGTCGCGGGGTGGTCACGCTGCAGCACGACCGCGCCCAGGCCGGACCCCGCGCCGACACGGCGGCCCGGTTGTCGGTCTACCTCGGCCGTCGGCACCAGCTGGCCGGCAAGGTCGGCCACGTCGCGGTGTGCGAGTTGCTGCACCGTCTGCAGTTCACCGCCGCCGAGGTACTGCTGGGTGTCGATGGCACGATCTCAGGTCACCGCCGTCGCGCCCACTTGTTCGGCCGCAACGCCGACGTACCCCTGCGCGTGACTGCGGTGGGCACTGCAGCCCAACTTGACACTGCCCGCAGCGAATTGGGCCGGCAGCTGCCCACGGCGCCGATCACCGTTGACCCGGTGGTGGTGTGCCGGTCCGGCGGGCACACCGTGGCCCCGCTCCCGGAACCGGGCGATTCCGGATACCTCAAACTGATCGTGCGCACCGCCGAGGACACGCTGCATGACCGCCGCCCCATCCACCGCGGACTGATCGCGCGACTGATGCAGGCGGGTCATGTGGGTGGCGCGACCTCGGTTCGGGGCATCTGGGGGTTCCACAACGGTGCGGTACCGCACGGGGATGGTTTTCTGAGCCTGACTCGCCACGTCCCGGTGGTCACCAGCATCATCGACACCGCAGCCAACATCGCGCGCAGTTACCCCGTCGTCGAGGAGCTCACCGAGCGTGAGGGCCTGGTCACTTGCCAGCACGTCGACGCTGCGGTGACCCGGGACAACGGCCAGGGCCGCGGAAGCCTCGGACCAGCGGGGTAAGCGTAGCCTACCTTTACTAGGTGTTGTGACCTGACACGTTGTTGTCAGGCGGCGAGTCGGCTGATGGGTGGGTGTCCGCCGAGGGCGGAGTGGCCTCGTTGAGTGTTGTAGCGGTGTAGGAATCGGTCAAGTCCTCGTTTTCGTAGGCTGTTGGATGTCCAGGGGCGGGCGTAGGCCCATTCGTTGAGCAGGGTGCGGTTGAAGCGTTCGGCTTTGCCGTTGGTCCAGGGGCAGCCGGGTTTGATGAACCGGCGTTTGAGTCCCCAGGCCGTGCACACCCAGCCCCAGTTGGTGCCGTGTCGGTAGACCATGGCGTTGTCGGTCAGCAGCCGACGCACCCGCACACCGTGGCTGGCGAACCATTCCAACGCTCGGTGCAAGAATCCCGCGCAGGTCAGGTCTTTCTCGTCGGTGAGTACCTCGCTGTAGGCCAGCCGGGTGTGGTCGTCGATGGCGGTGTGCACGTAGTCGTAGCCGATGCGGGTCTTCTTGTGCCGGTTGGCCACTGACACCGCGGCGTCGCGGCCGTGCAGGCGCCACCCGCCGCCTTTGGGGATGCGGCCCAGCTTCTTGACGTCGACGTGGACCATTGATCCTGGGGTGCGGTGCTCGTAGCGGTTGGGGCTGCGCCGCGACGAGCGCACCGGCTCACCGGTGATCGGGTCGATTGCACTCAAATGCGGTACCTGGTGACGCGCCAGGATCCGTCCCACCGTCGAGGCGTGCATCCCAAGTTCAGCAGCCAGCATGACTGCGCCACGCTTGCGGCGTCGCCGCGCGGCGAGCACCTTCTTCTCGACTCGGTCGCTGGTGCGCCGGGGCATCCGGTGCGGACGCGAGGACCGGTCAGCGAGGGCTTCGTCACCACCTTCGGCGTATCGGCGCAGCCACTTGTAGACCGTGGCCCGCGAAATTCCCAGTTGTTCAGCAACCTGCGCGGGCGGCCAGCCGGCCGCGACACGCTCCACGATCAAGCGACGTGCGAACAGGTTGGTACGGGCGTTAGCGTGAGACACGAGGACCTCCTACGGGTGAATGCCAGACACATCCACTCCGTCAGGAGGTCCTCCCCATTTCAAGCAGGCGCGCCGTCAACAACCTCTCAGGTCACGACAACTAGGCCGTGTAACCTTCCGCCGCATGGAGACCCCATCTTCGCCACCCCCAGGAGCCCTGACTGCGGCTCTCGCCGAGATTCTGCGCGACGACCTGAACGTCGACGTCAGCCGGGTCACCCGGAACTCCCGCCTGATCGACGACGTGGGTCTGGACTCGGTGGCGTTCGCGGTCGGCATGGTCGCCATCGAGGACAAGATCGGGGTCGCGTTGTCCGAGGAGGACCTGCTGACCTGCGATACGGTCGGCGACTTGGAGGCCGCAATCCTGGCGAAGGTTCCCGCGGACCAGTGAGCACCCTGGCCGCCGCGCTGTCGGCGTCGATGACGTCCTCGCCCCGCGACCTCGTGCTGTTCGACCGCGCGACGTCGACCTGGACGCGTCACCCGTGGCAGGAGGTGCACGCGCGGGCGGAGAACATCGCCGAACGGGTGGGCCAGGGCGCCGACGGCGCGGTGGGCCTGGTCGGCGAGCCCTCGGTCGAGTTCATCGCCGCGATCCAGGGCGCCTGGCTGGCCGGCCGGCCGCTGTCGATACTGCCGGGACCGGTGCGCGGCGCTGACCCCGACCAGTGGGCCCGCGCCACCGCCGGGCGGTTCGCCGGCATCGGGGTGACCCATGTCGTCACCCCGGAGTATCGAGAACTTCTGTCCGCCAACAGCTCTGAACTGACGATCCACGACGCGGCGACCATCGGCAGCGCACAGCGCTCCAGCACACTGACCGCACGCGCGGCGCCGGAGGGGACCCCGGCGGTCCTGCAGGGCACCGCCGGATCGACGGGCAGCCCGCGCACCGCGCTGCTGTCCCCCGATGCGGTACACAGCAACGTCTCCGCGCTGCAGGCGCACACCAGGGTGGACCCCGGCAGCGATGTCGGATGCAGCTGGCTGCCGCTGTACCACGACATGGGGTTGACGTTCCTGCTGTCCGCGATGCTGTCGGGCGCGGAGATCTGGCTGGCACCGACCGCGGCGTTCGCGGCGTCGCCGTTTCGCTGGCTGAACTGGCTGTCGGAGAGCCGCGCCAGCCTGACCGCCGCACCCAACTTCGCCTACACGGTGCTCGGTCGCTACGCCCGCCGGGTCTCCGACGTCGACCTGTCCCGCCTGCGGTTCGCCATCAATGGCGGCGAACCGATCGACTGTGAGGGCTACCAGCTGTTCCTCACCGAGATGGCACGCTTCGGCCTGGACCCGCACGCCGCCGCCCCCAGCTACGGACTTGCCGAGTCGACCTGCGCGGTGACCGCGCCGTTGCCCAACACCGGCCTGCTGCTCGACCAAATCGTCGATCCGGCAACCGATTCGGTGAAGCAGCATGCGATTCTGGGCCAGCCGGTGCCAGGTATGCAGATCCGCATCAACCCTGCTGAAGACCATGCCGGCCCCGGTGATCGGGAGATCGGCGAGATCGGCGAGATCGAGATTCGTGGTACGTCGATGATGTCGGGCTACCACGGGCTGCAGTCCCTGCAAGCCGGTGAATGGTTCCCCACCGGGGACCTGGGCTACCTGACCGACTCCGGACTGGTCGTCTGCGGCCGCATCAAGGAACTCATCACTGTGGCCGGACGAAACATCTTCCCCAGCGAGATCGAACGCGTCGCCGCTGGGGTGCGTGGGGTGCGCGAGGGCGCCGTGGTGGCGGTGGGCAGCAGCGGCGATTCATCGCGCCAGAGCCTGGTGATCGCCGCGGAGTTCCGCGGTCCCGACGAGGCCGGGGCGCGCACCGAGGTCATCGCGCGGGTGGCTTCAGAGTGCGGTGTGGTGCCCGCCGATGTGGTCTTCCTCGCCCCGGGTTCGCTGCCGCGGACCTCCTCGGGCAAGTTGCGACGACTGGAAGTCAAGCAGAACCTGGAGGCCGTACGCGCGTGACCACCTCTGCCGCACTCGACGTCGGAGGTTACCGCGAGCTTCTCGGGCAGGTCTTCGACGACACGATCACCGAATGGACCGCAGCCGCCGAGAGCTCGGAACGCTTCCCGCGCAAGCTCATCGAGCACCTCGGCGCCCACGGGGTGTTCCGCAGCAAGTGGGGTGACCCCGAGGGTGGACAGCACCCCGATGTCGCCAAGCTCGTCGAATTGGCCTACCGGCTGGGCCATCTCGGTTCCGCCGGAATCGGTGTGGGTGTCAGCCTGCACGACTCTGCCATTGCGATCTTGCGACGCTTCGGCAAGTCCGACCATCTCAAGACGATCTGTGAACAGGCCATCGACGGGCAGGCGGTGCTGTGCATCGGCGCATCCGAGGAGTCCGGTGGATCGGACCTGCAGATTGTCCAGACCGAAGTTCGTTCTGCCCGCGATGGTTTCGAGATCCGCGGCATCAAAAAGTACGTGTCGCTGTCCCCGATCGCCGATCACATCATGGTCGTGGCCCGCAGCGTCGACCACGACCCCGACAGCCGGCACGGCAACGTGCTGGTGATCGCGGTGCCCACCAGTCAGGTCGAGGTCCAGACGCCCTACCGCAAGGTCGGGGCGGGACCGCTGGACACCGCCGCCGTCCACATCGACACCTGGGTACCCGCCGATCATCTCATCGCCCGCCCGGGTACCGGCCTGGCCGCGATCTCGTGGGGCCTGGCCCACGAACGGATGTCGATCGCCGGTCAGGTCGCGTCGTCATGTCAGCGGGTGCTCGGCATCACCCATGCGCGCATGGTGACACGCCGGCAGTTCGGGGCCACGCTGTTCGAGCATCAGGCGCTGCGAATGCGCATGGCAGACCTACAGGCCCGGGTGGACCTGCTACGCCACGGCCTCAACGGCATCGCCGCGCTGGGCCGGCTGGATCTGCGCGCCGCGGCGGCGGTGAAAGTCACCGCCGCTCGTCTCGGTGAAGAGGTGCTCTCCGAGTGCATGCACATCTTCGGCGGGTCGGGGTACCTGGTCGACGAGACCCCGCTGGGCCGTTGGTGGCGTGACATGAAACTGGCCCGGGTCGGTGGTGGCACCGACGAAGTGCTGTGGGAACTGGTGGCTGCGGCGATGCGGCCCGATTTCGACGGGTATGCCGAGATGATCGGTGACCCACCAGCCTGACTTGCCGCGGTCAGCCCGGCCGATGCAGCGCGTAGAGCGCCATCGTCCGGTTGGCCATCTCGTGAATGCCGAGAAACTCACACTTGGCGAACTCACAGAGCCGGCGCGCGGCGCTGTTGCGGTGATCCGGATCGAACATGATCCGCCGACAACGGGGTTCGAGTTCGAACAGGCTGGCCGCCAGCCGCGGCAGCAGCAGCGGGCCGAAGCCGCGGTTGACGACGTGCAGATCGGCGATGGCGGCGTGCAGCCCGAGATCGTACGGGTCGGCCGCGTAGCGGGTGGCGATCGAGTCCTTGGCGGCGCGGTAGACCTCGACGTAGCCGCGGTCCTCGCCGCGCAAGCTCCCCAGCACCGGCCGTGAGTAGTCCCCGGCCAGCTGCGCGCGCAGGTAGCCGCGCCACCAGGTCACCGGCCGGTCGTACTCCCACGCCTCGGCCAGATGCGGCCGGTTCATCCATTCGGCGATCGTCTCGGCGTCGACCTCAGGATCGACCACCCGCGTCGCGTATGGGGTGGCCAGCTGCGGGATCGGTGGCGGCGGGACCGCGCGAACGTCGTCGCTGAGCTCGGTGAGCTCCCGGGGCAGGACGGGTAACACGTCAGTCATGGTGACCGCAGAGCCTACCCGAGCAGGTGAGGATAGCTTTGCCTACCTTGGCAGGGTTCGGGTCATCCCGCCAGCAGCAGTACACCGGCGCTGATCAGCGCGATGACCTTGAGCACCTCCAAGGCGACGTAGACGTAGTGGGCTCGCGACCGGGGGCCCTCGGCCCCGGCGAGCACCTCATCGGAGCGGCGGGTCAGCGCCGGGCGGACGAACAGCAGCTGACCGGCCAGTATCACCGTCGCCGCGACCAGGGCCGTCAGCGCGCCATCGGGCATTCCCCCGATCAGCAACGCCAGCACGGCGGTGGCGGCGAGCGCCAGTTCGCAACCGTTGAGGGCGCGGAACACCAACCGGCCGATCCCGAGGCCCACCTGCAGCGTCACCCCGGGCGCCCGGAACTTCAGCGGCGCCTCCAGGAACGAGATAGCCAGCACCATCCCCAACCACAGGAATGTCGCCGCCACGGCGACCGCGGACGCTGTGTGCACGGTGCTCAGGCTAGGTGACATCGTGAACCGGTGGACATCGACCGGGTCGCCGAGTTGCAGCGCTGGGAGGATGCCGGCGCGGTGTGGCAGGTCCTCAGCCGCCGATCCGGCGAGATCACGGTGGCGCTGCTGCGCTGCGACGGCGGCGAAGAGGTCGCGCGCTTCACCAGTGATGACCCGCGGCTGCTGGCTTTCGTCGGGGAGCGCTCCGGCAGCCAGTGCTGACCTCGTCGACCCCGTGGCCCGATTCCGTCATTCCGCCGTGCAGTGCCCACCGGGATGGTTACCGTACGGCCGGGGGAAACAGCGGAAGGATCCCGCCGTTGCCAGCGACGCCTCTGACACGACACGAGCGGCTACTCGGCCGCTTCGGCGCCCTGGCCGTAATGGCCGGCGTCGGGGTGGCGTTGGCCCACAGTCCGGCGGTCGCGGCCGCCGACGACACCTCCTCGCCGCGCCAGCGGTCATCGGAGTCCGCCGAGTCATCCCGGTCGGCAGGGCCACGCTCGGCCGACACCCGGTCGGCAGGGCCACGCTCGGGATCTCTCGAATCATCCCCGGAATCGTCGACACCGAGGCGGGAGTCCCGCCGCGCCGATGAGGACGCCGACCCGCCCCGGATGCAGCGTCGAACGACCGTCGCCCTGCGCGACGAGCCGGCCGTCGGGTCCGACGCCGAGCCCGAGCGCGTCGCCACGCAGCCACCCACCGACAGGCCCGAAGCACCCGCCGAACCGGCATCCACCGCGCTGTTGGCGCTGGCCGGATCGGCTCGCCGGGACGCGTTGACCGAGACCGCCCCGTCGGCCAGCCCGCTGGCCACCGAGCAACAGCTCGACGCCGAGCGCATCGCCGGCCGGACGGTGAAAACCCTGCCGGTGATGCTGATGAAGAGCCTGCTGCGCAACGGCTGGCTGGCCACCGCCAGGCGTGAGTACCGGGCCATCGGCGGGCCCGACCGGGTCAACCTCGGCCAGCTCGCCCGGGCCGTCGACGAGTACGCCATGGCCGCGGCGTTTCAGCAGCAGCTGCTCAACCCGATGCGACCGACTGTGGTGGCCCAAGTCGCGCCGCCGCACACGTGGTCCGGCATGAGTGTTGCGGGCTCACGCATCCTCTACGACAACCCCGACACCGTCTATCGCTTCATGGGCGTCAACAAGACGTCGACCTACGTCATCACCGGCCGTCTCACCGGTGAACCCGCCGCGGACCTCACTTTCAGTGTGTTGACCGGGCTTTCGGGCATCACCGCCGATGTCCTGACCGGCCGGCAGTTGCAGGTCGACGCCGACGGTTTCTTCACCATCACCGTCAGCGGAGCCGCGGCGCTACCGGGGCAGGTCAATCACCTTCAGCTCACCCGCGACACCACCCTGATCGCGGTACGCGACACGTTGTCGCAGTGGGACTCTCAGGTTCCGATGCAGCTGGCAATCGAACGGGTCAGCGGCCCTCCGAACAGCTTGTTCAGCCAGCTCGGCGGTTTCGCGATTCCGTTGATCGGGCCGACGGTCACCGGGAGCCCGCTGCTCACCACGCTGGTGTCGCTGATTCCGCCGCTGCCCTTCCAGCCGGCGCTGCTGCGGGGCACCGTGACCGCCGCGGTGATGGCGCTGGGCCTGTCGATGGAAGCCAAGTACATCAAGGTTGCCACCACCGACCCGCAGACCGGTCAGCGATTGGCGCCCAACGAGTTCCGCGACCCATCACGCAATGCGGAGTTTCTGGCGACCCAGCTGCAGAGCGCCGGTTACTTCCAGCTGACCGACCGGCAGGCGCTGGTCATCACGATCGATCCCGGCAATGCCCGGTACTTCACGGTGCCGGTCACCAATCTGTGGACCATCACCGACAACTACTGGGATCAGCAGACCAGCCTCAACAACGCCCAGGCCGACCGCAATGCCGACGGAACGTACACCTTCGTGATCTCCTCCCGCGACCCCGGTGTGCACAACTGGGTCTCTACCGGGGGGCTGAACCAGGGCACCATCTCGATGCGCTTCCAGGATCTCGATCCCGAGTCCGACGTCTTGCCGACGGTGCATGCGCAGGTGGTGGAGCGACGCTTCTTGCCCGCCGTGCTCCCGGCTGGCACCCGCTATCTCACCCAGGCGCAGCGGCTCGAACAGCTTGCGCTTCGGCGCGCCGGTTTCGCGCTGCGGTTCCCACCGATCACGTAGTCCCGCTAGGTGTGGCTGCCGTTCTTGCGGCGTGCCGGTAGCACGTGCATCACCGCGACGGCGATCGCTCCGACCACCAGCCCGATGACCGCCGAGGCCGCGGTGTTGACCAGCCAGCCGAGCGCGCCGCCCACCGCGGGGACGTGATGCACGGCTGCCTCGCCGTGGTGCACCACGCTGTGGGGCCAGTGCCAGCCCAGCTCGTCGGTGCCGACCAGCAGGATATGTCCGCCGACCCAGAGCATCGCCACCGTGCCGATGATCGACAGCGCACCAAGCAACTTCGGCATCCCCTTGACCAGTCCTCGACCGGTCTTCTGGACCAGAGCCGACGACCGCCCGGCGAAGTTCAGTCCGACGTCGTCCATCTTGACGATGCCCGCGACCACCCCGTACACCACCGCCGTGATGACGATCGCCACCACCACGAGGATGATCAGTCGAGGCAAGAACGACTGATCGGCCACCTCGTTGAGTGCGATCACCATGATCTCGGCCGACAAGATGAAGTCGGTGCGAATCGCACCCGAGACCATCTGACGTTCGGCGTCCGCGCCGACCAGTGCCACCGGCGCCGCGTGCGTGTCGTGACCGGCGATGCGGCCCCAGACCTTCTCCGCACCTTCGAAACACAGATAAGTCGCACCCAGCATCAGGATGGGCGTCAGCAGCCAGGGCAGGAACTGGCTGAGCAACAGCGCGGCCGGCAGGATGAACAGCAGCTTGTTGCGCAGCGACCCGAGCGCGATGCGCTTGATGATCGGCAGTTCTCGTTCGGCGGCGATACCGTGCACGTACTGCGGTGTCACCGCGGTGTCGTCGATCACCACACCCGCGGCCTTGGCGGTGGCGCGCCCGGCAGCGGCACCGATGTCGTCCACCGAGGCGGCGGCCAGCCGCGCGAGCATCGCGACGTCGTCGAGAAGCGCGATCAGCCCGCCACTCATCGGGTCCCCTCGATCGTCGCGCCGAACATGGTCGGCACATTACTCGCGGCCGCGTGCCCCGGCGAGCGCACGTTTCGGCCCCCGTCAGCCCGGGTAAATGGGCAGACAACAAGCCGGCGACGCACGGTGTCACCGATGCTGCCTGCGGCCACTTCCGACGATGACGAGGATTTGCGATGCCAACGAAGCGTCCGGCTGTCCTGTTCGACGTAGACGGGACGCTGGTGGACTCCAACTACCTGCACGTCAGTGCGTGGCTCAGAGCGTTCCACGACGAGGGAATTCCGGCCGACGGCTGGCGGATTCACCGCTGCATCGGGATGGACGGCACGACCCTGGTCCGGACGTTGAGCGGTGCTGCCGGACAGGACGTGCTCGACCGGCTCAAGGATCGGCACAGCGAGTACTACCGCCAGACCGTGAACCTGCTGGCTCCATTGCCAGGCGCGCGCGATCTGCTGCGCCGGGTCGCGGCCCTGGGCCTGCAGGTGGTGCTGGCAACCTCGGCGCCGGAGGATGAACTGCAGATCCTGCGTGAGGTCCTGGACTGCGACGACGTCATCTCGGAGGTGACGTCCTCGCAGGATGTCGAGATTGCCAAGCCCAGGCCCGACATCGTGCAGGTCGCGCTCGACCGCGCCGGTGTCGGCGGGCAGGATGCGGTGTTCGTCGGGGACGCGGTGTGGGACTGCGCCGCGGCCGCCCGCGCCGGTGTGGCGTCCATCGCGGTGCTCAGCGGCGGCGTATCCCGCCCCGAGCTGTATGAGGCGGGTGCGATGGACGTTTTCGAGGATGCCGGTGACCTGCTGGCCAAACTCGACTCCACCCGCATCGGCGAGCTGGTCACCCGGGGACAGCAGAACCGTTGAACTACAGCCGCTCTCACGTACGGCCCGGTATCGACACCGACTAGGCTGACGCCATGAGTACCGGCGAGCAGCGTGCCGGTGTCGAATTGACCAACCTCGATCAGACACTGGCTGCGGATTCCGATGCCACCAAGCGCGACCTGGTCGACTACCTCGATGCCGTCGCCGACCGCATGCTGCCGGTGCTGGCCGGACGGCCACTGACCGTGTTGCGTGCGCTGCGCGGGCGCGCTCCGTTCATGCAGAAAAACGTCCCGAAGTACACCCCTGACTGGATCCGCACCGTGGCGATCTGGGCCGAGTCGTCCCATCGCGAGATCCACTACCCCCTCTGCGACGATCGACGAACGCTGCTGTGGCTGGCCAACCAACGTGCGGTCGAGTTTCACCCGGCGCTCGGCCTCGCCGAGGACATCAACCGCCCCACACATCTGATCCTCGATCTCGACCCGCCGGACCACCGGGATTTCGCCGCTGTGGTCAAGGTCGCCGGGTTGGTACGACAAGCGCTGTCCGACAGTGGTTTAGCCGGTGCCGTCAAGACCAGCGGGTCACGCGGGCTGCACATCTTCGTGCCGATCGACGACAGCGCTCCGGTCGACGACGTCGCCGCGGCCACCCGCGCGTTGGCGGCGCGCACGGAAGCACTCGATCCTGCGGTGGCCACCACCGCGTTCATCGTCGAAGACCGCCACGGCCGGGTGTTCGTCGACGCAACCCGGGCGGGCGGCGCGACCGTCGCCGCCGCCTACAGTCCGCGCCTGCGGCCGGGCACCCCGGTGTCGTTCCCGCTGGCCTGGTCCGACCTGGACCGCGTGAACCCGGCGGAGTTCACCGTACGCACCGCCGTCGACGCGCTGGCCGGCCGCGACCCGTGGGACGAGACCATGCCGGCCCCGCAGCACCTGCCCGACGCACTGATTGAACACGGCCGCACCATCCCGGTGGCACGCGTGGCCGCGATGCACGAAGGCAAACGGCGTGCACGGGCCCGCCGCAACGAAGCCCGATGACGGTCAGTCCGACGCGGGCCTGACCGCGACGACGTCGGTGAGCCCGCTGACGGTCAACACCGGCACCAGGATCGGGTTGACGACGAGCTCGATCTGATCGGCGTGGTCGAACAGCACGTTGATGGCCCCGCTGTCCAGATACTCGACGCCACTGAGGTCCACCAGCAGCAGGGCACCGTCGCTGCCGGCTCGGGCGGTGGCGATGGCGTCGGCGAAAATGGCAACGTTGCTCAGGTCGAGCTCACCGACGACCGTCAGTACCGTCGTGCCGTCACGACGGCGGTCTTGGGTGACGTGCAGAGGCGTTGCCATCAGTGAATCCTGGTGTGCATCTGGACGGTGGTACCCGCGGGCTGGGAATCGATCGTGACGTCCTGCATCAGCGCGCGCATCAAGGAGACGCCCCGGCCCCGGTGGGCCGACGGCACCGCCGCGGGCACCTTCCAGCGACCGGTATCGGCGACGGTCAGATGGAGCTGGTCGGCCTGCGCCACCGCCCGCAGGCGCACCATCCCGCCGGGTGAGTCCCGGTGACCGTGTTCGATGGCGTTGGCCAGCGCCTCCCCCACGGCGATCAGCACGTCGAGCGACTGTTCAGTGCCAATCCCGGCCCGGTCAAGCCAGTTCCGCAGCGCGGTTCGGCTGGGCGCCAACTCCGAGACCTGCGCCGGCATCTCCAGATCCAGCGGAGCTGGCTGCCGATACAGCAGCAGTGCGACGTCGTCGTGGTAGCCCTCCCCGGTGGCCAACCGCGCCATGATGAGGTCGGCAAGGTCGTTGAGCGCGGTGTCTCGGTTGTCCTGGACGACGTCGGTGGCCCGCGCGATGCCGTCGTCGATCGCTTCGCGGCGGCGCTCGACCAGCCCATCGGTGTACAGCAGCAAGGTCGACCGCGCCGGCATCGTGGTGCGGGCCTCAGGCCGCTGGGGCGCGTACCTCAACCCCAGCGGGGTGGCTCGGCCCTGGTCGAGGAGCTGGGTCGACCGATCGGCACAGACCAGAATCGGCGGCGGGTGACCGGCGCATGAATAGACGAGATCGCCGCTGCGCGGGTCGAGTACCGCAGCGAATGCGGTGGTGCACCGCGCTCCGGGCAGCCGCGCGGCGAACCGGTCGAGCGCCGACAGCGCTGCCGCGGGGCTGGGATGCTCGAGAAGCAGTGCGCGACAGGCACTGCGCAACTGGCCCATCACGGTGGCGGCGTCCAATCCGTGGCCCACGCAGTCGCCCACCACCATGGCGATCCGACCGTCGTCGAGATTGACCACGTCGTACCAGTCGCCACCTACCTGCAGCGGCCGGGTGGCCGGCTGGTAGCGCACAGCGAACCCGCTGGACACGGCTGGTCCGAGGATGGCGTGCTGCAGGGCCAGCGCGGTCTCGCGCTGCTGGTCGATCTGGTGCACGCGCTGCAGGCCCTGACCCAACCTGCCGGCCAGCACCGTGAGCAACGTGTGGTCCTCACCGGTGAATCGCCGCATCTCGAACAACTCGACATAGAGCACCAGGACCCCACGCGGATGCTGCAACGCCACGCCGGCCGACCCGGCGTGTGTGGTCTCCGGGTCCAGGAGTTCGCCATCTCGAAGCACCGAGATCGCGTTGCGGGTCTGCACCGAAAGCTCGTCCCATCCCGCCGGCTCCCCGGTGCAGATCAGCGGCGGGGCAGCCTGGTCGTCACCGCTGCCGACTGCCGGCAGGGTGACCGCCAGCACTCGTCGCGCGTGCCAGACCTGCTGCAGTTCATCAGCCGCAGCGCGCACCGCATCATCGAGCGTGTCCGCTTGCGCCAGCGCCTGATTCAACGACGACAATGCGGTCTCCCGCTGCACCAGGTAGTGCTCGGCGGTCACGTCGCGCATGGTCCCCACCACGACCTTGCGTCCGTTGTTCGGATCCTCCGCCTGGGTGAAAGTTGTTGCCACCCAAAGCCGATGGCCATCGCGGTGGGTCACCGGCACCGCCGGGATCGTGCCGTGCGTCAACTCCCGCAGGTCACGCACCGCCTGTCCGAACGTGCGGTGGGACTCGGGGTCGGTGTCGGCCGACGGCCACCACGGATACTCGGGGGGGTAGGGCAATCCGGCCGCGTCGTAGCCCAGGATGTCACTGAACGCTGCATTGATCTCGATGACCGCGCCGTCGTCGTCGCAGACGAAGAATGCCTCCTGCAGCGAGTCCACCAGCGCGGTACGCCAGCGCGCGTGGTGATCGCGCAGCCGGGCCAGCTCGACGTTGGCCCGGACTCTGGCCAACAGTTCGGCCGCGGCGAACGGTTTGACGAGGTAGTCGTCGGCGCCGGCCTGCAGACCGCTGATCGAGGCCTCCTGGCCGGCCCGTGCAGAGAGCAGCAACACCGGCACCGCAGCGGTCCGGCGCTCGGCACGCAGCGCCGCCACCAGTGCCAGGCCGTCCACCCGGGGCATCATCACGTCGCTGATCACCAGGTCTGGCGCGTGCGCTCGGATCGCATCCAAGGCATGCTGCCCGTCGGCAACCGCTTCGACCTGGTATCCGTCGGAGCGCAGCAATCGGCTCAGATAGCCGCGCATATCGGCGTTGTCGTCGGCGATCAAAATCCTGGTCGACCCGCCAGGCTGCTCGCCGGCCATTGACGTGAGCGCCGAGGCGTCAGGCGCCGTCACGTCCGGATCCGGCTGCGTGGGTCCCAAACCCGAGGGCAGCCACCGCTGCGCCTCCTCCAGGTAGGCCTCGGCCCCGGCACTGCGGTTTCGCGCAGTCGCCGAGCCGATCGCGTCGGGGGGAAGGTGGGCGGTGCCGAACGGAATACGGATGGTGAAGGTGGTACCGACCGACTCGATGCTCTCGGCACTGATGCTGCCCCCGTGCAGCTCGACAAGTTCCTTGACCAGCGCCAGCCCGATTCCGCTGCCCTCGTGCGAACGGGCCTGCGCGTTCTCGATGCGATGAAAGCGTTCAAACAACCGCGGCATTTCTGCGGAAGGCACACCCGTGCCGGTATCGGAGACCACCACAACCGCGTCGGCGCCGCTGCGGCGGGCGTGCACCGAGATCCTGCCCGCGAAGGTGAACTTCAACGCATTCGACAGCAGGTTGAAGACGACCTTCTCCCACATGTCGTGGTCGACATAGACCGGTTCATCCAGCGGCGGACAGTTGACCTCGAGGATCAGGCCGGCACGTTCGACCGCGGAGCGGAACACGCTGGCCAATTCGGCGGTCACGGTGGCCAGGTCGGTCGGCGCGTAGTTGGCCTGGGTGCGGCCGGCCTCGATTCGGGAGAAATCCAGCAGCGTGTTGACGAGTTTGGTCAGACGCAACCCGTTGCGCCACACCACATCCAGTTCCTCACGGATACTCTGGTCAAGATCACGGGACCGACGCAGTTCAGCGATCGGGTCGAGGATCAGCGTCAGTGGGGTGCGGAACTCATGGCTGATGTTGGAGAAGAACGTCGTCTTCGCGCGATCGAGCTCGGCCAGTTCCTCGGCTCGGCGCTGCTGGCTACGATAGCTGCGGGCCAGACCGATACCGGCGGCGATGTGACCGGCGACCAGCGTGACGAAGCCGCGGTAGGCGTCGTCGAGCAGCCGGTAGCGGTTCAGCCCCGTCACCAGGAATCCCACCGGCGAATCACCCTGCTGCAGAAGCGGAACCACCAGTGCATGGCTGGGCGGCTTGGGCCAGTCGCCGGTCGGCAGGTCGCGGTACCGGTCCGCGCCGAGCTCGACGAGGACCGACTGCCCGGCCGCTGGCTCGGCGACCGGCCACAGACCGCCACCCTCGGCGCTGAGTTTCTCCACCGCGATCGGGTGCCCCGCGGCCACGCCGCTGCGTCCCGCCAATCGGGCGGTGCCGTCATCGTCGTAGAGGTATGTCAGCGTGAACGGTAGGTCCCGCTGGTTCTGCGACATCTGCTGGTCGGAGAACGACAGGATCTCGGTCTCGGTACGCACCACGCTCGGGTCTGAGCCCAGGTCGCGCAGCGTGGCCATGCGGCGCTCACCGATCACTTGAGCGGTGTCCTCGCTGACCACACACAGCAGCCCGACCACGGCACCGTCGTCATCGTGCAGCGGGCTGTAGCTGAAGGTGTGGTAGGACTCTTCGGTGTAGCCGGACCGCTCCAAGAACAGCAGCAGAGAGGTGTCCCACGTTGCTTCCTCGGTCGAGAGCACCTGCTGCACTCGCGGCGCGACGTCGTCCCAGATCTCGGCCCAGACTTCACTGGTCGGGCGACCGAGCGCCCACGGATACTTCTGTCCCAGAGTGTCGCGGCGGTACGCGTCGTTACAGAAGAAGGTGAGCTCCGGCCCCCACCCCATCCACATCGAGAAACGCGACGACAACAGGATGCTGACCGCGGTCCGTAAGCTTTGCGGCCAATTCCGCGGCGGGCCCAGCGGGGTTGCCGCCCAATCCACCCTCGCGTGATCGCGGCCTACCGCACCACCGGCATCGAAAACCGGGGATTCGTCCGGGATTTCAGCCATGCCGTGCACCTGGCGATGCCATGGGCGCCACGGCGGGCGGGGTCACGCCGGGTCGCCATCGTCGGACAGCGCCGCCGACACCGACGGATAGGGCCGTAGCACCTGATCCAGCTTGGTGATCTCCAACGGCCGGGTGACCTCAGCGTTGGTGGCCACGACCCGTACCGCGATACCCGCGTCGGTGCCGCGCTCGAAACAGCCCAGAACCGCATTCAGTCCGGCACTGCCGAAGTAGGTGACGTCATCGAGATCGAGCACCAGGAGCCGGGCCGGCGCCACCAGCGCCCTGCCCAGGCCCTCGTCAAGCACTGGATGTAGCACTTCTACTGTGCCCGAATCGACTTCCCCTTTGACGGACACCACGATCGCGCTGCCCGCGACCTCGCACCGCACATCTAACAGACCCACGCTCCTCCGTATCCACCCCTTGCGACCCGACGTGCACTCACCTACCCCCGACCTGCCGTGGCGGCAGCACGTTGATGGACGGTCAGCAACAGATGGTCGAACCCGCGGCGCAACGCCTCCAGGTTGACCTCGATGGATTCGAGGTCGGCGACCAGCTGCGCGGCCAGCGTCCGCAGCTTGGTGTTGGTTTGCTGGGACCGCCACTGCAGGAGTTTGAACGCCTGCTCGGCGTCGATGCGGTAGACCAACATCAGCGCACCTTTGGCCTGCTCGATCACCGCGCGGGACTCGAACAGGTCGGGCAGCGACTCGTCGAGTACGGTGCGGCGGACCTGATCCAGCGTGTCGGTCAGATCGACGTAATAGCCTTCGGTGCCCACCACGGCCCCTCGGGGGTCGTACATCCGGTCGGCGATCACCAACACCGAGTGCTCCCGTCCGGCGGTGTCGAGGAAACGGTGCCGGCTGGAGAACGATCCACCGGCATGCAGCGCACGATCGAGCGACTCTTGGACGTGTTGGCGGTCCTCGGGATGCTTGTGGGCCAGCAACAGCTCGGTGGTCGGAGTGACCGTGCCCGGCCGATAGCCGTGCATCGCAGCCACCTCGTCGGACCATTCCCACCGTTGGCCGACGAACCAGAAGCGGAACTCCCCCGCGCGTAGCTCCCGCGTCCCGGTCACATCCGCGTCCTGCGGGGTGTGTACCGGGTTTGCCATGGCGCCATTATTCCATCCCGGCAATCGCGGCATCACGGTTCGCCGGGCTTCGGCGTCGCCGCGCCGCTTCGGTCCCCTGAATCTGCGACATTTCCGCTGATCTGGTGATGTTTCGGCGGTAACATCACCACGGTTGATCCACTGATTGCCCCGGAAGCGGATGCTCGTCGAGGAGTCACCATGAGCGATTCGTCAGCCGACCACAATGCCAAGCACAATGCCAAGCACAACGCCGACCGCGAACTGAAAGCCAAGCACCGGGCATTGTGGGCCTCCGGCAACTATCCGGCGGTGGCCGCCGAACTCATCCCCGAACTGGGACCGCGGCTGGTCGAGGCGTGCGGGGTGCGATCGGGCCAGCGGGTTCTCGACGTGGCTGCCGGATCTGGCAACGCCGCGATACCCGCCGCCGCCACCGGTGCCACCGTGATCGCCAGTGACCTGACACCGGAGTTGTTCGACGCCGGGCGGGCCCGGGCCGAGCAGCGCGGCGTCGCGCTGGAATGGGTGCAGGCCGATGCCGAGGCACTGCCGTTCGACGACGAAGAGTTCGACGTGGTGATGTCCTGTGTCGGGGCGATGTTCGCCCCGCACCATCAGGTGACCGCCGACGAATTGGTGCGAGTGGTACGGCCGGGCGGCACGATCGGGATGATCAACTGGACTCCCGAGGGGTTCATCGGCCAGCTGTTTGCCACCATGAAGCCCTACTCGCCACCCCCGCCGCCCGGTGCCTCCCCGCCACCGATGTGGGGTAGCCCCGAGCATGTGCGGGACATGTTCGGCGACAACGTGTCCGAACTGACAATGGATCGTCAGACGATCACGATGGACCACTGCCCCAGCCCGGAGGATTTCCGGGAGTACTGGAAGCGCAACTATGGCCCGACCATCGCGGTCTACCGGTACATCGCCGACGACCTCGACAAGGTCAACGCACTGGACCGGGACTTTCTGGGCTTGCTGCAGCAGTGGAACCGCAGCGACGATCCGGACCGCACCGCGTACCCGGCCGAATACCTGCTGGTCACCGCCACGAGGAGATGAGCCGGCTACCGCATTGTGGCCCGACCGCGGGCTCGGACGGTCAGAATCGGAGGATGCGCTTCGGAAACTTCATGGCCCCGTTCCACCCCGTCGGGCAGAACCCGACGCTGGCTCTCGAACGCGACCTCGACCTGATCGTTGCGATGGACCGGCTGGGGTTCCATGAGGCCTGGGTCGGCGAACATCACTCCGCGGGATTCGAGATCATCGCGTCGCCGGAGGTGTTCATCGGGATCGCGGCCGAACGCACCAAGCACATCAAGCTCGGCACCGGGGTCAGCTCGTTGCCCTATCACCATCCGCTGATGCTGGCTGATCGGATGGTGCTGCTCGACCACCTAACCAGGGGCCGGGTGATGCTCGGTTGTGGGCCTGGCCAGCTCACCTCCGACGCGCACATGCTGGGCATCCCCGCCGACGCTCAGCGGCCACGGATGGAGCAGTGCCTGGAGGCGATCGTGCGTCTGCTGCGCGGCGAGACGGTGACCATGACGACCGACGGGTTCACCCTGGCCGACGCCCGCCTGCAGCTGCGGCCCTACAGCGATCCGTGCTTCGATATCGCCGTCGCAGCGTCGTTTTCGCCGACCGGACCACGCGGTGCGGGCAAGCACGGCGTCGGCATGCTCTCGATCGCGGCGACCGCCAGGCAGGGAATGGATCTGCTGGCCCAGCACTGGAACACCTGGCAGGAGGTGGCCGCCGAGCACGGCCACGTCGCCGACCGCTCGAAGTGGCGCCTGGTGGGCCCGATGCACATCGCCGAGACCCGTGCGCAGGCCGAGCGGGATGTCGAGTACGGGATCGTGGAATTCTCCCGCTATTTCGCCCATCTGCTGCCGGCCGGTCCGGTGCAGGGCGACACCGTCGCCGAGATCATCGAGAACAACCGGGCGTCGGGATTCGCGGTGATCGGCACCCCCGACGACGCCATCGCCAAGATCGAGGAACTCGTCGAGGCGAGCGACGGTGGCTTCGGGGCCTTCCTGTTGTTCGACCACGACTGGGCACCGCCAGCGGCCAAGTTGCACAGCTACGAACTGTTCGCGCAGTACGTCATCCCGCACTTCACCGGGCAGCTGGCCTCGGCGCAGGCTTCACAGGACTGGGTCGTCGGCAGCGGAACGACATTCATCGACCGAGCTGCGCACGCCATCGGCAAGGCGATCGAGGACCACGCGGCCGAACGGTCCACCACCCAACGCTGATCGTCCGGCCATCATGGCGGGTCTGCCATCGCTTGTGGGGTTTGCACCAGCAGCGCCAGACCGTGCAGCGCGGCGATCTCGACGGCGAAGCTGTGCAGGTCGTCGACGGTGGTCAGGTCGTGCCCGCTGAACATATCCGAGACGTGCGCGCCGGGCGGCAGATGTTCAGACCGAACGGTGCCGGCGATGGGCTCGTTGGTGAAATTCAGCACGGTCAGCGCGAACCGACCTTCGGTGTCGAGCTCATGGACCATCACCAGCATCCCGCGCTGCGAAACCTCGGGGATGTCGACTTGGCGGCTGGTCGCAATACCGTAGTGCGAGCGCACTTTGAGGATCGCCTGGAGCTGGCGCACGAAGCTGGTGTCGTCGGCGAGCTGATCGGGGATCGATCCGTACAAGCTGCGCCCGGCCGGCATCCCGGCGATGGACTGGGTGGCACGCGGGTTGGCGCCCATCAGGTCGTGGGCGGCCCGATTGATCCAGCGGGTGTCGCCGCCGGAGATCAGTTCGGTGACCTCGCCGCCCGGCAGCGTGAGCATGCCGCACAGGTCCCAGCCCGACAGCGCGAACACCCCGGGTTGCAGCGCGTTGAACATGGCCAGCAGTAGGTGTGCCCGTCGAATGTCGTCGATGTCGGTGATCGTGTCGAGGTCGGTGATGCCCAGCGCGGCACACACCACAGTCGCTGTGGTGCAGGCGATTCCGTTGGTGGTGAAAACAAGGTTGTAGGATGCTCCCGGTCCGGTCAGCTGCTTGATGAGGTCACTGCGCACGCTGGCGGCGATCTGCTCGCCGGTCCGATCCTCGCCCTTGTACTCGTAGACGTCGTCGCGGTGCCCGTTTTCCCAGTGCAACAGTTCATAGGTCAGCTCGTCATGGTTCTGCAGGGCGTGCACCAGCGAGGCCGGGTCCACGCCGAGCTCCAAGGTGGTCCGCAACGTCAGACGCAGGAACTCGGTGTCACCGGTGGCCAGCGCGTGGTGGTAGGCGGGGCGGTTGACGAAATCGTAGGACAGGTCCGCCCCGGCCTCGCCGATCTGGCGGATGTCGTCGATGGTCAGGTTCAGTTCCTGGAAGGTGAAGCCACCCACTTTTCGCACCATGCTCGCGATCAGGTGGTTGGCGGCCTCGGAGAGCGGATGCCCCTCGGACCACGCCGAATTTCCTTCGCTGGCCGCCTTTTCCACTCCCAGGAAGCCGTTGGCGTCCAGCCGCAGCGCTCCGGTGCCCAGATCGGCCAGCGAGTGCAGAGCGTCGCCGATGACCAGGCGCATACCGGCAAAGGACGGGTCCAGCCAGTTGATCGACGGTTGTCCGTCCTTGAAGTAGTGCAGATACACCCACCGTCGTTCCACGCCGTCGACGCCGGTGACTGCTCTGGTGACGCTCCAGTTGGTCTCCTTGATGCCCTCGGCGTAGAAGATGACGCGTTGCAGTCGGCCGATGATGTAACCGGCCTTGTCCAGCCACTCCTCGGTCTCGGCGTCGATGTTGACCGAGTCGGCTCCGGCGGGGACTTCGGGTAACCGGTGCCAGTCGCGCGGGTCGATATCGACCATGTGGTAGATGCCCGGGTAGTCGGCGTACTTCATCTCGGCCAGCCGGAAGTCCGCGCCTTTACCGGTGTGACCTGGCACGATGTCGTCGATGATGGTGCCGCCGTACCACGCTGCGGTGGCACACATCTGACGGAATTCGTCCTCGGTACCGAACGCGGGGTCGATCTGCGTGCCGATCCGGTCGAAGTGCCCATCCACGCTGGGGGTGTACTGCCAGCCGGAGATGCCGCCGGCCCGCTTGACCGGGCCGGTGTGGATGGCCTCGATGCCGATCTCGGCGAACGCTTTCCACATCTCCTCGCTGGCCATCGCCTTGAGAAACGACTCGTCGGGGCGAGTGATCAGGGACAGCGGGTAGGCGGTGAACCACACCGAGGCGGTCTCGACGGCCGCCCTCGGGTTGGGGGTGGCGTAGGGGTTCTGCCACATCGACCCCTGACCGGAGAACTGGGAGCTGATCTCGTTGGCATCGGCAAGCATGGACTGTGCCCGCAGCCACTCCACGTAGGCGGGGTTGTTGCCGTTGGCCGGACCGTCCTGGGCGATGGAGCGCCGCGCGAAGGGTGTCTTGACTCGGGGGCGGAAGCGCAAGGTGCGGGGCCTGGCGGGATGCAGGTGTTCGGCGTAGGTCGGCTCGACCAGCTCCGGCGCATCGTCGCTGTCGGCCAACTCCGACATAACCGTCCTCCTCACGTCTACCTACAAGATTCTTCCTTCGGAGCGGGCGCACCGCGATGTGAGGCGTATTGCCACCACGCCGCCGACGGAAACCGCCCGCCCTACATGGGGCCCTGCACAGGCTCAGTCGAACAATCGGTCCAGAGCGTCGCGTTCGAGGTCGATCCACCTCGTGACCTGGCGCCGCACATCCTCGACTTCGTCGGGATCGAGGTGATGGGCACCGTCGGCAGTGAGCCGGCAGATGTCCATCGGCCCGCCGACGCTGGGCGACGAGGCGTCGAGCGCGTCGAGCACCCGAAGCGCCGCCACCATGCCGTAGTCGACGTCACGTTGGGTCATCCGGAAGTGGGTGAGCAGAGCGTGGGCCTGCTGCGCCTGCGGCGCCCCGCTGCCGACGGCCTGGAAGCCGATGTCCTCGTGGTGGCCGACCAGTCCGTTGGGGTCCAGGTCGATGATGAACGGCGTGTCACCGGAGTAGCCCGCCGCCAGGACGTAGGTGGCCGGAGTTCCGGCCGCCTCCTCGCCGGGCACCTTCGGGATGAACGCGTCGTAGTGGTGTTTGAGCACCGGCAGGACCCTCGACTGCAGCGCGTGCCCGATATTCTTGGCCTCGATGATCGCGTCGGCCTCGTCGTAGAAGATCTGTTCGACGTCATAGAGCACCGCGCGCGACCCGCTACCACCCCAGGCAGCGTGCGTCCCCAGCGAGTGCAGCTTCTGCGCGGGGTAGGTCAGTCCGCGGCCGGGGTCGGTGATCTGCGAATCCGAGGCCAGCACAATGCCGTTCGCACATCGAATCGCCAAGACGACAGTCACGGGCAAGCCTTCCGGGGCGGTGTCATCACACGATGTTCTCACGAACACAATGACCAACCCAGCGGCACCGACGGCGACTCATGAAGCAGACTGAGGCCATGACCGAATCTGGCGCGGCCCGTGTCGCGGTGTACCTCGACTTCGACAACATCGTGATCTCGCGGTATGACCAGGTCAACGGCCGCAATTCGTTTCAACGCGACAAAGCCAAGGGCCTCGACGACAGTCCGGAGCGGCTGGCCCGAGCGACCGTCGATGTCGGGGCGATCATCGACTTCGCGTCGTCGTTCGGGACCCTCGTGCTGACCCGGGCCTACGCCGACTGGTCGGCCGACATCAACGCCGCCTACCGCGGGCAACTGGTGGGTCGCGCGGTCGACCTCGTCCAACTCTTCCCGGCCGCGGCGTACGGGAAGAACGGTGCCGACATCCGCCTGGCCGTCGACGCGGTCGAGGACATGTTCCGGTTGCCGGACCTGACACATGTGGTGATCGTCGGCGGGGACTCCGATTACATCGCGCTGGCGCAGCGGTGCAAGCGGCTGGGCCGTTACGTGGTGGGCATCGGAGTGGCCGGATCCTCGAGCCGCATGCTGGCGGCGGCATGCGACGAGTTCGTCAGCTATGACGCGCTGCCCGGGATCCCGGTCGCCGAGCCTCCTCCGGTGTCGGCCGACGACGAACCCAAGCGTCGCGGCGGGCGACGCAAGTCCGAACCGGACAACGAACCCGACGAATCAGACGAGCCGGACGGGCAGGCGGCAGCTACCGGATTGCTGGTTCGCGCACTGCGGATCGGGCTGGAGAAGGACGACGTCGACTGGCTGCACAACTCCGTGGTGAAGGCGCAGATGAAGCGGATGGACCCGTCGTTCAGTGAGAAGTCGCTGGGATTCAAGTCGTTCAGTGAGTTCCTGCGCTCGCGCTCGGACATCGTCGAACTCGACGAAAGCTCGACCACCCGGCTGGTGCGGCTCAAGGACGCCTGAGTGCGACGACCTGTGGGGTCGGATTGACACCTGCGACATCACACCGACAAGATCACTGACCATGCGCACCCACGGGTGGGGCGGAGCCACCCCTGCGAGTGACGAAGAGGCCATCGAACGAATCCTTGACGCGGCAAGCGCGGCCATCGATGAACGGGGCGCGACGATGCGCGTTGCCGACGTCGCTCGCGCCCTGGAGATATCCCGTCAGACCGTCTACAACTATTTCCCGGGAAACTCTTTGGTGGAGGCGGTCGCAAACCGCTCCGGGCTGCGCTTCATCGAGCGGCTGGTCGCTCATCTGGGCGGTATCGAGGACCCGGTGGATGCTTTGGTGGAGAGCTTTGCCTTCACACTGGAGTGGATCCCCGACGACAAACCGGTGCAGCTGATGCTGTCCAATGATCTGGGCAGCACGTCTGTCGGAGTGACGTCCACTATGGCCAAGCAGTTCGGCCACGGGATCCTGGCCGGCCTCGACGTCGACTGGGCCGCGATGGGAATGGACGACGAAGCCATCGACGACCTCGTCGAGTACATGCTCCGGATGCTGCAGTCGTTCATGATCGACCCGGGTCGTCCACCGCGCCGCGGCAAGGATTTGCGCAGCTACATCCGCCGGTGGCTCGGGCCCGTCGTGACCTCCGAGATCGCCCGGCATCAACGCTGATCGGTGCGACCTGCGAGCTTGTCGAGAACGGTGATGGGCACATCGTGCTCCCACGGCTGACGACACACCACGTCGGCGACGCGGAAGCGGCCGCGCTCGAGCTCGCCGGTGGCGGCGTCGACGATCCGGTACTGCTGCCACTGCTGATGCATCGCTTGCCCGTCGAGGATGAGGACGCGCAACTCCTCCGGTTCGAAATGGCAGCGCCGTTGCAGTGCCGCGATGAGTTGTTCGTTGTGTAGGTGGCCGTCACCGAAGCTCCATCCGAGCGCATAGCCTGCGACCGGTTCGCCATCGATGACGGTGTAGTCGGCGTCACGTCCGGGTGGTATGACGTGATCCCACAACGTCAGCATCGCTCGCCCGTGCGCGTACATCGCGCGGAACGCGTGCCCGAGCGCCAGAGATACGTGCGTGCCCTCCGGAGTTGAGAGCTTCTCGATCTGTTTGTGCTGAACCAGTCCGAGCCCGATCCGGTGATCTGCGAGCTTCTGGCTGGCCGATTCGGTGAAAAACCATTGGGAGGTGTCCCAGTTGCCGGCGTAGTACCGCATACCCGGCAGGAATGACACCTTCGTGGGCCAGAAGTTGCCGATCAAGATCGTGGCCAACAGCACGGCCAGCAACGTGACGATCGGCCACGGTTCGGTGACGTCAGCCACACCGAGGGCAGCTTTGTCGACGAACAGCGCGCCTATTCCGAAGATCATGAAGACGTTCCACTCAAGCGGCACGCCCAGCGGGATCGCCGTGAGAATGACCAGGTGGAAGATGATCATCACGGCGGCCGCGAGGTAGGTGAGGACACCGCCAGGTGAGAAGAACAGCACCAGGGGCACACCGAACTCGACGAGCGTGCCGAAATGCGCCAAGAATTGCGCGATCCGCCCCGGCCGCAAGTCGTCGGGAAAACGGCGGAAGAACCTCCTCTTCATCCACCGTGCCCGCACCAGCGGATTGTTCGCCATCATGGTGGCGACGACGAACGGGAAGTGTCGGTTGAGCTTCGACGTGGCTGCGCCGATCCAGATGGCGAGCATGACGAGCTTGGCAGCGACGATCATGTTCGGGCCGGCGAACAGGAACGTCACGGTCAGCGAGCCGTACACCTCGCCCCTGGTCGCCAGGAAGATGACCTTGTCCCGCAGGCCGATCACCGCGAGCACCACGAGGATCGGGATGATGCGTTCGGCCGGGATGAGCCCGATCGCCGTATCCAACTGCGGGATGGGATCCGCGCCGTCGGCGACCAACGCGAAGACCGTCGATACGAGCAGTGCCGCATAGAGCGCCACATCGACGACCGTGCGCCGATCACCACCGGTGAAGGGGATCTTGTCGGGCCACGGGGCGAGTCGTATGGTGCCCGGGCGCAACCAGTACAGCGGCGAGCCCATCGGCGGTGCGATCTTTCCGGTCAGCGGACCGAATCCGCAACCGAGGCCGAGCACTTCGAACAACAACGACCACAGCACGACCTTCTGGAACACGATCGGCTCGCTCCACCACGTCGCGACGTTCGTCCATCCGTCGATCCCCGAAGTGGTCAGCGCAAAAGCGAGGCCGCCCAGAATGTAGAGACCGATCTTGACCGCGTACAGCAAGTGGAACACGTCGGGGTTGCCCATCCCGTGTTCGGCGATGTGCCGTGCCATCGGTTTGATGCGCTCGGAGCGACTCGTGGTGAGCCAGTGCGCGACGTCGAGCCGCGGCATGTTGGGTTTCAGGAAGCCCACGGCGGCAACCTAGCACACAGGGTTGACGAAATCTGTAAACTGTCCAGTCGAGATCGCGAAAGGGAGTGCTCGCGCATGACGTTCGACAAGGTGATTTTGGGCGGCCGCTGGTTCGACGGCACCGGCGGTCCGTCGGCCGTGCGCAACCTGGGCATTCGCCACGGCCGTATCGCGGCGGTCACGACCGAGCCGATCGAAGGCGTCGAAACCGTCGACGCCACGGGGAACTGGGTCATCCCGGGGATCATCGACATCCACACCCACTACGACGCCGAAGTGCTGGCTGCGCCCGAGCTGTCGGAGTCACTGAGGCACGGCGTGACCACCGTCGTCATGGGGTCATGCTCGCTGTCGACTGTGCACGTCACCGCCTCGGAGGCCGCCGACCTGTTCGGCCGCGTCGAGGCGATACCGCACGAGCATGTGGTGCGCATCGTCGGTGAGCACAAGGTGTGGGACACCGCCGACGAGTACATCCAGGCGCTCGAAACCCTGCCGCTCGGCCCCAATGTCACCGCCTTCATCGGGCATTCGGACATTCGCGTCGCGGTCATGGGACTAGACCGCGCCACCCGAAAAGATGTCCGGCCGACCCGCGCCGAGCAGGCCCGCATGGAGCGCATGCTCACCGAGGCGCTCGATGCCGGATTCGTCGGAATGTCTTCGCAGCAATTGCTTTTCGACAGGATCGACGGCGACGTCTGCCGTTCCCGCACGCTGCCCTCGACCTATGCGAAAGCTCGGGAGCTTCGTCGCCTCAAGTCGATGCTGCGCACGCGCGACCGCGCGTTGCAGTCCGGTCCGGACATCACCCACCCGCACAACATCGTGTCGCAGGCCTTGCAGTCGGTCGGTTTCGGCCGCCCACGGCTGAAGACAAGTCTGCTGGCGGCGGCCGACATGAAGTCGGCGCCCCTTGGCATGTGGCTCACCGTGGCTCTTGCCGCGATGGCCAACCGCCTCGGCGGCGACATGCGGTTTCAACACCTGCCGGTTCCGTTCGAGGTGTACGCAGACGGTATCGACCTGGTCATCTTCGAGGAGTTCGGCTCGGGCGCCGCAGCGCTGCACCTCAAGACCGAACTGGAACGCAATGCGCTGATCAAGGACGAGCAGTACCGCCGAGCCTTCCGCAAGGATTACGACAGCAAGTTCGGACCGCGCGCCTGGCATCGTGACTTCTTCGACGCCGAGATCGTGTCCTGTCCCGACCAGACGGTGATGAGCAAGTCATTCGGCGACGTCGGTGTGGAGCGTGGCGGCCTGCACCCGGTGGACGCGTTCCTGGACCTCGTTCTTGAGCACGGCAACAACCTGCGGTGGCGTACCACGATCTCGAATCACCGTCCGAAGATGCTCCGCCAACTCGCCGTCAAGAACGGTATTCAGATGGGGTTCTCCGACGCCGGAGCACACCTGCGCAACATGGCGTTCTACAACTGCGGGCTGCGCCTGCTGCGTCATGTTCGGGATGCCGAGCGCGCCGGCCAGGAGTTCATGACCGTCGAACGCGCGGTCCACCGGCTCACCGGCGAACTGGCCGACTGGTATCGACTCGACGCGGGGCATCTGCGCGTCGGCGATTGGGCCGATGTCGTCGTCGTGGATCCCGAGCGGCTCGACTCGTCTCTCGACACGTATCACGAAGCGCCGATCGATGCCTACGGCGGCTTGCGGCGGATGGTCAACCGCAACGACGCCACCGTGAAGGAGGTCATGGTCGCCGGCCGCACCGTGTTCGCCGATGGACACCGCAGTGATCTGCTCGGAAGGCAGCGCACCGGCAGCTTCCTGCGCGTCGACGGCCGTCCCCGAAACATCCCTGAACACAATGACTCCGAGCGAACGTCCGCAGCCCTGACATGACTGCTGAAACGGTGCAGCCGCAGCGATTGTCGCTTGATCTTCCGCATCTGAGATTCGAGGCGTTGGCTTGGGGCCCAGAGGACGGCCGGCTGATGCTGTGCCTGCACGGGTATCCGGACACGGCCTGGACGTGGCGGTACCTTGGTGCGCGCTTCGCCGACGAATCGTTCCGTGTGGTCGCACCGTTCATGCGCGGCTACGCACCGACCGAACTCGCGCGCGATGGTGACTACGGCATCGGCGCGCTGATGCACGACGCCGTCGCACTGCACCAGGCGCTGGGCGGGGGCCCCGACGCTGTGCTCGTCGGTCATGACTGGGGCGGCTTGACCGCCAACGCGATGGCGGCCTTTCCGCACAACCCTTTCGGGAAAGTGGTGTCGATGGGGGTGCCGATCGTGTCGGGTCTGGACCGGGGTGCGGGTAACGGCCGCGACGTGCTTCGGCTGCTTCGCGCGCAGCTGCGGATGAGCTGGTACATCATGTTCCAGCAGTTACCGGGGATCTCCGAGCGCAACCTCGACTGGATGCTGCCGAAATTGTGGCGGGATTGGTGTCCGCCGGGTTACGACGCCGGCGCCGATCTCGATCACGTGCGGCGCAGCCTACCCGACCGACGCCACCGCACCGCCGCCCTGTCGTACTACCGAGCGGCCTTTCGTCCGTTGCGCCGCGCCCGGCACCATCGCGATCTCGACCGCTACGCGATGCGCCACGCCCCCCTCTGCCCCATGTTGGTGATGCATGGGCGCATCGACGGCGCCGTCGACGTCCGCTTCGGTGAGCTCGGAGCTCATGTTCTGCCAGCAGGAAGCCGCCACGAGATCATCGAGTCTGCCGGTCACTTCATGCATCTCGATCAACCCGACGTCGTGCACCGCATCATCAGCGAGTACGTCCCGACCTGAGGCGGGCACCGGAAGCGTGCGCTAGTAACGCATCTCGTAGTCATCGGGGTCCGGACGGCGGGTCCACTTCCAGTAGTCCACGATCCTGAACCCGTACAGCGACGGAACATCACCCGCGGCGTTCTTGTAGTAACTGACCACGTTCGGGTGGGTGTAGACCATGGTCTTCAACCTGGCCTGATTACGTCGGTTGTAGTCGGCACACACGTCCGCCCGCGGCGCGGCCAAACTCGCGTTGTTAGCAAGCACCATGTCGATGCACCCCATGATGTAGCGCATCTGACACTCGGAGTTGTAGATGATGCTCGTGCCGTTGACGCCGTTGGTCCCCGGCCCGTACATGCAGTAGAAGTTGGGAAATCCCGGCACGGTGATACCCAGGTAGGCATACGGCGAGTCTCCCCACGCCGCGTTGAGGGAAGCACCGTTGAGGCCTTTGATATCGACCGGGCCCAGTGGGTGGTTGACGTTGAAGCCGGTGGCCCACACCAACACGTCGGCGGGCCGATGCGCGCCGTCGACAGTAACCACGTCCTCAGCGGTGATCTCTGCTATGCCGTCGCAGATCAGCTCCACATCGTCTCGCTGAAGCGTTGTGAGCCAGGTTCCGTTGTCCTGCAGCATTCTCTTGCCCATCGGCGGATAGTCCGGAATGACCTTGGCGAGCAACTCTTCGTCGTCGGTGAAGGCCCGCATCCACGCGATGAGCATGTCACGCACGTCGTGGTTGGCTTGGCCGCAGGACAGTCCGCCGGTGTCCCAATCGGGATCGATCATCACCCGTTCCTCGGCGGCGTCGGTCAAGGGCCACCACGACACAAATCGCAGCCAGCGGCCGTAATACGGTAGGTGACGGATCGCCCATCTTGCACCCTGGGGGATCGCGTCATGATAGGCGACGTTGGGTGCCATCCACTGTGCGGTGCGTTGGTACACGTCGACTCGCTCGGCGGGGTCGGCGATGGCGGGCACGAGCTGGAAGCCGCTGGCGCCGGCGCCGATCACGGCCACCCGCTTGCCGGTCACGTCGACGTCATCTCGCCAATCGACAGTGTCAAACGAGGGTCCGACGAACTCCTCGGCGCCCGCAATGTTCGGGATCACCGGGTTGCTGAACTGCCCCACTGCGCAGATCAACGCCCGCGCGTGCAACTCTTCCTCGACACCGCTGCGGCTGCGGACGACGACGCGCCACATCGACGACTCGTCATCCCAGCTCGCACCGGTGACTTCGGTGGAAAACCTCGTATAGCGGGCGATGTCGTACTTCGCCATCACGTTTTCGAGGTATTCGAGGATCTCGGGCTGCTCGGAGTAGTAGTGCGACCAGTGGTCGGTCGGTTCGAAAGAGTAGGCGTAGTACTGATTAGCGATGTCGACACGACATCCCGGATACCGGTTGGCACGCCAGGTGCCGCCCACTCCGGACTGCTTGTCCACGATCGTGAACGGGATACCCGCCTGTCTGAGCTTGATCCCGGCGAGCAGACCCGCCTCACCGCAACCGATCACGACGACAGGGAAGTCCGCACGCTGATCGGCGGTGGAGGTCAATGTCGGTCCGAGCTCATCGTCATCGGTGAGCCGCAGATCAGCGGCGACATAGTCGATGTAGTCCTCAGTGACTTCGCCCGCCGATATGACATCGAGCATCCGACGCATCTGCCGGCTATCGGGGACGAAGGGCGGCGGGCACCCCCGATCGCGGTAGTCGCAGATGACGTGGAATGCTCGGTCACGGACAATCTGCTTGTCAGGCTCGCTCATCCCGCCCTGCAGGTCCATGGGGATCAGCATGTACGGTCTCGGCAACTCGTCGAGCAGGCTGAGATCACCGGTCATGTGCACCATCGACATCAGCAGCGCAGGCACGCTGGCATCGTCGACCGCTGCGCGGATCGCGGCATCGGAGGCACCGAACGGCACCCCCAACAGGGGATTGCCGTGTGCAGCGCATTCCACGGTATCGCTGACGCTCGATTGATTCATACCTACCGTTCCGGTGCCGTTGTGCGCGCTGCTTGGCCGATGCTAGCGTTGGAGTTGACACATCGCAAGCAGTGTCCAGTCGTGCGGTGCGGAGAGGCGGAATCGGACGATGACAGACCTTCAGGTGCGGCGAATCCGGTTCGACTTCGCAGGCGCAGACGTGCCGTTCAATTGGCAACCGGAGCGGCCCGCGTTCGGGATGCTGTGCAACATGATCTCGTTCTTCGCGCCGGGGTTCGAGAAGTTCGTCGTCGACGCCACCAGAGAGGGCATCCCGTTGATCCGGGATCCCGAAGTCGTCGAAGAAGCCAATTCCTACCTGCGGCAGGAAGCCCAGCACGCCGCGGCCCACGCCAGCCACACCCGGGCGTTGACTCGGCGCTGGCCCGGTCTGCGCGAGACGGTGGCGGAGGTGGAGGCTTCGTTCGAGCGTCTGACCGCCACCAAACCGTTGGCCTGGCGTCTCGCCTATACCGCGGTCATCGAAGCCACCTTCACCCCGTACTTCAAGGTGTTCCTGGACCACGAGGACAAACTGTTCCAACCCGGCGACGAAAGGGTCTCCTCGCTGTTTCTGTGGCACTTCGTCGAGGAAATCGAACATCGCAGCTCGGCGCTGCGGGTGTATGACGCCGTGCACGACAGCTACCCCTACCGACTCAAGACGATCGTGGGCGTCGTCAAGCACATCGATCAGATACTCAAGATCATCTCGCGCGGATTCGCCAAGCACGTGCCCGAGTGCGATGGCGGACACTACAGCGTACTGATACCAAACGGATTGTCCGTCAGCGCTTTCCGGGTGACGCTCCGGGCCACACGCGAGCTCCCGGGTGAATCGACCTACGCGGGGGTGCCCAGGAGTGAACTCCTGGCGATGCTGGTGGGGCTGGTGCGGTCGCAGGCTCCCCATCACGACCCGGCGACCGCACACCTGCCGGTTTTCGCGCAACGGTGGCTCGACCGTTTCGACGCCGAGCCCAAGAGCGCGGCCCGCTGGTACTCGATCGGAGCGACTGACCGTCCGGCAATGACCAACGGAGGCGTCGGGCGATGACCGACAGCCGTACGGAGATGTCCACATTCGACGGCGACGCGGCCGCCCCAGCGTTCTCGTTCACGACCGAGAGCGAGCTGGACGACGTCTTGGCGCCGGTGCGCAAAGCCGCCGAGAACACCTCCACTCAACTACCTTTCGTTCGCTCTATGACCCGCCGGGTCCTCGGTCACCTCGAGACCAACACGCTCGACGTCGCCGAAGACGTTCTGATCGCTCCCGCCGACGTATTCACCAGTGTCGAACGATTCACCGCCGACCGAGCGATGATGCGGCGATCACCCCACGTCGTCGCCTGGGGCGGAGAGATCCTCGAGCCCGGCGACTACACCACCAAAGACGTCGCAGGCACGCCTGTGCTGCTGCTACGCGACAAAGACGGGTGCGCAAGGGCTTTCGCGAACATCTGCGCACACCGCGGCGCTCAGGTGGCATCGGGATGCGGCCGGGCCTCGCGGTTCACCTGCCCGTACCACGCGTGGAGTTACGACCTGAACGGCCGACTGGCGAGTCTGCCGCAACGCCGGATGTTCGAGGGGGTGGACGTGTCCGGCCTCGGACTACGTCCACTGCCCGTTGCCGAACAGGCCGGACTGATCGTCCTGGGGCTCGATGAGTCCGTCTCGCTCGACGGCTTTCTCGACGACGCACTCGATGATCTCGCCGGCTTCGGCTTCGACCGGTATGCGCACGCGCAGAGCATGGTTCTGCACCTGCGGGCGAACTGGAAGCTGGCCGTCGACGTCAACTTCGAGGGTTACCACTTCCCGTTCCTGCACAAGGACACGCTGGCGCCGATCGTCACGAACAACTCCGTCTTCGACCTCTTCGGACCTCATTGCCGGTGGGCGTTCCCGTTCCGCAACATCGAAGACCTCCGCGATCTTCCGGAACAGGACTGGCCCGACCGATTCAGCGGATCGGTGGTCTACGGCATCTTTCCGAGTTGTGTCCTGGTGGAATCGCCGGTGTCCACGCTGATGCTGCGGATCTATCCCGGGGACACCCCGGGCACGTGCGTCGTCCACATGCATGGCGGCGCGCTGCACCCGATGAGGGACGACGCCGACCGGCTGCTGGCTCAGGCGGGGTTCGACGGCGCCACCGCCGTGCTGCGCGACGAGGACTTCCCCGCCGCAGAAGAATGCCAACGAGGTGTAGAGCACGGGCTCGAGAGCATCATCTTCGGTCGCGCCGAGCCGCTGGTGCAACATCTGCACGGACAATGGGATGCCGCAATCGAGGAGCGGACGGCTGATGGCCAGGCTCGGAGCTGAAAGCCGCGACGTCGACCCCGAGCTGCGACGGGCGGCGCGCCTCTTGCCGGGCGGTTATGCACTGCACCGTGGCTTGACGGTTCCCCGGGCGCTGATGAATCTGGCGGCGCGCACCGGACGGCTCAACAACGTGCCCACCGTCGCGGTCACTGCAGATGTCGGGGTACGCCTGCACCGCCCGACCGGGGCAGATGAACCCAGGCCTGCGCTGTTGTGGATCCACGGGGGCGGCACCGTGATGGGCGCCGCGGCGCAGGAGGACAGATTCTGCCGCACGTTGATGAACTTCACCGGCGTGTCCATCGCAGCTGTCGATCACCGGCTGGCGCCCGAACACCCGTATCCGACCCCGCTTGAGGACTGCTACGCCGCTCTGCAGTGGCTCATCCGGCAACCCTGGGTCGACCCGACACGCATCGCGATCGGCGGAGCCAGCGCCGGTGGTGGTTTCGCAGCAGCCCTGGCACTACTGGCGCGGGACCGCGGCGAAGCCGCGCCCGTGCTGCAGATGTTGGTCTACCCGATGCTCGACGACCGCACCGGAATCACTGCCAGCGCCACGCCGCGCGTGTTGTGGTCTGGTCGGGACAACCAGACCGCATGGAATTGGTATCTGGGCGCCGCGGATCCCAACATTGCCGCGCCCGCTCGACGATGCGATCTGGCCGGCCTGCCGGCGACCTGGATCGGGGTGGGCACATTGGACCTGTTCTATGACGAGTCCGTTGACTTCGGTCGCCGCCTGCAGGAGGCCGGTGTCCCGACCCACGTCGAGATTGCCGACGGCGCGTTTCACGCGTTCGACATGATTGTGCCGAATGCCTCGGTGTCGCAACGCTTCTTCGCCAGCCAAGCCCGCGCCTTGCGGTCGGCACTGGCGAGCGCAGACCAGGACCGCGAAGTCTGAGCGACAGCGCAGAACTTCACGGTGGCGGAACCGCACCCGCACGCGAAAAGGGCCGCATCTCTGCGGCCCTTTCGTTGTGGAGCTGCCGGGAATTGAACCCGGGTCCTACGGCATTCCCTCGAGGCTTCTCCGTGCGCAGTTCGCTATGCCTCTACTCGGATCTCCTGATCACGCGAACAAGTCAGGATGACGATCCCAGTCGCTGTTGGTTGTCCCGAGGAGCTCCGCGACCGAACTTCTCGGTTGATCCCTCTAGATGACGCCAGGGTCCGGGTCGAGGGCTTTCCCGGTCTGACGGACCAGCTGTCGCTTAGGCAGCGAGAGCGTAGTCGCGCTGATTGGAATCGGCGCTTAATTGGTTGCAACGACGCTTAACGGTGGTCTCTTGCCTGCACCGGCACGCTTCCCTTGATTCGATGCTCGAAGTCGAAACCGTTCAGCCCCCTTGAGGTGTTTCCTGAGTGCTCCCCGACCGGTTGCCGGGAAACCTCCATACTACCGGTTTGACCAACAGCGCCCAACGGCGTTTCATTCCCCCGGGCTCACGGCGTTTCGTTGGTGAGTTGAGTCGGATCACGCAGAGGTCCGCCCTGATCCGCCGCGTCGCCGGGCTGACGCCACTCGCGTCGGACGTCGGCCAGGGCCGTGGGCCGGCCGAACAGATGGCCCTGCGCCAGTCGGCAGCCCGCCGCGAGGATGGTGCCGGCCTGCACCGTCGTCTCGATGCCCTCGGCGATGACGTCAAGCGACAGTTCCGCGCACAGCCGGATGACCGAGCGGTACAGCGCCAGATCACGCTCCGGTTCAGCACCGACGACGAGACTGCGGTCCAGTTTGACCATGTGCACCGGCAACGCATGCAGGTAGGTCAGCGAGTTGTAGCCGGCGCCGAAGTCGTCGAGCGCGACCTTCACACCGACCGCACGGAACCGTTCGATCTGCGCAGCCGCATCGGCGAGGTCGAGGATCGGCAGCGTCTCGGTGATCTCGAGCACCAGGCGCCGCGGCGGTAGGCGGTGTCGCGTCAGGACGCGTCGCACGTCCTGTTCGAACCCCGGACTGCCCAGCCGCGCTGCACCCACGTTGACGTGCAGGTCGACGTTCAGACCGGCAGCTGTGACCTCGCTACAGGCCAGCCCCAGCACCAGCTCATCGAGGCGGGCGCCCAGACCGGCGGCCTCGGCGGCGGCCACGAACGTCTCCGGGGGGATCTCGGTGCCGTTGGGGGCCGTCCATCGCGCGAGTGCCTCGACGGCCACCAGGGTGCCGTCGGTGAGGTCGACGACGGGCTGGTAGACCAGACGAAAGCCGTCGGGCACTGCCCCGCCCGCGGTCCGCAGCGCCGTGGGGAAGTCCCACTGCCGGCTAGTGGCGGGGCGGTAAACAACCGCCGAGTCCTTCCCCATCCGCTTGCCGGCATACATCGAGATGTCGGCCTGGCGCAGCAGATCGTCGGAGGTCTGCGACGGACCTCCGACATCGGAGTGGACCAGACCCATACTCGCCTTCACGCGCAGCGAGGACCCGTGTATCGCGAACGGTTCGCGCAAGGCCACCCGGAGCCGGTCGGCCACCACGTCCGGGTCGTCGCTGTCTTCGCGGATCAGGATCGCGTATTCGTCACCGCCGATCCGGGCCAATGTGTCACCCTCGTTGACGTACCGCTTGAGTCGCTCCCCGACGGCGCACAGCAACTCGTCGCCGGCGGCGTGGCCGAACCTGTCGTTGACCTCCTTGAAGTCGTCGAGGTCGATGAAGATCAGCACGAACGGTCCGTCACGCACGGCGGCATCGAGGCGTTGCGCGAACAGCAGCCGATTGGGCAGGCCGGTCAGCGCGTCGTGGTGCACCTGGTAGGCCAGTCCACGTTGGGCCCAGAACAATCGCTGCGTCAGCTGGTTCTGCGCCCGGGTGGCCCACACCTGGCGAATTGCGATGAGCACGATCATCGTGATGACCAGCCCAGAGACCACAGGCGTGATGTCCCGGTCGATCCACAGGTGGTAGGTGAGCAAGATCGTGATTCCGACGAATCCGAAATACGGCAGGATCAGTTGCGCCCAATCCAGATCACGGGATCCGTCGTAGTCGGCGGCCGGCCGGTGCTGCGGGTGTTCGAGCATCGCGAAACCCATCAGCAGCGGACCGATGATCAGCCCGACGCCGGCCCAGAGCTGCCCGGCCTGCACATCCACGGTCCGGAAATAGGTCTCCAGCCGATCCGACCCCGCCAGCGTCAGCAACCCGGCGGCCAGCAGCAGGAAATTCCCCCGATAGGGCCGGTCTGCGTCGTAGAGCATCACCATCATCACGATGGTGGCAACCACGAGCAGCTCACCGACGGCGAAGACGACGCCGGGCGCCGGCGCCTCCGAACCGGATATCAACTCGACTGTGTTGGCGCCGAACCGGCCCAGGATTGCCAGCACCAGGAACGACAGACCGGCGACGACGCCGTCCATCACGTTGGTGATCAGCCGGTGCCGCACGGTGCCACCGCCGCGCCGGGCCACCCCACCACTGGACGTGAACAGCAGCGCCAGCGACCCCAGCGCAAGCACCGGAATCACCACATACAGCGCCTGCGCGACCACCGGCACCGCTTGGGCGGCGCTGGCGAACCACATCAGTTGGCCGATCAACCAGGTCAGCAATGCGCCGACAGACAGCAGCCGCCACCACCGCGCCAAGCCGTTCATCCGTGACGCCATCACCACGCCCAAGGCCGCTGCACCGAGGCTGGTCAGTGCCCGCAGCAGCGTTTCGCCCTGCTCGGCCACCTGTTGGCCCCACAAGGCCAGCGCGTTGACCACCGCCAGCGCCGAGACTGCGGCGACGAGAAGCACACACGGTCGCTGGAAGGTAGGTGTCACCCGCCTCCTTCCCGCTGTGCCGACGAACCACCAGACAGGAATGCCCAGCTAGAAACTAGCTAATCGGCGCAGATCATTGGGCCGGATGCGAGAGAGTCAGCGTGTTGTTGTCTGCCGGCCGCGCCGGCCTTCAGGTCGTTTTGCCCTTGACCCGCCGCCCGAGCTCTCGGGTCACCTCCCGCGCGGCGTCACGGCGCGCCAGATCCTGGCGCTTGTCGTGGGCCTGCTTGCCGCGGGCCAATGCCAGTTCGACCTTCACCTTGCCGCCGGTGAAGTACAGCGACAGCGGCACCAGCGTCAGGTTTCCGTCGCGGATCTTGCCGACCAGCGTGTCGATCTGGCGGCGATGCAACAGCAGTTTGCGGTTCCGGCGCGGTGTGTGGTTGGTCCAACTGCCGTGGTGATACTCGGGTATGTGCAGGTTGCGTAGCCAGATCTCACCGTCGTCGACGGTGGCGAAGGCATCGACGAGTGACGCCTGACCTTCCCGCAGGCTCTTCACCTCGGTACCCACCAACGCGATTCCCGCCTCATAGGTCTCCAGAATCGCGTAGTTGTGCCGCGCTTTGCGGTTGGTAGCGACAACCTGGTTGTTGCTGTCCTTGGGCGCTTTGGTCTTCTTGGCCACCGGCTACCGCCGCACGTAGAGGCGCAAGGTGACATAGGCCGTCACCCCGGCCATGGCCACACCCACGAGCAACAGGATCGGCGAAATATAGAGGATGTCGGCGTAGTCGATCCGCGCGATGAGGTTGGCTTGGTAGAACTGGTCGAGCGCCCTTTCCAGGAACAGCGCCCGTACCGCGACCAGACCCACGATCGAGATGACCACACCGATCAGCGCGGCAAGCATTGCCTCCACCAAGAACGGCAGCTGGGTGTACCACCGACTGGCGCCGACCAGTCGCATGATCCCGATCTCGGTGCGTCTGGTGTACGCGGCGACTTGGACCATGTTGGCGATCAACAACACCGCACCGATGGCCTGGACCAGCGCGACGGCGAACGCAGCGTTGGACAAGCCGTCGAGCACCGCGAACAACCGGTCGATCAGGTCCTTCTGGTTCAGGACGTTGAGCACGCCGGGTTGGCCCACCATCGCCTGGTCGAATTCCTGATGCTGCTCGGGGTCTTCGAGTCTGACCACGAAGGAGGCCGGAAAGGCATCTCGACCGGCGACATCTTTGTACTGCGGGAACTTCTGGATGGCGTCGTCGTAGGCGTCATCACGGTTGAGGAAGCGCACCGAGCGCACGTCATCGCGGTCCTCGATGGTCTGCCGCAGCGCCTGGCACGGTTCGGAGTCGCAGGTCGGGTCGTTGGCCGAGACGTCGTTGGTCAGGAAGACCTGACTTTCCACCCGATCCAGGTAGATCGCGCGCGACTGATCGGCCAGCCGCACGACCAACAGACCACCGCCGAACAGGCCGATCGAGATCGCGGTGGTGAGGATCATCGCGACCGTCATGGTGACGTTGCGACGAAGTCCGGTCAGGACTTCGTTGACGAGAAAGCCGAAGCGCACTTAGCGATCCATTCCGTAGACGCCGCGCTGTTCGTCGCGAATCAGCCGGCCGAGTTCGAGTTCGACGACCCGCTGACGCATCGAGTCGACGATGTGGTGGTCGTGGGTGGCCATCAGCACCGTAGTCCCGGTGCGGTTGATCCGCTCGAGCAGATCCATGATGTCCTTACTGGTTTCGGGGTCGAGGTTGCCGGTTGGCTCGTCGGCCAGCAGAACCAGCGGCCGGTTGACGAAGGCCCGCGCGATCGCGACGCGCTGCTGCTCCCCCCCGGAGAGCTCGGCGGGCAGCCGGTTGGCCTTCCCCGACAGCCCGACCATCTCCAGAACATCAGGCACCACCCGGTTGATGGTGTCGGCCCGCTTGCCGATGACTTCCAGCGCGAACGCGACGTTCTCGAACACGGTCTTCTGTTGCAGCAACCGGAAGTCCTGAAAGACGCACCCCATCACCTGGCGAAGCGCCGGGATATGCCGACCGGAGAGCTTGTTGACGTGGAACTTCGATACCCGGATGTTGCCCGAGGACGGGTGTTCTTCAGCCAACAGCAAGCGCATGAACGTGGACTTCCCCGATCCTGACGGACCGATCAGAAAGACGAACTCACCCTTGTCGATCTTCAGCGAGATGTTGTCGAGCGCCGGGCGTCCCGACGACTTGTACTGCTTGGAGACATTCTCGAGGGTGATCATCACGGCACGCCAGTGTAGCGGGGAACGGCCCCGTGGCCGCCGAGCTACCGCGGCGCCGGCGCTGGTGGCGTGACGACACCTGGGCTCGTGACCGGCGGCGGCGCCGGTGGTGCCTGGGTAAAGGTCTGCGGCCCTTGCGGGCCGAGACCGTCGGGATCGATCACCGTTGTGGTCACACCCGGCGGCGCGCCGGGGACCGTCGGGGACGGCGTGGCGTCCGGTGGCGGTGTGCCGTCGGGTGGCGGCGTCGTGGTCGGGGTGGTCGGCGTCGGTGTCGGCGTCGGCGTCGGCGTCGTGGTCGGCGGGGTCTCCGGCGCGCGGGTCTGCACGTTGGTGCGCGGCACCCAGGTGTAATCGGGGTCTGGGACGTAGCCCGGCGGGATCATCTGCTGGGGCGGCAGCGGCCGCTCGGGAGGTTCGTAGTTCTGCTGCACAGCGAACAACGCGACAAACGCGACGATCAGCGCCACCGTCGAGGTTCGGATACGACCCCGGAACAGGTGCGCCGGCACCCGGAATCTCGGTTCGGACATGGGCTACCGCTCACCACCTGGGCTCTGCTTGACCTGGGGCGAGGCCTTGGCATCGCCCGGGGGCAACGTGTCGACCACCGGAGTCGATCCGGTTGCGGTGACCACACCCTCGGCGCCGAGCGCTTCAACAACCAGCGCCCGCAGCCTTCGCCCGGCCTCGTACTGCTTTCCGGGCAGAGTCCGCGCCACCATCCGCAAGTTCACGTTGTCCAACCCGATGCTCTCCACCCCCATCAGAGACGGACGGTCGAGCAGCAGGTCCTTGAGATAGCGGTCGTCCATCGAGGTGTCGCCGACGCGGTGTAGCACCTCGTTGACCCGGTTGAGGTCGGCGGTGACCGGCACCGGGATCTCGACGACCGCGCGCGCCCAGTCTTTGGACATGTTCAACGACCTGACGATGTTGCCGTTGGGCACGGTGAACACCTCACCGTCGGCGGTGCGCAGCTTGGTCACCCGCAGCGTGACCTCTTCGACGGTGCCTTCGGAGGCCTCCGGCGCTCCGATCATGTTCAGCTGCACCAGGTCACCGAATCCGTACTGCCGTTCGGTGATGATGAAGAAGCCCGCCAGCAGATCCTGGACCAGCTTCTGGGCGCCGAAACCCAGCGCCGCGCCCAGCACGGCCGCAGGTGCCACCAGCGATCCGACCGGCACATTCAACACATCGGTGATCTGCACGGTCACGATGACGAAGAGCAGCACGATCGCCACCCACGAGATCACCGACGCCACCGCCTGCCGGTGTTTGGAGGCCTCGGAGCGCACCAACTTGTCGCCGGACTGGAAACCCTCCTCGAGGCGGCGGGTCACCTTGCGTGACCCCCAGCTGATGCAGCGGGCAGCCAGTAGCGCTCCGATGATCAGCAGCGCGATCTCCACGCCCTTGGTCAGGAACCACTCGCCGATGTCGCCGTGCAGGAAGTTGTGCCACGCCTCTGCGGGCGAGAGCGCAAGGTAGCCGTTACTCGTCATCGCGCCTGTTACGCCAGCGGATCCCCGCTTCGAGGAAGCCGTCGATGTCGCCGTCCAACACCGCAGCGGGGTTGCCGACCTCGTACTCGGTGCGCAAATCCTTCACCATCTGATAGGGGTGCAGCACATAGGACCGCATCTGGTTACCCCAGGAGCTGCCGCTATCACTCTTGAGGGCGTCGAGTTCGGCACGCTCCTCGAGGCGCTTGCGCTCCAACAGCTTCGCCTGCAGCACCCGCATCGCCGACACCTTGTTCTGCAGCTGCGACTTCTCGTTCTGGCAGGTGACCACGATGCCGGTCGGGATGTGGGTGAGCCGCACCGCAGAGTCGGTGGTGTTGACCGACTGGCCACCGGGGCCGCTGGAGCGGTACACGTCCACCCGCACATCGGCCTCGGGGATGTCGATGTGGTCGGTGGTTTCGGTGACCGGCAGCACCTCCACTTCGGCGAACGAGGTCTGCCGGCGGCCCTGGTTGTCGAACGGGCTGATGCGCACGAGTCGGTGGGTACCCTGCTCGACCGACAACGTTCCGTACGCGAACGGCGCGTGCACGGCGAAGGTGGCGCTCTTGATGCCGGCCTCTTCGGCGTAGGACGTGTCATACACCTGCACCGGATAGTCGTGCTGCTCGGCCCAGCGGACGTACATGCGCATCAACATCTCGGCCCAGTCGGCGGCATCCACGCCGCCTGCTCCGGAGCGGATGTTGACCAGTGCCTCGCGCTCGTCGTACTCCCCGGACAGCAGGGTGCGCACTTCCATCGCCTCGATGTCCCCGCGCAGCTGCGTCAGCTCGGTGTCTGCTTCGGCGAAGGCCTCGTCACCGCCGGCGCCGCCCTCTTCGGCAGCGAGCTCGTAGAGTACCGGCAGGTCGTCGAGCCGGCGGCGCAGGTCTTCGACCCGGCGCAACTCGCCCTGGGCGTGCGAGAGCTCGCTGGTGACCTTCTGCGCGCGGCTCTGGTCGTCCCACAGGTTGGGGTCGGAGGCATCCTGTTCGAGCTGGCGGATACGACCGCGAAGCCCTTCGACATCGAGCACACGCTCCACGGTGGTGAGCGTGGAATCGAGGGCGGCGATATCGGCTTGACGGTCGGGATCCACGGAACATCAGGGTACCCACCTCGCCGACCCACTCCGTCGTCGCTGCCTTCCGGCCGGTTCACACGCATTTCCGGCGGGACCGCCTCGATTACCACCGAGTCACCTGCTCGGCGTTTTAGCATCGGGGTGCCATCCCGCCCGGCCGCGACGCGACAGCCCCTTGCGCGCGTTCGGGCAGCGACAGAAGGTAGCTTCCGCATGCCCCCTTTGCGCCCGTACCACGTGGCGATCGTCGGCTCAGGGCCCTCCGGGTACTTCGCCGCCGCTTCCCTGTTGAAGTCGGCCGCTTCGGACTCCGGCGGCACTGCCGCCCGTGACGTCCGAGTCGACATGCTCGAGATGCTCCCGACCCCGTGGGGTTTGGTTCGCTCGGGTGTGGCCCCCGACCATCCCAAGATCAAATCGATCAGCAATCAGTTCGACAAGACCTCGGGTGACCCGCGCTTCCGGTTCTTCGGCAACATCGAAGTCGGCAACCACGTCCACCCGGCCGAACTGGCCGAGCGCTACGACGCGGTGATCTACGCCATCGGCGCGCAGTCCGACCGCGAGCTCGGGATCCCCGGTGAGGACCTGCCCGGCAGCGTGGCCGCGGTCGACTTCGTGGGGTGGTACAACGCGCACCCGCATTTCGAAGAGATATCGCCGGACATCTCCGGTGGGCGGGCCGTGGTCGTCGGCAACGGCAACGTCGCGATCGATGTGGCCCGGATCCTGGTCAGCGACCCCGACGTGCTTGCCGAGACAGACATCGCCGACCACGCACTGCAGTCCCTGCACGCACGCGGTGTCGACGAAGTGCTGATCATCGGCCGGCGCGGACCGCTGCAGGCTCCGTTCACCACGCTGGAGCTGCGCGAGCTCGGTGCGCTGGAGGGTCTCGGGGACGTCGATGTGATCGTCGACCCCGAGGACTTCGCCGACATCACCGAAGAGGATCTCGAAGCCGCCGGCAAGACCGTGCGCAACAACATCAAGGTGCTGCGCGGCTACGCCGATGTCAGCCCGCAAGAGGCCAAGCGGCGCATCGTGTTCCGGTTCCGGACATCACCGATCGAGATTCGGGGTGCCGGGAAGGTGGAGTCGATCGTCCTGGGCCGCAACCAGTTGATCACCGGTCCCGACGGCAGGGTCAGCGCGAAGGACACCGGGGAGCGCGAGGAGGTCCCGGCCCAACTGGTGGTCCGCGCCGTCGGTTATCGCGGCCTGCCGACGCCGGGGCTGCCGTTCGACGAGCGGTCGGCCACCATTCCGCACGACGAGGGCAGGATCACGGGCAGTCGAAACGAGTATGTCGTCGGCTGGATCAAACGCGGCCCCACCGGGGTCATCGGCAGCAACAAGAAGGACTCTCAGGACACCGTCGACACGCTGCTGGAGGATCTTCAGACCGCCGAGCTCGCGGAATTCGGCGCTGACCACGCCGAGGAGATACAGCGCTGGCTGCAGCAGCGCCAACCCCACCTGGTGACCAACGACCACTGGAAGCTTCTCGACGAGTACGAGCGCAACGCCGGGCAGGGGTCAGGCCGGCCGCGGGTCAAGGTCACCAGCGTGGCCGAGATGTTGCGCGTGGTGGGCCACAACTGAGACCGGTCAGGGCGTGGGCGGCTGTGCGGGGCCAGAAGGCTCAGCGGGCTCCTGCGGCGCGAAGGCCCACTTTTCCGGGTTGTTCGGCGCGTACATCACTGGGAACAGTTGGCCCATCGTGGGCCAACTGGCCACGTCGAGGGCCAACCGGGCATAGACCGTGTACTCGTTGACCGTCGGACCGTTGATCACCCCGGTGATGGTCACGTACTGCTCGCCTTCGACGCCGTCCGGGCGCGGACTGACACCTGTGACCAGCAGCGTTCCCTGAACCCAGTCTTTGCCGACCCCGCGTCGGCGCATGATCCACGGCGCAGCGAGCACCGCGATGGCACCGACGATCAGGAACAGGATCGCGAGTTCAATCATCTGGACATGGTAGGACGACAGTCATGGGCACTCCTGCGAACACCGGTGATGACGATCTGGCGCTGGCGCTGGCACTGGCCGCGCAGGCCGATGCGCTGACGATGCAGCGCTTCGGCGCGATGGATCTCCGAGTGCAGACCAAGCCGGATATGACCCCGGCCACCGATGCCGACCTCGACGCCGAGCAGTTGTTGCGCGCGCAGCTGGCGCACCACCGGTCCGACGATTCCGTGTTCGGCGAGGAGTTCGGCGGCGATCGCGATCGTGCCGGCAGGCAGTGGGTGATCGATCCCATCGACGGCACCAAGAACTTCGTCCGCGGCCTGCCGGTCTGGGCCACGTTGATCGCGTTGCTGGAGGAGGGCACCCCAACGGTCGGCGTGGTGAGCGCGCCGGCGCTGGGTCGCCGGTGGTGGGCGGCCCGTGGCCGGGGAGCGTTCACCTCGTTCGGCGGGCAGACCCGCCCGATCACCGTTTCCGGCGTCGATGACCTGAGCGCGGCGAGCCTGTCCTACTCCGACCTGACCACCGGCTGGGGGGACGCACGTGCACGGCTGGTGGCGCTGACCGACGAGGTCTGGAGGGTCCGCGCCTACGGCGATTTCTGGTCATACTGCCTGGTGGCAGAGGGCGCCGTGGATATCGCCGTCGAACCCGAGGTCAAGCTCTGGGATCTGGCACCGTTGGATGTCTTGGTGCGTGAGGCCGGCGGCCGGTTCAGCAGCCTGGCCGGCGAACCGGGGCCCCACCACGGCAGTGCGGTAGCCACCAACGGGCTGATACACGACGCGGTGCTCGCCGCGCTGGCCCCGCGATTGCCATAGGCCTATCGGGCGTCCATAGTTGTGAGGTCCGTAACAATGAGAGTAAACTTACTCATCAGTCAGTTCCGATACCTTACTCTGGAGTCAGTTGCGTAGATCGCGCTTCTTCCACACCCGACGAGGGCAGCTGACATGACGAATACCCTGCCGTCCAAGCGACGCGACCACGAGAGTGCTGTGGGACTGCAGAAGCACAAGCGCTCGGCCACCGACATTGGCCTGGCCCTGATCACTCCGTTGCTGGGCCAGGAGTTCCTGGACAAGTACAACCTGCGCGATCCGCTCAACCGCGGCCTGCGCTACGGCGTGAAGCAGGCGTTCTCTGCCGCAGGCGCATCCACCCGGCAGTTCAAGCGGATCCAGGGCCTCGGCAAGCCGGCGACCCGGCTCAAGTCCAGCGGCTCTGACGCGTTCGACCTCACTCCCGACGACGACCAGAAGATGATCATCGCGACCGTCGAGGAGTTCGCCGAGGAGATCCTGCGCCCGGCAGCGCACGATGCTGATGCCGCCGCGTCCTATCCCCCGGACCTGATCGTCAAAGCAGCCGAACTCGGCATCACGGCGATCAAGATTCCTGAGGACTTCGACGGCATCGCCGAGCACCGCAGCACGGTCACCAATGCGTTGGTCGCCGAGGCACTGGCCTACGGCGACATGGGCCTGGCCTTGCCTATTCTGGCTCCCGGCGGTGTCGCCTCCGCGTTGACGCATTGGGGCAGTGCCGATCAGCAGGCGACCTACCTCAAGGAGTTCGCCGGCGAGAATGTGCCCCAGGCGTGCCTGGCCATTGCCGAACCGCAGCCGCTATTCGACCCGACGGCGCTGAAGACTACCGCGGTGCGCACCCCCAGCGGCTACCGCCTCGACGGCGTCAAGTCGCTGGTCCCGGCGGCCGCCGACGCGGAACTGTTCATCGTCGCCGCCCAACTCAACGGCAAGCCCGCGCTCTTCCTCGTTGAAGGGTCGACGAAGGGCCTGACGGTCAAAGCCGATCCGAGCATGGGCATTCGTGCCGCAGCGCTGGGCCGGGTGCAATTGGACAACGTCGTCGTCCCGGTGAGCGCGCGCCTCGGCGAGGACGAAGCCACCGATGCCGACTACAGCGAGGCGATCGCGCTGTCGCGGCTGGGCTGGGCGGCCCTGGCAGTCGGAACCTCGCACGCAGTGCTCGATTACGTCATCCCTTACATCAAGGAACGCCACGCATTCGGTGAGCCCATCGCGCACCGGCAGTCGGTGGCGTTCATGTGCGCCAACATCGCGATCGAACTCGACGGATTGCGGTTGATCACCTGGCGTGGCGCTGCCCGCGCAGATCAGGGCTTGCCGTTCGCCCGCGAGGCCGCACTGGCCAAGAAGCTCGGCAGCGACAAGGGCATGCAGATCGGCCTTGACGGCGTGCAACTGCTCGGCGGCCACGGCTACACCAAGGAACACCCGGTCGAACGCTGGTACCGCGACCTTCGGGCGATCGGCGTGGCCGAAGGCGTTGTGCTGCTCTGAGTTTGATGTCGACCCTCCACCATTACTTCCCCGCAGACGCGAAGAGAGACTGACATGGCAATCAATCTGGAGATGCCCAAGAAGCTCCAGGCGGTCATCGAGAAGGGCCACCAAGGCGCCGCCGAGATGATCCGGCCGATCTCCCGAAAGTACGACCTCCGGGAGCACGACTACCCGGTCGAGCTCGACACCTTGGCAGACCTCTTCGAGGGCATCTCGGAGGCCAAGACGATCTCGTTCGCGGGTACCGACGCCTTCGTCGGCGCCACCGAGAACGACAAGAAGGCCAATGTCAACGGCGCCAACATGTCCGCGCTGCTCAATGCGCTGGAGATCTCCTGGGGAGATGTGGCGCTGTTGTTGTCGGTGCCCCGTCAGGGGCTCGGTAACGCCGCGATCTCATCGGTTGCCACCCCTGAGCAGCTCGAGCGTCTCGGCAAGGGTGTGTGGGCGGCCATGGCCATCACCGAGCCGGAGTTCGGCTCGGACTCCGCGGCGGTGGCGACCACCGCGGTTCTCGACGGCGACGAGTACGTGATCAACGGTGAGAAGATCTACGTCACCGCCGGATCGCGCGCCACCCACATCGTGGTGTGGGCGACCCTGGACAAGACCAAGGGCCGTGCGGCGATCAAGTCGTTCATCGTGCCGCGTGATCATCCGGGCGTCACGGTCGAGCGGCTGGAGAACAAGCTGGGCATCAAGGCGTCCGACACCGCCGCGATCCGATTCGAGAATGCCCGCATCCCCAAGGACAACCTGCTCGGCGACCCGGAGATTCACGTCGAGAAGGGCTTCGCCGGGGTCATGGAGACCTTCGACAACACCCGGCCCATCGTAGCGGCCATGGCTGTCGGCGTCGCCCGGGCGGCGCTGGAGGACCTGCGCAAGATCCTCACCCATGCCGGTATCGAGATCTCCTACGACAAGCCCGCCCATGCGCAGAGCGCCGCAGCCGCGGAATTCCTGCGGATGGAGGCCGAGTGGGAGTCGGGCTACCTGCTCACCGTGCGGTCCGCGTGGCAGGCCGACAACCGCATCCCGAACTCCAAAGAGGCCTCGATGGGTAAGGCCAAGGCCGCGCGCGTAGCCAGTGACATCACCCTCAAGGCCGTCGAGATGGCCGGTACCGCAGGCTATTCCGAGGAGACGCTGCTGGAGAAGTGGGCTCGCGACTCGAAGATCCTCGACATCTTCGAAGGCACCCAGCAGATTCAGCAGTTGGTGGTGGCGCGCCGCCTCCTCGGCCTGAGCTCGGCGGAACTGAAGTAGATCGGCAGATCAGAACCCGTCGTGCACGACCACGCGGGTGCGCCCGGTGACTCCGCCGCCGATGATCGTTTTGAGCACGGTGTCCACCTCGCGCACCGGGACATCGCTGGTGATGCGCTGCAGGTGGCGCGGCCGCAGATCGGTTTCGATCTGAGCCCACGTCTGCCGGCGTTCGTCGATCGGGAGCAGCACCGAATCGATCCCCGCCAGGGTCACCGCGCGCAGGATGAACGGATGGACCGTTGCGGGTAGGTCCGCCGAACCGGCCAGACCTGAGATCGCAGCGATGCCAGCATATTTCATCGTGCTCAACGCGTAAGAAAGCGTCTTGCCGCCGACGCAGTCCACCACAGCGGCCCAGTGCGCCTTGCCCAGGGGCCGCACCTTGTCTTCAGGCCCGGGCACCCGGTCGAGGACCTCGGCTGCGCCGAGGTCCCGTAACAGGTCGTGTGCTTCGCGCTTGCCGGTGGAGGCGACGACCTCATAGCCGAGGCCGGCCAGCACATCCACGCTGATGCTGCCGACCCCGCCGGTGGCGCCGGTGACCAGAACCGGACCGTCGGCCGGGGAGATGCGTGCGCGCACCGCGTTGACGCTCATCGCCGCAGTGAAACCGGCGGTGCCGATGGCTGCCGCATCGGCCGCGCTGATCGACGACAACTTGACCAGATAGTCGGCGGGATAGCGTGCCACCTGCGCGTAGCCGCCGTGTCGGCCGGTGCCGATGTCATGGCCGTGGGCGATCACGGTGTCCCCGACGGCGAAGCCGGGTGCGCGACTGGTGGCCACCGTGCCCACGACATCGATACCCGGCACCAACGGATAGGAGCGGCCTACGCCGGCCTTCGGTGTGACCGCCAGCGCGTCCTTGTAGTTGACGCTGGAGTACTCGACGTGGATCTCGACCTCGCCATCGGGCAACGCGGAGTCGTCGAGAATCTCGTGGCGCACGACGATGTCCCCGTCGGCGTCCTGGTGGGCCACCATCGCGTTGATCTCGGTCATGACGTCACACTAGTCAGGTCGGGCGGGGAGCCGGCGCCGCGAAAAAGCGGAACCCCCGGCCGCGTCGCGACCGGGGGTTCCGTCTGGCTGTGTGTCAGAGCAGGTGCGCCTGCAGGTCCGGCTTCATGGCCTGCAGCTCCCGGCCCCAGTACGCCCAGTTGTGCGTGCCGTTATCCGGGAAATTGAACACACCGTTGGTACCGCCCGCGGCGAGGTAGTTGTCGCGGAAGGTCTCATTGGTACGGATGGTCAGACCTTCGAGGAAGGTCGCCGGCAGGTCGCCGCCACCGAGCTCGTTGGGCTGGCCGTTGCCGCAGTAGATCCAGATACGGGTGTTGTTGGCCACGATCTGCGGGATCTGGACCATCGGGTCGTTGCGCTTCCAGGCGCTGTTCGGATCTTCGGTCCTACCCCACATCTCGTTGGCGTCGAAGCCACCGGCGTCGCTCATCGAGATGTTGATCAGGAACGGCCACCAGCCCTCAGACGGGTTCAGGAAGCCCGACATCGAGGAGGCATAGGTGAACTGCTGGGGGTGGTACACCGACAGGATCAGCGACGCCGAGCCCGCCATCGACAGGCCGACCGCGGCACTACCGGTCGGCTTGACCTGATGCTGCGAGGCCAGGAAGGCCGGCAGTTCCTGGGTCAGGAAGGTCTCCCACTTGTAGGTGACCGTCGGACCCTTGTTGGTGGCCGGCTGGTACCAGTCGGAGTAGAAGCTCGACTGACCGCCCACGGGCATCACGATCGACAGGCCGGAGTCCAGGTACCACTCGAACGCCTGGGTGTTGATGTCCCAGCCGTTGAAGTCCTCCTGCGCGCGCAGGCCGTCGAGCAGATACACCGCCGGCGAGTTCGGGCCGCCGCTCTGGAACTGCACCTTGATGTCGCGTCCCATCCCCGCCGACGGCACCATCAGGTACTCGACCGGCAGGCCGGGCCGGGAGAAGGCACCGGCGGTCGCCGACTGCCCGGCGACGCCGACCACACCCGGCAGCAGTGCCGTGGCGATGGCCGCAACACCGAGGCGCCGCGCCCAGGGCCCACGAAGTCTGTCAAGAAGTCTCATACCGTCAATCCATCCATCTTCCGGTACCGCATGCTGCGGCCTGTCCCTGCGATTCTCGGTGTTCACAACCGTCCCAGCGATGTCTTCACTGCGCTGTCACGCCACTTCTAATCCGCCAAAGGGCAGCCGAAGTGGTCCGAGAAATCTTCAGTTGTAGCGGTTGCAGTAAAACATGCCATTCCGACCGGAGAAAGTCCGATCCCGCCAATATCCCCGCTGCCTGCGGAAAGGCAAAGTTGGGCCGGGCGTGGCACGCACGGTTTACGCCCACGCAAAATTGGCCCCACTCCGGCTGTCGTCAGCCGGCAATGTGAGAGGTGAAACTGCTTTTAAGTACGCTCCGACAATGACCGGAGGATCCGCGGGCCCTGTCAAGCGATCCGCTGAAGACTGGATTCAGGCCGGGTACGCGATCCTGGCCGAGGAAGGGATCAAGGCGCTCAAGCTCGATCGACTCTGCACTCATCTCGGCGTCACAAAGGGCAGTTTCTACTGGCATTTCACCGATATGGCCGGCTACCGGACCGCGATGGTCACCGCCTGGGCCGAACTGCGGGACCGCGACCGCAGGCACTTCGGCGACCTGGTCGACCTTCTGCCGCGACGCCGACTGTCGATCATGATGTCGGCCCTGCTCAGCGCCCGGCAGGGGCGTCTGGAAAGAGCAATGCGGGAATGGGCTCGCACCGATCCGGCCGTCGCCGCGAGTGTGCGCGCTGCGGATCTACGGGTGCTCTCCGCGGTTCGCCGAGCCTTCACCGATGCCGGTTTCACCGCGGAGGAATCCGACCTGCGGGCCAACGCGACCTTCGCAGCCGGAATCGGATTCCTGCACCTGGCTCCCGAGGCCGACGATGAACGCCTGGCGGCACAACAGGAGGGGTTCCTCGACCTGCTGATGGCGCGCTGACGGGAAACCCACGGGTGGCTGTCCATACCAAAAGGTATGGTAACTTCCGGGCATGCACGCGGATACCTCGGCAATCACCGACGATTTCGTCTCCCGGCTGGCCGACCGAGCCCATGATGCGGAGCGCCTGCGCCGGCTGCCCGCAGAGACGGTCGCCGAGGCCACTGCGGCCGGGTTCTTCGATTTACTGGTTCCGGCCCGGTACGGCGGGCGTGAGGCGCCGTTTCCGGCCCTGCTCGACCCGGTCCGCCGGATGGCTCACGGCTGCGCCTCGAGCGCCTGGACTCTGGGCTTCTTCGCACTGCACAACTGGATGCTCGCGCTGTTCGGCGAGAACGCACAGTCCGAAGCGTTCGCCGCGCGACCTTTCCTGGCCCCGGCCCCGCTGGCCCCCACCGGGCGCGGTGTGGTTTGTGACGGAGGGATCCGGCTGACCGGCCGATGGTCGTGGGCCACCGGCGTGATGCACGGCAATTGGATCCTGGTCGGCGCGCTGTGTGAGCGTGAGCCCGCCAACGGGGCATCGATCTACCCCGTGCTCGCGCTGCTGCCGATCGGCGACGTCGGCATCGAGGACGTCTGGCACACCGACGGTATGCGTGCGACCGGCTCCAACGACGTGATCATCGACGATGTGTTCGTGCCGCTGCATCGGCTGGTCGAGGTGACCGACATCTACGCCGGGACCGCTCCCGGCTCGGAGCTGCACGACGCTGCCACCTACCGCTGGCCGATGGTGCCCGCATTGGCTCTGCTGGCGGCCATGCCGGCGCTGGGAAGCGCCGAACGTGCCGCCGAGATCTATGCCGAACGACTCTCGCAGCGGTTCCTGGCCTACGAAGGCGTGATGCAGAAGGACAAACCGGTGGCCTCGATCCGTCTCGGCGATGCCCTCGTGCGGTTGCGTGCACTTCGCGGCTTGCTCGAGGACACCGTGGGCCGCATCGAGGCGACAGTGACAGCTGGTGACCCGGTCAGTCGGGGCGAGCGCGGCCAGGCCCGCCTGGCCGCGGCACACATCGTCGCCGAATCCCGTGCGGTGATCGCCGAACTTCTCAGCGCCTCGGGTGCCAGCGCCCACTTCGTGAACAACCCCTTGCAGCGCATCAAGCGGGATGTGGATGTCATCTGCGGCCATGTGGTGTTCGATTACGACACCAGTCGTGAACTTGCCGGAGCGTTGAGCCTCGGCATGAAAATTCCCCGCACCGCGATGGTGTGAAGTGAGGAGCACCGATGGCAGACAGTGTCCGCGACCGCGTGACCAAGTTCTTGCAGAAGAACGTCGGCAACCAGGTGATGGGACGTATGCCGTTCCAGACGCTGCTGGAGACCACCGGCCGAAAATCCGGCCGGCCCCGCCGCACGCCGCTGGGGGGCAAACGGGTGGGCAACGAGTTCTGGTTCGTCTCCGAGTTCGGTGAGCGCTCGCAGTACATCCGCAACATCAAGGCCGATCCGAAGGTGCGGGTGCGCCTCAACGGTCGCTGGCACCGGGGCACGGCGCACTTGCTACCCGACGACGACGCCGAAGCGCGGCTGCAGACCCTGCCGTCGCTGAACAGCTTGGGGGTCCGTACGTTCGGCACGAACCTGTTGACCGTGCGGGTGGACCTCGCAGACTGACTCCGGCCCACGGAACGCCAGGACGTCACCTCGGACGTCGCCTCGCCGAGTGTGAACTCCGGGCGAGAGAGTGGCCCGGATCCCGCCTCCAGCGCACGCTCGACGAATCTGGCGTCCGAATCCAGACGCGAGAGCGCCCGGCATTGACCCCACCTCTGAATAAAAGTAAAGTCAGTTTTACTTTTATCGGACAGGAGGACGCATGGAATCGTTCGTTCAACTTCGAAAAGGTAAGACGCCCAGGCGCATCCACGCCGACCTAGAGGGGCTCAAGGACGACGAGCTCGGCCGCGGCGGGTTCACCGGGCGGACCGCCAACCTCTACCGCCGCGAGGACCCGACCGCATACCGCGCGTCCGGGCCATTGCGCCCCATTGACGTGTTGTCCAGCGAACTCAAGCCGTCCGACGCCACCGACCCGCACGGCGGCCCGCTGCTGATGTTCTCCAACGACGACTGCCAGGTGCTGCTGTCGCGCCGGGCCGAACCGATGCCGTTCTTCGTGCGCTATGTCGACGGCGACCTGCTTGCGTTCGTCCACGACGGGTCCGGTCTGCTCGAAACCGAGTTCGGGCCACTGCGATACCGCAAGGGTGACTGGGTGTACCTACCCAAGGCGTGTACCTGGCGCCAGGTGCCCGACGAGCCGTCGACGTGGCTTATGGTGCAGGCCACCGACGAGTTCCGGGTTCCACCGCCTAGCCAACTGGGACGCCATTTCCCGTTCGACCCGACCCAGGCGGTCATCCCCGAGCCGCAGCCGCTGGACAATGGTGACGGCCCACACCACGACGGGCAGTACGAGGTCCGGCTGATTCATGCACCTATCGACGGCACCGGGTCGACGTCGCTGTATTACCAACATCATCCCCTCGATGTCGAAGGGTGGCGCGGAGACAACTTTGCGTTCACGTTCAACATCGACGACTACAACGTCATCACCTCCGACAGCGTGCACCTCCCACCGACGGTGCATCTGTTCATGCAGGCCACCGGCGTGTACATCATGAACTTTCTGCCCAAACCGGCTGAGGGGGTGCCTGGAACCGAGCGCACCCCGTGGTATCACCGCAACGTCGACTTCGACGAGATCGCGTTCTTCCACGGCGGATCGCTCTACGGCATCCCGATGCCGCCCGGACTGATCTCCCATGCGCCCCAAGGCATTCACCACGGTGCACCGGAGAAGGCCCGCGAGCGCGCGCGACGCAAGTTCGACGACTACCAGTACGTGGACTGGAAGGTGATCGCCGTCGACACCCGCCGACGGTTGGTCCCGTCGGCCGAGATCCTGGCCAACGACCTGGGCCAGCACGCATGACCGCCGCCGCACCGGTCAAGTACGAGTACGACCGCATCCCCTATCTGGTCGCTTACCAGAACAAGTCGGCTGTACGCGACGTGTACGGCGGAGTGGCCGAGCTGGTGGTGCTGGAGAGCTACCTGCTCAAACCCAAGGCGGTGACATCTGACACCGTGCTGGTGTTCATGCACCCGATCGGTGGGGGCGCCTACCTGCCCATGATCAACGCACTCGCCCGCGCCGGGCATCATGTCATCTACTGCAACAGCCGGTTCCGCGGCACCGACTCGGCGCTGCTGATGGAAAAGGTCGTCGAGGACCTCGGCGAGTGCATCAAAGACGCCAAGAACCGGCTCGGGTACACCAAGGTGGTGCTGGCCGGGTGGAGCGGCGGAGGGTCGCTCTCGGCGTTCTACCAACAGCAGGCCCAACATCCCACCGTCACCGCCAGCCCGTCGGGCGACGGACCTGATCTGACCGAGCTCGATCTCGTCCCGGCCGACGCAATCATGTTGCTGGCGGCCCACATCAGTCGGCACGGCACCATGACCGAGTGGCTGGACGCATCGATCCTTGACGAAGCGGACCCGACCCGGCGTGACCCGGAGCTGGACCTGTACAACCCGGACAACCCCAACCAACCGCCGTACACGCCAGAGTTCCTCGAGCGCTATCGCGCGGCGCAGATCGCCCGCAACCGGCGCATCACAGCATGGGTCAAGGACAAGCTTGCTCAGCTCAAGGCGGCGGGTCGCCCGCAGGACGAGTTCGCCTTCGTCGTGCACGGCACCATGGCAGACCCTCGCTGGCTGGACCCCGCCGTCGACCCCAACGAACGAACACCGGGCACCTGCTACCTCGGTGATCCGCAGGTCGTGAACATGAGCCCGGTCGGTCTGGCCAGGTTCTGCACACTGCGCAGCTGGCTGTCGCAGTGGAGTTACGACGACGCCCACGGCGACGCGGTGAAATGCGGCCCCGATATCGCGGTGCCGGCGCTGGTGATCGGTAACCTTGCCGACGACGCCTGCACACCCAGCCACACTCGCAGGATCTTCGAGGCCATCGGACATCCGGACAAGGAGATGTACGAAATCACCGGGGCAAACCACTACTACGCCGGACCCGATCAACGCGACACGCTGCGCGAGGCCGTCGGGATCGTAACCGACTGGCTGACCCGACACGACCTTGCAGGGCGACCATGAACCCGCCGACAGGACCGCTCGACGGTATCCGGGTCATCGAGGTCGGCACCCTGATCTCCGGTCCGTTCGCCGGGCGGCTGCTCGGCGACATGGGAGCCGACGTCGTCAAGATCGAGCCGCCCGGCGCGCCGGATCCGCTGCGCACCTGGGGCCAGGCCGAGCTCGACGGGCACCACTTCTTCTGGACCGTGCACGCCCGCAACAAGAAAGCGGTCACCCTCAATCTGCGGGTGCCCGAGGGGCGGGAGTTGTTTCTCGACCTCGTCGAGCACAGCGACATCATCGTGGAGAATTTCCGGCCCGGAACCATGGAGAAATGGGGATTGGGCTACGACGCGCTGCGTGCCCGCAATCGCGGCATCATCCTGGTGCGGGTCTCCGGGTACGGACAGACCGGACCCGATGCACACAAGGCCGGTTACGCTTCGGTCGCCGAGGCCGCCAGCGGGCTGCGCCACATGAACGGCTTTCCCGGCGGTCCCCCGCCCCGGCTGGCGTTGTCGTTGGGTGACAGCCTGGCCGGAATGTTCGCCGCCCAGGGCGCGCTGGCTGCGCTCTACCGACGCTCGGTGACCGGGGACGGGCAGGTCGTCGACGCGGCACTGACCGAATCCTGCTTGGCAGTCCAGGAATCCACCATCCCCGACTACGACGTCGGCGGTGTGGTGCGCGGGCCCTCGGGCACCCGATTGGAGGGCATCGCACCCTCGAACATCTACCGCAGCGCCGACGGCAGCTGGGTGGTGATCGCAGCCAACCAGGACACCGTGTTCCGCCGGCTCTGCGGCGCGATGAATCAACCGGAACTGGCCACCGACGAGCGGTTCGCCAATCACGTTGCGCGCGGCCGGAATCAGGACGAGATCGACAAGATCATCGGCGATTGGGCCGCTGAGCGCCAACCGGCCGACATCATCGCCACACTGTCGGAAGCCGGGGTGATCAGCGGTCCGATCAATACGGTGGCCGAGGTGGTCGCCGACCCGCAACTGCAGGCCCGCGGCATGATCGCCGATCACTGGGACGAGCGCATCGGGCGCAACGTCAAGGGTCCCGGAGTGGTGCCGGTGCTCTCGGAAACCCCGGGCACCATCCGTAACGCCGGTCCCGCCCGGCCAGGCCGGCACAACGACGAGATCTACCGCGGACTTCTCGGGCGGACCGCCGACGAGTTGGCGCGGTTGGTCAGCGAGGGCGTGATATGACCACACTTCCCCGCCATGTCGACATCCGTGACGTGTCCCTGCGTGACGGTCTGCAGATCGAATCACCGATTTCGTTGGCGGCCAAACTGGAACTGCTGGCCGCCATCGCTGCCACCGGCGTGCGGGAGATGGAGGCCACCGCGTTCGTCTCGCCGTCGAAGGTTCCGGCCCTCGCCGACGCCGCCGAGCTGGCCGCCGAACTGCACCACTTCGGCGACATCGAGTTCTCGGCACTGGTGGCCAGCCCCAACGGCGCCAAGCGGGCGGTCGCCGCGGGGCTGCGATCGATCGAGTACGTGGTTTCGGCGGCCGACGGACACAGCCGCGCCAACGTCGGACGCTCGACCGCGGAGGCGATGGCCCAGATCCCCGACATCGTAGCGATCGCCCACGACAGCACAACCACCGTCGAAGTCATCGTCGCCACCGCATGGGATTGTCCGTTCGACGGTCCGACGCCGCCACAGCGGGTGATCGACGTCGTCACCGCCGCCACCGACGCCGGGGTCGACCGGCTGGCGATCGCCGACACCATCGGTACCGCCACCCCGCTCCGGGTGACCGAGTTGCTTGCGTCGGTACGGCCGCGGATCGGCGACCTCCCGCTGGGCGCCCACTTCCACAACACCCGCGGTGCCGGGCTTGCCAGCGCCTACGCAGCGGTCAGTGCCGGGGTGACCCGACTCGACGCATCGGTGGGCGGGCTCGGCGGCTGCCCGTTCGCCCCCGGCGCCAGCGGCAACATCGCCACCGAGGACCTGGTGTATCTGTTGCGTGACAGCGGAGTCGGCGTCGACGTCGATCTGCCGGCGGCCATCGCCGCCGCACGTGTCGCCCAGCAGGCGGTCGGCCATGAGCTGCCCAGCGCGTTGTTGCGGGCCGGCGACCGGATGCTGGGGTAGCCCGACATGGCTGCCGGATCTGCTGATGCGTTGAGCGCCAAGGGCCGACAGACGCGGCACGCGATCGAGACCGCCGCCGGTAAACTCTTCGCCGAGCGCGGTTTCCACGGCACCACCCTGGAAGCCATCACTTCGGCGGCAGGGCGATCCCCCGCGGTGTTCTACCGGTACTTCACCGACAAGGAAGACCTGCTGGCCGCTTTGGCGCAGTCGTTTCTGCGCGACGTGGTGCAACCGTCGGGTTTGAGTGTGCGGATGCCGGAGTCACCTGACGACGACGCGTTCTTCACCACGGTGGTCACCGGGTACTGGACGATGTTCACGCAGCACATCGGCATCATGATCGCAGTGGCGCAACTGGCCACGACCCAGCCACGGTTCGCGGCCTTACAGAACGAGTTCCGCCGGTTCGGTGTGGACATGGTGGCCACTTCCGTACGCCGGGCCCAGGACCAGGGCTACGGGCTCGACCTGCACCCTGAGCACACGGCCGCGGCCATCGCCTTGCTGTTCGAGAACTTCACCACTGTTTTCGTGGGCACGTCCGGACTCGGATTCGAGATCGGTGATCAGGACGCGATTGCCACCCTGGCACAGATCTGGAAGAGAACGCTGTACGGCCACTGACCAAGGACAAGGACAATCAGAGTGGATTTCACCCTTCCCGAACATCTTTCGACGCTTCTCACCGAGATGGACGAGTTCATCGAAGCCGAGATCAAGCCGCTGGAGCGCGAACACACACAGTATTTCGACCACCGTCGCGAGCACGCGCGCACCGATTGGGACAACGGGGGTGTCCCACGGCGGGAATGGGAGGAACTGCTCGACGAGATGCGCCGGCGCGCTGATGCGGCCGGCTGGTTGCGTTACGGTCTGCCTTCGCGTTTCGGTGGCCGCGACGGCAGCAATATCGACATGGCGGTGATCCGCGAACACCTGGCCGCCAAGGGTCTCGGGCTGCACAACGACCTGCAGGATGAGTCGTCGATCGTCGGCAATTTTCCGCAGGTCATCATGATGGACCGGTTCGGCACCGAAGACCAGAAGCGGGAGTGGACCGACGCGCTGATCACCGGCGAGCGCTCGATGGCGTTCGGCCTCACCGAACCCAACCATGGATCCGACGCCACCTGGTTGGAGACCACCGCGGTGCAGGACGGCGGGGACTGGGTCATCAACGGCGCCAAGCGTTTCAACACCGGTGTGCACCGCGCGACCCACGATCTGGTCTTTGCGCGCACTTCCGGGGAGGCGGGCCAGGCCCGCGGAATCACCGCGTTCCTGGTGCCCACCGATGCCCCCGGCTTCTCGGTGCCGTATTACTGGTGGACGTTCAACATGCCGACCGACCACGGCGAGGTGCTCTTGGACAACGTTCGCGTACCGTCGGCGGCGATTCTCGGTGACATCGACCGCGGCCTCGAGGTGGGACAGACGTTCCTGCACGAGAACCGGATCCGGCAGGCCGCCAGCAGCCTGGGGGCAGCGCAGTACTGCATCGACCGGGCCGTCGCCTACGCGAAACAGCGCACGGTGTTCGGTAAAGCGCTGGCCACCCATCAGGCCGTGCAGTGGCCCCTGGTGGAGCTGCAGACCGAGGCCCAGATGGTGCGTCTGCTGGTGCGATTCGCCGCATCCGAACTCGACCGCAACCATCACATGGAGGTCTCCGACAAGGTGTCGATGGCCAACTACCGGGCCAATCGCCTGGTATGCGAAGCCGCCGACCGTGCGATGCAGGTGTTCGGCGGTGTCGGCTACAGCCGCCACGAACCGTTCGAGCACATCTACCGGCACCACCGCCGGTACCGCATCACCGAAGGCGCCGAGGAGATTCAGATCCGGCGGGTGGCGCAGCGAATGTTCGGGTTCGGCAAGCGATGAGCGAGGAACTTGCGGGCGCGCTCGAAGACGTCCTGCGTCCGGTGCTCGGGGACGTCACCGTCGCAAACCTGGCGCGCCTCACCGGCGGGGCGAGCCGCACGACGTGGGCGTTCGACGCCAACGGACGAGCGCTGATCCTGCGTACCGGCGCGCGCGACGAACTGCACGCCAGCATGGAGCTCGAAGCCCGGGTGCAGCAGCGTGCCGCGGCGGCGGGCGCACCGGTGCCGAACATCCTTGCCGCCGACGATTCCCCGGCGGCTGTGGGCGATCCGTATCTGATCTGTGACGCGGTACCCGGTGAGACGATCGTGCGACGGATCTTTCGCAACCTCGACGCTCCCGGACGGGACCGGCTGTTGGTGCAGTGCGCGCAGGCGCTGGCCGCGATCCATCGCGCAGACCCCGACGACATCGGGTTGACGGCCCCCGATGAGCTGGCCGGTTGGCGTGTCCGCCTGGACGAGATGGGTGACACGACAGCCACATTCGAGTGGACATTCCGCCGCCTGGCCCAGCAGCGGCCCGACCCATCCCCGATGCGCCTGGTGCACGGCGACTTTCGGATGGGCAATCTGATCATCGACAGCTCCGGCCTGACGGCGGTGCTGGACTGGGAGCTGACGCATCGTGGTGAGATCTACGAGGATCTCGCGTGGTTCTGCATCCGGGCGTGGCGTTTCGGGGCCCCCGAGTCGATGGGCGCCGGAGGGCTGGGCAGTGTCGAGTCGTTTCTGCTCGCCTACGAGCAGGCCGCAGGCGCACCCGTCGACCGCGCGGTCTTCCGGTGGTGGCTCACCGTGGCGACTCTGCGGTGGGGGGTGATCTGCCGGCACCAGGCCGAGCGACACCTTTCCGGTGAGACGCCCTCGGTCGAGCTGGCCGCGATCGGTCGCCGGATCAGCGAAACCGAATGGGATCTGCTGGATTTGCTCGAAGGAGCCGGACCGCGATGACCCATCGCCCCACCGCCGCCGAACTCGTCGCCGTCGTCGCCGATTTCCTGGACACCGACGTGCGAGCAGCGTGCGCCGGCCAGGTCGGATTCCATGCCCGGGTGGCGGCCAACGTGCTGCGCATCGTCGAGCGCGAGTTGCTCGACGCCACCGCCGATTTCACCGACGCCACACTGGCCGCCGTGGGCTTCGCCGACGAGGCGTCGCTGGCCGCGGCCATTCGCGAAGGCCGGATGGACGATCGCGCCGAGGATGTGATGGCGTGCCTGCGGGTCCTGGTCGGTCACCGATTGTCGATCGACCATCCGGGCTACGACGAGAATCGGTGACAGCGGCGTCAGAGCCGGCGCAATCGCGCCAACCAGGCCGGTTCGTCGACGCGCGTGCCGACCGCCAAGCCGAGTTCAGCGGCGTGGACCTCGGTGACCACGCCCCGATAGGTGGTGGTGGTCAACGATTCGAGTTGCCAGCCGGCCTGAAAGGCCGTGCGCATCGTCGCCTCGCTGACCTGCGGCCCGAATCCCCGTCCGGCGTCGGAGAGGGCGAGCACATGCAGGACCGAGCCCGCAGTGGTCGCCCGGCTCAGGCTCGCGACGTAGCGGGGTCGGTCGGCATCGTCGAAAATGTGGAACAGTGCGCTGTCGACGACGGTGTCGTAGCTGGGCCGGTCGGCCAGCTGCAGCGCGTCGGCGACCTCGAAGCGCGCCTCGACGTGCTGGCGTTCGGCGTTGCGTCTGGCCTGCTCGACCGCTTCCGGCGAGCCGTCGACGCCGAGGACTTGGTGGCCGCGGCGGGCCAGCAGGATGGTGTGCTCCCCGGTTCCGCATCCGATGTCGAGCACGTGGCCGGCGATCAGGCCGGCGCGTTCGAGTTCGTCGATGGCCGGCTGGGGCTCACCGATCACCCACGGTGGGGTCTGGTGCTTGTAGAAGTCGTCGAAATTGGACAGGGTGGGCGTTTGATCCATGCCACCACCGTGCAACCTGAACAGAAGTTGAGGTCAACCCCGATGTCTGTCATCGATACCGACCGCGTCGCGGTGATCGCCGACGCGCTGTTCGCTGCCATCGAACGGGGGGATCGCGCGCAGGTGGCAGCGTTGTTCGGCCCCGACGTCGCGGTCCGCAAGACCGGGGATGACCGTGACAACGGCCACGGCCGCTCGGTCAGGATCATCGGCTGGTTCATCGACGCCACGCTCGATCGCCGCTATGAGGTGCTCGACCGCCAGTTCTTCCCCGGCGGCTTCGTCCAGCAGCATGTCCTGCACTTCACAGCCCTCAGTGGTGAGGAGATCGCGATGCGTGTCTGCATCGTCATCAAGATCGGAGATGACGGTCTGATCACCCGAATCGACGAATACTTCGATCCGGCCGACATGGCACCACTGCTGAGCCCGCGTCCCGATCCGGCGTGACGTCGCGGTTTTCGGGACGCGGCGCGGGGACACCGTTAGCATCGCGATCATGGCCGAGTCCGCCGAGTTGCCCTCGTCGACGGTGCGGATTTTGGTGTACAGCGACAACCCCCGGACCCGCGAGCAGGTGCGACTCGCACTCGGCAAACGGATCCACCCTGAGCTTCCCGAGTTGAGCTACGACGACGTCGCCACCGGCCCGATGGTGATCAAAAAGATGGACGCCGGTGGATTCGACCTGGTGATCCTCGACGGGGAGGCCACCCCGGTCGGCGGGATGGGCATCGCCAAGCAGCTCAAGGACGAGCTGGCCGAATGTCCGCCGGTCCTGGTGTTGACCGGACGGGCCGACGACGCGTGGCTCGCACACTGGTCCCGCGCCGAGGCCGCGGTCCCCCATCCGATCGATCCGATCCGGCTCGGCGAGGCCGTCGTGTCGCTGCTGCGCACCGCGGCCTGACCGGCCGCGACGTAATCTGCGTGCGCGGCAGCGCTTTTCGAGGCATCAACGGATAACCGCGCGGCGCGTATAGCGATACTAACCAAAACGTGTGGCGTACGTCCCAAACCCCGCTAGGCTGTGCGGTAGCTCACATCGACGGCCCCGAGGAGCTGCTGCGCGCCTATGACTCTGTACACACCGATCCTGGTGCTTGGCGCCATCGCTGCTGTCTTCGCCGTCGGGTCCGTGGGCATCGCGCTGCTGATCGGCCCCCGGCGTTACAACCGCGCCAAGCTGGACGCCTATGAGTGCGGGATCGAGCCGATCGGCGCGCTCGGACCTGCGGCGGTCGCGACCGGGCAGCGATTTCCGGTCAAGTACTACCTGACGGCGATGCTGTTCATCATCTTCGACATCGAGATCGTCTTCCTCTATCCATGGGCCGTCGCTTTCGACAGTCTCGGCGCGTTCGGTGTCATCGCCGTGGCGCTCTTTCTGTTCAACGTCTCGGTGGCATATGCGTATGAATGGCGACGGGGAGGAATGGAGTGGGACTAGAGGAACGGTTGCCGGGCGGCATCCTGCTGTCCACGGTGGAGAAGGTCGCGGGCTACGTGCGCAAGGGCTCGCTGTGGCCCGCAACATTCGGCCTGGCCTGCTGCGCCATCGAGATGATGGCCACCGCAGGACCACGTTTCGACATCTCACGCTTCGGGATGGAACGCTTCTCGGCAACCCCCCGACAGGCTGATCTGATGATCGTCGCCGGACGTGTGAGCCAGAAGATGGCGCCGGTGCTGCGCCAGATCTACGACCAGATGGCCGAACCGAAGTGGGTTCTGGCGATGGGTGTCTGCGCGTCCTCGGGCGGCATGTTCAACAACTATGCGGTTGTGCAGGGCGTCGACCACGTGGTGCCCGTGGACATCTACCTGCCGGGGTGCCCGCCACGCCCCGAGATGCTGCTGCACGCGATTCTCAAACTGCACGACAAGATTCAGCAGATGCCGCTCGGAGTCAACCGCGAGGAGGCGATCAGAGCAGCTGAGCAGGCCGCACTTGCCGTGCCGCCGACGATCGAGCTCAAAGGACTGCTGCGGTGACCGGCAACGGTGAACCCGGCGATGACGCCGGCGCCGAGGTCATCGGCGTGCGCCGTGGCATGTTCGGCGTCACCGGCAGCGGGGACACCTCGGGTTACGGCAGATTGGTCAGCCCGGTGTTGTTGCCCGGCAGCTCACCGCGTCCCTTCGGAGGCTACTTCGACGACGTCGTCGACGCGCTGGCGGCGGCGTTGGGCGACGAGCAGTTCGACGCGTCTGTCGAGCGTGCGGTGGTGCACCGTGCGGAATTGACGTTGCAGATCGCGCGGGCCCAACTGGTCGCAGTGGCGCAGGCGCTGCGCGACGATCCTGCGCTGCGCTTCGAATTGTGCTTGGGAGTCAGTGGAGTTCATTATCCCGACGACGCGGGGCGCGAACTCCATGCGGTGTACCCGCTGATGTCGATCACCCACAACCGACGGATATGCCTGGAAGTCGCGGCGCCGGATGAAGACCCGCATATCCCATCTCTCTACCGGGTTTATCCGACCACCGACTGGCACGAGCGGGAAACCTACGACTTCTTCGGCATCATTTTCGATGGTCATCCCGCGCTGACCCGTATCGAGATGCCCGACGACTGGGTCGGTCACCCGCAGCGCAAGGACTATCCGCTGGGCGGTGTTCCGGTGCAGTACCACGGAGCCGAGATACCACCCCCCGATCAGCGGAGGTCCTACCACTGATGACGACGTCGCAGAAGCCGCCCGAACGCGTGGTCGTCGTCGGCGGCCAGGATTGGGACCAGGTCGTCAACGCCGCCCGGGAGAGAACCGCCGAGCAGGCCGGCGAACGCATCGTGGTGAACATGGGCCCACAGCATCCGTCCACCCACGGAGTGTTGCGGCTGATCCTCGAGATCGAAGGCGAGACCATCACCGAGGCACGTTGCGGCATCGGGTATCTGCACACCGGCATCGAGAAGAACCTGGAGTTCCGCACCTGGACCCAGGGGGTCACATTCGTCACCCGGATGGACTACCTGTCGCCGTTCTTCAACGAAACGGTGTACTGCCTGGCGGTGGAGAAGCTCCTCGGGGTCACCGACGCTATCCCGGAACGCGCGTCGGTGATCCGGGTGATGATGATGGAGCTCAACCGCATATCCAGCCACCTGGTGGCACTGGCCACCGGCGGAATGGAGCTGGGTGCCATGACGGCGATGTTCCTGGGATTCCGGGAACGCGAGCTGATCCTGTCGGTCTTCGAAACCATCACCGGACTGCGGATGAACCACGCCTACATCCGCCCCGGCGGTGTCGCCGTCGACCTGCCCGACGAGGCTCTCCCGCAGTTGCACGAGTTGCTGTCGCTGCTGCCGGAGCGACTGCGCGATCTCGAAGACCTGCTCAACGAGAACTACATCTGGAAGGCTCGCACCCGCGACGTCGGCTATCTGGATTTGACCGGATGTATGGCACTGGGCATCACCGGGCCGGTACTGCGGTCCACCGGCCTGCCGCACGATCTGCGCAAGTCCCAACCCTATTGTGGTTACCAGACATACGACTTCGATGTCGTCACCGATGACCAGTGCGATGCCTACGGCCGTTACCTGATCCGGGTCAAGGAGATGCGCGAGTCGATCAAGATCGTCGAACAGTGTGTGGACCGATTGGCACGGTCGACCGGTGACCCAGTGGTCATCGACGACCCCAAGCTGGCCTGGCCGGCCGATCTGAAGGTCGGGCCCGACGGTCTGGGCAACTCTGAAGAACACATCGCCAAGATCATGGGCCGCTCGATGGAGGGGCTGATCCACCATTTCAAGATCGTCACCGAGGGGATTCGGGTCCCGCCCGGTCAGGTCTACGTCGCCGTCGAGTCGCCGCGCGGGGAACTCGGGGTGCACATGGTCTCCGATGGCGGCACCCGGCCCTACCGAGTGCACTATCGCGACCCCTCGTTCACCAATCTGCAAGCGGTGGCGGCGATGTGTGAAGGCGGCATGGTCGCCGACGCGATCTCGGCGGTGGCATCGATCGATCCGGTGATGGGCGGGGTGGACAGGTGATGACCGGTATCTTTCTCGAACTCGGACAGCGCCCCGACGAACCGGGGCCACCGATCCACGGCCGGGCGAGCTACTCCCCCGACGTGGAAGCTCGATTGCACGCCGACGCCGCGACGGTCATCGCCCGCTATCCGCACGCCCGATCGGCGTTGCTGCCGCTGCTGCATCTGGTCCAGTCCGAGGACGGTTGCCTGACACCGGCGGGAATCGCTTTCTGCGCACGTCAACTCGCGTTGACCGAGGCCGAAGTGGCCGGGGTCGCAACCTTCTACTCGATGTACCGGCGCACCCCCACCGGGGACTATCTGGTCGGGGTCTGTACCAACACGTTGTGCGCCGTGATGGGCGGCGACGCGATCCTGGAGGCCCTGCAACAGCACCTCGACATCGACGTCGGAGCGACCACCGCCGACGGCAAGGTCACGTTGGAGCACGTGGAATGCAACGCGGCCTGTGACTACGCGCCGGTGGTGATGGTCAACTGGGATTTCTTCGACAACCAGACGCCGTCGTCGGCGCGTGACCTCGTCGACGCACTACGCACCGGACCCATCCCCCGGCCCTCCCGCGGTACATCGTTGTGCACGTTCCGCCAGACCGCCAGAGTGCTTGCCGGGCTGAGTGATCCCGACGATGGCGACACACCGGTCGGCACCGCCACCCTGGCCGGGCTGCGCTATGCCCGTGAGCACGAGATGGCCGCGCCCCCGGCGCAGCCGCCGCCGACCGACAGTGCGCCGACGCCGGCCGACCAGACGGTGGCTGCCGACGCGGTCCGTGACCAGCCGGCACCCGGTCCGTCGGCCGAGGTCCCGCCCCGGGCGCACACCACCGAAACCGAACCGGACGCGACGGATCAGCCATGACGATGCCACTGACCCCGGTGCTCAGCCGGTTCTGGGACGAGCCCCAGCCGTGGTCTCTGCAGACCTACCTGCGCCACGGCGGTTACCAGGCGCTGGGACGTGCGCTGGCCATGGCTCCCGACGAGGTGATCACCACCGTCAAGGATTCCGGATTGCGGGGACGTGGCGGGGCGGGTTTCCCGACGGGCACGAAGTGGTCGTTCATCCCGCAGGGCGACCAGTCGGACGGGGACGGGGCCGGAGCCAAACCGCACTACCTGGTGATCAACGCCGACGAGTCAGAACCGGGGACTTGCAAGGACATCCCGCTGATGCTGACCACCCCGCACTTCTTGGTCGAGGGAGCGATCATCGCGGCCTACGCGATCCGGGCCCGCCACGCATTCATCTATCTGCGTGGCGAGGTCGTGCCGGTGCTACGCCGACTGCAGGCCGCGGTGGCCGAGGCATACGCTGCGGGCCATCTCGGCACCGACATCCACGGGTCCGGATTCGATCTGGAGCTCATCGTGCATGCCGGCGCGGGTGCCTACATCTGCGGCGAGGAGACCGCGCTGCTGGACTCCCTGGAGGGCCGCCGCGGTCAACCGCGCCTGCGTCCCCCGTTTCCGGCGGTGGCCGGCCTGTACGCGTGTCCGACGGTGGTCAACAACGTCGAGTCGATCGCCAGCGTGCCACCGATCCTGCTCAACGGAGTCGACTGGTTCCGCTCGATGGGCTCGGAGAAGTCACCGGGTTTCACGCTGTACTCACTGTCCGGGCACGTCACCACGCCGGGACAGTACGAAGCACCGCTGGGCATCACGCTGCGCGAACTGCTCGACTACGCCGGCGGTGTGCGTGCCGGACACTCGTTGAAGTTCTGGACCCCGGGCGGCTCGTCGACACCGCTGCTGACCGCCGAGCACCTGGATGTGCCGCTGGACTACGAGGGCATGGCAGGGGTGGGCTCGATGTTGGGCACCAAGGCATTACAGATCTTCGACGAGACCACCTGCGTGGTGCGCGCGGTACGCCGCTGGACACAGTTCTACGCCCACGAGTCGTGCGGCAAGTGCACCCCGTGCCGTGAGGGCACCTACTGGCTGGCCCAGATCTACCAGCGACTGGAAACCGGGACCGGCACCGAGGCCGATCTCGACAAACTCCTCGACATCGCCGACAACATCTTCGGTAAGTCGTTCTGCGCGCTGGGTGACGGCGCCGCCAGTCCGATCATCTCCTCGTTGCAGTACTTCCGCGCCGAGTACGAACAGCACCTGGCGGGCGGCTGCCCGTTCGATCCGTACGCGTCGATGCTGGCAGCACCGGAAGGAGTGGGCGCATGACGTCCTTCGCGAGCAGACGCGACAACCCCCAAAATGCCGAGAAGGACGGGGATTCGGTGTCTGCTCGGCAGGAGGAGATGGTGTCGCTGACCATCGACGAGCACCAGCTCAATGTCCCGAAGGGCACGCTGGTGATCCGGGCTGCCGAATTGGTCGGAATTCAGATCCCCCGGTTCTGCGACCACCCGCTGCTGGACCCGGTCGGTGCCTGCAGGCAGTGCCTGGTGGAGGTCGAGGGCCAGCGTAAACCGGTGGCGTCGTGCACCGTCACCGTCGCACCGGACATGGTGGTTCGCACCCAGCTGACCTCCGAGGTCGCCGACAAGGCCCAACACGGCGTGATGGAACTGCTGTTGATCAACCATCCGCTGGACTGCCCGATCTGCGACAAGGGTGGCGAGTGCCCGCTGCAGAACCAAGCGATGTCGCACGGGCGGGCCGAAACCCGGTTCACCGACGTCAAACGCACATTCCCCAAACCGATCAACATCTCCGCCCAGGTGCTGCTGGACCGGGAACGCTGTGTCCTGTGCGCGCGCTGCACCCGCTTCTCCGACCAGATCGCCGGGGACCGGTTCATCGATCTCCTCGAGCGCGGCGCGCAGCAGCAGGTCGGTATCGCCCCCGGCGAGCCGTTCGAGTCCTACTTCTCCGGCAACACCGTGCAGATCTGCCCGGTCGGGGCGTTGACCGGCACCGCCTACCGCTTCCGGGCCCGCCCGTTCGACCTGGTATCGAGTCCGAGCGCATGCGAACATTGCGCGTCGGGCTGCGCGCAGCGCACCGACCACCGACGCGGCAAGGTCATGCGCCGGCTGGCCGGAGACGACCCGGCGGTCAACGAGGAGTGGAACTGCGACAAGGGCCGCTGGGCGTTCACCTACGCCACCGTCGGCGACCGCATCACCGCCCCGTTGATCCGTGACGATGACGGCGGCCTGCGTGCTGCGTCGTGGTCGGAAGCGCTGACGGTCGCCGGAGCGGGTCTGGCCGCGGCCCGTGGTGACGCCGGGGTGCTCGTCGGTGGCCGGGTGACCGCCGAGGATGCCTACGCCTACGCGAAGTTTGCCCGAATTGTGCTGTCCACCAACGACATCGACTTCCGGGTCCGTCAGCACAGCAGTGAGGAGGCGGCGTTTCTGGCCAGCCATGTCGCCGGCCGCGCCATGACCGTCACCTACGCCGACCTCGACGCCGCCGATACCGTGCTGCTGGCCGGGTTGGAGCCCGAAGAGGAATCGCCGATCGTTTTCCTGCGACTGCGCAAGGCGGTTCGCAAGCGCGGACTACCCGTTCTCGGGGTTGCCCCGTGGGCCGGCAACGGCCTGCGCAAGCTGTCGGGCACCCTGCTGCGCGCCGCCCCGGGTGCGGAATCCGATGCGATTGCCGCAGCAACCAGCCTGACGCCGCGATCGGTGATCCTGGTCGGTGAACGACTCGCCGCGGCCCCGGGTGCGCTCTCGGCGGTGGCGCGGCTGGCCGAGACGACCGGCGCCCGGGTCGGCTGGGTTCCCCGCCGCGCCGGGGACCGCGGCGCCGTCGAAGCCGGCGCGCTACCCAACCTGCTGCCCGGCGGCCGCCCGGTCGCCGACGCCGCGGCGCTGTGCGAGACGGCCCAGGCGTGGCACGTCGACACGCTGCCCACCACGGTGGGTCGGGACACCGGCGCGATTCTGTCGGCGGCCGGCCCCACCGGGGCGCTGCTGATCGGCGGCGTGGAACCCGCTGATCTGCCCGATCCGGCCTCGGCGCTGGCCGCGATCACCGCGGCCCGCTTCGTGGTCAGCCTCGAGCTGCGTGAGAGTGCGGTCACCGAACGCGCGGACGTCGTGTTCCCGGTCGCTCCGGTGGTCGAGAAAGGGGGCTCGTTCCTCAACTGGGAGGGTCGTGTTCGGCCTTTCGAACCGTCGCTGCGCACCAACGCCGTCCCCGATCTGCGGGTGCTGAATTTCCTGGCCGACGAGATCGGCGTCGACCTCGGACTGCCCACCGCGCAGGCCGCCGCCGACGAGCTGGCCCGACTGGGCAGCTGGACCGGCCCGCACGCGGGCGCACCCGACGTGGCGGCACCACCGGTGGCTCGCCCGGGACCCGGTCAGGCCGTGTTGACCGGCTGGCGCATGTTGCTCGATTCGGGACGTCTGCAGGACGGCGAACCCCACCTGGCCGGGACGGCGCGTCCGGCGGTGGCGCGCCTGTCCGTAGCCACCGCAGCCGAGATCGGGGTGGCAGAGGGTGACCCGGTGACCATCAGCACCGAGCGGGGCACCCTCACCCTCCCGGTGGCGATCACCGACATCGACGACCGGGTCCTGTGGTTGCCGCTGAACTCGGCGGGCAGCGCGGTGCACGCGACACTCGGGGCGACGATCGGGGCCGTCGTCTCCATCAAGCGGGCCGGATCATGACCTACCCCGACCCCACCCTGTTCGGTCACGACCCCTGGTGGCTGATGGTGGCCAAGGCGCTCGGCGTCTTCGTGTTCCTATTGCTGACGGTCTTGGCGGCGATCCTCATCGAGCGAAAACTCCTGGGCCGGATGCAGTTGCGCCTGGGACCGAATCGGGTCGGCCCGCGCGGCCTGCTGCAGTCGCTGGCCGACGGCGTCAAACTCGCACTGAAGGAAGGCCTCGTCCCGGCCGGTGTGGACCGGCGGATCTATCTGGCCGCACCCGTGATCGCGGTCATCCCGGCGTTCCTGGCCTTTGCGGTCATCCCGCTGGGCGGCGAGGTATCGGTGTTCGGGCACCGGACGGCGCTGCAGCTGACCGACCTGCCGGTCGCGGTGCTCTACATCCTGGCGGTGACCGCGATCGGGGTGTACGGAATCGTGTTGGCCGGATGGGCTTCGGGTTCGGTCTATCCGCTACTGGGCGGGCTACGCTCGACGGCCCAGGTGGTGTCCTACGAGATCGCGATGGGGCTGTCCTTCGTGGCGGTGTTCATCTTCTCCGGCACCATGTCGACGTCGGGAATCGTTGCCGGCCAGAACCACTCGTGGTTCATTCTGGTGCTACTGCCCTCGTTCCTGGTGTACATGGTCTCGATGGTCGGCGAGACCAACCGCGCCCCGTTCGACCTGCCCGAAGCCGAGGGCGAACTGGTCGGCGGATTCCACACCGAGTACTCGTCGCTGAAGTTCGCGATGTTCATGCTCGCCGAGTACGTCAACATGACCACCGTGTCGGCGCTGGCGACCACGATGTTCCTGGGCGGCTGGCAGGCACCATGGCCGTTGAGCATGATCGACGGCGTCAACAGCGGCTGGTGGCCCCTGCTGTGGTTCACCGCCAAGGTGTGGTTGTTCCTGTTCTTCTTCATGTGGCTGCGCGCGACCCTGCCACGACTGCGCTACGACCAGTTCATGGCACTGGGGTGGAAGTTGCTGATCCCGGTGTCGCTGGCCTGGATCATGGTGGTGGCTTTCCTGCGGATTCTCGTCGACGAGGACTCCAGCAGATGGGTGGTCGGACTGGCCGGAGTCGCAACCGTCGCGGTCCTGGCGGCCGGCCTGACGGCGCGAACCCGCCTGCGGCGCAACGCGCAACGCCGGATACCCACCACCGCGTCCTCGGACACCGCAATATTCCCGGTGCCGCCCCTACCCGCGAAAGAGCGTGCAGATGTCTAAGTTCCTCGACGCAATCGCCGGCTTCGGCGTCACGTTCGGTTCGATGTTCAAGAAGCCGGTCACCGAGCAGTATCCGGAGAAGCCCGGCCCGGTGGCGCGCCGGTATCACGGACGCCACCAACTCAACCGATATCCCGATGGGCTGGAGAAGTGCATCGGGTGTGAGTTGTGCGCGTGGGCCTGCCCGGCCGATGCGATCTATGTCGAGGGCGCCGACAACACCGAGGCCGAACGGTATTCGCCGGGCGAACGCTACGGCCGCGTGTACCAGATCAACTATCTGCGATGCATAGGCTGTGGCCTGTGCATCGAGGCGTGCCCCACCCGGGCGCTGACGATGACCACCGACTACGAGATGGCCGACGACAACCGCGCCGATCTCATCTACGGCAAGGACAAGCTGCTGGCCCCGCTCGATCCCGGCATGGCCGCACCGCCGCACCCGATGGCACCGGGCAGCACCGACGACGACTACTACCTGGGTAACATCACGCCGATCGCCAGCCCGGTCCATGGGGATGCTCGGTGAGCTCGCACGGGAGGCACATTCGTGGGTGAAACCGTACTGTTCTGGGTACTGGCGGTGGTGGCGGTCGTCGGCGCGCTCGGCGTGGTGGCCGCGCCGAAGGCGGTGTACTCGGCGATCTCGTTGGCCGGCACCATGATCGCGCTGGCGGTGATGTACATCGCCCAGGACGCCCCGTTCCTCGGTGTGGTGCAGGTGGTGGTCTACACCGGCGCGGTGATGATGCTGTTCCTGTTCGTCCTGATGCTCATCGGTGTGGACTCCTCGGAATCGCTGGTGGAAACGATTCGCGGACAACGTGTTGCCGCCATCATCGTGGGTGTGGGCTTCGGAATCTTGTTGATCGCCGGGATCGGCACCGTCTCGGTCAACGGTGTCACCGGGCTGGCCGAAGCCAACGCCGGCGGGAACGTGGAAGGGTTGGCGGCGCTGATCTTCACCGAGTACCTGTGGGCCTTCGAGCTGACCGGTGCCCTGCTGATCACCGCCACGCTCGGGGCGATGCTGCTGGCACACCGGGAACGTCTCGCCCACCGCAAGACCCAACGCGAGCTGGCGATCGAACGTTTCGCTCCCGGCGGGCACCCCACCACGTTGCCCAATCCGGGGGTGTACGCCCGCCACAACGCGGTGGATATGCCGGCCCGGCTGCCCGATGGCACCAGCTCGCACCTGTCGGTCAGCGCGATCCTGCAGATCCGTCCGGTGCCGGAAGCCAACGGAGGCCACGATGAGCCCCGATAACTATCTCTATCTGTCGGTGCTGCTGTTCACCATCGGGGCGGCCGGAGTTCTGCTGCGGCGCAACGCCATCGTCATGTTCATGTGTGTCGAGCTGATGCTCAACGCGGCGAACCTGGCCTTCGTCTCGTTTTCCCGGATGCACGGACACCTCGACGGTCAGGTGGTGGCGTTCTTCACCATGGTGGTCGCCGCCTGTGAAGTGGTGATCGGCCTGGCGATCATCATGACCATCTTCCGGACGCGGCGCTCGGCCAGCGTCGACGCGGCGAATCTGCTGAGGCACTGAGACCAGATGACTCCTCCTGTGTGGTTGCCGATCGCACTGCCGCTGATCGGTGCGCTGGTCCTGTTACTGGGTGGCCGACGCACCGATCGGTGGGGTCATCTGCTGGGGACCGGCGCGGTGCTGGGTTCTTTCGGCTGCGCCGCTGCGCTGTTCATCGACATGGCCGGGCGCACCGCTGACACGCGTGCGGTCGGGCAGACGTTGTTCAGCTGGATCCCGGTCGGCGATCTGCGGGTCGATTTCGGACTGCAACTCGATCAGCTGTCGATGTGCTTCGTGCTGCTGATCACTGGGGTCGGTTCGCTGATCCACATCTACTCCATCGGCTACATGGCCGATGATCCGGACCGCCGGCGGTTTTTCGGCTATCTGAACCTGTTCGTGGCCGCCATGCTGGTGCTGGTACTCGCCGACAACTACCTCGGTCTGTATCTGGGCTGGGAAGGCGTGGGCCTGGCGTCGTATCTGCTGATCGGGTTCTGGGCGCACAAGCCGTCGGCGGCCACTGCGGCGAAGAAGGCGTTCGTGGTCAACCGGGTCGGCGACATCGGATTGGCCGTCGCGCTGATGGCGATGTTCACCGCGGTCGGCGCGGTGTCGTTCACCGAGGTGTTCGGCGCCGCACCGCAACTCAGCGAGAACATGTCGACGCTGATCGGTGTGATGCTGCTGCTGGCGGCGTGCGGGAAATCCGCGCAGGTGCCGTTGCAGTCCTGGCTCGGGGATGCGATGGAGGGCCCGACACCGGTGTCGGCGCTGATCCACGCCGCGACGATGGTCACCGCGGGTGTGTACCTGATCGTGCGTTCGGGACCGATCTTCGACCTGGCCCCGCATGCGCAGACCGCTGTGGTGATCGTGGGCGCGGTGACGTTGTTGTTCGGTGCGGTGATCGGATGCGCCAAAGACGACATCAAGAAGGCGCTGGCCGCCTCGACGATGAGCCAGATCGGCTACATGGTGCTCGCGGCGGGACTGGGCCCGGTGGGATACGCGTTCGCGATCATGCATCTGCTGACCCACGGCTTCTTCAAGGCCGGGCTGTTCCTCGGTGCGGGTTCGGTGATGCACGCGATGGATGATGAGGTGGACATGCGTCGCTACGGCGGTCTGCGCAGAGCCCTACCCATCACCTTCGCCACCTTCGGTCTGGGCTATCTGGCCATCATCGGCATTCCGCCGCTGGCCGGGTTCTTCTCCAAGGACAGCATCATCGAGGCCGCGTTGGGTGCCGGCGGCGTCAAAGGCGTGGTCCTCGGTGCGGTGACGATTCTGGGTGCCGGCATCACCGCGTTCTACATGACGCGGGTGATGCTGATGACGTTCTTCGGAGAGAAGCGTTGGGCGAGCGAAGCGACGGGAAATGAGCCGTGGGACAAGGACAACCATCCGCATGAGGCGCCCGCGGTGATGACGTGGCCGATGATCCTGCTGGCAGTCGGGTCGGTGACCTCCGGCGCCGCGCTGGCGATCGGCGGCACCCTGGAGCATTGGCTGGAACCGGTTGTCGGCTTCGAGGAGGTCCACCACGTGCTGCCGGTGTGGGTGGTGACGGCGATCGTGCTGTCGGTGGTGGCAATCGGCATCGGGGTGGCCTACCGGATGTACGGGTCCCGACCGGTCCCCGACGTGGCACCGCAGGCTTCGGCGCTGACTGTCGCCGCACGTCGTGATCTCTATGGCGACATATTCAACGAGAGAGCGTTCATGGTTCCGGGAGCCACGCTCACCCGGGGCCTGGTCGAGATCGACGACGAGGCCGTCGACGGCGTCGGCGCCGGACTGGCCAACGCGGTGGCCCGGATATCGGGTGGGTTGGGGCGGCTGCAGACCGGCTTCGCCCGCTCCTATGCGTTGGCGATGCTGATCGGGGCAGCCCTACTGATCGCGCTGATCCTGGCGGTGACCCTGTGACGGGCGTTCCGTGGCTGACGGTGCTGTGGGTGGTTCCGATGGTCGGCGCACTGGCGGTGATGCTGCTCCCGCCGGCGGCGCGCCACCTGGCCAAAGGGGTGGCCCTGGCGGTGTCGCTGGTGGTGCTGGCCGTCACCGCCGTGGTGGTGGCCGGCTTCGACCCCGCGGGTGAGCAGTTCCAGTTCGTGGAGAACTACCGCTGGATCCCATCTTTCGGCACCGGCTACATCCTGGGCGTCGACGGGATCGCATTGGCGTTGGTGGTGCTGACCGCGATGCTGGTTCCGCTGCTGATCGTCGCCGGCTGGAACGATGCGCGCGATGAATCCAGTTGGGGCGGAAGGTCGGTGCACATCTACTTCGCGCTGACGCTGGCCGTCGAGGGTATGGTGCTGATCGCCCTGCTCGCCCTGGACATCCTGCTGTTCTATGTGTTCTTCGAAGCGATGCTGATCCCGATGTATTTCTTGATCGGGGGTTTCGGCGGCGCACGGCGCAGTGCGGCAGCGGTGAAGTTCCTGCTGTACAACCTGTTCGGCGGTCTGATCATGCTGGCCGCGGTCATCGGTCTCTACGTCGCGACGGCGGCCAGTCCGGCATTCGACGCCGGCACGTTCGATTTCCGCGCGATCGTCGCCGCGGTCACCGGTGGTGAGTTTGTGCTCAACCCGGTGGTCATGCACCTGATCTTCGGCGGGTTCATGTTCGCGTTCGCGATCAAGGCGCCGCTGTGGCCGTTGCACCGCTGGCTGCCCGATGCGGCGGTGGAGGCGACCCCGGCCAGCGCGGTGCTGATGATGGCGGTGGTGGACAAGGTCGGCACGTTCGGCATGATCCGCTACTGCCTGCCGCTGTTCGGCGATTCCGCCGCCTACTTCCAGCCACTGATCATCACCCTGGCGGTGATCGGCATCGTCTACGGTGCCATCGTGGCGATCGGCCAGACCGACGTGATGCGGTTGATCGCCTACACCTCCATCTCGCACTTCGGCTTCATCATCCTCGGTATCTTCGTGATGACCTCCCAGGGCCAGTCCGGGTCCACGCTGTACATGGTCAATCACGGCATCTCCACCGCCGCGCTGTTCTTGATCGCGGGATTCCTGGTATCACAGCGGGGTTCGCGACTGATCTCCGCGTACGGGGGCGTGCAGAAGGTGGCGCCGGTGCTGGCAGGCACCTTCCTCATCGCCGGCTTGGCGACGCTGTCGCTGCCGGGGCTGGCACCGTTCATCAGCGAATTCCTGGTTCTGATCGGCACATTCGTCCGTTATCCGATACTCGCGGTGCTGGCCGCCGGCGCGCTGGTGCTCTCCGCCATCTACATCCTGTGGACGTACCAGCGGATGATGACCGGGCCGGTGACCCCGGGCAATGCCGAATTGCGTGATCTGCGACCACGCGAGATCGCTGTCGTCGCACCGCTGATCGCGCTGCTCGTGGTTCTCGGGGTTTATCCCAAACCGGCGTTGGACGTGATCGATCCGGCAGTCGGGCACACGCTGACCTCCATCGGCCAAACCGATCCACCGCCCGCGATCGCGGAAGGACCGCTGCGATGAACCCGGTCACCCCGTCGGTCGAATACGGTCTGATCTCTCCGATGCTGATCGTGTTCGGCGCCGCCGTGCTCAGTGTGCTCATCGAAGCCTTCCTGCCGCGCCGCAGTCGTTATGGCGCACAGGTGATTCTGAGCCTGGGCGCGCTGGCGGCCGCGTTCGTCGCGGTCGTCCTGGTGGCGCGCGACCTGGGCGCTGAGCGCGGTTCGCTGGCCGTGATGGGCGCGCTGGCCATCGACAGACCTGCGTTGTTCCTGCAGGGCACCATTGTGCTGGTCGGCGTGTTGGGTGTGCTGTTGATCGGTCAGCGACAGGTCGGCGGTGGCGGCGAGTCCGCGCACGACGATCGAGGGCTCGATGGGTTCACCCCGCAGGCCTCCACGGTGCCGGGCAGTGTCGCAGAACAGGCGGCGACCCGGGCGGCAGTCGTGCAGACCGAGGTCTTCCCGCTGACATTGTTCGCCACCGGCGGCATGCTGATCTTCCCGGCCGCCAACGACTTGCTGACGATGTTCATCGCATTGGAGGTGCTCTCGCTTCCGCTGTATCTGCTATGCGGTCTGGCGCGGCGCCGTCGACTGCTGTCCCAGGAAGCTGCGCTCAAGTATTTTCTGCTGGGCGCGTTCTCGTCGGCATTCTTCCTCTACGGCGCAGCCATGCTCTACGGGTACGCCGGCACGCTGAAACTGCCCGGCATCGCCGACGCGGTAGCCGCCGGGGAGGGCACGACGTCGCTGGCCCTGGTCGGCATCGCCCTGCTGTTGGTGGGGGTGTTGTTCAAGGTCGGCGCCGTTCCGTTCCATTCCTGGATTCCCGACGTCTACCAGGGCGCTCCGACGCCGATCACCGCGTTCATGGCCGCTGCGACCAAGATCGCCGCGTTCGGGGCGCTGCTGCGGTTGTTCTACGTCGCGGTGCCCGAGTTGCACACCGCCTGGCGCCCGGTGCTGTGGGCGGTGGCGATCTTGACCATGGCGGTCGGCACCGTCGCGGCCGTCACCCAGGTCGACGTCAAGCGGATGCTGGGTTACTCCGCGGTGGCGCACACCGGCTTCATCCTGACTGGTGTGATCGCCGGCACCGAGGCCGGTCTGTCCTCGACGCTGTTCTACCTGTTCGCCTACGGGTTCTCGACGGTCGGAGCCTTCGCGATCGTCGGTTTGGTGCGCGACGCCGCCGGCGAGGAAGACAGCGCGGTGGCGCACTGGGCGGGTCTGGGACGGCGCTACCCCGTCGTCGGGATCGTGTTCTCGCTGTTCCTGCTCGCGTTCGCCGGGATTCCGTTGACCAGCGGCTTCGTCAGTAAGTTCGCGGTGTTCAAGGCTGCGGGTGAGGGCGGGGCGATTCCGTTGGTGGTGGTCGGCGTGGTCGCCAGCGCGATCGCGGCGTACTTCTACGTCCGGGTCATCGTGCTGATGTTCTTCACCGAACGACCAGACGACGCGCCCGAGGTGGTGGTACCCGGGGCGGTGACCACGGCCGTCGTCACCGTGACCGCGGCAGTCACCTTCGCGCTGGGCGCGCTGCCCCAGCCGCTGCTCGACCTGGTGAACTCGGCGGACCGGTTCCTCTGATCGCTGTGCTACCAACGTCGCATGACCGCTGAACAACTCGCGTTGACCGCCGATGTGGACGCGGTACGGGTGATCACGTTGAACCGTCCATCGGCACGCAACGCGCTGGGCCGCGAGCTGATTCGCGCCGTCTACGACGCGTTGACCGCCGCCGACGCCGACGAGTCGGTCCGGGCGGTCGTGCTCACCGGCACCGATCCGGCGTTCTGCGCGGGCATCGACCTCAAGGAAGCGGCCCGCGACGGCATGGCGTACTTCGACGAGTTCCAGCGCTACAGCTGCATCGCGGCGGTGGCCGCGATGCGCACCCCGGTGGTCGGCGCGATCAACGGCGCGACCTTCACCGGCGGTCTGGAGATGGCCCTGGGCTGCGACTTCCTGATCGCCTCACACCGCGCGGTGTTCGCCGACACCCACGCGCGGGTCGGCATCCTGCCCGGCGGTGGCATGACCGCCCGGCTGCCGCAGATCGTCGGCGCGGCGATGGCACGTCGATTGTCGATGACCGGCGAGGTGGTCGACGCCGCGCGGGCCGAACGCATCGGACTGGTCACCGAGGTGGTGGCCCACGAGCAGCTGCTGGCACGGGCGGTGGACCTGGCGGCGCAGATCACCGAGGTGCCGCGCGCGACGATGCGGGGACTCAAGCAGATCTACACCCGCGGGGCGGCTGCGGTGATCGATCCGGCGCTGGCCGCCGAGGAGCAGATCGCGACGAGCGCGGACCGCGACCTCGACGGCATCGCAGCACGGTTCGACGCGGTCACCGAGCGCAACAAGGGCCAGATCGCACCCCGCTGAGGACCGCTGAGCGAGCACCGAGGGGCAATCAGGGTGCGGTGACGCCGCGCACCAGGATCTCGGTGACGCTGTCCACCCAGTCGCCGCTGGTCAGGTCATCCGGAGATTGCAGTACGGCCAGCAGGGTGGCCCCGCCGATGATGTCGACCAGACGTTCCGGCGTCACCCCGCTGCGCACCTCGCCACGCTTGATGGCCTCGTCGAGACGCTCCCGCAGCGCGACGATCACGTCGCCGAAGCGGGCGGCGACCCGGCCGGCCAGATCGGCGTCGGCCGTCATGTCGGCGATCAGTCCCGGCAGCGCGGCCCGCACCACCGGGGTGACGAACACATCGCGCGTCACCTCGATCATCGCCCGTAGGTCCGAGCCGAAATCCCCGGGCGGCGATTCGATCGCCGACGGCGTGGCCGGAAACGCGGCCTCGTGCACCAACTCAGCTTTGCTGGACCACCGGCGATACAGCGCGGTCTTGGTCGTTCCGGCCCGTTCGGCGACCGCGGCCATCGTCAGGTTGGCGTAACCGATTTCGACAAGCAACTCCGCGGTCGCGCGCAGTATGGCAGCGTCGATGCGTGGATCCCTGGGCCGTCCGGCCCCGGAGCTCTTGTCAGCCGCGGACGGTTCTGCTTTCATAACGCTACCCATCGTATCGTAATTTGGTGGGCGGGAAAGGACTCATCTGTGAGCAGTGAACCATCAGTCGAAGACGTCGAACGCCTGCAGCGGTCCAGCCGCGACATGTCTGATGTGCCGGCGGCATTGTCGCAGTGGCTGTCGACGGTGCTGCCCGATGTCGCGCCGGAGATCACCGTGGAAAGTGGTGTCGACAGCAACGGCATGTCCTCCGAGACGATCCTGCTGTCCGGACGCTGGCACCAGGCCGGCGCTCCGGTCGAGCAGAAGTGGGTGGCCCGAGTGGCGCCGGCAGAGGCCGACGTCCCCGTCTTCGAACATTACCGGCTCGACCACCAGCACGAGGTGATGCGGCTGGTCGCCGAACTGACCGATGTGCCGGTGCCTCGGGTGCGCTGGCTGGAAACCACCGGAGATGTGCTCGGTCGGCCGTTCTTCCTGATGGACCGGGTCGAGGGGGTGGTGCCACCCGACGTGATGCCCTACCCGTTCGGCGGTAACTGGCTCTTCGACGCCTCCCCCGAACAGCAGCGCCAGGTTCAGGACAAGACCGTCGAGGTGCTGGCCTCGCTACACAGCATTCCCCAGGCCGCGCAGGTGTTCGGCTTCCTGCAGGACTGTGATCCGCCCGGAGAAACCGCACTGCACCGCCACTTCGGCTGGCTGAAACGCTGGTATGAGTTCGCCGTGCCCGACATCGGGCGATCAGCGTTGGTCGAGCGGGCTCTGGCCTGGCTCGACGAGCACTTCCCCGACGACGTCGCTGCTGCCGAACCGGTGTTGGCGTGGGGTGACGCGCGCATCGGCAACGTGATCTACCAGGACTTCCGTCCGGTCGCGGTGTTGGACTGGGAGATGGCAACAGTCGGCCCGCGCCAACTCGACCTGGCCTGGATCTGCTTTGCCCACATGGTCTTTCAGGAACTGACCAAACTCGCCGGACTGCCCGGCATGCCGGACTTCCTGCGCGAGGAAGACGTGCTGGCCACCTACCGGGAACACACCGGCGTGGCGATCACCGACCTCGACTGGTTCTACGTCTATTCCGCGGTGATCTGGTGCTGTGTCTTCATGCGCACCGGCGCACGCCGGGTGCGTTTCGGCGAGGCCGAACGGCCCGATGATCCGGAGTCGTTGTTCTACCACGCCGCGTTGCTGCGGCGGATGATCGGAGAGGAAAGCTGATGCTCGGACCGATGGACGAATACCCAGTGCACCAGGTTGCGCAACCGATCGCGTGGCCGGGATCCTCGGACCGCAACTTCTACGACCGTTCGTACTTCAACGCCCACGATCGCACCGGCGACATCTTCGTGATCACCGGCATCGGCTACTACCCCAACCTCGGCGTCAAGGACGCCTTCCTGTTGGTGTCGCGCCGCGGCAGTGGCAGGTTCGGCGACAGTGAGCACACCCAGACCGCGGTACATCTGTCCGACGCGATCGACTCAGACCGGTTGCACCAGCACGTCGGCAACTACCGTGTCGAGATCATCGAACCGCTGCGCAAGCTACGCATCGTCTGTGACGAAACCGAAGGCATCGCAGCCGATCTCACGTGGGAAGGGCTGTTCGATCCGGTGCAGGAGCAACCGCATGTGATGCGGCGCGGCACCCGGGTCACCCTCGACGCGCAACGGTTCGCGCAGGCCGGCACGTGGAGCGGCATGATGAGCGTCGACGGCACCGACATCGCCGTCGACCCCGAACGCTGGATCGGCACCAGGGACCGCTCCTGGGGTATCCGACCGGTCGGCGAGGCCGAACCGGCCGGGCGGCCCGACGACCCGCCGTTCGAGGGCATGTGGTGGCTCTATGTGCCGATGGCGTTCGACGACTTCGGCATCGTGATCATCATGCAGGAGGATCCGTCGGGATTCCGGTCGCTCAACGACTGCACCCGGATTTGGAAGGACGGCCGCATCGAGCAGCTGGGCTGGCCCCGGGTCACGGTCCGATACCGCTCCGGTACCCGCATCCCGACCGGTGCCACCATCGAGGCGACCGCATTCGACGGCAGTCCGGTGCGTTTCGAGGTCGAGTCGAAACTGGCGGTGCCGATCCACGTGGGTGGCGGCTACGGGGGCGACTCCGACTGGGTGCACGGGATGTGGAAGGGAGAGAACTTCACCGAGCGCCTGACCTACGACATGACCGATCCCGCGATCGTCGGCCGGGCCGGGTTCGGAGTGATCGACCACGTCGGGCGGGCGATCTGTCGTGACGCCGACGGCGTCGAACGCGAAGGCTGGGGCCTGTTCGAGCACGGTGCGCTGGGCCGCCACGACCCGTCCGGCTTCGCCGACTGGCTCACCGTCGCACCCTGACCCGGGTCAGGCGGGGCGGATTTCGGGGACCTTCGCGCGGCCGAACACCATCGATTCCCCGATCCGGTCGAACCGGTGGTCGATCGCGTCGAGCACGTAGTTGTGCCGCACGTTCCAGGGCCGGTGTGTCCCGGATTTCGGCAGCGCGTGCGGCGAGCGCTTCACGTAACCGGCGTTGATGTCCCAGGCCGGCTTTTCTTCCATCGCGACGTCGCCCAGGTGCGGGTAGGCGTGGGTATAGCCGTGGGAATCCATGTGCGCCAACAGGTTCGCCACCGCTCGGGCGGTGAGGTCGGCCCGCAGCGTCCATGATGCGTTGATGTAGCCCACGCACCAGGCCAGGTTGGGCACGTCTTGGAGCAGGTGCTCCTTGTAGACGAAGCGCTGCTGGGGCTTGATCTCCTCGCCGTCGATGCTCAGCGCCACCCCGCCCAGGGCCTGCAGCTGCAGGCCGGTGGCGGTGACCAGCACGTCGGCCTCGACCCGCTGTCCGGAGGCCAACACCACCCCGGAGCTGTCGATGTGGTCGATCCGATCGGTCACCACGTCGGCACGGCCCCCCGCAATGGCTTCGTAGAAGTCACCGGACAGGATCAGGCACAGTCGCTGATCCCACGGGTCGTAGCTGGGATTGAAGTGCACATCGACCGGATAGCCCTTGGGCAGATGATGTTTGGCAACAGCCCGGATGATGCGCCGGCTCAGCTTGGGGGCTTTGCGAGCCACCCCGTAGACCGTGACGATGAACAGCAGGTTGTACAGCCATGCCAGCCGGTACCCGAGCCGGCGCGGCGGGATCCTGCGCAGGAACTGAACCACCGGGTTGATCCGCTCCCCCGACAGCAGATACGTCGGCGACCGCTGCACCATCGTGACGTGCCCGGCATCTTTGACCAGCGCCGGGATCATGCTGATCGCGGTGGCGCCGCTGCCGATCACCACGACCTTCTTGCCGGTGTAGTCCAGGTCCTCGGGCCAGTGCTGCGGATGTACCACCGGGCCGGCGAAGTCGGCCTGCCCGGGCAATTCGGGCCGGAACGGATGGTCGTAGTCGTAGTAGCCGGTCGCGAAGAACAGGAACCGGCCCCGCACCGTGGTGGGCTGACCGTCGTGGGTGATCTGCACCGTCCAGGTATCGGTGGTCGAATCCCAGTCGGCGGCCAGCACCCTGGTGTCGAACTGGATGTGGCGGTAGATGTCGTGCTTGCGGGCGGTGTCCTCGAGGTAGTTGCGGATGTCGGGGCCGTCGGCGACGTTCTCGGGCCGGGTCCACGGCTCCCACGGATAGGACAGCGTCAGGATGTCGCTGTCGGAGCGGATGCCCGGGTAGCGGTGCAGATCCCAGGTACCGCCGATCCGCGAGCGTCGTTCCAGGATCCGGTAGCTCAACTGCGGGTTGCGTTCCTGGATCCGGTAGGCCGCTCCGATTCCGGAGATACCCGCCCCGATGATCAGGACATCGACGTCTGGACGTGCCGAGAACTCGTGATCGTGCTGGCGCACCCGCAACCTCCTTTGGTCCGCGTACGTACCACGATATGGGTCTCGTGCGATTTGGGCGCGCAAAACGACGCTCTGCGTCCGTGAGCGCGCCGAATCCGCGAGGATGGGGCGATGGTCGACGTCGTTGTCGTGGGGGCGGGGTTCGCGGGACTCACCGCGGCCCGCGAGCTGACCAGGTTGGGTCACGACGTGATCGTCCTGGAAGGCCGTGACCGGGTGGGCGGGCGGTCCTACACCGTCGAGTTGGCCGGTGTGGCGGTGGACCTCGGCGCGACGTTCGTCGGGCCCACCCAGGACGCGGTGCTCACGCTGGCCGCCGAGCTGGGCTGTGAGCCGATTGCGACCTTCGGTCGGGGCAAGAATCTGATTCGCTGGCGCGGCCGGGTCCGCAGCTACCGCAGCACCATTCCTCGGCTGTCGGTGCTCGAACTGCTCGACGTCTCACGCATCCAGTGGCGGTTCGAACGCCTCTGCCGCAAGGTGCCGGTCAGCCAGCCGTGGACCTCCCCGGCCGCCGAGCAGTTGGACTCACTGTCCCTGGATCGCTGGCTGCGATCGGTGCACGCCGGCGCGTCGACCCGCGACCTGATGGCGATCATGTCGCGGGTGACCTGGGGCGCCGAGCCCGACGCGGTCTCGCTGCTGCACGCGGTGCGCTACGTCAAAGCCGCCGGGGGGCTGGGCCGCATGCTCGATGTCGAGGGCGGTGCCCAGCAGGACCGCTTCCTGGCCGGCACGCAGCAGATCGCGCTGCGGATGGCCGAGGAACTCGGTGACCGGGTCCGGCTGGGAGCGCCGGTGCGCCGCATCGCCACCCGACCGGAGGGTCCGGTGACCATCTCCACCGGCACCGAGGACATCACCGCCGCCGCGGTCGTGGTCGCGATCGCCCCGGCACACCGCACCCACATCGACTTCGATCCGCCCCTGCCGCCGGGTTACGACATGCTGGCCCGGAACTGGCCCCAGGGCCGGCTGAGCAAGGCCTACGCCGCCTACGACAGACCGTTCTGGCGTGACGGCGGCTGTTCGGGTGAGGCGCTGTCCGACGAGGGACCGGTGTTCATCACCTTCGACGTCAGCCCGGAGGACTCCGGTCCCGGTGTGCTGCTCGGGTTCACCGACGCGCGCACCTTCGACCCGTTGCCCGAACACCGGCGTCGCGAGGTCGCGCTGGCCGGGTTCGCCGCGTTGTTCGGTGACGCCGCCAACCAGCCGCTGGGCTATCGCGATCACTGCTGGGGGCGCGAGGACTTCGCTCCCGGCGGGCCGACCGCAGCGGTCCCTCCCGGGGCGTGGACCCGACACGGGCAGTGGTTGCGCGCACCGCTCGACGGCATCCACTGGGCAGGCACCGAGACTGCCGACGTGTGGACCGGTTTCCTCGACGGCGCCGTGCGCTCAGGGTTACGGGCGGCCGGCGAGGTGCATCACGTGCTGGCGGGCCGCGGCTGAGCCACCGACTCGAGCAACCACCGCAGATGGGCATTGACCTCGGTGGGCCGCTCGAGGATCGCGCAGTGCCCGCCGGTCAGCTCGACGAACCGTGCCAGATTCGGTGCCGTGGCGGCGATCTTGCGTGCCGACACCAGCGGTGAAAGCCGGTCCTTCTGGCTGCCGATCACCAGCGCCGGCACCGTGAGGTTGGTCAGGTCGATGTGCTCAGGACCGAGGTGGTCGACCAACGCGGTGGCCCACCCGCCGCGGCCGGCCGGCGGCGTCGTGTTGAACAGCTCGAACACGAAATGGCCGACGTCGGGGTCGGCGTCGCGGCCCACCGCGATCCTTGACATCAGCCGGCGGCTGGGCGCGCTGACCGCGCGGCCCAGCGGGGCCGCGCCGAACGTGCGGATCACCCGGGCGGCGGCCCGCACCCGAGCGTCGGCGAGGTTGGCCGGCACCGGCAGGAACTTCAGGTTGTGCAGCAGCTCACCGGTGGTGGTGTTGATCAACGCCACGGCGTCGGCGCGACGGCCCACGCTGTCCGGGAATCGTTCCGACCACGAGGTGATGGCGATACCGCCCATCGAATGACCGGCGATCACCGCGCGCTCACCAGGGGCCAGCGTCGCCTCCAGCACCGCGTCCAGGTCGGCGGCCAGATACTCCATGGTGTAGCCACCGCGGCGCGGTGGCACCCCGCTGCGGCCGTGACCTCGATGGTCATAGGCGATCACCCGGTAGTGCGCGGACAGGTCGGCGATCTGATGCGCCCACACCCGGATCGCGCAGGTGATGCCGTGGGCGAAGACGATCGGGTAGCCGTCTTCGGGGCCGAAAACCTCGGTGTGCAACCGCACCCCGTCGCGCGACCGGACCTCCACGATCCGCCCGTCGGGCAATGCTGCGGCGGGCGCGTAACCCCGCCGGCGCGAGCTGGTACCGATCCGCTCTGCCATCGCCACTCCTTGTTCGGCGCCACTGCCGGAACGCCGACTGTACCGCCGTGGCAGCCCTGCGGCGGCCCCGACACCGTGCGGTTGAATGGTGCCGACAGACACCCAGGAGGCCAGATGCGCGCGATTCAGATAGCCAGTCTCGACGGACCACAGGCCGCACAACTGGTCGACATCGAGGAACCGGCAGCCGAGGACGGCATGGTTGTGGTCGACGTACACGCCGCCGGCGTCGCGTTCCCCGATGCGCTGCAGTCGCGTGGGCTCTACCAGTACAAACCCGCCTTGCCCTACACCCCGGGCGCCGAGGTCGCCGGCGTGGTGCGCAGTGCCCCCGAGGGCGCCGGCGTGGTGCCCGGGGACCGGGTGGCCGGCTTGACGATGCTGTGCGGTGCGATGGCCGAAGTCGTTGCGTTGCATCCCGAACGGGTCTTCACGCTGCCCGACTCGGTGTCGTTCGAGGCAGGCGCGGGCCTGCTGTTCAACGATTTGACCATGCATTTCGCGCTGCGCACCCGCGGACGGCTGCAGGTCGGCGAGACGGTGCTGGTGCACGGCGCGGCCGGCGGTATCGGCACCTCCACGCTGCGGCTGGCACCCGCTCTGGGGGCCGCCCGCACCATCGCGGTGGTCAGCAGTGACGCCAAGGCCGAGGTGGCCCGGGTGGCCGGAGCGTCCGACGTGGTGCTTGCCGAGGGTTTCAAAGACGCGGTGAAGGACCTCACCGGGGGTCGCGGTGTCGACATCGTCGTCGACCCGGTCGGCGGTGACCGGATGACCGACTCGCTGCGCTCACTGGCTCCCGGTGGCCGCCTGCTCGTGGTGGGCTTCACCGCCGGGGACATCCCCACCGTCAAAGTCAATCGGTTGCTGCTCAACAATGTCGACGCCGTCGGTGTGGGCTGGGGCGCCTGGACCATGACCCACCCGGGTTACCTGCGCGAGCAGTGGGACGAGCTGGAGCCGCTGCTGGCCAGCGGCGCGGTGCCGGCGCCCCAGCCGGTGGTCTATCCGCTCGAGCGCGCCGGCGACGCGATCGCTGCACTGGAGACGCGCACCGCGCACGGCAAGGTCGTCGTCGCGGTGCGCTGACACCAGGTGGCCGGAACTGCTGCATTTCACTTTGCTCACTGAGATGATGGGAGTTGTGTCCAGCGCTGGGGAGGTCGTCGACGCCGATCCCCCCGTTGCTGGTTTCCTCGATTCGGTCGCACAACGGCCTACCGGGCTGGTCATCGAGGGTGAAGCAGGCATCGGAAAGTCGACACTGTGGCTCGCGCTGCTCGAAAAAGCGCGCTCGCGCGGGTACCGGGTGCTGTCGGCCCGGGTGGGTGAGGCCGAATCGGTGATGGCGTTCTCGGCGCTGGCCGACCTGCTTGCCGACGTCGAACCCGACTACCTGGCCGCGCTGCCCGGATTGCAGCGATTGGCGCTGGACCGTGTTCTGCTTCGCGCCGGCGTCGACGGGCCCGCCACCGACCATCGGGTGACCGCGGCGGCCTTCGTCGCGGTGCTGCGCGCGCTGACCGCCGATGGCCCGGTGGTGCTCGCGATCGACGACACGCAGTGGCTGGACTCATCGAGTCGCGGCGTCGTCGAGTTCGCAGCGCGCCGGCTGCAGGGGCCGTGCGGAGTGCTGGTGACCGAGCGCACAGTTCCCGGAAGCGGCACCGTGGCGCGGTGGCTGCACCTGGACCGCCCCGACGGACTGGAACGCCACGCGGTGCGACCGATGAGCTCCCGGGCTCTGCACACCATGCTCACCCAGCGCCTGGGCCGCAGCTTCCCCCGGCCCACCGTGCTCAGGATCGCCGAGATCTCGGGCGGCAACCCGTTTTTCGCGCTGGAGCTGGCGCGCGCGTTGGGCGACGGCACCGGTGTGTCCGATCAGCCCCTCCCCGAAACCCTGGCCGAGGTGGTGCGCACCCGCGTCGACAAGCTCACCGACGATGTCCGGGCTCTGCTGTTGAGTGCGTCGTGTGTGCCCAACCCGACGGTGGAGCTGCTGGCCAGTGCAACCGGCGCGACGCCCCAGCACGTCACGGCGTTGCTGGAGCGCGCCGAGGCGCACAGTGTCGTCGTCCTGGAAGGAAATCGGGTCCGGTTCAGCCATCCGCTGCTGGCCAGCCTGATCTACAACGACGCACCGGCCACCACGCGCCGTGCCACCCATCGGGTCCTGGCCGGGTTGGAAACGCATCCCGAACTTCGGGCCCGACACCTGGCGCTGGCCTCCGCGACCGGCGACGAGGAGATCTTCGCCGCGCTCGATCAGGCCGGTGACTTGGCGCGGGCGCGGGGAGCCCCCGCCGCTGCGGCCGAGCTGATCGACCTGGCGATCAATCTCGGCGGGGACACCCTGCTGCGGCGGCTGCGCTCGGCGGAGAACCACTTCCTGGCCGGCGACACGTCTGGTGCCAAAGAGGTGCTGGGTGCCGTCGGGGACTACCAGCCGCCGATCATGCGGGCGCTGGGTTCGGTGTTGTTGGCCACCGTCCACATGTACGACAACAAGCACACCGCGGCGGTGGACCTGCTGCGCAGCGCGCTCGACGACGCCACCGGCAACATCCCGGTGACGGTGCAGGTGCTGCTTCGACTGTCCTTCGCGCTGCACAGCATCGGCGACACCGAGGAGGCCCGCCGCCACATCCGCGACGCCGTCAAGCTGGCCGAGGAACTGGGCGTACCCGGGATCACCAGCGCCGCGCTGGCGTGGTCGGTGCAGTTGGACTTCCAGTGTGGTCGCGGGCTCGACGAAAAGGCGCTGGACCGCGCGATGGAGCTCTACGACAGCGCCCTGGACCTCCCGATCATCTTTCGCGCACCGATGATCAACGCGCTGGCGCTCTCGGGCACCGGTCGATTGGAGGAGGCCCACCGTCAACTGATCTCGCTGCGCACCGTCGGTTTCGAGCGCGGCGCCGAGAGCGACATGATGGCCATCGCGGGATTCCTTGCCATCAACAGTATTTGGCGGGGCCAGATCGCCGCGGCGCAGACCGAGGCCGCCGAGGCGGTCGAGCGGGCCGAGCAACTGGGCGGTGACGAGGTTCTGATCATCCCGATGACGGTGCGGGCCGCCGTCGCGGCATTTGCCGGTCACGTCGAGCAGGCCCGCGCCGACGCCGAGTGGGTACTGGAGGCGTCCTCACGCCGGCAGTCCAGCCTCGCCGACTGGCCGGGAATGACGTTGTGTTTCCTGGAGGAATCGCTGGGCAACCACCGCGCCGCGCTCGACGCGCTGGACCGGGCGTTCCTCGATCCCACCAAGGTGACCGCCACCGAGTTGATGTTGTCCTGGCACCTGCCCGATGTGATCGAGGCGATGGTCGGCGTCGGACAACTCGATGATGCCGAGACCCTCACCCGCGCTTTGGAACACAACGGCGAGCAGCACGACCGCCGGTGGATGAAGGCAGTCGGCGCACGCTGCCGGGCGATGCTGCTGGCCGCCGGTGGTGACGTCACCGCCGCCGAGCGGGTGGCTCGGCTCGCCATGGCCGAGCACGAGTCTTTGCCGATGCCGTTCGAACGTGCCCGTACTGCGCTGGTGTGGGGCCAGTTGCAGCGCCGGCTGCGGCGAAAGGGCGCTGCAGCAACGATATTGACCGAAGCGCTGGAGACCTTCGAGCGGCTGGGCACTCCGCTGTGGGCGCAGCGGGCACAGGCCGAGTTGTCCCGAACGGTCGTCTCGCCGTCCGACGGCAACGGCGGTCTCACCGAGTCCGAACAGCGAGTTGCCGAGCTGGCAGCGTCCGGCGCGACCAACAAGGACATCGCCGCGGCGATGTTCATCACCACCAAGACCGTCGAGCACCACCTCACCAAGGTCTACCGCAAGCTGGGCATCAGCTCACGCGCTGAACTGGGCAGGCGAATGGACCGGGTCCGCGAGGGCTAGCTGACCCACTCGGGCTGTCGGTCGACGTCGACGGAACCGAAGTCCTTGTGGGCCAGGTGCGCCAGGGTACCCCCATCGACCACGAACTCTGATCCGGTGGAAAATCCGGATTCGTCGGAGGCCAGGTAGACCACCAGGTTGCTGACGTCGGTGGGCGTCCCGATGCGTCCCAGTGCGGTGTTGAAGATATCCTCGGGCACCCAGTCGGCCATCGGGGTCTTGATCAGGCCGGGGTGGATCGAGTTGACCCGAATGCCGAACGGGCCCAGCTCCAGTGCGGTCGACTTGGTCAGGCCACGCACCGCCCACTTGGTGGCGGTATAGCCGTGACACGCGATCGTTCCGGCCATGCCCTCGATGGACGAGATGTTGATGATGGAGCCGCGACCGGCCGCCTTCATCACCGGTGTCACCGCCCGGATGCCGAGGAACACCCCGGTCAGGTTGATGTCGAGGGTGCGATGCCATTCGGCCAGTTCGTAGTCCTCCACGGTGCCGATGCTCAGGATCCCGGCGTTGTTGACCAGCACGTCGAGTCCGCCGAAATCGGTGACGGCGACCGCGACGGCGGCCTCCCAGTCTTCGGGGCGGGTGACGTCGAGGTGCAGGTAGCGGGCCGCGTCTCCGAGCTCGGCGGCAACCTGCTCACCCGCGGTGTCGAGGATGTCCCCGCAGACCACCCGGGCGCCGTGGCCGACCAGCTCCCGGGCGTGCGCAGCACCCATCCCGCGCGCGGCCCCGCTGATCAGAGCCACCTTGCCGGCCAACCGATCGGTCATGAAACCTCCTGTGTACGTGCGGATGTCATCTGGTAGTCGGCGGGGTCTGGATGGTGGGTCCATTTCCAGTAGTCGACGATGCGCCACGCGAACAGCGTGGGCAGCTCGCCGGCGGAGTTCTTGTAGTAACTGCTGGTGACCGCGGGGTGTGCGTAGACCATGGTCTGCAACCGGTCCTGGCTGCGGCGATGGTAGTCGGCGCACACGTCGGCTCTGGGCATCGCCGCGTCGGAGCCGGCGGTCAAGATCATGTCGATGCACCCCAGGATGTAGCGCATCTGGCATTCCGAGTTGTAGATGAGGCTGGCGCCGTTGACCGCGTTGGTGCCGGGGCCGAACATGCAGTAGAAGTTCGGGAACCCGGCGACGGTCACGCCGAGGTAGGCGAATGCGGAGTCACCCCAGACCTCGTTGAGGCCCGCACCGTCGACGCCGCGGATGTCGATCGGCCCGAGCTGGTGGTTGACGTCGAATCCGGTGGCCCACACCAGCACATCGGCGGCACGGTGGGTGCCGCCGACATCGGTCACACCGTGCGCGGTGATCTCGGCGATGCCGTCGGTGATCAGGTCGACGTCGTCGCGTTGCAGGGTGGTCAGCCAGGTGCCGTCGTCCTGCAAGGTGCGTTTGCCCATCGGCGGGTACCTGGGCGTGACCTTGGCCAGGAGGTCCTCGTCGTGGGTGAATGCCCGCATCCAGGCTTCGAAGACGTCGCGAATCATCTGATTGCCTTCGCTGACCGACAATCCGCCGTTGTCCCAGTCCGGGTCGATGGTGATCTGGTCGTTGAGCGCGTCGGCGATCGGCCACCACGACACGAACCGCAGCCAGCGCGCGTAGTACGGCAGATGACGGGTGGCCCACCGCGCGCCGTCGCCGATGGCCTCGTGGTAGTGCACGTTGGGCGCCATCCACTGCGGAGTGCGTTGGTAGACATCGACGTGGGCGGCCTGTCCGGCGATCGCCGGGACGAGTTGGAAGCCGCTGGCGCCCGCGCCGATCACCGCTACCCGCTTGCCGGTCAGGTCGACGGTGTCGTCCCAGTCAGCGGTGTGGAAAGCGGGACCGGCGAAGGTGTTGGCGCCGTTGATATCCGGGATGACGGGGTTGCTGAACTGCCCGACGGCGCAGATCAGAGCGCGCGCGGTCAGGGTTTGCGCGGTGCCGTCGGCCGAGCGGATGTCGATCCGCCAGGTCGCGGCGTCGGCGTCCCAGCGCGCAGCCAGGACTTCGGTTCCGAAGCGGACATGCTCGGCGATGCGGTAGCGCGCCGACACGTCGTTGAGGTACCGCAGAATCTCGGGCTGGGTGGCGTAGTGGTGTTCCCAGTGATCGGTCGGCTCGAACGAGTACGTGTAGTACTGGCTGGCGATGTCGACCCGGCAGCCGGGATAGCGGTTGGCCAGCCAGGTTCCGCCGACCCCGGACTGTTTCTCGATGATCTGGAACGGGATGCCGGCCTGCTGCAGTTTGATGCCCGCGAGCAGGCCGGACTCACCGCAGCCGATGACCACGACGGGAAAGTCGGCCCGCTGCGCCGCGGTCGAGGACAACTGCGGGCCGCGTTGATCGGTGTCGGTCAGTCTCAGATCAGCGGCAATGTAGTCGAGGAACTCGTCGGTCACCGCACCGGCGGTGACCACGTCGAGCATGGTGCGCAACTGCGCGGCGTCGGGGTGAAACGGCGGCGGGCAGCCGCGGTCTCGATAGTCGCGGACGACCTCGAACGCGCGCCGGCGCACCGCCTCCTTGTCCGACTCGGCCATCGCGCCCTGCAGGTCCATCGCGATCAGCATCACCGGTTTGGGCAGGTCGTCGAGCAGGCCCAGGTCTCCGGTCATGTGGACCATCGACATCAGCAGCGCCGGAACGCTGGCCTGATCCACCGCCCGGCGAAGGACCGCGTCGTCGGCATCGAGGAACGGCCGGCCGGTCAGCCGAGCCATATCGGACGCGTCGGCCCGGGCGTCACCGACCTGTGGCATGGGCCACACCATACAGAGCTACGTGGCTGGATGGTCAGGGAATGTGCGGCTGGGTGCGGGCCAGGAAGTCCAGCACCGCTTCGGCGAACAGGTCGTTGCGGTCACCGGCGACCATGTGACCCGCGCCTTCGACGTCGACGAACGCGACCTGCGGGAAGCGGGCCAGGAATGCGGTGGCCCGGTCGCGACTGACCAGGTCGCTGACCTGTCCGCGTACCAGCAGCATCGGCACTCCATCGGACAGGATCGCACCGATCGCGCTGTGCAGCCGGTCGACATCGGTGACCTCCAGCGGCGGATGCGCGGCGGTTCCATCGATGAATCGGGGATCCCAGTGCCAGTACCAGCGATCGCCGCGCCGGCGCAGGTTGGTTCGCAGGCCATCGAGATCGGCGGGCCGCGGGCGGTGCGGGTTGTACGCGGCGATCATGTCGGCCACCTCGTCGAGGGACCCGAAGCCCTCCACCATCCGGTCGGCCATGAACGCGTGGATGCGGTCGGCTCCGGACGGGTCCATGTCGGGCACAATGTCGACCAGGACGACCGCGGCGGCAATCCCGCGGGCGAGTTCGCCGGCCAGCAGCATCGAGGTGATCCCACCCAGCGATGCGCCGACCAGAACCGGGCGCGGAGGCAGGTGGCGCAGCAGTTCGCGGATGTCGGCGGCGAACGTGGACACCCGGTAGTCGCCGTCGGAAGCCCAATCCGACTCCCCGTGGCCACGCATGTCGACGGTGACGGCCTGGCGGCCGCGCTGGGCCACCGCGGCCGCCGCCCTGGCCCACGAGCGGCGGGTCTGTCCGCCGCCGTGCAGGAAGACCACAGCCGGGGCGGCGGGGTCACCCACCCGGTCGGCGGCGATGCGTACACCGCCGTGCCCGTCGGCGAGGAACTGGTGGGGTGCGGATGTCATTCTGCCGATCGTAGGTGCCGGGCCACGGCGACCGGGCCATACTGGGCCGGTGAACGGGCTGGCGGGCAGGGGTGTGCTGGTGACCGGTGCGGCCTCGGGCATCGGAGTGGCGACAGCGACGCGGCTGGTCGCCGAGGGGGCGCACGTCGTCGGACTCGATCGCACCGCTGCCGATCGTCCTGAATTTCGTTGCCTCATCGGCGATGTGTGCGATGACGAGGTGGCTCGGCGCGCGGTCGCCGAGGTCCTCGACGGGGCCGGGCGCCTCGACGGTGTCGTGCATTCCGCGGGCGTCGCCGGCGGTGGACCGGTGCACCTGCTCGGCGACGACGAGTGGAACCGCGTGCTCGAGGTGAACCTGACGGCGACGTTCGTGGTGATGCGCGCGGCCCTGACGCAGATGATGAACCAGGACCGGCTCGCCGGTGAACGCGGCTCGATCGTGACGCTGTCGAGCATCGAGGGGCTGGAGGGCACCGCGGGCGGCAGCGCCTACAACGCTTCCAAGGGCGGGGTGGTGCTACTGACCAAGAACGCGGCAATCGACTACGGGCCCAGCGGTATCCGGGTCAATGCGATCTGCCCGGGGTTCATCCAGACGCCGCTGTTCGAGGACACGATGGGCATTGCCGGGATGGAGGGGGTGCGCGAGGAACTGCGCCGCGAGCACAAACTGCGCCGGTTCGGTCGGCCCGACGAGGTCGCCGCGGTGGCAGCGTTTCTGCTCTCGTCGGACGCGAGCTTCGTCAGCGGGCAGGCGATCGCGGTGGACGGTGGCTACACCGCGGGGCGCGACCACGGTGTCACCGCGCTGATGGGCCTCGACGAGCAGTGAGCGCCGGCGTCACCACACCACGGCAAGCGCGGCGGCCAGCAGAGCCAGCGCTCCGACCGAGACGAAGATCGGCCGGGGCACCGCCTCGCCGGTGCGCTTTTGCCGGGCACTGCCCATGCCGAGCAATCCGCCGATGACGATCACGATGACCAGCTTGATGCCGATCTTCGGGTAGTTCAGCGCTACCCCGGCCGGCCACGGCGCCGCCAGCGCCAGTCCCGTGACCAGCGAGAGCAGCAGACCGTAATCCATCACCCGGGTGACCTGGAACCGCCGCGCTGCCGCCTCGGCGACCCACGGACCGAACAGCACCGCGAAGCCGACGATGTGCAGCAAGACAACTACAGACCGTAGTATTTCCATGGCGCGAGGCTACTCCCCGCCGTTGACGGCGCACAGTCCACCGTCAGGCGACCGAGAACAGCGCGACCGCAACGATGATCTCCACCAGGAAGTAGAACCAGTTGGGGTAGAACGCCGTTCGACCGTCGAGTGCGGAGAGCACGCGCCCGGCCGCCATCCCGGCCAGCGCAGCGGCCACGGTGATCACGATGCCGGCACGCAGTTGCGGGTCTGCCACCGCCACCATCAGCATCACCGCGATCGCCCACCCGAACCCCCCGTAGACCGCGCGCACCTCTGAGCGCGCCACCGCCGACCCGAGCGTGATGTCGAACGGGGCGGTCAATCTGGTCGGCACAACCAGGGCGTACGTGCCCATGGCTGCGAAGAACAACGCCGCGACGACGAGGACAGTTGCTGCCAATGCGGTCACGTTAGCCTCTTTTCACCGGTGTATGGAGGTCACCATGGCAGAACCCGACGATCCGCCGCTTCCACAAACCTGCTGCCCGGTGGTGTGGCTGTGGCCGGGCCGGGCGCTGTATGCCGGTCCCGGCCTGAATCTGCGTCCGCACTCCGGGGCGGTCTGGTGTCTGGCGGTCGGCGTCGACGGCGTTCTCACCGTCACCGCCGACGAACACCGGGTGCGCGCCCGCAGCGTGCTGATCCCGCCGCGGCTGGTCCACCAGCTCGACACCCACGGCGGCCGGCTGGTGTCCTGTTACCTCGACCCGTCCTCGGATCGGATCGAAACGATCCGCACCCAGTGCCGCAGTCGCACCGGCGATGTGCGGCACCGGCATGTGAGCGAACAGATTCTGGCATCCGCGCCGGCCGACGACGACGGCGCCATGCGCTGGCTGGATGTTGCGGCCCCGGGTGCGGCGCGGCCGATCGACCCGCGGATCCGGTCGGCCGCGGCGCGCATCGCCTCCGACCCCGACGGCGCTCCGTCCGCCTGTGCGCTGGCCGAGAATGTCGGGTTGTCCGAGTCGCGCTTCCTGCACCTGTTCCGGGCACAGACGGGCACCAGTGTGCGCCGTTACCGGCTGTGGATCCGGTTGATGCGGGCCGGAAGGGCGATGACCGACGGCGCCGGTCTGACCGAGGCCGCTGCGCAAGCCGGCTTCGCCAGCCCGTCACACCTGTCCGACCGGTTCCGGGAGACGTTCGGGCTCACCGCGTCCGAGCTGCTGCGCAGCGGGGTGGCCCTGCGTACCGCAGCGCCCTCGGCTCTCCCAGAGCCGCACCGTTGACAGCCCTCGACAGCGCGGCACACACTGCGTCGGGTCCACCAGGACCGCGAGCAGACAGGAGTCATGTCGTGGCCGTACCGTCGGCGGAGCAATCTTCCACTGCCCCACCTCAGTCACCACAGCTGTCGCGTTACACCGCCCGGCGCGTCCTGATCACCGGTGCGGGGTCGGGCATCGGGCAGGCATGCACGCTGCGCATCCTGGCCGAGGGCGGTCAGGTGGTGGCGGCCGACATCAGTGCCGAGGGTCTCGCTGACACCGTGGACAAGGCCGGTGGACTCACCGCAGGTCTGTGCACTGTCGCGATGGACGTCGGCGACGAAGACTCAGTGGCCCAGGGTGTCACCGCGGCACTGGCCACGCTGGGCGGACTGGACACGTTGGTCAACGCCGCAGGCATCCTGCGTTCGGCTCACCTGGCCCAGACCACACTTGCCGACTTCGAAAAGGTTTTGCGCATCAACCTGATCGGGACGTTCCTGGTGACCAGGCAGTCCATCGGCGCACTGCATGAGGGCAACGGTCCGGCGGTGGTGAATTTCAGCTCGACCTCGGCGCACTTCGCGCACCCCTACATGGCAGCCTACGCCGCCTCAAAAGGGGGCGTGCTCGCGATGACCCACGCGTGGGCATTGGAGTTCGCCAAGGCCGGAATTCGGTTCAATTGCGTTCAGCCAGGGTCGATTTCGTCGGGCATGACCGACGGCACCGGATCCTCGCGGCAGAGCATCGGGCCGGGCTTACCCGACGACGCCGATTACACGCTGTTCGGCAAGGTGGCCCCGATGCTGCCGCTGCCGGGCGGGGCGATGTTCGCCGGTCCGGACGCGGTGGCCGGCGTGGTCGCGATGCTCGGCAGCCCCGACGCGTTCTTCATCACCGGAACCGAGGTCCGCATCGACGGTGGCTCGCATATGTGACCGAGCCACCCCGCCTGACGGCTCAGACCGTCTCGGGTAGCCGTGCCCCGGTGGCCAACTCGGCGTACTGGCGCATCAGCCGCAGCGCGGTCGGACGATTCAGCGCGGGATCGCGGGCGACGATGCGGTACCCGAAGTAGTCCTCCATCGACATCAGTGTCATCGCGATGTCGTGGGCGCGACTCGTCAGCGTGAACCACCCGGACCGGGCGCCGGCGTCCAACAATTCGGCGTAGAGCCCGACCTGACGGTGGTAGATGCTTTGCACATCGATGCGCCGGTCCAGCTCGAATCCGGCGGCCAGCACGGCCCGCCAGATGGCACGCCATTCGGCGTCCTCGGGCCCGGTGGGCAGGCCGGCGGCGATGGTCACCGCCAGTTGGGCCGGCGGGTCCCCGGCCTCGGCGGCGAGCCGTCGGCGGTCGTCGTAGAACCGGACGTCGGAGCGCAGCGCCAGTTCCGACAGCAACTCGGACATGTCCTTGAAGTAATAGCGCACCGCATTGGTCGTCAGCCCGAGCTCGGCGGCGACGTCGGCGAGCTTGAGGGTGGCCAGGTCGTGGCGCTCGATCAGGGCGATCGCGGCATCCATGATGTCGCCGCGCCGTTCCACCTGCCGATTCGGCCGTGCCATATCGTGCTCACCTCCTGCGCCGTGGGCTGGGTTTCAACTTATTCTGCCGTTCCGGTTGCGTCGGAGGTCACACCGGCGGATAGTTCTTTTCCACTTAGTAAAAAAACTAGCAGGAACGAGTGCAATCAGTGCGTGCCAGAGACCTCGGCGTGGTGATCGGGGACCATCCCCCAGGACCGACCAATGCCATCACCGACGTCTCAGGCGTACGGGTCGGGCACACCACCCTCGACTCCGACGGACCGCCGGCCGTGCACACCGGAGTCACCGTCGTCGTCCCGCACGACGACATCTGGACCGAGCCGGTGTTCGCCGGATCGCACCGGCTCAACGGCAGCGGCGAGCTGACCGGCCTGGAATGGATTCGCGAGTCGGGCGAGCTGACCAGCGCGATCGGGCTGACCAACACCCACAGCGTCGGCGTCGTGCGCGACGAACTGGTGGCCGCCCAGGTGCGCGCCCGCGGCGAGGGCCTGTACTGGTCATTGCCGGTGGTCGGCGAGACCTACGACGGCCTGCTCAACGACATCAACGGGTTCCACGTTCGGCCCGAGCATGTCCGCGCGGCGCTGGAGAGCGCATCGGGCCTACGGCCCGCCGAGGGCAACGTCGGCAGCGGCACCGGCATGATCTGCCACGGCTTCAAAGGCGGGATCGGCACGTCGTCGCGCGTCACCGACACCGCCACCGGCCGGTACACGGTCGGTGTGCTGGTGCAGGCCAATCACGGCCGCCGCGAACGACTCCAGATCAACGGTGTCCCGGTCGGCGAACTCATCGGGCCCAGCGAGGTCCCGCTGCCCGAGCTGCCCGCCAGGTATGAGCCCGGGTCGGGCTCGATCATCGTCATCGTTGCCACCGACGCCCCGCTGCTCCCCCACCAGTGCACCAGGCTGGCCCAGCGCGCGGCCCTGGCTGTGGCCCGACTCGGCGGGACCGGCGAGCAATACAGCGGCGACCTGATGCTGGCGTTCTCCACCGGCAATCGCGGCATCCCGCCCTACGCGTGGGACGAGGACCCCACCGCCGCCCAACCCGAGGTCGCGGTGCGCATGGTCGCCCCGCAGCTGATGACCCGGCTGTTCGACCTGACCATCGAGGCCACCGAGGAAGCCATCGTCAACGCGATGGTCGCCGCGACCACCATGACCGGGCGGCACGGTTTCACCGCCCATGCACTGGACCACGGCCTGCTTACGCAGGCCCTGCGTGTCAACACCCCACCACCCCAGGAGATCTCGTGACCACTGCACCCGCGAAGAGCGAAAGCCGGCGCCTCACCGGGCATCTCGGCCCTGTGGCCATCGTGTTCATGGTCGTCGCGGCGGCCGCCCCCCTGACCGTGATCGGCGGCAACATGCCGCTGGGGATGGGGATCGGCAACGGGGCCGGCGCGCCGGTCGGGTTCGCGATCGCCGCATTGGTGCTGCTGGTGTTCAGCATCGGGTTCGTGACGATGACGCCGCACGTGCCCGAGGCCGGGGCGTTCTACTCCTACGTCACCGTCGGGCTCGGTGAGCGCATGGGCAAGGGCATCGCGGTGGTCGCGCTGATCGCCTACACCGCGATCCAAGTCGGAATCTACGGATACATCGGCTGGGCGATCTCCGACACCGTGGCGCACTACAACGGGCCGGTGATCCCTTGGCCGGTATACTCGTTCGCCATTCTGGCGATTGTCGCCGTCCTCGGCTATCGGCATATCGATCTCAGCGCGAAGGTGCTGGGTGTGGCGCTCACCTTGGAGATCGGCATCGTCGTCATCCTCGACGCCGTGATGGTCACCAACCCCGGCCCGGCCGGCATCACGTTCACGTCGTTCGACCCGGCGACCTTCACCCAAGGGGCCATCGGCATCGCGATCCTGTTCGCGCTGACCGGATTCATCGGCTTTGAGGCCACGGCGGTGTTCCGCGACGAAGCACGCGACCCGCAGCGCACGATCCCGCGTGCGACCTATGCCGCGGTGATTTTGATCGGCGCCTTCTACGCGATCACGTCGTGGGCATTCGTCGTCGCGATCGGGCCAGACGAGGTGGGTGCGGTGGCCCAGCGCACCCTCGATGGTGAGGGCAACATGCTGCTGGACACCACCGGTGACATGCTGGGCGGGCTCGGTCGAGACATCATGAACGTCCTGTTGCTGACCAGCCTGTTCGCCTGTGTGCTGTCGTTCCACAACGTGATCGCGCGCTACCAGTTCGTGCTGGCCGGTAAGGGACTGCTGCCCGCCCGGCTGGCGCAGGTGCACCAAAGCCACCAGTCGCCGTCGTTTTCCTCGGTGGTGCAGACCGTCACGGCGACCGTGATCATCGGGGTGTTCGCGCTTCTCGGAATCGACCCGCTGGTGGGGGTTTTCGGTTCGATGGCCGGTGTCGCGACCGTCGGCATGGTCACGTTGATGCTGACCACCTCGATCGCCGTTCTGGTGTTCTTCCTGCGTGAGCGCGAGCAGGCGTCGGGCCGGGTCTGGACCACGCGGATCGCTCCGGCGCTGGCGGTGGCCGGGCTGCTGGCCAGCCTGTGGCTGGTGCTGTCGAACTTCACGCTGGTCACCGGCGGGAGCACCACGCTGAGCACCGTTCTGGCCGCAATCCCGTTCGTGGGCCTGATCATCGGCTTTGTGGCCTGGCGACCGTCGCGGTCACTGTCGGCCTGATCGAGCGAGGCTGATGGGCTCGATGCGACGCCGCGCATCGAGCACCATCAACGCCACCGACAACGACGTCATCGATTCCGCGTCATCGAGGTCGACGCCGAGGGTCTGTTCGATCGCGGCCAGCCGCTTGTAGAGCGCCGGACGGCTGATGTGCAACCGCGCGGCCAGCGCCGCTTTGTTCCCCGCCAGCCGCAGGTACTCACGCAGCATCTGCAGATCCGAGGCCACCCCGCGGTCCAGCAGCGGTTTGAGTTCGGTCTCGGCGAACCGCTGCACCCGCGGATCATCGCGCAGCAACGTCATCAACCCGCGCAACCGGACGTCGGACGCGCGAAAGTACGCTCGGGCATCGTCGCGCAGGGCCAGCGCCACCTCTGCGACGTGGCCCGCTTCGGCCAACCCGCGGATCGCGTCGGTGACGTCGGCCTCCGGTGTGCCCACCGCGCACACCGACCGGGTCACCGCGTCGACGCGGCTCAGGTCGGCGGCCAGTCGTTCGCCGATGTCGGTGAGCGCCCGGTCCGGCCCACCGCGCGCGGTGTTCAGCGAGACCAACGCCGCGATCTCGCCGTCGCGGTGGCTGGAGAACAGTCCGGTGTGTCCGGCCGCGTTGACGGTGTGGGCCACAGCATCGAGCAGAGCGAGATTGCGCCGTTGCACCGCTAGCGGATCGGTCCCGGCGCCGATTCGCTCGACCCGCACCACGAGTGGGTGATAGCGGGTGGCCTTGCCCAACCCGAGTGCGTGTGCCCGCGCCGCTGCCTCAGACCTGTCGGCCAACCGACCCTGCAGCACGTCGTCGATCAGTCCGCTCTGCGCTTGCTGGTGCAGACCGGTGTCGTTGCGCTCGATCATGCGGTTGAGGGCCAGTGCAGCCGACGCCCGTTCGAGCACCATCGTCACCCGCGGTCGGTTCACCACCGCTAACGGAGCGATCAGTCGGCCCCACTCCTCGCCCCGGGGGCCGACCACGGTCAGCGTCCACTGCTCCGGACCCGCGCCCGCCGTTTGACGACGCGACCGTCTCTCCCAATCGTCGAGCACCGTGGCGGTTTTGGCGCCGCCGGCCGATACCGCAATCGCCTGGTGGGCAAGATCTTCGAGTACCACGGGCACGTCGAGGATGTCGGCCGCGGCGTCGACGATGGAGGTGACCGAGGCACGCCGGATGCTCAACTCGGTGAAGACCTCGTGGACCCGCCGGTCGAAAGCGACTTCGTCATACTGTTCGGCGACGATGCGGCGGTGCACCACTTCGGTGACGTCGACGAATCGGATCTGCCGGTGCAGCACCACCAGCGCGAGATCGAGCTGGTGCGCCAGCGTCGTCAGCGACTCCGGGAGCCGGGCCGCTGCGGTGCCCAGCTCCACGACCACCCCGAGGGCTCCCGCGTCGGCCAGCCCGTGCAGGTACCGTCGCGGCGCACGACCCAATCCGGCGGCGGTGGTCAGCACCAGCTCACCGCCCTGCAACAACGACGACAGGTCGGCCACTCCGCCGACGTGCAGCCAGCGGATCGGTTCCGAGAACCGGCGCGAACTGAGAACCTCCGGGCCACCGTGGAGCACGACCGGCAATTCGATGACTTCGCCCACCGTGATCGCCATTTACATAGTGTAAAGCGACTGATCAAATGCGTTACGACATGCACAGCTCCGGCGGGCGTCTCACGCCGCACACTGGAAGCTCACGACACGCGAGGGAGCCCCATGACCACAACCATTCCGCATTGGCTGGACAACGAGCCGTTCGCCGGGACCAGTCCGGAGACTGCGCCGGTGACGAATCCGGCCAGCGGTGTGGTGACCGGTCAGGTGGCGCTGGCCAGTGTCGAGGATGCCCGCACAGTCATCAATGCGGCCGCAGCGGCGTTCCCGGCCTGGCGGGACACCTCGCTGGCCAAAAGGACTCAGGTGCTCTTCCGATTTCGGGAGCTGCTCAACCAGCGCAAGGGTGAGCTGGCCGAGATCATCACTTCCGAGCACGGCAAGGTCGTCTCCGATGCTCTCGGTGAGGTCAGCCGCGGCCAGGAAGTCGTCGAGTTCGCCTGCGGGATCCCCCACCTGCTCAAAGGCGGGTTCACCGAGAACGCCTCGACCAACGTCGACACCTATTCGCTGCGCCAGCCGTTGGGCCCGGTGGCGATCATCTCCCCGTTCAACTTCCCGGCCATGGTCCCGATGTGGTTCTTCCCCCTCGCGATCGCCTGCGGCAACACCGTGGTGCTCAAACCCTCGGAGAAAGACCCGTCGGCCTCGCTGTGGCTGGCTGACCTGTGGAAGGAAGCCGGCCTGCCCGCCGGGGTGTTCAACGTCCTGCACGGCGACAAGACCGCCGTCGACGAACTGCTGACCAACCCGAAGATCAAATCGGTGTCCTTCGTCGGATCCACCCCGATCGCGCAGTACGTCTACTCCACCGGCACCGCCGCCGGCAAACGCGTCCAAGCCCTCGGCGGGGCCAAGAACCACGCCGTGATCCTGCCCGACGCCGACCTGGACCTGGCCGCCGACGCCATGGTCAACGCCGGTTTCGGTTCGGCCGGGGAACGCTGCATGGCCATCAGCGCGTGTGTGGCCGTGGGCCCCATCGCCGACGACCTGGTCGCCAAGATCGCCGAACGGGCTACCGGCCTGCGCACCGGCGACGGCACCCGCGACGCCGACATGGGACCGCTGGTCACCCAAGCCCACCGCGACAAGGTCGCCTCCTACATCGACGCCGGGGAAGCCGCCGGCGCCAAAGTCGTCGTCGACGGCCGCGCCGTGACCCCGGACGGGGCGGACGAAGGCTTCTGGCTCGGACCCACGCTGCTCGACAACGTCACCCCCGAGATGAGCGTCTACACCGACGAGATCTTCGGGCCCGTGCTCTCGGTCGTACGCGTCGAGACCTACGACCAAGCCCTCGACCTGATCAACACCAACCCCTACGGAAACGGCACCGCGATCTTCACCAACGACGGCGGCGCGGCGCGGCGCTTCCAGAACGAGGTCGAGGTCGGCATGGTCGGCATCAACGTGCCCATCCCGGTCCCGATGGCCTACTACAGCTTCGGCGGCTGGAAAGCCTCACTGTTCGGCGACTCCCACGCCCACGGCCTCGACGGCGTAAACTTCTTCACCCGGCAGAAAGCCGTCACCCAACGTTGGCTGGACCCCAGCCACGGCGGCATCAACCTCGGCTTCCCGCAGAACGGTTAGGACACAGAGACTCCCACCATGACGATCACCCCCGTGAGCAGCCTGCCGACCGGCGAAGACCTCGACTCTGCCATCGCGCGCGGTCGACGCGCCTACGAGCTCGACCGTCAGCACGTCTTCCACTCGTGGTCGGCACAGGCGCAGCTGAACCCGATGACCGTGCTGGCCGCCCAGGGCTCCTATGTCTGGGACGGCGAGGGCAATAAGCTGCTGGATTTCTCCTCCCAGCTGGTCAACACCAACATCGGTCACCAGCACCCGAAAGTCGTTGCCGCCATTGCCGAACAGGCGGCGACGCTGTGCACCGTCGCGCCGCAGCACGTCAACGACATGCGTTCAGAGGCGGCCCGGCTGATCGCCGAGCGCACCCCCGGTGACCTGAACCGGATCTTCTTCACCAACGCCGGCGCCGAAGCGGTCGAACACGCGGTCCGGATGGCACGTCTGCATACCGGCCGCTACAAGGTGCTTTCGCGCTACCGGTCCTACCACGGCGGCACCGAGACCGCGATCAACCTGACCGGTGACCCGCGCCGCTGGCCCAACGACCACGGCAACGCGGGCATCGTGCACTTCCACGGGCCGTTCCTGTACCGGTCGGCGTTCTACGCCGAGACCGAGGAGCAGGAGTCCCAGCGGGCGCTGGAGTATCTGGACCGGCTGATCCAGCTGGAGGGACCGTCGACCATCGCGGCCATCATCCTGGAGTCGGTGCCTGGCACCGCGGGCATCATGGTGCCGCCGCCGGGTTATCTCGCCGGGGTCCGCGAGATCTGTGACCGCTACGGCATCGTGTTCATCGCCGATGAGGTGATGGCCGGATTCGGCCGCACCGGACAGTGGTTCGCGATCGACAACTTCGACGTGGTGCCCGATCTGATCACGTTCGCCAAGGGTGTCACCTCCGGCTACGTTCCGCTGGGCGGGGTGGCGATCAACGACGCGATCGCCGCCACCTTCGCCGACCGCCCCTACCCCGGCGGCCTCACCTACTCGGGACATCCGCTGGCCACCGCGTGCGCGGTCGCGACCATCAACACCATGGAGGACGAGGGCATGGTCGCCAACGCTGCGCGCATCGGCCGCGAGGTCCTCGGCCCCGGGCTGCGCGAGCTCGCGGCCCGGCACCGCAGCGTCGGCGAAGTCCGCGGCCTCGGCGTGTTCTGGGCGATCGAACTGGTGGCCAACCAGCAGACGCGGGAGCCTCTCGCGCCCTACGGCGGTTCCAGCCCCGCGATGGCGGCGGTGTTGGCCGCGTGCAAATCCGGCGGTCTGCTGCCGTTCGCGAACTTCAACCGCATCCACGCGGTGCCGCCGTGCAACGTCAGCGATGACGAGGTCGCCGAAGGACTGCGCATCCTCGACGCGGCGCTGGACGTCGCCGACGGCTACTGCGTCTGACCGCCTGCCGCGGAAGTGCCTCCACGGTCGTTGCGGCTGCCGCGCAACGACGCTGAGTGCACACTCGCTGCCGCTTCAGGCCCCCGTCGGCCAACGCTCGGTGATCAGCGAGGTCATCGCATTCACCCAGGCATCGTCGAGGGCGGCGTCTTCGCGGATCAAGATGCGGAAAATGGCGCTGCCGGCCACGACTTCGGCCAACATCGGTAACGCGTCGTCCTCGCGCCGTTCTTGGCCGAAGCGGCTCTCGAACTCCGTCAGGTTCCCGGCCAGGCGGGCGATCATCAGGCCGTGTAGCTGCGGATCGGCGACGGTGTCAGCGATCAAACCCGGCAGTGCCACCCGCACCTCGGGGCGGTCGAACATCGCCCGGGTGGTTTCGACCAGTGCCCGGATGTCTCGCCCGATATCGCCGGAGCCGTCGGGAACCGACAGCGCCGCATCCGACAACACCGCCTCGTGCACCAGATGTGCCTTGCCTGACCACCGCCGATAGATCGCGGCGGTCGTGGTGCCGGCACGCGCGGCGATCGCTGACAGCGACAACGCGGAATAACCTGTCTGCACGACCAACTCGCGGGTGGCTGCGATGATCGCGGCATCGATCCTGGCGTCTCGGGGGCGACCTGAGGTCGGCCGTACCGGCGCCTTGCCATCGCCGCGCCGATCTGCTGTCATACTTCCAGACTAATACCGATACAGTGCGTATCGTATCTATGGGAGAATCATGACCCTGAGCCCGCAGTGGAGAAGGCAGCGATGAAGATCATGACGGCCCTCTACGGGCCCACCGATGCTGCCGAACGGGCGGCCCTTCTGCGTGAAGCCGGCGCTTCTGGAGTGTTCACCTTCGAAGGTCCCTTCGATGTGTTCACCCCGCTGGTGCTGGCGTCGGCGGTCAAGGGACTCGAAGTGATGTCCAACGTCGCGATTGCGTTTCCCCGCAATCCGATTCAGCTCGCCCACCAGGCCAATGACTTGCAGCTGCTGACCGAAGGGCGCTTCATCCTCGGCCTGGGCACGCAGGTGCGCGCACAGATCGAGAAGCGCTACGGCGTCGCGTTCGACCGTCCGGTGGCACGGATGACGGAGATGGTGGGGGCGCTGCGAGCGATCTTCGCCGCCTGGAACGAGGGCGCGCGCCTGGATTTCCGTGGTGAGTTCTACCGCCACACGCTGATGACGCCGACGTTCGTACCGGGACCCAATCCCTACGGTCCTCCGCCGATCTACCTGGGGGCGCTGGGTCCGCGCCTGACGCGGGCCACCGCCGAAGTGGCCGACGGTCTGCTGGTGATGCCGTTCGGGTCCAAGCGATACCTGCACGAAAAGACGATGCCTCAGGTGCGTGCCGGACTGGCCGCGGCGGGGCGCAGCCGAGACGACTTCGCGGTGGTACCCGAGATCATCGTCTCCGTCGACTCGGAGACCAACCGCGACCACCATTCCACGCGAATGTTGTTGGCGTTCTATGGTTCCACCCCTGCCTACCGTCCGGTGCTCGATGCGCACGGCTGGGGTGATCTACAGCCGGAGCTCAACACGATGTCCAAGCAGGGGCGGTGGCAGGAGATGGCCACGCTGATCGACGACGAGATCTTGCACACCATCGCCGCGTGCGGTACACCCGCCGAGATTGCCGATCACATCCGTGATCGCGTCAACGGAATCTCCAACCGGATCTGCCTCTACCAGCCGGGGCCCATCCCTGTCGACGCGCTCGCCGAGATCGTGGACGCACTGGGATGACAGCATCGACAGTGGATTTCGACGCGATCACTGACGGCCGCTACGGGGGTAAGGCGGCCGGGCTGGCCGAGTTGCGCCGCCTCGGGCTGGCCGTGCCGACGGGCTTCGTCATCGCCGACCCATCCCGGCCCGGTGCCGTCGACGACGCCACGATCCGATTCAGCGCGCTGGCAGCTGCCGGCGCAACTCCGGTGGCGGTCCGGTCGTCAGCCGTGGGTGAAGACGGCGAGGAGCAATCCTTCGCCGGGCAGTACGACACCGTCCTGGGCGTCGATTCCGAGGACGAGTTCGTCGCTGCGGTGCGCCGCTGCGTCGAATCCGTGGGTTCTGCACGGGCTTCGTCCTACAGCGGGGAGTCCACTGCGACAATGAACGTCGTCGTCCAGCAGATGGTCGACGCGCGCGCGGCGGGGGTGGTGTTCACCGCGGACCCTGCGTCGGGTCGGCGCGACCTGATGGTGATCGACGCCGTCACCGGACTCGGTGAGGCCCTGGTGGATGGCTCGGCCTCCCCCGACCACGTCGTGGTACACACCGACGGCAGCATCGCCGCCCACGAGGTGGGTGGGGTGCCGGTCCTGCTTGCCGACGACATCGCCGCGATCCGGGACGGGGCCCTGCGCGCTTCCCGGCACTGGGGCCGGCCGATGGACCTCGAATGGGCCATCGACCGAGCCGGCACGTTGTGGTGGCTCCAAGCACGGCCGATCACCACGCTGCCAGGCGATCTCAACGAGATGGACAGTCCCGTGGCCAGTGCGGATCACGTCTACACCCGGTGCAACATCGGCGAGATGATGCCCGGCGCGTTCTGTCCGCTGACCGCGTCGGTGTCCGGATACGCCATCGACTATGCGATGCAGATGACGCAGGTGGTGGCACGTGCTCAGCCGCGCTACGAGAAGCCGTGGCTGCAGGTCGGGTACTTCTACGGGCACATGTTCTTGAACCTCACCGAGGGCACCGCGTTGAGCTCGGGCATTCTCGGGAACTCGCGCGAGCAGTTCTCCATGTCGATCTGTGGTCGGGTGGTCGACGAGCTGGAAGCCAAACCACCACAACCGTTCCTGCGCAAGCTGGTCAACACCGTCCGGCTGAGCGCGTACGCGTTGTCGGCCGGTCCGGCGATCGGGCGGCTGCAGAAGCAGATCGCGGGATTCACCGTCCCCACCAACGACGACGCACGCGCGATTCTTGCGCGACTGGAGTCCGGCGTGGAGCTGTACTGTGACGTGACGCTGACCCATGTGCGGTCGTCGTCGCGCGCCGCGGTCGCGGCCAACATCCTGGAGAGCACGCTGGTGCGTCGCGCGGTCAAGGATGGTCGCGGCGAGGAGCACGGCCAAGCCGAGGCGATGCGTCTGATGGCAGGGGCCACCGACGTGGAGAGCGCCCTGATGGTCGAACACCTCGACGCGGTGGTGCGCACTCTCGCCGCCGATGCGGCCGCCGCGCATCGGTTCCTGTCCGCCGATGCGGCCGATGCCGTCACCGAGCTACGGGGTTCGGCCACTTCCGGCGGGGAGGCTTTGCGGCAGTTCCTGATTCGGCACGGCCACCGCGGTTACCGCGAGCTGTGCATGCGCGACCCGTCCTGGGCCGATGATCCCGCCGCTCTGGGGTCGATGATGCAGACCATGCTGCGCTCCGCACGGGACCCGGGGTCGGCGCGCGCTGCCCTGCACAGTCACACCCCCGCGCCGCCGACATCTCGGGCCGTTCGGCTCCTCGCCCGTCTCGCCCAGGGCGGTGCGCGGGGACGCGAGGAGACGAAATCGAAGATGGCGCTGATGGCCTACGCGCTCAAGCGCGGCTACCGCCACCTGGGCGTGGTGCTGGCGCGGTCGGGCCGTCTGCCCGACCCCGACCTGGTGTTCTTTTTCGACCGCGGCGAACTTGCGCGCCTTGTCGCCGGCGATGGTCTCGAGGACTTGGTTGAGCGGGCGCTGGCGCGCCGCGAAGCGCTGGCCTACCAGGATGCTCTCGAATTCGAGGATGTCTCGGTGGGACGGCCCCGGCCGGTGGTCGCCACGCCGCCGAGTCTGCGGACCGACGATCAGATCCCCGGCCGGCCCGCCAGCCGAGGAACGGTGGACGGTGTTGTGCGCGTGGCACGATCGATTCATGATGCAGGTGACGTGCAGCGCGGCGAGATCCTCGTCGCACCGGTCACCGATGTCGGATGGACTCCGTACTTCACCGTGATCGCGGCGCTGGTCACCGATATCGGCAGCTCGGTGTCGCACGGTGCGGTGGTGGCGCGCGAGTACGGCCTGCCCTGTGTCGTCAACACGCTGATCGCCACCCAGGTGCTCAAGACCGGCGACCGGGTCCGGGTCGACGGCGACCGAGGCCTGGTCACCCGCCTCGATCAGAACTGAGCGTCATTTCGGGGCTGCGGCACGAGGAGACCGGGCCGCCGACGAATGCCCCCTCCGAGATGGGACTTTGGTCCCTACAACACTCCTGCGCTTCTCGGTCGAATGGTCCTATGGGTAACACCTGAGCCCTACCGATCACGGTCGTGCGTTCACGCACGACATCGATTCCGGAGGAGGCATTTTCATGAGCTTGCCGCAACAGTCCCAGGACAGCACACGGATGTTCTCCCGGGTAATCGGCCCGTTCCTCGTGATCGTCGCCGCCGCGGCGCTGATGCGCCCATCGGACATGGATACCCTGATGTCCGAGTTCGGCGCCGACACAGCGTTGCCCTTCGTCACGGGTGTGTTCACTCTGCTGCTGGGTCTCATCGTCATTGCGCTTCATCCATATTGGCGCGGTCCCGCCGCGATCATCGTGTCCGTGCTGGGTTGGTGGACCGCCCTGGAGGGGCTGATGTGCCTCACATTCCCCCGCGCCTACATTTCTTTCGGCGAGTCGGTTCTCGACGCCGGGGTGTGGTGGCAGGTCGGCGTGGTCGTGATCGGGCTGGTCGGTCTGTACTTGACCTACGCCGGCTGGGCGTCGGCACTACGCAGAGAACCGGCACACGCCTCCAGCTAGGACCTTCACCCCGCGGCAGCGCCGAAATTTTCGAGGAGATCCCCTATGTCCGTGGCAGCGATCGTGGGATACGACGGATCGCCGGCGTCGAATGCAACGGTCGAGGCAGGCGCAGCCCTGTTCCCAGGTGCGCGCAGCTGGATCACCCACCTGTGGACGCCGCCGTTTGCCAGCCCGACGGTCCGTGCGCGGCTGTGGCCCCTCGCTCACGACGTCAATGAGTTGATCAAGATGGTCGAGCGAGAAGGTGAGGTCGAGGCGCAGCGGCTTGTGGCAATGGGCGTGACACTGGCCCGCGCCGCCGGATGGGACGCCGAACCGCTGCTCCGACAGACCTGGGGCTCGGAAGGTCTGCGCATCGCACAGGCCGCCAAGGAGATGCACGCCGACGTCGTGCTCGTCGGGTCGCGCGGACTGGGTGGCGCCAAGGCGGTGCTGGGCAGCGTGTCGGACATGGTGGCGCACTACTCGGAGCTCCCGGTGATCGTGGTCCGGTATCCGATGCTCGCTGCCGAGTATGCAGCGCTACCCGACGGCCCGGTGGTTGTCGGCTGGGACGGCTCGGCGGGTGCCGAAAAAGCGTTCGCGGCGGCCACCCAATTGTTCCCCGAACGTACGGTGCTGCTTGTGTCGGTCGACGGAGACGATGTTTCGCCACCCTCGGTCGATCTGCCGGTGGCAGGAGACCGAGAGGTCGTCGTGCTGACCGCCGAACGCGGTCGCGGTTTCGCCGGTCGCGCCATCTCGAACGCCCTTGTCGCCGTGGCGACCGACCACAACGCGGCCGTGGTGGTCGTCGGATCGCGGGGACGTTCTGCGGCGCGTGAGATCCTGCTTGGCAGTGTGGCAATGGGCACGTTGCACCAGTCTCACCGCCCGGTCATGGTGGTGCCGAGCCTCAGCCCTCCCAGGTGACCAAAGTCTCTGGTCGCGTCGGGGTTACCGACCTACCGTCGATTCCGCCATAGGAGGTTCCCATGATCGAAGAATTGCAGGACGTCCCCGACGGCGTCCTCGGTATCCGAGTGTCGGGGCGGGTCAGCGCCGACGACTTCCGTGACTTCAAACCCACCATAGACCGGATGTTGGACACCGATGAGATTCGCTTCGTCGAAGTCATCGGTCCCGACTACGAGGGCTTCGGCCCTGGTGGGTTACTCGCCGATGTCAAACAGGGTTTCAGCACTCTGACCCACCTGCGCGCGTTCAAGCGCACAGCGGTCGTCACCGACAAGGAGTGGATCGGCCACACACTCCATGCGCTGTCGTGGATGATCCCCGGCGAGGTGGCGCTGTTCAGCCTCGACGAACTCGATGCGGCCAAACAGTGGGCGGCGGGCTGATCCTGACGCCGATACTCGGCCTGCCGCCGTGTCCCTCGCCCCGCCTCCACAGGTAGGACGCTTGCGATACTGCGGAGCAAGCACCCATCATGCATCTACGAGGGATAGATGTACTCGTCTCGCGAGAGCACCAAAGTATCGGTCGGCCGCGAGATGTCGACGTACTGATGGCTTGGACCGCCGCGATCCACAAGGGTGTTCAAAGCGCCGACCAACTCGCTCACCTTGGCCTGGTCGAGTCGCCACACAATTCGATCATCGCCGAGTTCAACAGCGGACTGACCCGCTTCAACAAAGAACTCGTGGTGAAAGCCACCGTGTTCGAGATTCCAACGTCGTTGTTGCTGGGTGCTTCTGAGCGCAGAAGCGAATTCTGTGACTCCGTCACCGTCCATGGCCAGCAACACGACATCATCGCCGTGCATGACGGCGCGCGGTCCGCGGGTAGCCGACAATACTGAACGGTGCTCCAGCCTCGTTCTAAATCAACACTGGCGGCCCCGCATCGAAAGCGATTTCGAGGTGGTCTCGGATGTCCTCCCCATGAAGAGGTGCAAACACCACGGCGATGAAGCCAACCAGCTCGCTGCGCACCAGACTGATGGCGTGGCGGTGAGCACACCTGGGGACCTTCGATGAGCGCGATCACCAAGGCGTTCTTGGCGATCATGGCGTTGTAGTGGTTAGCGAAGGCCGTCATGAAGGGCGGGTCCACCTCGTAGCTGGCGGCCATCGCGCTTTCCCAGGTGTGCTCGGCGGCGTCATTCTGACTGGTAGTCGTCGTGTTGCTTGTGCTCATTGCGGTACTGAGAGGGAGTAGTGGCGGGTAGGCGGCGGCATCTCACTACCTGAGTTGCGAGGCTCGGCGGCCGTGTCAGCCGCGACCCTCTGGGCGGGTCGTCTCGCGGCGTCGACATTCTTCTTGGCGCATTCACGACTCCCCGCCGGCCTGACCGCCGACGTAAGCGTCGATCATCTTCAAGAGGCCGGCCTGCACTGTTGGGTCGTCGCTCAGAGGTGCCGCGATCGCGATCCGTGCGGCGTCGTGTGGTGTGAGACCTTCGGCGATGAGTCTTCCTGCGGCGATCAGCACGCGCGTGGACGCGACTTCGCGCAGTCCCGGTGTCTCAAGCCGTCGTATGGCTTGGCTGAATCGGACGAGGGTCGCGGCGGTGTCGTGGGCGATGCCCGCCTCTTCGATCAGGATCTTCTCTTCAGTCTCGGGTGCCGGAAAGCCGAACTCGATAGCGACCATTCGTTGACGGGTGGAGTCCTTGAGGTCTTTGAGGACGCTTTGGTAGCCGGGGTTGTACGACACCACCAGGCCGAACCCTGGGGCCGCGTCCAAGGTCACTCCGAGACGTTCGATGGGAAGTTGGCGTCTGTGGTCGGCGAGGGGATGCAGCACGACGGTGGTGTCCTGCCGAGCCTCTACTACCTCGTCGAGGTAGCAGATGGCTCCTTCGCGGACCGCGCGGGTGAGCGGACCGTCGACCCATTCGGTTTCCCCGCCGCGTAGATGGAAGCGACCGACGAGGTCGGCGGTGGTCAGGTCGTCGTGGCAGGACACGGTGATCAGCGGTCGGTTGAGGTCGTGTGCCATCGCTTCGACGAAGCGTGTTTTACCGCATCCGGTCGGCCCTTTGAGGACAATGGACAGCCCTTGGCGGTAGGCGGCTTTGAAGTGTTGCTCCTCGTCTCCGGTGGATACGTAGAAGGGTCGTGGATCGTGCGTCTTCGGCAGGCTGGAAATTGCATTGTGGGTGTCGACGGAGGTCATCGGCTTTCTTCTGCTCCTTTAGGTTGCGCTGGGGTGGTTAGGACACTCGTCGGCGAACGTCGGCGGATCGCAGGGCTGAGTGGACGAGCGCACTGACTGCGTGAGCTAGGTGGTCTTGATTGAAAACGGTTGCGTGCGCTGCTGTTCCGAAGACGCGTTCCAGTGAGTCCTCGTCGGCGTGCACGCCGAATGTGAGGCAGAGGGCGCCGATTCCCCGATTGCGGGCTTCGGTGAGCGCCCGTCGTGCGTCGGCGGCCCCGTAGGCCTTGTCGTAGCCGTGGTCGTAGGCCAGTCCATCGGAGAGAACGATGAGCAGTCGGCGCGATGTCCCGCCCTGGGATTCCAAGACAGCAGCTCCGTGGCGGATGGCCGCTCCGAGTCGGGAAAATGCGCCCGGTGTGAGGCGGTGTAGCCGGCGCATGGTGTCGGCATTGAAGCGGTCATCGAACCTCTTGATCGGCACCAGTTGGACCGAGGATCGTCCCTGCGAGTTGTAGGCGTAGAGCCCGGTGCGGTCGCCGAGGTCGTGAAGTGTCGAGGTGATGGCGGCTGCTGCAGCGCGTTGGCGCTCGTGGACGCTACTGCCGAAACCGTCCGGTTCAGCGGCAGAACCCGAGATGTCGAGCAACACCATGGCCGAGAGATCGCGACGACGGCGCAGGCTCGCGATGTAGACGTTGTCGTCTGGAGTGGACGACGCCGCTGCTTGGACGTAGGACTCCATGGCGGCGTCGATGTCGATGTCGTCACCATGGGACCGTCGATGGCATTGATCGAGGCCAAGAGCGAGGCGGCCCAGTGACCGGCGAAGTCGTGCCGTGTCGGGAAGGCTTGCGTCTCCCACCTCCCGACGGGGCGGCTCAATCTCGTTGACCGTGCACCAATCTCGTCGGTACGCCTTGCGCTTCGTGTCCCATTCGGGGTACTTGGTTCCACCGTCTCTCGGCGCTTCGCCGTCGGCGACCCCCATTGCAGCCTGGGAAAGTACACCGTTGTCTCGTCGCTGCGCGAGTCCGCGCGAAAGGTGAGTTGCCGAGTCCGTACCGGGGTTGCCGCCGCTGGGCTCGCGTCTGCGCATGGACTTCAGAAGGCGCTGCATCAAACGGCCGAAGACACTTGATACCCCACCGACGGAGAACATGTCGATTGCAGCGCCCTCGTCGGCGTCAGCGAAGTCGTTGTCATCGATCTCTTCCAACGCTTTGTCCTGCTGCTTGGGCGCGTGACCTTCTTCGCTGTCCGACATCCCCGTTTCGCGCGCCGCGGCGATGACCCGTTTGGGGTTGAGGGCGCCGAACAGCGGCGACGGGGATGCGAGAGAGACGGCAGACTTGGCCAGTGCCAGTGATTGAGCTGGCGATGTGGAGCGCGCAGCGAGAGCGTGATCCACCAGCAGGTTCATCGCCGGGGGAAGGACGGCGCTGTGTGCCTGTAACGCCCGGTGTGCCTCTACCACGAGGTACCGCTGCGCGAGCTTGCCGCGCCGGTGCAGCTGCCGCATCAGCTCTGGCGCCAGACTCCCCGCTGAGACGAGCGATGCCTGCACAAGTGTGGCAGCGATCTGGTCCCGCTCAGGCAGCGTGACGTCGATGTAGACGAGTTTGCCATCTGTCCAACACTTCTCGCCGGGACGGCCGCGAGCAACCCGCAGCGTCCTACCTGCCACAGCCGCCGCCAGGATGTCGAAGTGCGGAATGAGTTCGTCTGTTGTCGATTCGTCAGCCACCACGGCACCTCGTTCGTCGAGTCGCCTCAGTAGGGCGATCAGCGGCGTCAGTCACGGCCGGGGCCGCAGCGACCGGGCGGGACCGGCCCCTCGATCACCGGGCGCCCGTCGGGCTGCCCTGACATCCAGGTGCTCCACTTGCCCTCGAAGAACGGTCCGGGGTGGCCGGCCATCTCATAGAACCCCTGAGGGTCGTACACCTTCGACTCTGGGAACGGCCAGGGGCATGCGACCGACGTCGCGAACTTTGAGGCGCGAATAATCGTGAAGACTCCGCCGTACACCCCGGCGTAGGTGACGCTCAGAGCGGTGATCATGATGAGGAAGGATGCCAGTGCGGGTTTGGTCGGGAGCAGTCGCAGCCGCTGGGCCAGCTTCTCGGCATACGTCTTTCCCGTATCGTCCCGATACACGGAGATCGACGCGGCGACCATCATCGAGGTCGCCAGTCCGCTTTCCCATAGCAACGGGAATTGGTTGTACTGACCGACGAAGATCGACCCGAACTCCGGCACCTGAGTGTAGGCGTACACGCGCTTGCTGACGCAGAAGATCTCTACCACAGCATCCAGGGCGAAGCCGATGACGATGGTGATCGCACTCAGTGTGATCAGAGGGTGACGCCACACGAAGCTGTCTGTCGAACGCCCCTGCTGTAAGCGTCGCAGCAGAGGAATCGCGGCGAACGTGGGCACGATCAACACCGACGCATACGCGATACAGACGAACGGCTCCACCAACGGCGCAAGCGACACCCACGGCCAGTCGACCGGGTAGTGATACAGGTCGGGACTGAATGCCGAGTAGGACACCCAGTTGGCGAACGGGTCGAGCCAGACCAGCACAGTGCCTGCGAGAACCAGCAGCAGATACGGGTGCTTCGGATGCCGTCTCCAACTGATGATGAAGGCGGTGATGCCGACCACCATCATCACGGCGGTCCACATATTGCACAGCGATGCCCAACTCGTGATGCCCGCAACCGACTCTCGTGCTTCGTCAGTCACATTGGGGTTGGCGATTCGTGGTTCGCTGGCACCGACTTGGGCATTCAGCCCGATCAGAACCAGCATTCCGACCCCGAACACCCACCACAGGCCGATCACCAGTCGACTACTGCTCTTGTTCGTATCGTTGGTGGGCGGTCGCGTCTCCGGCTTCGTCATCTCAGTCACTCTCCCGTTGAACCGGCGGTGGGTAGAGCACGCTCCAACCCCACATAACGGTTCAGCGTGCGAGCCATGTTTAACGAAAATGCTGACAGATGTCAACATTTTGCACAACGCTGACTCGCCGCGCGACTTGGCGCGCAACCACGATAACCAACGCTCTATCTGGGCTTACATCGCCGCGTCCACGTCGCCAAGAGCTCGGCACAGTAGCGGATCGAGGTTCTAGCGATCATTGACTGCTGATAACACTTATTGACGTTCGTCAAGTACTGAGACGCGGTGATGCAGAATATGAGTGTGGAGGCGACAACCAACAAGCACGAAGCTCAGCGGCGCAAGACACGCGAGCGAGTGCTGGATGCCGCCATCGTAGAGTTCAAACGCGCCGGCACAGCGGCCGCCGACATCAACTCCGTGGTTAAGGCCGCTGGAGTATCGCGGGGAACGTTCTACTTTCACTTTCCGACCAGAGAGCACGTCCTCCACGAGTTGATTCGCCAGGAGGAAGCACGGGTTGCCGCAGAGCTCGGCAGGTTTCTGGACTCCGCTCGCGATCTCGCCACCGTTCTCAATGAAATCGTCAGACTGGTCGTTGACCTTGAAAACCGTTGGGGCAGCGCGCTGTTTCGGGATGTGATCGGTCTGTATTTCTCACCGACTCGGCCTGAGAACGACGAGTGGACCGACCATCCCACCATTGTGTTGCTTGCTGCGGAAATCATGCGCGCCCGCAACCGGGGCGAAGTCTTCGCCGATGTCGACGCGTTCCACAGTGCCGTGTTCTTCCTGCTCGGCCTATACGCACTCCTCACCACTATGCGAAGCGAAACCCCAGGCCGCGACGGACTGCTCGGCAAGTACGTGGCAAGCGAGCTACGAAGCCTACGAGCCGAAGTCCCGTCGCCTGCGCAGTAGTCCACATTTCGATGCCGCGTGGAGGCGACCCCCAGCGCCTACAACCGCACCGTGACTCTGAGAGTCTCCTCGCTTCGTTCGACGCTCGCCGCAGAAGCTCCTACTTCAGCTGATCTTGCACATGCCGCCGCCACGCTGAGCTGCGCGCGTCTTGCTGGACGCCATACTCGAACTCTCGATTTTTCTTAGCCAAGCTAATGTTCTCAAGCGTCTCTTCAAACCCATGAAAACGGCCCTCGGAAGGTCTCCGAGGGCCGTTCACTTAGTAGCGGGGACAGGATTCGAACCTGCGACCTCTGGGTTATGAGCCCAGCGAGCTACCGAGCTGCTCCACCCCGCGACGGGCGAACGCAAGGTTACCCAACGGCGGCGAACGGTCCAAATCGCCTGCTCAACGCGCTGATGCCCGAGCGATAAACGTCGTCACCACGACGGTTGCTCCCCCACCGTCCGGGTCAGTCGGTCGACGAGCAGACCGGCGAACTTCGCCGGATCGTCGAGCACTCCCCCTTCGGCCAGAAGCGCTGTGCCGTAAAGCAGTTCGGCGGTGTCGCGCAAGCCGGCATCGGCTCCGCGGGCCGTGTGCGCCTCCCGCAGACCCGTGATGAGGGGGTGGTTCGGATTCAGCTCCAGAATCCGCTTCTCGACCGGCACCGGCTGCCCGGAGGCCCGGTACATCCGGGCCAGCGCGGGGGTGATGCCGAAGGTGTCGGTGATCAGGCATGCCGGTGAATCGGTCAGGCGGGTGGACAACCGCACTTCCTTGACGTGGTCACTCAGCGCGTCCTTGAGCCAGGTGATCAGGTCGGCGAATTCCTGCTCCCGCTGCTCACGTTCGGCCTCCTGGCCAGAATCCTCGGCGTCGAGGTCGACCTCACCCTTGGCCACCGACTGCAGCGCCTTGCCGTCGAACTCCTGGACCGACTCCACCCAAACCTCGTCCACCGGGTCGGTGAGCAGCAGCACCTCGTAGCCCTTGGCCTTGAATGCCTCCAGATGGGGCGAGTGCAGCAGCTGCTGGCGCGATTCACCCGTCGCGTAGAAGATCTGACTCTGCCCGTCGGGCATGCGCTCGATGTATTCGGCCAGTGTGGTCGGTTCGTCCTCGCTGTGCGTCGAGGCGAACGACGACACCCGCAGCAGTGTCTCCTGGTTCTCGGTGTCGCTCAGCAGGCCCTCCTTGAGGACTCTGCCGAACTGGGTCCAGAACGTGCGGTACTTCTCCGGGCGCTCGGTCTGCATCTCGGTGAGCGTCGAGAGCACTTTCTTGGTGAGCCGGCGCCGGATCGCCCTGATCTGCCGGTCTTGCTGCAGGATCTCCCGGGAGACGTTCAGCGACATGTCCTGGGCGTCGACGACGCCCTTGACGAACCGCAGGTAGGGCGGCATGAGCTGATCGCAGTCCCCCATGATGAAGACCCGCTTGACATACAGCTGCACACCGACCGCGGCGTTCTGGTTGAACAGATCGAACGGGGCATGCGACGGGATGAACAGCAGCGCCTGGTACTCGAAGGTGCCCTCCGCCTTCATCGCGATGACCTCGAGCGGCTCGTCCCAGGCGTGGGCGACGTGCTTGTAGAACTCCGTGTACTCCTCGTCGGACACCTCGTCGCGGGGCCTGGCCCACAGTGCCTTCATTGAGTTGAGGGTCTGGGTCTCGACGGTGACAGTCTCTTCGCCACCCTCGTCCGGTGCCGGCGTGCGGCGCTCGACGTCCATCCGGATGGGCCAGGCGATGAAGTCCGAGTACTGCTTGACCAGCTCCCGGAGCTTCCACTCCGAGGTGTAGTCGTGCAGTTCGTCCTCGCGGTCTTCGGGTTTGAGGTGCAACGTGACCGAGGTGCCCTGGGCCACCGCGCCGGCGGACTGGTCGACCGATTCGATCGTGTAGGTCCCCTCCCCGCTGGACTCCCACCGAGTGGCCTCGCTCTCACCGGCCTTGCGGGTGAGTAGCTCGACACGGTCGGCCACCATGAAGCTCGCGTAGAAACCGATCCCGAACTGACCGATCAGTTCCTCGCTCGCGTCCTTGTCCTTGGCCTCACGCAGCTGTTGACGCAGCTCACCCGTCCCCGACTTGGCAAGAGTGCCGATCAGGTTCACGACCTCGTCGCGGGTCATACCGATGCCGTTGTCGCGAACGGTCAGGGTGCGCGCATCCTTGTCGACCTCGATCTCGATGTGCAGATCGGAGGTGTCGACATCGAGGTCCTTGTTCCGAAACGACTCCAGCCGCAGTTTGTCCAGAGCATCGGAGGCGTTCGAGATCAGTTCGCGCAGAAACGAATCCTTGTTGCTGTAGACGGAGTGGATCATCAGATCCAGAAGCTGGCGTGCCTCCGCCTGGAACTCGAGCTGCTCGACGTGCGCGGCCATGTGCTCTCCCCTTCGACAAGACGACCTCGGATGCCGGGAGAAAAATACTAGCGAGCCTGGTCAGCTGCGGATCACCTGCCCGGTGGCCAACACCCGCGCCGGGTCGTAGCGGTCGGCCAGGGCGGCCAGCCAGTGCAGCGTGTCGGCGTTGTACAACCGCGCCGGGCGGGCCGGGTCGTAGGAGGGTGCGAAGTTCGGCATTTGTCCGCCGGTGGCCCACGGCGCGACGGCCGTGGTGACCGCCCGTGCGTGGTCGACCACCACCCCGGCGATCTCCGGCACCAGGGCGCCGATCACCGCCAGCGAATACGCCGCGTCGCGGTGGCAGAACGCGCTGCGGTGTTGTGGCTCGCGGGCCAGCGCTCCCCCGAGCAATCGCAGCTCGACGATCACCTGCGGTGATCCGGAGCCCGGGCCCACCAGCGCCAGCAGCGTGTCGATCGCTTCGGCCGGCAGCGCGGACAGCAGCGCCTGATCCTCGTTGATCGGCATCGGATCCACGGGGTCAGCATGGACGGCACCGATCGCCGCGTAGGGCAGCACGGCCACACTGTCGAGGATCGGCGCCGCCGCCTCGCGCATCGGCGCCAGCAGCCGCTCGGCGTCGGCGACATCTCCGACGGCCGTGTAGCGCACCGCCACCGTCATCCGGCCCGCCAGCGGCTCCGGCACCCCCGGTAGCGGCGGCAGCTGCTGCACCGCGATCGACGTGTTCACCGTCTCCGGTAGCGAGCGGCTCCACCGGCCCCACGCGTGCAACACCGCTGCAGTATCCGTGCCGTCGAAATACACTGATCCGCCGTAGAATTCGCGGATCGGCAGCAGATCGATCTCGACTGCGGTGACGATGCCCAGCGTGGCCTTACCGCCGCGCAGACCCCAGAACAGGTCGGCGTTCTCGTCCGGAGTCGCACGCAGCAAGCGTCCGTCACCGGTCACGACGTCGAACGCCCGCACGTAATCTGACGACAGCCCGAAAGTCCGTACCAGCGGGCCGATTCCGCCGCCCGTCAGGTAACCGACCACACCGACACCCGGAGCCGAGCCGCACAGCGGCGCGAGGCAGTGCGGCGCGGCGGCGTCGAGCACGTGCTGCCAGCGTGCACCGGCACTCACCCGCGCCGTGCGATGGCCGACGTCCACCTCACAGTGGGTCATCCCCGCTGTCAGCACCAGGATCGTGTCGGCACCGACGCCGACGGCACCGTGCCCCGTCGCCTGCACGGTCACGGTGAACGCGTGCGCCGCGGCGAACCTGACCGTCGCCGCGATGTCCTCGGCCGTCGTCGCCAGCACCACCGCGGCCGGTGCCACCGGCGCCGCGACGTTCCACGGCAGGCAGCGCTCGTATCCCGGCTCACCGGACAGCGCGACGGGCGTGGTGACGTGCCCGCACAGCGTGCGCAGCACCTCGTCGCGCGTCAGCTCGGTCGGAATTGTCATCGGAGTCCTCTCTGATCCGTCCTCATTCGGACTAGAGCGTCACCGAAGGCCCTTAAAGGTGCCTTGGAACTCCGGTTTAAGGAATGTCCAAGAGGGCACGCGCCGCAGCGGCGACGGCGGCCATGCCGACGGCTTGGGCCTCCTCTGCCAGCGCCGCGGCCCGTCGCGACCGTTCGGCGCCCGGCTCGGCCAGTTCGCAGTCCACCAGTCGGCAGCGCAGTAGCGCAGGTATCCCGGCGTTGCGCTCGGCGTTCTCGCGGGCGGCCACCAGGTCGGCACGCGCACGTGTGAGGTCACCGCGCAGTGCGTGCAGCCGTGCGGTAGCCAGGGCCACCGGGCCGGCCATTCCGACCTGCCCGATCACCGCGATCCGGTCGCGGAACGGATCCAACGCGGTCAGCAACGGGCCGGCGAAGTCGGGCAAGACGTGGTCTGCTGCCAGGTGCGCCAACAGCGTCTGATGGCCCAGAGTCGTCCAGACGTGCGCCTTGCCCTGGGTGCCTGCCGACCGCTGCAGGGTGCGAACCGCCTCGCCGCGGGCCTGCGGCCCGGAGTCCAATGTCAGCAGCGCGGTCCGCACCACGCCGACCATGCCCTGGCCGCCGTCGTCCTTCTGTGCGTGCACACCCGCCCAATCCGCACCGATCGGGCCACCGCGCTCCCGTAGCAGCGACGCAGTCGCCAGCAGACCACTGCCGGCCTCGTAGAGCTCGGTCTGCTCATGCACGTGCGCGGCAATCGCATGATGGCGTTCGGCCTCGGCGAAGTCACCGATCCACATCGCCAATACCGCTTCCATCCAGCGCAACTGGGCGCGCAGCACCGGAAGGTGTAGCTCCTCGCTGCCGGCAATCCCGGCCTCGACATGTCTGCGGGCACCGGGTACGTCACCGAGATTCATCGCCGCCATCGTCGCCACCGAATGCGCGATCACGGCGTCTTCGCGTGACCTGTTGTGGCCCAGCGCATTCAACTGGTCCACCCACTGCAACGTCTCGCGGCTGAATGTCGCCACCCCGGAAAACGTGATGAGCCGGCCCACCAGGACATCGGCGAGAACGTCGGGATCTGCGGTGTCCTGGGCCAGCCTGTCGGCTCGGTCCAGCAGGGTATGCGCCACGGCAGGATCCGGGTGATAGCAGTGGCCCACCGCCAGCGCCGGCAGCACCCGCGCCGCCGAGGACGGTTCACTGTCCGACAGCGCAGCGGCCCGCTCCAACAGGCCGAGCAGATCGCCCGCGTCGTTGCCCGGCGCCAGCCAGGGCCAGCCGCCGCTGGCCCGCAACAGCGCGCTGGCAACCCGGCCCGCACTGGCCGCCCGCCCGGTACCCAAGGCCTCCCCCAGGTAGCGCTGCACGCTGTCGAGGACCAACTGGCCGCGGCCGGCCCGGGAGTGCGCCTCGAGCAGCTCCACGGTCAACGCGTCGCGCTCGCCGTCGTCTCGCGCCGAGACCGGCTGCCGGTCGTAGGCATCCAGAGCAGCCTGCCACCACCCGGCGGCGATGTCCGAACTCCATTGGGCGGTGGCCTGTTCGGCAGCCATCCGGCACGCCTGCACCACGATCGCGGGTTCGACGAGGGGCTGTGCCGCGATCAGGTGCTGGGCGCGACGTGTGGGCGCGTCCGGGGCGCTGCTGTCGGCCAGCACCTCGGCGACCGTGGCGTGCAGACGCTGCCGGCGTAACGCGGGCAGGCCGGCCAGCAGTTGCTCGCGCAGCAGACCGTGGGCGAAGGAGTACCCGTCCCCGGAGTGCGTCGGAATCACGATGCGCTCGTCGGCGGCCTCGTCCAGATAGTCGGCCAGAGTGTCGAGGTCGAGCCGGGTGGCTCGCGCCAACACCGGCACCGCCGCCGCGTCGACGACGTCACCGATGACCGCGGCAGCCCGCAGCACCTGCACCACCGCGGGATCCAGCGCCGCCAGCCTCCGATCGAGTACCGACCGCACCGCATGGGGAATCTCGTGGGCGGCCCGTTCGTTTCTGGGCAGTCGGGCGTATTCCGAGACGAAGAACGGGTTGCCGCCGGTACGGTCGGCGAGCTCGGCGGCCTCGGCCGCGGTCACCACCTCCTCGGCGACCTCATTGGCCAGCGTGGCCACGTCGGTCGACGACAACGCCGGCACCTCGATGAGGCGGTTGTCCTCACCGCGGGCGACAGTGCTCAGCAGCCGCGCGATCTCTGGGCTGTGGTCCCCGTCGCGCACGGTCACGATCATCAGCACCGGGCGGTCCCGCAGCGCCCCGGCGATGTAGGCAAGGCAGGCCGCCGAGGTGATGTCCGACCACTGCACATCGTCGACCACGACGGCCAGCAGTCGCGGCGCGGATTCGATCAGCCGCTGAATCCGTTCGTAGACAAGGAATCGCGCGGTGTCGGGGTCGGCGTTGTCCGGCACGGCGAGCAGGTCGGCATCGGCGCCCAACGCTCTGACCAGATGGCGCATCGGCCACCACGGCGGGGTGGCGCGTTCATCGGGACAGTTCACCCACGCGACGTCTCCGCCGCGGGCGCGGACCTGACCTGCCACCTCCTCGGCCAGCCGGGTCTTGCCGATGCCCGGCGGACCCGAGAGCACCAGCCAGCGCGTGGCACCGGCGGCGACCCGAGCCACCATCTGTGCGGCCAGGGTTAGTTCACGCTCCCGGCCGACGAGCAGAGCTCGCTGCGCCGGGGCCTGGTCGGGAACCGGGACGCCGGACGCAGGATCGGGTGCAGCCGTCGGCGCGGCGCCGGTCCACTCCGGCCGGCGCGGCCAGCCGGCCAGTTCGGGCGCCTGACGCAACACCGCGGTCTGCAGTTCTTTCAGCTCGGGCCCCGGCGCCAAGCCCAATTCGGCGTCGAGCAACCGCGCGTGCCGGGCATAGGTGTCCAGCGCGTCCGCGGTGCGGCCGGCCCGATACAGCGCGAGCATCTGCAGGCGACATCCGCGATCGGCCAGCGGGTCGACTTCCCGTAGCCGCGACACCTCGGTCAGCGCGGTCGGCACCTTTCCCAACGCCAACAACGCAATCACCTTGTTGGCCAGGCACTCCGTGCGCATCTCGGCAACCCGGGCAGCGTCCTCGCGCACCCAGTGCGCATCGGCGAGGTCTTCGAGCAGATCCCCGCGCACCAGGTTCAGCGCCACATCGGCCTCGGCGAGCGCCTCCTCCCAGCGTTCACCCTCGATCGCCGCGCCCGCGCGAGCACAACCGGCGGTGAACACGGACAGATCCACCGCATCGTGGTGCACGTCGAGGTAATAACCCGGCGGCTGGCGCACGATCGGTGAGGCCATCTGCGAGTCGCGCAGCGCCCGGCGCAGATTCGAGATGTAGACCTGCAGACTCGCCGTCACGCTCGCCGGGACGTCGTCGCCCCACACCGCGTCGGCTAGCCGATCGGTGGAGACCACCCGCCCCTGCGCAAGCAGTAGGGCCGCCAGCACCGCGCGCTGCTTACGCGGACCGATGTCGATCGGGCTCCCCCCGCGGACCACCTGCAGTGGCCCGAGCAACCGGTACTGCACCGCCGTGCGCGGCTATTCCGCGTTCTGGTACTCGTTCATCGCGTCGTCGAGGCGTTGCAGCGCCTCTCCGTACTGCGCGAAGTCACCGCTGCGCTGGGCATTGCGCACCGCGTCCAGCGCAGTGTTGACATCCTGCAGCGCAGCGGCTTTCCCGCCCGAGAGCTGCGTCGGCCCGGTCGGCGGAACTGCGGCTGCCGGGGTGCCCGCCGGCTGCTGGGCCGGCGGTGAATCACCCTGCTGCGGACGCGGCGGCGTCGCGGCCTGCGGCAGATTGTTCTGCGCCGGCGCAGGCTGTTGAGCCGCTTGGCCGGTGGCAGGGGGTTCGGTCGCCGCGGGACCGGTGGCCGTCGCGTCCGCACCGGGGCCGAAGATCTCGGTCAGCGCGTCACGCACGGTCGGGCCGTAGCCGATCTTGTCGTTGTACATCATCGCCACGCGGATCAGGCGCGGATAAGTCGACGCCGCATCGGTATTGCCCGGCGACGCATAGACCGGCGCGACGTAGAGCAGCCCACCCGGGCCGACCGGCAGCGTGAGCAGGTTGCCCCACCGGATCCGGTTGGTGTTGTCGCGGCCGATGACGCCGAGGTCCTGGGACACCGCGGTGTCGGTGCTGATCGCGTTGAATGCCAGCTTGGGACCGTTGACCTGGCCCGGAATGGTCAGGACCGTGATCTTGCCGTAGGTCTCCGGATCGGAGCTGGCGCTCATGAACGCGGCCAGGAAGTCGCGCCGGAACCGGTTGAGCGCACTGGTCAGCTGGAACGATCCTGCGCCGTTCTCCGCGGCAAGGTCCTTGGCCACGATGTAGTACGGCGGTTGGAAGCTGCTGGCCGTCGGGTTCGGATCCAGCGGAACGTCCCAGAAGTCCGACGTCGAGAAGAACGTGATCGGGTCGTCGACGTGGTACTTGGCCAGCAACGCGCGCTGCACCTTGAACAGGTCCTCGGGATAGCGCAGGTGATCCTGCAGCTCCTCGGAGATCTCGGACTTGGGCTGCACGGTGTCGGGGAAGACCTTCATCCACGCCTGCAGCACCGGGTCGTCCTCGTCCTGGGCGTAGAGCGTGACCGTGCCGTCGTAGGCGTCGACGGTCGCCTTCACCGAGTTGCGGATGTAGGACACCTGCTTGTCGGGTTGCAGCCGGTTCAGCGCCACCTCCTGGGAGTCGACGGTCGTTGAGGACAACGACGTCAGCTCCGAGTACGGGTAGTTGTCCAGCGTGGTGTAACCGTCGACGATCCAGACGATCCGCTCGTTGACGATCGCCGGGTACACGGTGGTGTCAGTGGTCAGCCACGGCGCCACCGCCTTCACCCGGTCAGCCGGGTCGCGGTTGAACAGGATCTTGCTGTTCTCCCCGATCACGTTGGAGAACAGGAAGTTCCGCTCGGCGTACTTGGCGGCAAACACGCTGCGGGTGAACAGGCTCCCGATCGGGACGCCGCCCTCACCGGTGTAGGTGTAGTTGCGGGTTTCGACGTTGGTCTCGTAGTCGTATTCACGCGGCGCGCCGTTCTCACCGACGATCGCGTAGTCGGCGGGGGTGTTGGCGATGACCGGGCCGTAGTAGATGCGCGGCTGGGCCAGCGGGGCCGGTCCGGGTGACACCACGCCGGTGGCGCCGACCACGCTGGACAGGAACTCCGGATACCCGCCGTTCTGTGTGGGGTCGTTGGCCACCCCGCGCACCGTGTTGGCCGGCGACGCGATGAAGCCGTTGCCGTGGGTGTAGACGGTGTGACGGTTGATCCAGTCCCGCTGGTTGTCGATCAGCCGGTCGGGGTTGAGCTCGCGCGCAGCGACCACGTAGTCGCGCAGGTTGCCGTCGTCATCCCGATAGCGGTCCATGGCCAGCTGCTCGGGGAAGTAGTAGAAGTTCTTGCCCTGCTGGAACTGCGTGAACGCCGGGCTGACGATGTTGGGGTCGAGCACCCTGATGTTCGACGTCGTGGCGCGGTCGGCGGCGATCTGGGCCGCGGTCGCGGCGGCGTTGCCGGGATAGTCCTCGTAGGTGACCACGTCGTCTTCCAGACCGTAGGCCTGTCTGGTGGCCGCGATACTGCGGGCGATGTACTCGCTTTCCTTCTGCGCCGCGTTGGGACGCACGCTGATCTGCTCGACCACCAGCGGCCAGCCGGCACCGATGACCAGCGAGGACAGCAGCAACAGCACGACGCCGATGGCGGGGATGCGCAGATCGCGCAATACCAACGCGGAGAACACCGCGGCTGCACAGATGACGGCGATCGCGACGAGGATCAGTTTGGCCGGCAGTACCGCGTTGATGTCGGTGTAGCCGGCTCCGGTGAACGGCTTGCCGCCACGGGTATGGCTGAGCAGTTCGTAGCGGTCGAACCAGTAGGCCACCGCCTTGAGCAGGATGAACAGCCCGACCAGCGAGATCAGCTGGATCCGGGCGGCCCGGCTGACCGCGCCGGTGCGCCCTGCCAGCCGGATGCCGCCGAACAGGTAGTGGCCGAGCAGGTTCGCCACGAACGCCAGGAACGTCGCGACGAACAGGTAGGTCAGCACCAGCCGGTAGAAGGGCAGATCGAAGGCATAGAAGCCGAGGTCGATGCCGAACTGCGGGTCCTGGATGCCGAAGCTGCCGCCGTGCAGGAACAGTTGCACCCGGTCCCAGTAGCTCTGCGCCACCAGACCGGCGAGCAGGCCGATGAACACCGGCACCCCGATGCCGATCAGGCGCAGCTTCGTCATCACCGCGGTGCGGTAACGCGCAACCGGGTCGTCGGGTCCGGCGGTCGGGACGAACACCGGCCGGGTGCGGTAGGCCAGGGCGAGTGCGGCGAACACGATGGCGCCGATGAACAGCGCGACGACCACGAAGATGGTCAGACGCGTCAGCAGCTGGGTGGTGAACACCGAGCGGTAGCCCAGTTCGCCGAACCACAGCCAATTCACATAGGTGTCGATGAACCTCGGGCCGAGCAGCAACAGCAGCACCACCACGACCGCAAGCGCGATCATCGCCCGGCTTCGTCGCGTCATGTTCGGCATCTTCGCCGCGGGCCGCATACCCACTAGGTCACTCCAGTCTCACGTTTGCCAGCACTATCGGTCACGGCCGCGCACACAGAGAGCGCAGACTGTTTGGGCATCACTCTACGCATCGACGCGAAGACAGCAGATCAGCAGCGCGGGGGTTCACCACCGGCGGACAACACCCGCAGCGAGTCAATGGCCTGCTCAAGGGTGTCGACGGTGAGTAATTCGATGCTGTCGGTGTCGACGGATCTGGCTTCCGCGCAATTTTCGGCCGGTACCAGGAAGACCGTCGCACCGGCGTCCTCGGCGGCGATGATCTTGTGGGTGATGCCGCCGATCGAGCCCACCTTGCCGTCGCCGGTGATGGTGCCGCTGCCGGCGACGAACTTGCCGCCGTTGAGCTCACCGGTGGTCAGCTTGTCCACCACCGCCAGACTGAACATCAAACCCGCCGACGGGCCACCGACGTTGGCCAGGTTGAAGCTGATGGAGTACGGCGCCCACGGCGCGTCGAGCACCCCGATGCCGAGGAACCCGTGCGGACGGTCCGGGTGCTCACCCAACGTGATCTCGGCGACCCCGGCCGGGGCGTTCTTGCGGCGGTAGTCCACCTGGATCGTCTCGCCGGGCTCGGTGTCGGCGAGTAGGGCCTGGAATTCCTCGAGGCTGGCGACCGGCCGGTTGTTGACACCGTCGATCGCGTCGCCGGGCTGCAGCTTGTCGTGCGAGGGCCCCTCTTCGTCGACGGTGGAGATCGTGACCGCCATCGGGTAGTCGAGGTAATGCAGCGCGGCGTACTCGGCGCTGTCTTCGGACCTGCGGAAGTCCCTGTTGTTGGCTTCGTCGATCTCTTCGCGGCTCTTGTCCGGCGGGTAGACCATCTCGCGCGGGATCAGCTGATCGCGACCCGACGCCCAGAAGACCAGTGCCTGGCCCAGCGTCAGTCCGTCGCGCTGGGAGACCGTGGTCATGTTGAGGTGACCACTGGTGGGATGCAGATCGGCGCCCTCGATGTCCACGACGCGTTTGCCGTCGATCTCCCCGAGCGTGTCGAACGTCGGGCCTGGGCCCAGCGCGACATAGGGCACCGTCACCATGGTCAGCACAACCCCGAAGATCAGGATCGGCACCAGCGCGACGAGCAGGGTCGATATCCGCCTGTTCACGCCGCCCACAGTAAAGGTCGCCGGCCGCAGCGCTCACGGCCAGATCCGGGGTTCACTCTCAGCGTGACCCGCGTCCGCGCGCGACCGGTCGGCGATGAGTACCGTTGAGGGCATGGCTGACCTGCCCTTCGGGTTCTCCCCCGGGGACGACCCCGAGCGTGACAAGCGCAAGAACGATCCCGGCTCCGGTGCGGGCAACGATCCCTCCTCCGGCCCGGCCGGCGGTGACCCCTTCGGGGGGTTCCCGGGTGGAAACCCGTTCGCCGCAGCGGGCGGTAACGAGTTCGACATGTCCCAGCTCGGCCAGATCTTCAGCAAACTGGGCGAGATGTTCAGCGGCGCCGGCACCGCGATGGCCGGCGGCAAGGCCGCCGGTCCGGTGAACTACGACCTGGCACGTCAGCTGGCGGCCAGCTCGATCGGTTTCGTCGCCCCCATCCCGGAGCACACCGCCACCGCGTTGGCCGACGCGGTACGGCTGGCCGAGACCTGGCTCGACGGTGCCACCGCGCTGCCTGCGGGCAGCACCCGCACCGCGGCGTGGACGCCGACGGACTGGATCGACAACACGCTGGAGACCTGGAAGCGGTTGTGCGACCCGGTCGCCGAGCAGATCTCCACGGTGTGGGCCTCCGCGCTGCCCGAAGAAGCCCAAGCCATGGCGGGCCCGCTGTTGGCGATGATGTCGCAGATGGGTGGCATGGCTTTCGGCTCGCAGCTGGGGCAGGCCTTGGGCACGTTGTCGCGGGAAGTGTTGACCTCCACCGACATCGGGCTGCCGCTGGGCCCCAAAGGGGTGGCCGCGCTGATGCCCGAGGCCATCGAGGCCTTCGCCGACGGTCTCGAACAGCCGCGCAGTGAGATCGTCACGTTCCTGGCTGCGCGCGAAGCCGCCCACCACCGGCTGTTCAGCCACGTTCCGTGGCTGTCTTCGCAGCTGCTCAACACCGTGGAAGCGTTCGCCAAGGGCACCAAGATCGACATGAGCGGCATCGAGGAGTTCGCCCAAGGGTTCGACCCGTCCGCGCTGACCGATCCGTCCCAGCTGGAGCAGCTGCTCAACCAGGGCATCTTCGAGCCCAAGGCCACCCCGGAGCAGACCGCGGCGCTGGAACGGCTGGAGACGTTGCTCGCGCTGATCGAGGGCTGGGTTCAGACCGTGGTCGCCGCGGCGCTCGGCGACCGGATTCCAGGGACCTCGGCTCTGAGTGAAACCCTGCGCCGTCGTCGGGCCACCGGTGGTCCGGCCGAGCAGACCTTCGCCACCCTCGTCGGACTGGAGTTGCGGCCGCGCAAGATGCGCGAGGCCGCCCAACTGTGGGACAAGCTGACCCAGGCGGTCGGCTCGGACGCGCGCGACGCGGTGTGGCAGCACCCCGATCTGCTGCCCAGCGCCTCCGATCTCGACGAGCCGGCGGGGTTCATCGACCGGGTGATCGGCGGGGACACCAGCGACCTCGACAGCGCCATCGAACAGGCTCTGGACGAGGAACGCGAGCGCGAGCACCGCGAGAACGGTCCGGATTCTCCCCAGTAGCGCAGCGCCTGTGGATAACTGCATGGGTCGTCGTCCGCGCATGCCACTGTCGTCACATGACGCGCTATGCGCTCGATCCGGCGACGCCGGTGCTGTCCCGACCAGACGGCTGCGTGCAGGTGGGCTGGGACCCGCGCCGCGCAGTGGTGGTGCGCCCGCCCGACGGTCTGCCGGCTGCGGTCCTGGCCGAGTTGCTGCGTGCATTGCAGGACGCCGCGACGGTCTCTGACCTGCAGTCCAGGGCCGCCCAACACGGGGTGCCCGCCGACGCGGTGTCGGACCTGCTCACCGGTCTGCTTTCCACCGGGGTGGCCACCACCGCCGTTGCGCCGCGGGCGCGCTCGGCGGCGGTACGGATACATGGCAGCGGGCCGCTGTCGGATCTGCTCAGTACCGCATTGCGCGCCAACAATGTTCGGGTCAGTCGCAGCAGCCGCACGCACGCCTCCACCGGGTCGGCAGAGCTGGCGGTGCTCACCGACTACCTGGTCGCCGACCCTCGTGTGGTGCGAGACCTGCAGGACGCCGGCGTCGCCCACCTCCCGGTGCGGGTGCGCGACGGCACCGGGTTGATCGGGCCGTTGGTCATACCCGGGGTGACCAGTTGTCTGCGCTGCGCCGACATGCACCGCAGCGACCGGGATGCCGCGTGGCCGGCTGTCGCGTCGCAGTTGTGTCAGACCGTCGGCACCGCGGACCGGGCCACCGTGCTGGCCACCGCCGGTCTGGCGCTCGGTGAGATCGACCGCGTATTGGGCGCCTTGGCCCACGACGGCACCGCCCCGGCCCCGGCGCCGTTGACGCTGGACACCACCCTCGAGTTCGACGTCCGCACCGGGTCGGTGGCCACCCGCCGGTGGTCGCGGCACCCGAACTGCTGGTGCTGACAGCGCGCCACCGATCCCGGGTTGCCAACTGGTTGGTCGAAGTTCAGCCGATTCGTGGATGATGGAGCCGTGAGTGAGATCAAGCGGGGCCGCGCAGCACGCAACGCCAAGTTGGCGTCGCTGCCGGTGGGGATGGCCGGGCGTGCCGCGCTGGGCTTCGGAAAGCGTCTGACCGGAAAGTCCAAGGACGAGGTCAACGCCGAGCTGATGGACAAGGCCGCCCAGCAGCTGTTCACCGTGCTCGGCGAGCTCAAGGGCGGCGCGATGAAGGTGGGCCAGGCGCTGTCGGTGATGGAAGCCGCGATCCCCGAGCAGTACGGCAAGCCCTACCGCGAGGCGTTGACCAAACTGCAGCGTGAGGCTCCACCGCTGCCTGCCCCGCGCGTACACCGGGTGCTCGACCAGCAACTGGGCACCAAGTGGCGCGACCGGTTCCAGTCCTTCGACGACACGTCGGTGGCCTCGGCCAGCATCGGCCAGGTGCACAAGGCCGTCTGGTCTGACGGTCGCCAGGTCGCGGTGAAGATCCAGTACCCGGGCGCCGACGAAGCGTTGCGCGCCGACCTGAAAACCATGCAACGCATGGTCAGTGTGCTCAAGCAACTCTCCCCCGGCGCCGACGTGCAGGGCGTGGTCGACGAGCTGATCTCGCGCACCGAGATGGAACTGGACTACCGGCTCGAAGCCGACAATCAACGCGCGTTCGCCAAGGCCTACGCCGACGACCCGAAATTCGTCGTCCCTCATGTGGTCGCCAGCTCACCCAAGGTCGTCATCCAGGAGTGGATCGAGGGCATCCCGCTCTCCCAGATCATCCGCGAGGGCACCCAGGACCAGCGCGACCTGATGGCCACTCGGCTGTTCGAGTTCTGCAACGACGCGCCGACCCGGCTGGAGATGGTGCACGGCGACGCGCACCCCGGGAACTTCATGCTGATGCCCGAGGACAAGATGGGCGTCATCGACTTCGGAGCGGTGGCGCCGATGCCGGGCGGCTGGCCGCTCGAACTCGGCCTGACCCTGCGCTACGCCGTCGACAAGAACTACGACAAGTTGTTGCCCACCATGCAGAAGGCCGGCTTCATCCAGAAGGGTCAGCAGGTGTCCACCCGCGAGATCGACGACATGCTCAAGCAGTACGTCGACCCGCTGGAGGTTCCGGTGTTCCACTACAACCGCAAGTGGCTACAGCGGCTGACGACCCTGGAACTCGACAAGGCCGCCGGGCAGATCAAGGCTGCCCGGCAGATGGACATTCCGCCGAAGCTGGCGATCCCGATGCGGGTGATCGCGTCGATCGTGGCGATCTCGTGTCAGCTCGACGCCCACGTGCCCACCAGGCGCATCGCCGAGGAGTCCGTGCCGGGCTTCGCCGACCCCGACGCCGTCTGACGTCGGGGCCGGCCGAACCTCACGCGGCCACAGGGTCTTTCGCGTCCTTGCGGGGTCGGCCCCGGGGCCGCTTACGGGCGATGACGGAGCCGCGGTCGAGAATCTCGCCGCCCCACACTCCCCACGGCTCCTGACGCTGCAATGCCGCACTGAGGCATTCGCGTTGCAGCGGACACTGCGCGCACAGCTCCTTGGCGCGCTCGAGGTCTTGCGGGTCGTCGGCGAACCACAGGTCGGGGTCCTCGACGTGACACGGTAACGCCAGCTTCGTTGCATCGCATGTCGGCGAAGACATGTGCGGTCCTCTGCTTTCTCGGTCGTCGGTTGTCGGTGTGCTGGTTGTCTGGGACGAATCCGGTGACCTGGCCGGCGAACGAAAAAGGCCACGGATCCGATTGCGGGTCCGTGGCCTGGAGGCGTTGAGCGGGTCTACCTAACGGAAGCCCCTCACGGACGCGGCAATTGCGCGGGCGGCGCGACGCTTACGCGGCGCGGCGGCAGCGGCGGTGGCAATGGCGGGATGAGCCCCGGCGACAGCGAACGCGGGGGCACCGGGCATGACCGAAGCAGCTACGCCTTTGTCAGCGTGATCGACTGCGTGATTGCTCTTCATGGTTACGGCACCCTCCTTTCGCACGTGTTCTTCGAGGCTAGACGCTAGCACTTCTGGCCCACAACTCATTTTTGACCAGTACTTTTGGCACGATCTTGTCGATTATTGGCGGCTCTTGACCAGTGCGAGCACATCGGTGCCGAACTGCTCGAGCTTGCGTGCACCGATTCCCGGGATGGCGACCAGCGCAGCCTCGTCGCTGGGCATCGACTCGGCGATGGCGATCAACGTGTTGTCGGTGAACACCACGTAGGCCGGGACGTTCATCTCCTTGCACATCCGCAGCCGCCACTCTTTGAGGTCGGCGAGCAACTGTTCGTCGATGTTGGACGGGCAGCTCTCGCAACGCCGCAGCATGATCGCCGCCGACGCGGTCAACGGGGCGTTGCAGATTCGGCACCGCGGAGCGGGCCCGCGGGTTTTGCGCGGCCGGCTGGGGCTGTCCTCGCGCTGCGACTGCGGGGCAATGCCGTTGAGGAAACGCGACGGCCGCCGACCCTGACGGCCGCCGGGGTTGCGCGCCAGCGCCCAGCTGAGCGTCAAATGCACTCGTGCCCTTGTGATTCCGACGTAGAGCAACCGCCGCTCTTCCTCCACCGGCTCGCTGTCGGCGCCGTGGCTGAGCGCGTGTGAGATCGGCAGCGTGCCGTCGGCCAATCCGACGAGGAACACCGCATCCCATTCCAGACCTTTGGCCGCGTGCAGTGAGGCCAACGTGACACCTTGGACCACGGGCGGGTGCCGGGCGTCGGCGCGCTGGCGCAGTTCGACGAGCACGGCCCGCAGGGTCAGTTCCGGACGCTGGGCCACCTCGTCGTCGACCAACTCGGCCAGCGCCACCAACGCCTCCCACCGATCACGGGCCCGGGTGCCCAGCGGGGCTTCGGCGGTCAACCCCAGCGGTTCCAGCGTGGTGCGGACCAGCGCGGACAGACCCGCGCCGGTCGGCTCCTCGTTGTCGTGGTCGCGTTCGGCGGTCCGCTGCAGCGCCAACAGGGCCTGCCGGACCTCCTGGCGGGTGAAGAATCCTTCGCCGCCGCGGACCTGGAATGGGATGCCGGCCTCGGTCAGTGCCTCTTCGTAGACCTCCGACTGCGCGTTGATCCGGTAGAGCACCGCCACCTCGGCGGCCGGGGTGCCCGCCTCGACCAGCTTCTTGACCGCGGCGGCGACTGCGCCGGCCTCGGCGACCTCGTCGGGGAACTCCTTGAACTGCGGATTGGGGCCGGGTGGACGCTGGCCGATCAGGTGCAGTCTGCTGCCGGCCATCCGGCCGCGGGCGGCGGCGATGACGCGGTTGGCCAGCGACACCACCTGCGGGGTGGAGCGGTAGTCCCGTTCCAGCCGGATGACCGCCGCATCGGGGAATCGCCGCGAGAAGTCCAGCAGGTAGCGCGGCGAAGCGCCGGTGAACGAGTAGATGGTCTGGTTGGCGTCACCGACGACGGTGAGGTCGTCGCGGTCGCCGAGCCAGGCGTCGAGCACCCGCTGCTGCAGCGGGGTGACGTCCTGGTACTCGTCGACGACGAAGCAGCGGTAGCGGTCGCGGAACTCCTGGGCGACCGCGGCGTCGTTCTCGATGGCCGCGGCGGTGTGCAGCAGAAGGTCATCGAAATCCAGCAGCATGAGATCGCTGTTGCGCGCTTTGAGCGACTCGTAGCCCGCGTAGGCCGCGGCGATCTTCTCGGCGTCGAACGGAATGTCGCGGCCCACCGCGGCCACCTCGGCCGGGTAGGTTTCCGGGCTGATCAGTGAGGCTTTGGCCCATTCGATCTCGCCGGCCAGGTCCCGCACGTTCTCGGTTCCGGTGGGCAGCCCGGTGCGGTTGGCCGCCTGCGCGACGATCGCGAACTTGGAGTCCATCAGCTGCCAGTCGGTGCTGCCCACCACGCGGGGCCAGAAGTAGGACAGCTGGCGGCGCGCGGCGGCGTGGAACGTCATCGCCTGCACCGATGCCGTGGACGCACCGTCCTCGTCACCGCTGAGCCCGCGGAGCCGGGCCCGCATCTCGCCGGCTGCGCGTTGGGTGAACGTCACCGCCAGCACCTGCGCGGGGGCGACGTGACCGCCGGTGACCAGGTGGGCGATCCGGCGGGTGATGGTGCGGGTCTTGCCGGTGCCGGCGCCGGCCAGCACGCACACCGGCCCGCGGGGGGCCAGCACGGCGTCACGCTGTTCGTCGTCGAGGTCGCCGAGCAGCTTGTCGCGCGCTGTCGGGGCCATGGCGACCATCATGGCAGCGCGGCCTGACAAGCGTGGACCTCGGGACGGGCATGTCGGGCGCGTCGACTACGTTGAAGTGCTTATGAGCGCTGACGAAACCACTGTGACGATGTACACCACCACGTGGTGCGGTTACTGCTCGCGCCTGAAGACGGCGCTCAAGGCCGAAGGCATCGCGTGGACCGAGGTCGACATCGAGGCCAACCCGGAGGCCGCGGAGTTCGTCGGCTCGGTCAACGGAGGCAACCATGTGGTGCCCACCCTGGAGTTCCCCGACGGCACCACGCTGACCAACCCGTCCATCAAGCAGGTCAAGGCCAAACTCGCCGGCTAACCGCGCTGGCTGCGGTTCTCCTCGCCGCGCCGGATCCGGGTGACGCCGGCGTATACCGACAACACCGCAAGGGTCAGGAACAGCGCGCCCATCCCGAGGTAGACGATGCCGCCGTGGTTGACGAACCCGACCACTCGCAGCAGGCCGAGCACGGCCATGAAGGCGCCGCCGACCAACAGCCATCGGGCTTGCCTGACGGTGGCGGGAATCAAGGTCTCCACGGCGGCATCCGTTCTGTTCGCTGACTGTGGTCATTCAGCTTAGTGGGTGCCGCCGGGCGTCAGTCCCCCGCGGCCCAGGACTCGATGATCTCGCGGGCGATCGAGATGGAACCGGGCAGCAGCAGCTTGGCATCGTCGGCCGCCGAGCCCCAGTCCCCCCGATGCAGTGCCTCGCGGATCTCGGTGCGGCTGAACCAGGCCGCCTCGGCGATTTCGCCGTCGTTGAACGCGAACTGCTGCTCGGGGTCGCCGACCGCATGGAAGCCGACCATCAGCGAGCGCGGGAACGGCCACGGCTGACTGCCCAGGTATTCGACATCGGTCACCGTCAGGCCGATCTCCTCGGCGATCTCGCGCACCACGCAGGATTCGAACGATTCACCCGCCTCGACGAATCCGGCCAGGATGGAGAACAGCCGTTTGGGCCACACCGTCTGACGGGCCAGCACCGCCCGGTCGTGGCCGTCGTGGACCAGGCAGATCACCGCCGGGTCGATCCGCGGGAACTCCTCGCGTCCGGTGCGCGGGTCGACCCGACCCCACCCCGCTTTGATCGGCGTGGTCGGTGCGCCGTCGACAGGTGAAAATCGGGCGGCGTCATGCCAATTCAGCAGCGCGGTGGCGGTGGCGACCAGTTGGGCGCTGACGTCGTCGAAAATGTCGCCGGTGCGGCGCAGGTCGAGCACTTCGACGGGGGTATCGAGGTCGGCGGGCGGTTCGAGTTCGGCCCGCACAGCCCAGACGTGGCGACCGTCGTTGAGCCGGCCGAGGAACACCGCATGCTCGGGCGGCGAGTCGCCGATCGACGCGGCCCGGTTCAACACGGCTGCGCCCGCCGAGATCAGCACTTGACTGCGACGGTCCACCCGCAACAGCAGGGCGTCGGCCCAACCTGCCACGGCCGCGTCGATGTCGGTGCGCAGCGTGTCGGCACGGTCGGCGCCCACCCGGGAGAGCAACGGCACCTGACGCAGCCGGAAGGTGCTCATCGCTCGCTCTCGTTGCTTCGGATGTAGAGCAACCGGTCGCCTTGCTCAAGTGCATCGACCTCGGGATCGTCGACGCGGAACAGCTTCTGGTTGCGCACCACCCCGAGCACAATGTCGGCCTGGTGCCGCGGCGAACCACCGACCTCCTTGGGCCCCACTTCGCGCTCTGCGATGGCGAATCCGGCGTTGGGGGTCAGCAGATCCTCCATCATCGCCACGACGCTGGGGGTCTGTACGGCGATGCCCAACAGCCGACCCGCGGTCTCCGAGGTCACCACGGTGGAGTCGGCGCCGGACTGCTTGAGCAGATGTTCGTTGTCGGTTTCGCGGACCGCGGCGATGATCTTGGCCTTCGGGGCGAGCTCCCGGGCCGTGAGGGTGACCAGCACCGCGGTGTCGTCACGATTGGCGGCGACGATGATGGTCTTGGCGTGCTGGGCGCCGGCCAACCGCAGGACCTCGGAATCGGTGGCCGAGCCGCGCACCGTGACCAACCCGGCACTCTTGGCCCGTTCCAGTGCCGCGGTGTCCTCGTCGACCACCACGATGTCGCCCGGAGCGATCTCGTCGCCGACCATTGCCGCCACGGCGGTGCGGCCCTTCGTCCCGTACCCGATGACGACCGTGTGGTTACGCACCTTGTTCCTCCACTGCTGGATCTTGAACGCCTGGCGCGATTCGGTAGTCAGCGTCTCGACCGTGGTGCCGATCAGCACGATCAGGAACGCCACCCGCAGCGGGGTGATCACCAGGACGTTGATGAGCCGGGCTCGCTCGGTGATCGGCGCGATGTCGCCGTATCCGGTCGTCGACAGCGACACCGTCGCGTAGTAGAAGCAATCGAGCAGGGTGAGACCATCTTTTTGAGTGTCGCTGTATCCGTCGCGGTCGAGGTAGACGATCGCGACCACCGCGCACAGCACCGCCAGGGCGATCACGATGCGCTTGGTGATCCGCACCCACGGACTGGCAACGTCCTGCGGGATCTGCACCCGGTCCACGAGCGAATGCACCGGACGGTCGGCCAAGGGCTGGTTGATGCGGCTGAGCCTTCGCCGCAGTCGCCCCTTAGCCACCGGGACCGGTCATCGCGTGAGCCTGCCGCACCAGCACAATGTAATCATGACCACTCCCTCCACGGCAGCACAGCAGGCCGCGACACGCGCGAACCGGACCGGTGCGATGCTGCTCGGCATCGGCGCGCTGCACTTCATCGCCCCCAAACCGTTCGACGACATCGTCCCGGCCGAACTGCCCGGCAGCGCCCGCTCCTACACCTACGCCTCCGGTGCCGCCGAGGTGGCCATCGGCGCCATGCTGCTGGCGCCACGCACCCGCCGCCTGGGCGCGCTTGCCGCGGTCGCCCTGTACGTCTCGGTGTTCCCCGCCAATGTCAACATGGTCCGGCTGTGGAAAGACAAGCCGCTGCCGATGCGGCTCGCCGCACTGGCCCGGCTGCCGCTGCAGATTCCGATGATCACCCAGGCCGTCAAGATCTACCGACAGTCCTGACCGCGGTCAGGCCGCCTGATCACTGCGCGTGATCAGCGCGGCCAGATCCTCGGCGTCGGGGAGATCGGCGGGCGTCACGGTCTGTCCGTGCCGCACGTAGTGAAACACCGCACGCACCGAGACCAGTGGACAACCGTGCAGCTGCGCCCACGCCAGGCGATAGATTGCCAACTGAATCGCGTTGTGCTGCAGCTCTTCCGGATCCGAGGGCGGCTCGCCGGTCTTCCAGTCCAGCACTGTGACACCGCCGTCGTCGTCGGCGAACACCGCGTCGATGCGCCCGCGCACCACCCGGTCGCCGAGCATCATGTCGAACGGAACCTCGACCTCGATCGGGGTCCGGGCGGCCCACTGCGACAGCGCGAACGCGGTCTGCAGTTCCTCCAGTTCAGCACGGTCGTGCCGGTCGGCGTCCACTGCGCCGGGTAGGTCATCGAGGTCGAAGAGCTTGTCGGACTGGAAGTAGCGCTGCACCCACTCATGAAATGCAGTGCCCAACAGCGCATGCGAGTCCGGTCGCCGAGGCAGTCGGCGCCGGAGCCGTTGGGCGGCAGCCTGCGGGTCACGGCCGAGTTCGACCACTGTGCTCACCGACAGCGCTGCGGGCAGCGGCGCCGGCGGCCGCTGCTGGGCCCGCTCGCGTTCGGTCAGCAGCGCGTCGACATCGGCCGCCCAGCCCTGGCTGTCGACCGGCGCGACGTCGCATCCCTCGGTGTTCATCGCTTGGGCGACCAGGGCGGCGCCGTGGTCGGTGGCGCTGCGCCGGGCCGCGATCGGGTCGACGGGCCACCTCGCCTCGATGACACGGTCGCGCAGCGGGTTGGGATCACCATCGGCGGGCGCGTCGGCCCACGCGGCCACAGTGCCGCACGGCGTGCCCGCAGCGGTCGACGCGTCGATGATCTCCTTGAGCTCACACAGAAACGTCGACGGCCCGCGCGGCGTGGACTCGGTGGCGCCCCAATGGTGCCCGGAGACCAACAGCGTGTGCTCGGCCCGGGTGATCGCCACGTAGAGCAACCGCCGCTCTTCGTCGGTGCGCCGCTGTTCGAGACTGCGCTTGTGGTCGGAGATCGTGTCCGACAGTCCTTTACGGTCACTGACCGCAGTGGTGTCGAGGACCGGCACACCATGCTCGGACACTGTGGCGCAATCGCCGCGCAGCAGTGGCGGCAGGTCGGCAGCATCGGTGAGCCAGGTGCGCGGCAACGCCGTCGACGGGAACACCCGCCCGCTGAGGTGGGGTACCGCCACAACCTGCCACTCCAGGCCCTTGGCGGCGTGCACGGTCAGAATCTGGACGCGGTCTTGCGCCACGCTGATCTCGGCCGGCGCCAGACCGTTCTCGACGTCCTCGGCGGTGTCGAGAAAGCCCAGCAGGCCTGCCAGGGTCGCGCCCGGCCGCGAGGCATAGTCGGCGACCACGTCGCTGAACGCGTCGAGGTGCTCGGTGCCCGACCAGCCCGCAGTGACCGGCTGCGCTGCCCGCGCCTCGGCGTCGACACCCAGCAGGCGGCGAACTTCGGCGATCAGCTCGGGCAGCGGGCTTTCCAGGTGGGCGCGCAGCGCGGTCAGCTCGCGGCCCAGCGCGACGATGCGCTGGTAACCCAGCGCCGAGTAGGCCTCGGCGGGACCTGGATCAGCCAGTGCGTCGGCCAGGGCGGCCTCTTCGGCATCGGGGCCCGACTGGGCGACCACCTGTTCGGCGGGACTGCCGGCCGCCGGGACCGGATCACCGGCGTGCAGCGTCACCGCCCGGCGCCACAGCGCCGCGATGTCGCGGGCCCCGAGGTGCCACCGCGGTCCGGTCAGCACGCGCAGCGCGGCCGGCCCGGCCGTCGGGTCGGCGGCCAGTCGGACCATCGCCACCACGTCGGCGACCTCGGGCACCGCCAACAGCCCCGCGACACCGACGACCTCGACCGCGACACCGCGCCGGCTCAGCGCCTCAGCCATCGGGGCCGCATCAGCATTGCGGCGCACCAACACTGCGGCGGTGGGCGCGCCACCGGTCGCGGCGACGCCGGCGTGGTAGCGCTGGGCGATCTCCCCGGCCACCCATTCGCGCTCGGCTTCGACATCGGTCAGCAGAGCGCACCGCACGTCGCCCGGTTCGGCGTGTGGGCGCGACCGCAACGCCCGCACCGCCACCGAACGTCGGCGCGCGTCGGCGGACACCTCATTGGCCACATGCAGCACCTCGGCCGGGTTGCGCCAACTGGTCCGCAGTTCCAGCACCGGCGCCGGGCTGCCGTCGGAGAACGGGAAGTCGGTGGCGAACCGTGGCAAATTGGTCGCCGATGCGCCGCGCCAGCCGTAGATGGACTGGATCGGATCACCGACCGCGGTCAGTGCCAGAGCGTCGTCGGCTCCACCACCGAACAGCGAGGACAACGCGATCCGTTGAGCGTGCCCGGTGTCCTGGTACTCGTCGAGAAGCACCACCCGGAAACGCTGCCGCAGTTGCTCACCCACCTGCGGGCACTGCGCGGCCAACCGTGCCGCCGAGGCCATCTGCATGCCGAAGTCGACCACGCGCTCCTCGCGCATCCGCTGGTGCAGCGCGTCGATCAACGGAACCAGCAGGGTCCGCTCGGTCTGGGTCGCCAGCATCCGCAGCAGCCACTGGCTGGGGCCGCGGTCACGCTGGTAGCGCCCGGCCGGCAAGGTGTGCACCAGCCGATCGAGTTCGACGTGAGTGTCGCGCAGCTCGCCGGTGTCGACAAGGTGCTCGGAGAGCTGTCCGGCGAGTCTGAGCACCATCGCCGTGATCGCGGCCGGCGACTTCTCGGTGGGCAGATCTGCGGGGTGTTCACAGACGACCCGAAACGCCAGCTGCCACAGTTCGGTTTCGCCGAGCAGCCGGACGTCGGGCTCCACGGGAAGCAACAGCCCGAACTCGCGCAACAGCGTGCCCGCGAATGCGTGGTAAGTGCTGATGGTGACCGGGTCGTCGGTGAGCTCGGTACTCGGGATCACCAGGCCCGCGCCGGCGAGCCGAGCCAGCCGGGCCCGAACCCGCCGCAGCAGCTGGCCGGCGGCCTTGCGGGTGAAGGTCAGACCGAGCACCTCGCTGGGGCGTGCGTAGCCGTTGGCCACCAGCCAGACCACCCGCGCGGCCATCGTCTCGGTCTTGCCTGCGCCGGCACCGGCGATCACGACCAGGGGTCCGGGCGGGGCGGCGATGACCGCGGCCTGCTCGTCGGTCGGCGCGAAAAGCCCGAGAGCGTCGGCCAGTTCGGCGGGGCTGTAACGAGCTGTGGTCACTGCTGACTCCTGTTCTGGGCGGGACACATGGCGCGCACCGGGCAGTGTGCGCAGCCGTCGTTGACCTTGGCGACGAACTCTGGACCCTGCGTCGTTGCGGCGGTTCGAGCCACCTCGGTGCGCCATTGCGTGACACCATCGGGTGTCAGTGCGTCCTGCTCACGCTGGGTGGCACTGCCGCGGCTGGTCCGACCCAGATAGACCAGTCGCCCGCCACCAGGCTGGTCGCCGTCGGCGAGAAGACCTGCCGCGACCGCCAACTGGTACATCACCAGCTGGGCGTGGCGCTGTGCGTCGTCCTTGCTGACCGGGCTCTTGCCGGTCTTGATGTCGACGACGACCAGGCGGCCGGCGCTGTCGCGTTCCACCCGATCGAGGCGCCCGCGCACGCGGACCCCGGGCAGGTCGCCCTCGGCGCCCTCGATCTGGCCCTCGACATCGACTTCGGTGCCGACCTCGGTCAGTTCGTGACGTGTTCCGCTGCGCCAGCGCATGAACGTCTGCAGCATCTCGGCGTGGCGAGCCAGCTCATTGTCGGCGTACCATTGGGCATCGAACTGCAGTCCCCCCCAGACCTTTTCGAGCTCGGCCAGTAGAGCTGACTCGCTTCTGCCGGACTCACTGACCAGGGCGTGCACCAACGACCCCAACGTCGAGCGCACATCTCGTCCGCGGCTGCCGCCGTGGCGTTCCAGCAGCCAGCGCAGCGGGCAATCCGACAGCGTCTGCAGTGTCGAGGGCGACAACGTGACCACGTGACCCGCGCCGTCCCACAACGGATCCGAGGTGGACACCTGCGCCATGCCGTACCACGATGCGGGATCGGCACCGGTGACGCCTGCCTGCGCCAATCGCGCCAGCTGCACGGCAGCACAGGCCTTCTCGACGTCATCCACAGCGCCCGGCGCGGCGCACACCACCGAGCGCAGTCGGCCCACCAGTGCCGAGGGTGTCAACACCCGGGGTGCGCGGATCGGCTCGGACGCTTCGGGTTCCGGTTCGGTGGCCACGCTCGCCAATTCATGACAGAACGACGACGGCAGCAGCGCCTCGTCGCTGTCATCGCTGTCCACCGCGGTCACGAGCAGCCGGCTGCGCGCGCGGCCCATCGCGGCGATCAGTAGACGTCGCTCCTCGGCCAGCAGCGGGGCGCGGCTGGGCAGCCCGGATTGGCCTGGCTCGGTGACACCGCCGATCACATCGATGAGCTGCTGGGTCGCCAGTACACCGCCGCGTGGGGCGACGTTGGGCCACAGTCCTTCCTGCACACCGGCGATCACGACGAACTCCCAGTCCCGGTGCAGCGACGAATGCGCGCTGAGCACCGACACCGCGTCGGTATCGGTGTCTTCGCTGCGCACCGGAGGCAGCGCCAGACCGGCGAGGTGGTCGATCAGGCCCCCCACCGTGGCCCCGGCCGTCCGGGTGACGTACTGCTCGGCAACATCGAACATTGCCGTCACCGCGTCCAGGTCACGATCGGCCTGCGCCCCGGCCGGGCCGCCGCGTTCACTGGCGGTCAACCACCGGCGTTGCAGACCCGAGCGGTGCCACGCCTGCCACAGCGTGTGCCGGGGATCGTGCCCGTCCTGCACGCTGCGGCGAGCCGCGGCCAGCACCGCGCGCACCCGCCGCAACGGCCGGGCCTGCTCATCGGAAAGGCCCTCGGTGTCGCTGCGCAGCGCGTCGACGAGAAGTTCCCCGACGCCGCCGGCGGGTTGGCGGCCGACCCGGCGCAGCGCCCTCCGCAGCTGGCGCAGCGACACCGGGTCCAGGCGTCCGATCGGTCCGGTCACCAACTCCAACGCCGTTGCGGGGTCCAGACCTTCTGCGGTCACGCGCAGCACGGTCAGCAGCGACCGCACCGCCGACTGGTCGGACAGCGCTGCATCGTTGTGGAGCACGTCGACCGGCACGCCCGCGGCCGAAAGGGCCCGGCTCAGCGCGGCGCCCATCTGCGGAACCGAGCGCACGATCACCGCCATCTGACTCCACGGCAGCCCGTCGATCAGGTGGGCCCGCCGCAACGCGTCGGCGATCAGCGCTGATTCGGCGTGCGGGGACGCGGCGATCCGCACCGCAAGCGAACCCTCGGCAACCCGCCCGGTGAACTCCTGCCGCGATTGACTGCCGGGCAACCGTGCCGCGACGGCCCCAATGGCATCCGCCAGCGGTGCCGCACACCGGTGCGAGTCGCTCAGCTGCAGCGCCGGTCCCTCGCCTGCCAGCAGGGCGGGGTCTGCTCCGCGGTAACCGAATACGCTCTGCTGAGGGTCACCGGCGATCACCGCGACATCCGCGCCCCCGGCCAGCACCGTGACCAGCTGCGCCGCCTGCGGATCAAGGTGCTGGGCGTCGTCGACCAGAAGCACCCGGACCCGGGCACGCTCGGCGGCCAGCAGATCGGCGTCGGTGGCCAGGGCCTCCAACGCGGCACCGACGAGCTCGGCGGCGCCCAGTGCCGGTGTGGTGGCCTGCGGAGCGGCCATCCCGACCGCCGAGCGCAACAGCATCACCTGCTCGTAGGCCTGGGCGAATCGTCCGGCGGCCTGCCATTCGTCACGTCCGGCCAGCCGCCCGATACGTTGCAGTGCAACAGGATCGACCCCGCGTTCGCTGCAGCGCGCCATCAGGTCGCGCAACTCGGTGGCAAAACCCGAGGTGGTCAACGCCGGCCGCAACCGTGCCGGCCACCGCACCGGCGAGTCGTCACCGTCTTCGGCGTCCCCGGCCAGCAGCTCGCGGATGATGCCGTCCTGTTCGGCGCTGGTGATCAACCGCGGCGGGGGGCTGCCGGCCCGCTGCGCTGCCAGCCGCAGCACCGCGAACGCGTAGGAGTGCACCGTGCGTACCAGCGGTTCGCGCACCGCACGTCGCGCGCCGGCGGTCAGCAGGCGCGACGTGATCGCCGCCCGCGCCTGTGCCCCCAGTCGCGCCGAACCCGTCAGCAGCAACACCGATTCGGGCTCGCAACCGGCCTGGATGTGGGCGACGGCGGTGTCGACCAACAGGGAGCTCTTGCCGGTGCCGGGCCCACCGAGCACCCGCACCCAGCCGCGCAGATCCCCACGGCGCAGGGATTCTGGGGTCAATTCGGTGTGTGGCGCGGACATGGGGGCATGACACCATGAGGGTCTGACAACTCGACGCCGGCTGGACCCGACTCCGGCTCGGCTGGCAGCATCGACAGCTGTGACCGACGTGCTGCACACCTACCGCTACGGACCGGCCGGACCGGCCCGGGTGCTGGCCATCCATGGTCTGACCGGCCATGGCAAGCGCTGGGAGACCTTGTTCACCCGGCATCTGCCCGACATCACCACGCTCGCACCGGATCTGCTGGGCCACGGCCGTTCGTCCTGGGATGCCCCGTGGTCCATCGACGCCAACATCGCGGCGCTCTCGGCATTGCTCGACGAGCGGCATCCGGTGGTGGTCGTGGGCCATTCCTTCGGCGGGGCGCTGGCGCTCAACCTCGCTGCCGCCCGTCCGGACCTCGTGTCCGGCCTGGTGCTGCTCGACCCGGCCGTCGCGTTGGACGGGGCCCGCATGCGCGAGATCGCCGACCAGATGTACCGCAGCCCTGACTACACCGACCGGGCCGAAGCGCGTCAGGAGAAGGTCGACGGCTCCTGGGCCGAGGTCGAGGAGACCGAGCTGCAACGCGAACTCGACGAGCACCTCATCGAGCTGCCCAACGGGCGGGTGGGCTGGCGGATCAGCGTTCCGGCGATGCTGTCCTACTGGAGTGAGCTGACCCGGCCCGTGCCGACACCGCGGGACGGCACGGCGACGACACTGGTGCGCGCGGCCCGCGTGCAGCCGCCCTACGCCACCGACCAGCTGCTCACCGCCCTCGATGCCGGACTCGGTCCGAGTCTGACGGTGCTGGAATGGGATTGCGACCACATGGTGCCGCTGGCGCGTCCCGCCGAAACCGCGGCTCTGATCCGCCGGCACCTGGACTGACGTGGCAGCGATCACCGACGAGCAGGTCGAGACGGTGCGGGCGCTGGTCGCCGCGATCCCGCCGGGAAGCGTCGCGACCTATGGGGATATCGCCGCCGCGGCAAGACTGTCCAGCCCCCGCATCGTCGGCTGGATCATGCGCACCGACTCGTCGGATTTGCCGTGGCACCGGGTGCTGCGAGCGACGGGCCAACCGGCGCCGCACCTGCGCAGCGCGCAACTTGAGCGGCTGCGCGCTGAGGGCGTCCTCGCCGACGACGGCCGGGTTGCGTTGTCGCGGTACCGCCACAGCTTCTGACGCCGCGAAAGTGCACTCAGCGTCGCTGCGGGGGCCTCGGCACTACGCTGGAGGCACTTTCGCGGCCCGCGGCTCGCGGCCCGCGGCCCGCGGCTCGCGTTTCGCGTTTCGCGGCAACCTAAACGGCGAGCCGCACCAGCGCGGCGGTGCGGGCCAGACCGGGAAACGCCGCTGAGGTCGACCGTGGGTGAAGGGCGTGCACCGCGAGCCGGAACATCAAGGCGCGCAACAACATCTGCGGCCACTCCGGCAGCGCGTTCCAGCGTTCGATCAGACCGTCGTCGGCCTCACCCCACGACAGCGCGTCGACCACGATCACCCCGGCCGCCCACGCCGGCGGGCGCCAGTAGGGCGTGATGTCGGTGATGCCTGGGGCTGCGGTGCCGGCGAAGAGCACCGTGCCGTACAGGTCACCGTGCACCAACTGACTGGGGCTCTTGGTGGGCCGGCGCAGCGTGGCGAGCTGGTTGATCAGCTCGATCGACTTCTGTCCGTCCGCCGAAGCCGGGGCCACCCGGGCACCCGGCGGCAACGAATGCAGCGGCCGGTCCTCCCAGGCAGCGCGGTCGGCCGCGGTGAACACGTCGACGTCCGACCACGGCGCAACCGGCGGCTGGGTCAGGAATCGGGGTCGTTCGAGTTTGGCGGTGGCCTCGTGCAACCGGACAGCCGCCGAGACCACCTCGTCATGGCGCGGTTCGGGCGTGCCGGCGACATAGGTGTCGGCCCGCCAGCCCGCCACGACGTAGCGGCCGTCGGTGGATCGCACCGGACGGGCCAGCCGCACCCCGTCGACGAACAGCGTCTCGCGCACCTTGGCCGACCAGGCCGCGCGGGCGTGGTCGGGTACCACCGAGAGCACCACCTCACCGCAGCGCCAGCCGCCCTCCCAGGAGGGGCCCAGCGGCACCGGCTGCACCCCGGACAGCCCGAAAGCCGTGAGTACGTGCTCTGGTGGTCGCTCTGCGGTCACCGCCTCAGCGTAAGGGCAACCGGCGGTGACCCCGCGTTAGTACATGACCATGTCGGGTTCGTATTGCTTGGCCCACGCCACGATGCCGCCCTGCAAGTGCAGCGCATCGCTGAATCCGGCCTTCTTCACCACGGCCAGCGCCTCGGCCGACCGGATGCCGGTCTTGCAGTACAGCACCGGAACCCGGTCGTGCGGCAGCTTGGCCAGGCCGTCGCCGGCTTCGATGGCCGATTTCGGGATCAGCTCGGCGCCGTCGATGCGGTTGATGTCCCACTCGACCGACTCCCGAACGTCGATCAGCGCGTACTTCTTGCCGGAGTCCAGCATCTCGCGCAGCTCGCGGGGGGTGACGGTGGCGTCGGCGAGGGCGGCGGCGGCGTCCTCGGACACCACACCGCAGAACGCGTCGTAGTCGATGAGCTCGGTGATCTTCGGTGTGGTCGGATCCTTGCGGATCTTGATGGTCCGGTAGGTCATGTCCAGCGCGTCGTAGACCATCAGCCGGCCCAGCAGCGGCTCGCCGATACCGGTGATGAGTTTGATCGCCTCGGTGCCCATCACCGACGCGATCGACGAGCACAGGATGCCGAGTACGCCGCCCTCGGCGCAGGACGGCACCATGCCCGGAGGCGGTGGCTCGGGATAGAGGTCGCGATAGTTCAGGCCCAGCCCGTCGGGGGCGTCCTCCCAGAATACCGAGACCTGGCCCTCGAACCGGTAGATCGAGCCCCAGACGTAGGGCTTGCCGGCCAGCACGGCCGCGTCGTTGACCAGGTAGCGGGTGGCGAAGTTGTCGGTGCCGTCGAGGATCAGGTCGTACTGCTCGAACAGTTCCACTGCGTTGTCGGGTTCCAGGCGCAACTCGTGCAGGCGCACCTCGACCAGCGGGTTGATCTCGGTGATCGAATCGCGCGCGCTCTGCCCCTTGGGTCGGCCGATGTCGGACTGACCGTGGATGATCTGGCGTTGCAGGTTGGACTCGTCGACCACGTCGAACTCGACGATGCCGATGGTGCCGACACCGGCCGCGGCCAGGTAGAGCAGCGTCGGTGATCCCAGCCCGCCGGCCCCGATCACCAGGACCTTCGCGTTCTTCAGCCGTTTCTGCCCGTCCATGCCCAGGTCGGGAATGATGAGGTGCCGGCTGTAGCGGGCGACCTCTTCGCGGGTGAGTTCAGCCGCTGGCTCGACCAGCGGCGGCAACGGGGATGACACCGAGTTCTCCTTGGTTGGCGATTAGGACCCATCTCAGCAGGTACTGAACACAACAGCAACGAGGGGCCGCTGCTTCCCGTGCCACATCGAACCGAGGTGAGAAAAGTCAGGCGATCGGATACGGCCAGGGGTTGAACCGGCAGGTCTTGCCGTCGGGGACGACGGTGCCCGGATCGAAACGGGCCGCGTCGTCGTTGTTGGTCGAGAAGGTCTGCTGCATCATGATCGGCGCCAGATCGCCCTCGTTGGCGCACTGTTCGTGACGCTGATAGCCGATGGCGTGGCCCACCTCGTGGTTGATCACGTACTGGCGGTACGAGCCGATGTCGCCCTGGAACGGCACCGCGCCGCGGACCCAGCGCGCCTCGTTGATGAAGACACGAGGCTGACCTTGGAAGGCCGGGTTGTAGCAGGAGGCTTCCAGCTGGATGTCGTAGCCGCACCCGTCCCGGATGGTCATCGGGGAGGTCAACGAAACCCGGAAGTCCGGTGGGATACCCGATCCGGCGTCGACCCGGGTGAACGCGAATTGCGGGTTGTGCGTCCAGCTCTTCGGATTGGCCAGCGTCTCGCTGACCATCCGCGCGAAGCCGTCGTCGCCGCCGAAGGTGGTGGTGTCCACACCGTCCTCCACCTCGACGGTGTAGGTGAAGACCTTCGTCGTGCCGTCGCCGACCTGCGGAGCGGTTCCCGGAACGACCCGCCAGGTGCGTTCACCGGCCAGGGTGAACGGACCGCCGTCCGGCAGGATCCCGGTCGGCAGGGTCGCGTCGAATTCGGTCAGTCCGCGCGGCGGCGCGCCGACGATTTCGGTGCCGGCCGCCCCGATGGTCGGCGGCCCCTGCACCGGGCCGTCCCCGTCGGCGACCAGCGGTGGTGCGCTGGCCCCGGTGATGGTCTGGTAGATGACCACCGCGGTCAGCGCCACCAACAAAGGAAGCGCGTAGGCGCGCCAACCGTAGGTCGAGATGAAGCGACCGAGCCAGCTCTGCTTGCGCCACCGTTTGTGCTCGTCACGGTTGGAGCGCGGCCGGCCGGGTTGCTCGGTCAGCGGGTCGCGCAATGCGCGCAGCGGCTCGCGCCACTCGTCGCGCAACACCGGTACGCGACCGTCTTCGCGGCCCTCGGGACCCTGCTGTCCTCCACGCATGCGGGAGTCATAGGTCACCGGACCAGGATGACACAGTGCACCGGCCGCACCGGTTGCGGCGCGCCACCGGCCCGGTCGGCCACGACGGCGGAAAACATGTCCTCACAGGAGAGATCGGCGAACAGTAGTAGTGTCAGTGCGAGTAATTGATGACGCCGGTCGCGCCGGCGGGGACAGTCGAGGTTCTGATGAGCGAACTCGCCAAGACGGCGCAGCGGCGGAGCGGTCAGCCCGCCAACGGCAGCGGCCTGACCGGTGCCGGCGTGGCGCGGCGCGGTAACCGCCTGCCCCGTGACGAGCGCCGAGGGCAGCTTCTGGTAGCTGCCAGCGAGGTTTTCGTCGACCGTGGCTACCATGCCGCCGGCATGGACGAGATCGCCGAGCGCGCAGGTGTCAGCAAACCAGTGCTCTACCAACACTTCTCGTCGAAGGTCGAGCTCTATCTGGCGGTATTGGCACGCCACGTCGACAATCTGGTCTCCGGAGTGCGCCAGGCGCTGCGCACCACCACCGACAATCGCCAGCGGGTACGTGCCGCGGTGGAGGCGTTCTTCGACTTCATCGAACACGACGGTCAGGGCTACCGGCTGATCTTCGAGAACGATTACGTGACCGAGCCGCAGGTGGCCGCGCAGGTCAAGGTGGCCACCGAGTCGTGCACCGACGCGGTGTTCGACCTGATCAGCCACGACTCCGGCCTGGAACCGCACCGCGCGCGGATGATCGCGGTCGGTCTGGTCAGCATCAGCGTCGACTCGGCGCGCTACTGGCTCAACAACGACCGCCCCATCGACAAGGACGACGCCGTCGAAGGCACCGTCGCGTTCATCTGGGGCGGGTTGTCACACGTGCCGCTGACCCGGTCCTGAGACCGGGTTCGGTGCACCGGGCTCAGTCGGCCGCTTTGGCGGCGTCGAGTCCGACGCCGAACCCGACTCGGCGCGCTTCGGCCGGTCCGATTTCGACGTAGGCGATCTTCGCGTTGGGCACCAGGAAGCGGCGGCCCTTCTCGTCGGTCAGGGCCAGCACACCGGTGCCGGCGTCCAGAGCATCGGTGACCAACTTCTCCACCTCGGCCGGTGTCTGCGCGCTGTTGAGCACCAGTTCGCGTGGGCTGTCGGTGACACCGATCTTGACCTCCACTGAAAACCCACCTTCCGTTCGTTGTCGGCACTTCTATCCCAGCAGGCTAGTGGACGTCGACCGGGTGCCGCCGCGCCGCCACCTCAGCTGTCGGCGAACGCCGGGCCGGCCGCGATGCGGGGGCGACCGAACTGAGTCCCGACCGTGACCGCGACCGACGCGCGCCAGCCTCATCTGTCACTTCTGTCTCGATAGCATCAGGCCTGCAACCGGAAGCAACGACTGGGACAGCAGGATGAACAGGCCATACACCGCATATTCGCCGTACTCGTTGACACCGACCGAGCGCCTCCGCAGTGCGGGTGGCGGAACCGGCTACGCAGACGGGGACGGCTATGACGTTGATGGCTACACCGACCTGGACACCGACGCACTTCCGCCGTTCGACAGCTCCTATGAGCCCTACGACCCGGACGACACCGCCGAGGACTACGACGAGTACCTCGACGAGGCGCGGGTGGACCGGCGCTGGATGTGGATCGGCGGGATAGCCGGGGCGATCCTGTTTGTCGCCGTGATCGTCGTCAGCATGATGCTCAGCGGTAGTGACAGCGGGTCGGTGTCGGCGACGGTGGTTTCCGAGTCACCGAGCGCGGCCGCACCGACCCCCTCGCGTGCCCCCAGCCCCGCACCCGGTATCGCGGCTCCGCCGTCACAGCAGCTGCCCGCCGAGACCGTCACCACCGTCACCCCGACCCCCGAGGCCGCTGCGCCGCCGGCGCCCACCGCGGTGCTGCCGCCACCCCAGGCCGCTCCCCCGCCCCCGGCCGCCGCGCCCGGCACGGTCACCTACCGCGTCACTGGAGACCGGGCGCTGCTCGACCTGGTGACGATCATCTACACCGACCAGCAGGGCGCGTTGCAGACCGAACTCAATGTCGCATTGCCGTGGTCGAAAACCGTGGTGCTCGATCCCGGCGTGACCCTCAGCTCGGTGACGGCCACCAGCGTCCGGGGCAAGCTGAACTGCAGCATCACCGACGCCAACGGCTCGCTGATCGCCGCTCAGAACTCCAACTCGATGATCACCAACTGCACCCGGTAGCGCTCAGGCCAGGCCCAGCTCCTCGATCCGGCTGTTGTGGGTCTGCTGCAGCCGGTCGAAGAAGTCCGTCATCTGCGACAGCCCGCCACCGGACATCACCAGATCGACCAGCTCGTCGTGGTCGGCCAACACAAACTGGGCCTGGGTGATCGCCTCGCCCAACAAACGGCGCGACCACAGCGCCAGCCGGTGGCGCTGCCGATCGCTGGCCGTGACGGCAGATCGGACCTCGGCGACGACGAACTGCGAGTGCCCGGTCTCCGAGAGCACCGACCGCACCACGTCGGCGGCCTCGGCAGGCATCGATCCGGCGATCTCCAGGTAGAAATCGGCCGCCATCGCGTCGCCGATATAGGTCTTGACCAACGCTTCCAGCCACGTACTCGGCGTCGTGAGCCGGTGGTAGCTCTCCAGCGCCGACGCGTAGCGCGTCATGGCCGGGACGACGTCGACTCCACGGCGTTCCAGCGCGTCGCGCAGCAGCTCGTAGTGGTTCATCTCGGCCGCCGCCATGCTGGCCATGTTGATGCGTCCGCGCAGGTTGGGGGCCATCCGAGCCTCGTCGGTCAACCGGTAGAACGCGGCCACCTCGCCGTAGGCCAGCAGCGCGAACAGCTCGTTGATCCCTGGATGCTCGGAGGTGATCGGCGAGGCTGGTGCGGAGACTTCCGATTCCCCGGGGGCCGGCGCTGACGGCGGCGAACTCGGCGTCGAAGTCATGGTGCAACTCTAGACTCCCGGGCCTGCAGCAGCCGCCGCGTGCGGGCTTTGGCGGCACGACCCGTTACCATGGACAACGGTGTCGGCACACGTCGGCAGATCACAGACCAGGTCACGTCGACAAGTTCGTGTCGCAGACACCTTGGCAATGTGCGTGCACATGTGAGTTTCCGGTGGCCCGCCCCCTCAGCGCAGGGCCCGGCGAAGTTCTCTTTCACAACTCGTGCGCGCGTGACAACGCATGAGGATCGAACAGTGAAAGGCTTCGTCTACTCAGCATGACTCCCGTTACTCCGCATACCACTCCGTCCTTCGCCGAACTCGGCGTCCGAGAGGAAATCGTCCGCGCGCTCGCCGAGTACGGCATCGAACACGCCTTCGCGATCCAGGAGCTGACCCTGCCCCTGGCGCTGGCCGGCGACGACCTCATTGGGCAGGCCCGTACCGGCATGGGCAAGACCTACGCATTCGGCGTCCCGCTGCTGCATCGCATCAGCACCGACTCCGACCGTCCGCTATCCGGCATTCCGCGGGCGCTGATCGTCGTCCCGACCCGCGAACTGTGCATCCAGGTGCACGGCGACCTGGTCGCGGCGTCGAAATACCTGACCGCCGACGAGACCCGCAAGCTGACCGTGACCGCCATCTACGGTGGACGGCCCTACGAGCCGCAGATCGAGGCCCTACAGAAGGGCGTCGACGTTGTCGTGGGCACCCCGGGCCGGTTGCTCGACCTGGCCCAGCAGGGCCACCTGCAGCTCGGTGGGCTCTCCACGCTGGTCCTCGACGAGGCCGACGAGATGCTCGACCTGGGCTTCCTGCCCGACATCGAGCGGATCCTCAAGCAGATTCCGGCGCAGCGTCAGGCGATGCTGTTCTCGGCGACCATGCCGGACCCGATCATCACGCTGGCCCGCACGTTCATGAACCAGCCCACCCACATCCGCGCCGAGGCGCCGCACTCGTCGGCCACCCACGACAGCACCGAGCAGTTCGCCTATCGCGCGCACGCGCTCGACAAGGTCGAGATGGTCGCGCGCATCCTGCAGGCCGAGGGCCGCGGCGCGACGATGATCTTCACCCGCACCAAGCGCACCGCCCAGAAGGTCGCCGACGAGCTCGGTGAGCGTGGCTTCAAGGTCGGCGCGGTGCACGGCGATCTGGGCCAGGGCGCACGCGAGAAGGCGCTCAAGGCGTTCCGTACCGGTGAGGTCGACGTGCTGGTCGCCACCGATGTGGCCGCCCGCGGTATCGACATCGACGACATCACCCACGTCATCAATTTCCAGATCCCCGAGGACGAGCAGTCCTACGTGCACCGCATCGGGCGCACCGGCCGCGCCGGCAAGACCGGCATCGCGGTCACGCTGGTGGACTGGGACGAGTTGCCCCGTTGGTCGATGATCGACAAGGCGCTGGGCCTGGACACGCCCGACCCCGCCGAGACGTACTCCAGTTCGCCGCACCTCTACGACGAGTTGAAGATCCCGACCGACGCCGGCGGTTCGATCGGCAAGCCGAAGCGCACGGCCGACAAGCCTGCGCGCGAGCCCCGTGCTCCCCGCGAGCGCAGCGAACGGCCCACCCGCGACCGCACCCGCCGGCGCACCCGGGGCGGCAAGCAGGTCGACGGGCATCCCGACGGTCCGGATGCCGCCACGCCGGCCGATTCCGACAGCGGCAGCGACAACATCAGCGAGAACGGCCAGGCAGCCGAGGCGCGCTCGGGGTCGGGTCGCCGTCGTCGGCGCCGCCGCCCCAACAAGACCGCCACGCCCGCCCAGAGCAGCTAGGACGTTCCGGCGCGCGATGGTCAGACCCGAACGCCGCACCCGGGCGGACCTGGTGGCGGCAGCGACGATCGTTGCGGTCGTCACGCTGGTCGCGGCCCTGGTCTGGTGGCACAGCGACGCACGCGCGACCATCAGCACCCCCGCCGCCGCTCCGGTGGCTCCTCTGGAGCCCGCGGCGACAGTTCCCGACGTTCTGACCGAGCGCTGGAGCGCGCCCAGCCCGAAGACCAGCCAGCCGCTGGTGGTGGCCGGGGCGGTGGTCACCGGTGACCGACAGACTGTGCAGGGACGCGATCCGGGCACCGGGGACCCGCTGTGGTCCTACGCCCGTGACCGCGACCTGTGCGGAGTGAGCTGGGTGTACGACTACGCGGTGGCGGTGTATCCGGACAGCCGCGGGTGCGGGCAGGTGAGCACCGTCGACGCCGAGACCGGGATGCGCGGACCGGCCCGCAGCAGCTACGCCGACCGGGAGGTCCGCCTGTCGGCCGAAGGCACGACGGTGCTCTCGGCAGGCCCGACCCGGCTGGAGGTATGGCGCTCGGACATGGTGCGCATGCTCAGCTACGGCGCACTCGATGCGCCGATCAAGCCCGACGTACCGGCCACCCCGCTGTGCCGGCTGGTCTCGGCGGCCGCGAGTTCGTCGGCGGTCTCGGTGCTGGAAGCCTGCGGGAATCAGGCCGATCTGCGCTTGACGTTGCTGCGCCCCTCCGACGAGGAAGACGTCCCGGAGGTCCAGTACGTCCAGCAGAACGGGGTCCCCGAGGGCAGCGGGGCCCGCGTGGTGGCGGTTGCCGGGACGACGACGGCGGTGTACGTGGCCACCCCGGCGCCCCGGGTCGACATCGTCGACGACGCCGGTATCACGATCGCCAGCACGGTGGTGACCTCGCCGGCGGTGCCCGAGGCCACCGTCTCCCGGGTCGGTGACCTGATCACCTGGTGGACCGGTGACACTCTGATGGTCTTCTCCGCCAACGATCTTCAGTACAAGTACACCGTCGCTGCGGCCGGCGACAACGCCCCGATCGGGCCGGCGACCATCATGGCCGGCCGGTTGATGGTGCCGGTCACCGGCGGCTACGACGTGTTCGACCCGGTGACCGGCGCGGGTGACCGCCACATCCCGATGCAGCGAGCCCCGGTGGACGGGCCCGTGGTGCCCGCGGTGGCCGGGTCGATGCTGCTCGAACAGCGCGGCGGCGAGATCGTCGCGCTGGGCTGAGGTGGCTGCTCAGATCTCCGGGGAGAAGGTGGCCAGCGGTTTGCCGCTCTTCCAGTACTTGAGCAGCGCGGCGGCCAGCTCGCGGTAGGCGATCGCACCCTTGTTCTTGCGCCCGGTCAGCACCGACGAACCCGACGCGCTGGCCTCGGCGAACCGGATGGTGCGCGGGATCGGTGGCGAGAGCACCGGCAGGTCGTAGCGGTCGGCGACGTCGAGCACGACGTCGCGGCTGTGCGTGGTCCGCGCGTCGTAGAGCGTGGGTAACGCGCCCAGCAGCTTGAGGTCCGGGTTGGTGATCGCTTGGACGTCGGAGACGGTGCGCAGGAACTGTCCCACGCCGCGGTGGGCCAGCGTCTCGCACTGCAGCGGCACGATGGCCTCATCGGCAGCGGTCAGGCCGTTGAGTGTGAGCACCCCCAGCGACGGCGGGCAGTCGATGATCACCACGTCGTAGCCGTCGCTGATCTTGGCCAGCGCGCGTTTGAGGGCGTGCTCGCGGCCGGCGCGCATCAGCAGCATGGCTTCGGCGCCGGCCAGATCGATGTTGGCCGGCAGCAGTGTCATGCCCTCCGGGGTGTCGACCAGCGCGACACCGGGTTCGACCTCGCCGAGCAGTACCTCGTGCACCGAAACCGGCAGCTTGTCGGGATCCTGGCCCAGCGAGAACGTCAACGAGCCCTGCGGATCCAGGTCCACGAGCAAGACCCGCTTGCCCAGCTGCGCCATCGCCGCACCGAGCGACGCCACCGTCGTCGTTTTGGCGACCCCACCCTTTTGATTGGCGACCGCAAGTACTCGCGTCACACCGACCAGTGTGTCATGCGCAGTCAAAACCGGTGCCCGCTGCGGACCGCGCCGCGCAGGGCCGGTTGCCGGTGCGGCACAATCGACGGGTGTGGGCCTCCTGCAGCACCGGCTGATTCTGCTTCGCCACGGCGAGACGGAGTGGTCGATGACCGGCCAGCACACCAGTCACACCGAATTGGACCTGACCGAGCGGGGCGCCCGGCAGGCCGCGGCCGCGGCCGCGACGCTGGCGGCGCTGCAACTACGCGACCCGTTCGTCGTCAGCAGCCCCCGCCACCGCGCCCGGCGCACCGCCGAACTGGCCGGCCTGGCCGTCGACGAGGTCAATCCGCTGATCAGCGAGTGGGACTACGGGGACTACGAGGGCACCACCACCGTCGAGATCCGCCAGACGGTTCCGAATTGGCTGGTGTGGACGCACGGATGCCCCGGCGGGGAGACCTCGGCGCAGGTATGTGAGCGTGCCGACCAGGCCATCGTGATGGCGCTGGGGCACATGGCCACGCGCGACGTGGTGTTCGTCGGGCACGGGCACTTCTCCCGGGCGGTGATCACCCGGTGGATCGAGCAGCCTGTCTACGAGGGCATCCGTTTCGCGATGCCGGCAGCCTCGATCGCGGTGTGCGCGTTCGAGCACGGCGTTCGTCAGCTCACCGCGCAGGGGCTGACCGGCCATCCGGACTCGACGTGACCCGCGAACCGTCGTTCGTCTTCGCCGGCCCGGACGGCGTGGTGGTCGGCGAAGGGGTCCACACCACCTTTGCGCGCATCGCCGACGCACGGGCCGCACTGGCCTCACACAGCACCCCGATCGTCATGGGCGCGTTGCCCTTTGACCTCTCGGCACCAGCCGCGCTGATCCGCCCGCAGAGCGTGCAGTTCGCCGATGCGCTGCCGGATTGGCCGCTGCGGGAGTTGCCCACGGTGCGGGTGGTCGGCATGTCACCTGATGCCGAGGAGCACCGCCGGCGGGTGGCAGTAGCGGTCGAACGGCTGTCCGACCCGGCCCGAGGTCTGCAGAAGGTGGTGCTGGCCCGGGCCCTGCAGTTGAGCGCCGACGCACCGATCGACGCCCGCACGGTGTTGCACCGCCTCCACGGCGCCGACGCCGAGGCGACCAAGTATCTGGTCGACCTGTCGGGCGCCGGCGAGGGTTACTCCGGCACGGCCATGGTGGGGGCCAGCCCGGAGTTATTGGTGGCCCGCCGCGGCCAGCGGGTGTGGTGCCGCCCGTTCGCCGGTTCGGCACCCCGCTCCCCCGATTCGGATGTCGACCAGGAAAACGGTGCGGCGCTGGCTGATTCGGCGAAGAACCGGCACGAGCACCAGGTGGTGGTCGACGCGCTGCGGTCGGCGCTGGAGCCGTTGTGCACCGACCTTGTTGTCGCGCCGCAGCCCGAACTCAGCAGAACCGCCGCGGTGTGGCACCTGTCGACACCGATTTCGGCCACGTTGCGCCAAAGATCAACCACTGCATTGGATTTGGCGCTGGCGCTGCACCCCACCCCGGCTGTGGGCGGGACGCCTACCGAACGCGCGGTGGCGATGATCGCCGAGATGGAGGGCAACCGCGGGTTCTACGCCGGCGCGGTGGGATGGTGTGACCAGCGCGGTGACGGCCGCTGGGTGGTGACGATCCGGGGTGCGCAACTTTCCGCCGACCGGCGCAGCGCCCTCGCGCATTCCGGCGGCGGGTATCGTGGCCGAATCCGACCCGGACGAGGAAGTCACCGAAACCACCACGAAATTCACGACGATTCTGTCGGCGTTGGGAGTCAGCAGTGAGTGAGACCATTCGCGTTGCGCGGCCCGGCGACGAAGCCGAGCTCACCGCCGTCATTCACGAGCTCGCCGAGTTCGAGCGCGCCGCGCACGAGTGCACCGTGACCGAAAACCAGTTGCGCGAAGCACTTTTCGGCCCCGAGCCGGCGGTGTTCGGTCATGTGGTCGAGGTGGACGGTCAGATCGCGGCGGGCGCCTTGTGGTTCCGCAACTTCTCGACGTGGGACGGGGTGGCCGGCATCTACCTGGAGGACCTGTTCGTGCGCCCGGCGTTCCGCAGGCGCGGGCTGGCCCGGCGGCTGCTCGCGACCCTGGCCCAGGAATGTGTGCAGCGCGGCTACACCCGCCTGAGCTGGGCGGTGTTGAACTGGAACGTCGATGCCATCGCGCTCTACGACAGCGTCGGCGGGGCTGCGCAGGACGAGTGGACCACCTACCGGGTGTCCGGGCCGCGGCTGGCCGAACTGGCCGCCGAGTCGTCCTCCGGTCCGGGCTGAGTCAGCCAATGCACCGCTGAGCGGCTGAACAGCAGCCCCAGCACGGTGACCGCCACCGCCGCCACCAGGATGGCGTAGGACAGCCGGCCCGAGCTGAACACATACCAGGCCACCCCGAGCAGGCACAGGTTGGCGAACACGGCGATGCCGCGTCCCCATCGGCGTCCGGTCCACAACGCCCAACCGGCCGCGAGCACCGCCGAACCCACGATCACGAACCATCCCGCGGTGCCGTACCCGCTGATCGCCTCCTCGTGGTGTCCGGCCGCCTCCCGCACGATCAGCACGCCGGCCACCACCAGGGCCAGCAGGCCCTGCAGGGCGGCGATGGAACCGGCGATACGCACCGCGGGAGGCATCAGCGTCCCAGCCGGTCGGCGAAGAACTGCACGGCGAACTCGTAACCCAGCGGTCCGGCGCCGGCGATGACCACCTCGGCCACTGCCGAGATGTAGGAGTGGTGGCGGAACTGCTCGCGGGCCGCGATGTTGCTCAGGTGTACTTCGGCCACCGGCAGCGCCACCGAGCGCAACGCGTCGGCGAGGGCGATCGAGGTGTGACTGTAGGCGGCGGGGTTGATCACGATGCCCACACAGTCGGTGCGCGCGGCCTGGATCGCGTCGACCAGCGCGCCCTCGTGGTTGCTCTGCACCGCCCGCACGTCGAAGCCCAGCTCGGCGGCCACCTCGCGCACCCGCGCCTCGATCTCGGGGAGCGTTGTCGTTCCGTACACCTCGGGCTGACGGGTACCCAGGAGGTTCAAGTTCGGCCCGTTGACGAGAAGCAGTCGACGTTCGGTCACCGTTGTACGGTACCGGCGCTTCCGGCGGGCCGGTTAGGCTCAAGCCCCGTGCGTGCCGTGCTGATCGTCAACCCGAATGCGACATCGACGACGCCGGCCGGCCGTGACCTGCTGGCCCATGCGTTGGAGAGCCGGGTGTCGCTGACCGTCGCGCACACCGATCACCGCGGTCACGCCGTCGAACTGGCCCGCGAGGCCACCCGCACCGGAGTCGACGTGCTGATCGTGCATGGCGGCGACGGCACGGTCAACGAGGTCGTCAACGGCATCCTCGGTGAATGTGGCCCCACCGGCGCGGGCCCGGCGGTCGGCGTGGTGCCGGGCGGCTCGGCCAACGTGTTCGCCCGCGCGCTGGGCATCAGTCCCGATCCGATCGAGGCCACCAACCAACTCGTGGACCTGCTCAGCGACTACCGGCGCACCCGCACCTGGCGGCGCATCGGACTGATGGACTGCGGCGAGCGCTGGGGGGTGTTCACCGCCGGGATGGGTGTCGACGGTGACGTGGTGGCCGCGGTGGAGGCACAACGCGCCCGCGGCCGCAAAGTCACCGCGGCGCGCTACATCCGTGTCGCGATCCGCGAGGTGCTGGCCAGTGTGCGCAAGGAGCCGACGCTGACGCTGCGCCTGCCCGGCCGCGAGCCGGTGGCCGGCGTGCACTTTGCGTTCGTGTCGAACTCCAGCCCGTGGACCTACGCCAACGCCCGACCGGTGTGGACCAACCCGGACACCACGTTCGAGACCGGGCTCGGTGTTTTCGCCACCACCAGCATGAATGTCTGGGCCAACTTGGGGCTGGTGCGTCAGATGCTCTCGCGCAAACCCAAGATCACAGCCAAGCATCTGGTGCGCGACGACGATGTGGCGTGGGTGACGGTGACGAGCACCACGCCGGTGTCCTGCCAGATCGACGGGGATTACCTCGGTGAGCGCGAAACCATGCACTTCGTCGCGGTGCCGGACGCGCTCGCTGTCATCGCACCGCCGCCAAGCGAACCAAAAAACAGGCTCTGATCTGCGCAAACGCCAAATGCAAGCTATCTCACAGCGAGGTTTTTGGGCGCAGGTGGGTTTATCGTAGTACAACGGGGTTATGGGTCCGGTAACGGACCACCGTAGTGAGATAGCCCACGTGTTAACGAACTTCTATTGACATCCGTTGAGCCTGTGAAAGCATCGGATGCAACAGCGCAGAAACATTCTGTGCGCTCGCGTTAACAGCCGAAGTAAATCTCGTGCGCCCTGCTGCGCATATGAAAGGAAGTCACACTCATGGATTGGCGCCACAAGGCCGTCTGTCGCGACGAGGACCCGGAGCTGTTCTTCCCGGTCGGGAACAGCGGACCGGCGCTCGCCCAGATCGCTGACGCAAAGCTGGTATGCACCCGTTGTCCCGTCACCGCCGAGTGCTTGAGCTGGGCTTTGGAGTCCGGCCAGGATGCCGGTGTGTGGGGCGGGATGAGCGAGGACGAGCGTCGCGCGCTCAAGCGCCGCAATGCTCGGACGAAGGCCCGTACCGGGGTCTAGATCGCGTCCTCGCGCTTGACTCGCGCTGTTTACGGCCCCGACGCAAGTCGGGGCCGTAACTATGTCGCGACAATTCGGTGGCATTTGCACCATTTGCAGCCAATGGTCACCACCTGACCAATCGGTCGGACAAACGGCCATTTCTCAGTATTGGCTGACCCGAGGACGTCGCCCGATCGGCACCCTCAGCACCGCGTCGGTGCCGCCGGAGGCGCCCTCGTGCACACCGAGCGAGCCGTCGAGTTCGGCTGACACCAGGGTCCGGACGATCTGCAAGCCGAGGCGGTCGGACTTCTCCAGACTGAATCCGTCGGGCAGACCGCGGCCGTCGTCGTGGACCACGACGTCGAGCCAGCGGGCGGAACGTTCGGCGCGGATCGTGACACAGCCCTGGCTGGTGGTGGCGTCGAAGGCGTGCTCCATCGCGTTCTGCACCAGTTCGGTGATCACCATGATCAGCGCGGTCGCGCGGTCGGCGTCGAGCACGCCGAGCTCGCCGACGCGGTTGATGCGGATCGGTGCATCGACGATGGCGACGTCGTTCATGATCGGCAGGATGCGGTCCACCACCGCGTCGAGGTTGACTTCCTCGTCGACTGACATCGACAGCGCATCGTGGACCAGCGCGATCGAGGACACCCGGCGTACCGACTCGATCAGTGCCTCCCGGCCTTCCGGGTTGGTGGTGCGTCGGGCCTGCAATCTGAGCAGCGCGGCCACCGTCTGCAGGTTGTTCTTGACGCGGTGATGGATCTCGCGGATCGTCGCGTCCTTGGACAGCAGCGCTCGATCCCGGCGTTTGACCTCGGTGACGTCGCGGATCAGCACCGCGGCGCCCACCGGGGCACCGTGCACCACCAGCGGCAACGTGCGCACCAGCACGGCCGCACCGTTGGCGTCGACTTCCATCCGCATGCTCGACCCGCCGGTCAGCGATTCCCGGACATGGTTGGCCAGCTCCTGGGCCTCGAACGGGTCCGAGATCAGCGGGCGGGTGATCGCGACCAGGTTGTGGCCTTCCAGTTCTGCGGTCAAACCCATCCGGTGGTAGGCCGAGAGCGCGTTGGGGCTGGCAAAGACCACCACGCCGGATTCGTCGAGGCGGATGAAGCCGTCCCCGACGCGCGGGCTGGAGCGCGACATCGCCAGGTCGCCGACGTTGGGGAAGGTGCCCTCCGAGAGCATGTGCAGCAGGTCCCCGGCACAGTCGACGTAGGCCGCTTCCAGTGGGCTGGCCTGGCGCGGCGCCAGTGAGGTCTGGTGGGTCAGGACCGCGACGACGGTGTTCTCGTGGCGCACCGGGACGGCCTCGACGTTGAGACCCGGGGCGCCGTCGTGGCCGTCGACGGTGACGCGTCCGATGGCCCCGGATCGGAACGCGTCGGTCACGATCGGGAGGTCTTCGGGCTCGGCGGTGCTGCCCACCGCGTCGGTGAGCAGCACGGTGTGGGCGGTGTTGGGCCGCACCTGTGCCACGCACACCAGCATCTCGTCGTCGCGACGCACCCACATCAGGTAGTCGGCGAACGACAGATCGGCCAGCAGTTGCCACTCTCCGACCACCGCATGCAAGTGGTCGACGGCGTTGCCGGGCAGCACGGTGTGTTCGGCGAGCAGGTCACCGAGGGTCGACATGACGAAACTGGCTGCTGGGTGGGATGGGTGGCCGGGGCAGCTGGCTAGCTGATGACGGCGATCAGGTCGCCGGCCTGGATCACGTCACCGACGGCCACACTGACCTTGCTGACGGTCCCGGCGACCTCGGCGAGCACCGGGATCTCCATCTTCATCGACTCGAGCAGCACCAGGGTGTCGCCTTCACCGATCTGATCGCCCTCGTTAACCACGACCTCGAGCACACTGGCCACGATTTCCGCGCGAACGTCCTCGGCCATCTTCACCCCACTCCCTTACGGCTGGTGCCTGTCGCGTCTATCGAACCACAACGGCTGTCGCCGGTCCTGCAAGGCCGCTGGCGGGCGGAGAAGTGTTGTCGGCAGGCCGTGCGACAATGGGACGCAACCGACCCGCCGCTCGCGGGCTCACACCCACCGACCTGTTGGAGGTTCATCATGGCCAAGCGTGGCCGTAAGAAGCGCGACCGCAAGCACTCGAAGGCCAATCACGGCAAGCGGCCCAACGCCGGCTCGAAGTCGGTAGGTCGCTAGGCGCCAGCGCTGCGGCTCCCGTCCTGGGGTCGCAGCGGGGCTGGTCAGCCGCGGATGATCGTGGTGCGACTGATTTCGATGCGCAGCCGCTGCCGCAAGCTGTCCGGGGCACGTTCGCCACTGCATTTGGCGGCAATGAGTCGCTTGACGCGTTCCTCGACGCCGTAGTGGCGTAGGCACGTCGGGCATTCCTCGAGGTGCTGGCGCAGTTTGTCGCGGGTCTCCGCGGTGCACTCGCCGTCGAGCAGCGTCCACACTTCGGCGATCACCGCCGCGCACTCGGGGTGCTCGGGGTCGACCGGCCCCACTGGCGGCCGCCATCGCTCCTCGGCCTCAGCCTGCTCTGCGGAGAATTCTTTCTCGCTCATGACGTGACCCCTTCGGCTGCGTCGACCTGCTCACCGCGCAGGAACCCGCGGTCACGGGCTACCTCGCTCAACAACTCACGCAGTTGGCGTCTGCCGCGGTGCAGCCGCGACATCACCGTCCCAATCGGTGTGTCCATGATTTCGGCGATCTCCTTGTACGGGAAGCCTTCGACGTCGGCGTAGTACACCGCCATCCGGAAGTCCTCGGGCAGCGCCTGCAGAGCTTCCTTGATCTCGCTGTCCGGCAGCAGCTCCAGCGCCTCGACCTCGGCGGAACGCAGTCCGGTCGACGTGTGTTCGGCGTTGGCCGCCAGCTGCCAGTCGGTGATCTCCTCGGTCGGATACTCCGCGGGCTGACGCTGCTTCTTGCGGTAGCTGTTGATGTAGGTGTTGGTCAGGATCCGGTACAGCCAGGCTTTGAGGTTGGTGCCCTCGCGGAACGAGCGGAACCCGGCGTAGGCCTTCACCATCGTTTCCTGCAGCAGGTCCTCGGCGTCGGCGGGGTTACGTGTCATCCGCATGGCGCCGCCGTAGAGCTGGTCGAGCAGCGGGATCGCATCGCGTTCGAACCGGGCAGTCAGCTCGGCGTCGGTCTCCTCGCGCGCCGGTCTGGTGTGTCCGTCGAGGTCTTTCCCGTCGAGGGTGGCCTCTGTGGCCAACCCGTCGGTGTCGGTCATCGTGGGGAACACCGTCCCTTCTGTCGTGGCGCCACCGAAGAGGCCCGGTAGTACGACCGGGACCTCGGGGTCCTTCAAGGCCAACGTTGGCACCAGCTATCCCCTTCCGCCGATCCTAGAGGCTGCCCGTGACAAGCCCCAGATAATCTGCTCGGCCCACACGCATCGTCGGTGCGCGCCACCGGGGACAACACCACCCGCCGGGGCCGTTGTTCCCGCGTACGGGCTTAGTCTGTGCCGGTGGCTCGCTCGGCGACTCCGGCAATCGCCGCCCTGGTGGCCGCCGGGGCGCCGCACAGCGTGCTGCAGTATCGCCACGATTCGCGCAGCGCGTCGTTCGGCGCCGAAGCCGTCGACGAACTGGCCCGCGACGGTGTGGCCGCCGACCAGATCTTCAAGACACTCGTCGTGTCGCTGCCCACCGGCCTGGGGGTGGCGGTGCTGCCGGTGTCGGCGAAGTTGTCCCTCAAAGCGGCTGCGGCGGCCCTGGGTGCCCCACGAGCGACGATGGCCGACCCGACGTCCGCTCAGCGCGCGACCGGGTACGTGGTGGGCGGTATCTCTCCGCTGGGCCAGCGCAGAGCCCTGCCCACGGTGCTGGACGCCTCGGCGCTGCAGTGGGACCGGGTGTGGTGCAGCGCCGGCAAGCGCGGGCTGGAGGTAGGGCTGGATCCGCATGATCTGGTGCGGTTGACCAACGCAGCCGTCGCCGACATCCGGGCGATCTAGGCTGGCCCCATGTCGCTAGCGGGAAAAACCATGTTCATCTCCGGAGCCAGCCGCGGTATCGGGTTGGCGATCGCCAAGCGTGTCGCCGCTGACGGGGCGAATGTCGCGCTGGTCGCCAAGACCGCCGAACCGCATCCCAAGCTGCCCGGCACCGTCTACACCGCGGCCAAGGAGATCGAGGAGGTCGGCGGGCAGGCCTTGCCGATCGTCGGCGACATCCGAGACGGAGACTCGGTCACCGAGGCCGTGGCCAGGGCCGTCGAACAGTTCGGCGGTATCGACATCTGCGTCAACAACGCCTCGGCGATCAACCTGGGTTCGATCGAGGACGTGCCGCTCAAGCGGTTCGATCTGATGAACGGCATCCAGGTGCGCGGCACCTACGCGGTGTCGCAGGCCTGCATCCCACATATGAAGGGCCGCGACAATGCGCACATCTTGACGCTCTCGCCGCCGATCCTGCTGGAATCCAAGTGGCTGCGCCCCACCCCGTACATGATGGCGAAGTTCGGGATGACGTTGTGCGCGTTGGGTATCGCCGAAGAGATGCGCGATGCGGGTATCGCGTCGAACACGCTGTGGCCGCGCACCATGGTGGCCACCGCGGCGGTGCAGAACCTGCTCGGCGGCGACGAGTCGATGGCCCGATCGCGCAAACCCGAGGTGTACTCCGATGCGGCGTACGCCGTGCTGACCAAACCCTCGACGTTCACCGGCAACACGTTGCTGTGCGAGGACGTGCTGCTGGAGTCCGGCGTCACCGACCTGTCGGTGTACGACTGTGTGCCCGGCGCCGAGCTCGGTGTGGACTTCTGGGTCGAGGGCGCCAACCCGCCCGGCTACACCGGCCCGTGATTCCCACGAAAGTGCTCTCACGGTAGTCGCCGCCCCCTGTCTGACTACGGAGACCGCACTTTCGCGGGCAGTTGGCCTAACCTCAGCGCATGACAATCTGGTCGTCTGGACGCTACGACGCGGTCGGGGACCGGATCGCCCCGATCGGCGAAGAGGTCGTCCACGCGGCCGAACGCCTGCATTCCCTGCGTGACGCCGCGGTGGTCGACCTCGCCTGCGGAACGGGCAGCGCCGCGCTGGCCGCAGCCGCGCGGGGCGCTCGGGTCACCGGGGTGGACTACACCCCCGAACTGCTCGCCATCGCTGAACAGCGCAGCGGCGCCGAATCCGTCACCTGGCGCGTCGGCGACGCCTCCGACACCGGTCTGCCGGCTGCGGGTTTCGATGCCGCGGTCTCGAACATGGGCATCATCTTCGTCGACCCCGCCGCCCAGGTCACCGAGCTGGCCCGGGTCCTCAAACCCACTGGTGTCCTTGCGTTTTCGGCCTGGGTCCGGGACAGCAGCAACCCGCTGTTCGATCCGGTGGTCACCGTGCTGGGGCCACCGGCATCGTCGGGCTTCTCCCCCGATCAGTGGGGCGACGCCGACATGCTGACCGCTCGCTTGGCTCCGCATTTCGACGAGATCGACCTCCAGAGTGGTAGACACCGGTGGGAGTTCGCGTCGATGGACGCGGCGCTGCATTTCCTGCGCGCGGAGTCACCGGTGCACGTGGAGACCTTCCGCCGGGTCGAATCCGCCGTGCAGGACACGCTGGCCGGGGAGTTCGAGAAAGCGCTGCAGCCGCACGTCGAGCCCACCGGGGCGGTGGTTTTCACCGCACCCTATGTGGTGGTCACCGCGAAACTGCGCGAATGAACCCTCACTGCGCCTGGTAGAGAATTCCCCGCCCGATCGCCTCGCGGACCACCGGCAGCGCGGCACCCGAAAGCGCGTCGGCCGTCACACCGTGATGGGCGGCCAGCAGCTCGATCAGCGTGCCCAGCGGCACCTCGCCACGACAGCCGGCCAGCAGCGCGCGCGACACCTCGTCGACGCCGAGGACCGCGCCCGGACCGCCCGGGCGACGCACGGCGGCGCCGACGACCTGCCAGCCGTCGGGCCCGGGCAGCGACTGCTCCTCCAGGAACACCGGCGCGGTGGTCAGCCGGGCGGCCAGCAACTGGTCGTCACCGGTGTCGTGCAGGTATTCGCGGCGGGCGAAGAACGCGTCCACCTCCGGCCCGGTCAGCGCCTCCCCGGCGCCGGTGATCTCTTCGAGCACCACATCCGCCGGACGCGTCTCGCCGACCCGGGGAGCGCGAGCGGTGATCATGCCCATCCCGACACCGGCGATGTCCTGCTCGGCGAACCAGTCCAGCCATTGCCCACCGCGGCGCGCCGCATCCTGTGGTAGTTCGCCGGCATCGGAGGTCCACAGCGAGACATAGCTGATCGGGTCGGCGAACTCGCGTTGCACCACCCACGCGTGCAGGCCGGTGCCGGCCAGCCATCCGCGCACCCGATCGCGCCAGTCCTGCCCGTCGCGCACAATCCAGTTCGCCATGATCTGCGCCGTGCCACCCGGCTCCAGATGGTCGCCCACTTGCCGGATCAGGTTCTCGCACAGTGTGTCTGCGACCATGCCCGAGTCCCGGTAGATGTAGTCCAGTGCCCCGACCCCGACGACGAAGGGCGGGTTGGACACGATCAGATCGAAGCGTTGCCCCTCGACGGGCTCGAACAGACTGCCGCACCGCAGATCCCACGACATCCCGTTGAGGCGTGCGGTGACCGCCGCCAGCGCCAGGGCCCGGTCGTTGGTGTCGGTGGCCACGATCTCGGCGCAGTGCGCGTCCAGATGCAGCGCCTGGATGCCGCATCCGGTGCCGAGGTCCAACGCGCGTCCGACCGGGGTGCGCACCACCGCATGTGCCAGTGAGACCGATGCACCGCCGATGCCCAGCACGTGGTCGCGGCGCACCGGTCCGGGCCGAAGCGCGGCGTCCTGGTCGGAGGCCACCAGGTAGTCGCGGGCGCCGTCGCTGTGCGGGCGCAGGTCCAGCGCGGCCCGCAACGCGCCGGCACCGGCGGGTTCGACGACGCCGTGCGCGAGCAGTGCGTCCAGCCCGGCACTGGGCAGCGCCAGCGCAACGCGCTCGCGGCTTTCCTCGGTGCCGAGCAGAAACAGTCGCACCAGGATCGCCAGCGGCTCCAGCTCCGGCGTAGCGCGTTCGGTGGCCCGCAGCGCCGACCACCACAGTCCTCGGCTGAACGCCGCGCCGGCGTCGGCGCCGAGCAGGTCGGTGACGCCGTCGGTGGTGTAGCCGGCCCAGCGCAGATCGAACGCCAGCGCATCGACCACTTCCGGGTCGGCCAGCGGCCGGGTCAAAGCAGGGTGCCTTGCTCGGCCTCGGGCTGGGCCGGCTCGATCAGCTCGGGTCCGTTGTTGCGCACGCTGTTGACCAGTCGGGACACCTCCCGAATCTCGATGCGGTCGAGGTCACCGTGGCCACGCAGCAGACCTTCGTCGATCGGCGCGTCAGGGTCCAGCCAGTGGTCGAAATCGTCGGTGCTGATGGTCAGCGGCATCCGGTCGTGGATCTCGGCCAGCGGGCCGGCGGCGTCGGTGGTGATGATGGTGCAGCTGAGCAGCGGCTTGACGTCCGACGATGCCTCCTTGGGCCGCCACGTCGTCCACAGACCGGCCATGAACAGCGGTTCGCCATCGCCGGCGTACATGAAGAACGGTGTCTTGGAGCCTTTTTGGCCCATCCACTCGTACCAGCCGGCCATCGGCACCAGACAACGCTTGTTCTTGGCCGAACCGCGGAACGCCGGCGACGTCGTCACCTTGTCGGAGCGGGCGTTGATCAGCAACGGTCCCTTGTTGTCCGGGCTGCCATCCTCGGTGGACTTGGTCCACGGCGGGATCAGACCCCAGCGCATCAGCCGCACCCGCCGTGTCGACTCGTCGTCGGGGTCGGTGTGCCGTTTGACGACGGTAGCCACCGTGGTGGTGGGTGCGACGTTGTAGTTCGGGGCCGCAGAGTTCTTTCCCGACCCCGTGGTTTCGTCGATGGCCTTGATCTTCTCGGCAAGCAGCGCCGGATCGGTCGTCACCGCGAATCGCCCGCACATGGTCCCCATGGTGGCAGAAACTCCCGACAAGCCAGAATGAACCGGTGACCACCTGGCCGGCCCCGTCGACGTCCACGCCCATCCATGCGACCGTGACGGTGCCCGGCTCGAAGTCCCAGACCAATCGGGCCCTGGTGCTGGCGGCCCTCGGGACTCGGCAGGGTCGTTCCACCCTGTCCGGTGCGCTGCGCAGCCGCGACACCGACCTGATGATCGGGGCCCTGCGGGCCCTGGGCGTCGACGTGGGGGCCGATCCGGCCGATGACACCGCGCTGACGGTCGGCGGTGAGCTGGCCGCAGCGCCGGGGACGCGCGTCGACTGCGGGCTGGCGGGCACCGTGCTGCGTTTCGTCCCCCCGATCGCCGCTCTGGGCCGCGAGTCGGTCACCTTCGACGGCGACGAGCAGGCCCGGGCCCGGCCGATCAAGCCGCTGCTGGACGGGCTGCGCGCACTGGGCGTGGATGTCGACGGCGACGGTCTGCCGTTCACGGTGCGCGGAACCGGCGGGGTGCGCGGGGGCACCGTCGACATCGACGCCTCGGGCTCGTCACAGTTCGTCTCGGGGTTGTTGTTGTCGGCGGCCGCGTTCGACGACGGGCTGACGATCGTGCACACCGGCGGGGCCGTGCCGTCGGCGCCGCACGTGGCGATGACGGTGGCGATGCTGCGCGATGCCGGGGTAGACGTCGACGACTCCGCGCCCGACCGCTGGCGCGTCGCGCCGGGACCGATCGCCGCACGCGACTGGATGATCGAGCCCGATCTGTCCAACGCGGTGCCGTTTCTGGGCGCGGCGGTGGTCAGCGGTGGCTCGGTGCGACTCACCGGCTGGCCGACGACCAGCACCCAGCCCGCCGATGCCATCGTGGGCATCCTCACCAGCTTCGGCGCCGAGGTGCGCACCGGCAGCGCGTATCTCGAGGTGCAGGGCGCTACCGGCTACGGCGGCATCGACGTCGATTTGCGCGCCGTCGGTGAGCTCGCCCCGTCGGTCGCAGCGCTGGCGGCTCTGGCGGCCTCCGGGTCGGTGTCGCGGCTGCGCGGCATTGCGCACCTGCGCGGACACGAGACCGATCGGCTGGCCGCGCTCAGCACGGAGATCAACCGGATCGGTGGTCAGTGCCAGGAGACTGAGGACGGGCTGACCATCACCGCCCAGCCGCTGCACGGCGGGGTGTGGCAGTCCTATGCCGACCACCGGATGGCCACCGCCGGCGCGATCATCGGGCTGCGGGTCCCCGGCATCGAGGTCGAGGACATCGGCACCACCGCCAAGACGCTGCCACGGTTCACCGCACTGTGGGCCGACATGCTGGCCGGTCAGACCGACCAGCCGCGAGGTTGACCCTTGGGTCGGCGTGAGTACGACGAATCCGATGTCCGGGTGCGCCCGGGACGCGGTACCCGGCCGCGGACCAAGACCCGCCCCGAGCACGCCGACGCCCAGCAGGGGATGGTCGTCACCGTCGACCGCGGGCGGTGGGGGTGCGTTCTCGGCCGAGACCCGGCACGTCACGTCACTGCGATGCGGGCCCGGGAACTGGGCCGCACTCCGATCGTGGTCGGAGACGATGTCGACATCGTGGGTGACCTGTCCGGTCGTACCGACACCCTGGCTCGTATCGTGCGCCGCGGTCCTCGTCGAACGGTGTTGCGCCGCACCGCCGATGACACCGACCCCACCGAGCGGGTGGTGGTGGCCAACGCCGACCAGTTGCTGATCGTGGTGGCGTTGGCCGACCCTCCCCCGCGGGCCGGGTTGGTGGAGCGTGCGCTGATTGCCGCCTACGCCGGTGGGCTGGCGCCGATCCTGTGCCTGACCAAGACCGACCTGGCGCCGGCCGGACCGTTCGCCGAGCAGTTCGCCGACCTGGACCTGGTGATCACCACCGCAGGTCGCGACGATCCGCTGGTCGCAGTCGAGTCGCTGCTGACCGACAAGGTCACCGCCCTACTGGGGCATTCCGGGGTCGGCAAGTCTACGTTGGTCAATCGCCTTGTGCCCGAAGCAGATCGGGCGATCGGCGCGGTCACCGACATCGGCCGGGGCCGGCACACCTCGACGCAGTCGGTGGCGCTGCCGCTGCAGTCGGGCGGCTGGGTGATCGACACCCCGGGTATCCGGTCGTTCGGGCTGGCCCACATCGCACCCGACGATGTGGTGCTGGCGTTCTCCGACCTCGCCGAGGCCATCGACGAGTGTCCGCGCGGTTGCGGGCACATGGGGCCACCGGCCGATCCCGAGTGCGCGCTGGACGAACTGACCGGCCCCGCCGCGGCACGAGTGGGTGCCACCCGGCGCCTGCTGACCGCGCTGCGCGAGACGTGAGCGAGCTCTGTGGCGATGTGTTTGCATGCCGCACCGGTGGGGCACGCACAGGCGGAAGAGGGCAGAGGAAGGCAGAGTGAATCCCTATGACTGAAGTACCTGCAATCGCACTGAACGACGGCACCCGCATCCCGCAGCTGGGGTTCGGGGTCTACCAGGTTGCGCCCGACGAGACCGCCTCGGCGGTCCGGACTGCGCTCGACATCGGCTACCGCCACATCGACACCGCTCAGATGTACCAGAATGAGAAAGGTGTCGGCCAGGCCGTGCGCGACTCCGGCATCGACCGTTCGCAGGTGTACGTCACCAGCAAGCTCAACAACGGCTACCACCGACCCGACGACGCCCGCCGTGCATTCGACGCCACGTTGACCGAGCTCGGTTTCGATTACGTGGACCTGTTCCTGATCCACTGGCCACTGCCGACGCTGTATGACGGCGACTTCGTCTCGACGTGGAAGACGTTGGAGGAGTTCAAGAACGACGGGCGCGCACGCAGCATCGGCGTCTCTAATTTCCAGATCCCCCATCTGCAGCGGCTGGCCGACGAAACCGGCACCGTGCCGGCGGTCAATCAGATCGAGGTGCATCCGTACTTCGCCAATGACGAGGTGCGCGGTTACGGACGGGAGCACGGCATCGCCACCGAGGCGTGGTCGCCGATTGCGCAGGGCAAGGTGCTCGATGATCCGGCCATCACCGGTATCGCCGAGTCGATCGGCAAGACCCCGGCTCAGGTGGTGCTGCGCTGGCACATCCAGCGCGGTGACATCGTCTTCCCCAAATCGGTGACCGAGCAACGCATCCGGGACAACTTCGCGCTGTTCGACTTCGAGCTCGGTGACGACGATTTCGCCGCGGTCTCGGCGCTGGACAAGGGCGGCTCGGGCCGCATCGGCCCCGACCCGGACACCTTCGACTACGTGCCGGACTGAGCCTGACGCGAGGCTGCGTCGAGGGCGGAAGAGCGGATCCCGTCCTCAACGCAGCCTCGCGGTGTCAGGCCGCCGATCTGAGCTCGGCCTTCTCGGCTCGCTTGGCGCGGCGCCGCTCACGCACCGCCGCGATCGCCGACTTCAGGCCGCGGCGTTCGGAGGCGGGCAGATCGGCGAACATCGCTTCACTGCGGGTTTCGGGCGCGTTGTCGGCGGTGTCGTGCAAGAACCGGTCGGGCAGCGACAGTTTGGCGATGGTGCGCCACGACTTGCCGTACTGCACAGCGAAGTTGCCGGTGGTGTAGGGCAGGTCGTACTTGTCACAGATCTCGCGCACCCGCACCGAGATCTCGTAGTACCGGTTGCTGGGCAGGTCCGGAAACAGATGGTGTTCGATCTGGTGGCACAGGTTGCCGCTCATGAAGCGCAGCACCGGGCCGTTCTCGAAGTTCGCACTGCCCAGCATCTGGCGCAGGTACCACTCGCCGCGGGTCTCCCCGGCCATGTCGGTCTTGGTGAACTTCTCCGCACCGTCCGGGAAGTGCCCGCAGAAGATGACCGCGTTGGCCCACACGTTGCGGATGACGTTGGCCACCGCGTTGGCTTTGAGGGTGGACTTGAAGGAGGCGTGCGGGGACAACGAGGTGAGGGCCGGGTAGGCGACGTAGTCCTTGACCACTTGGTTGCCGGCCTTCACGCCGAACTCGCGCACCCGCCCCATCGTCGCCTTGCGGTCGTCGCGGCCCTTGAAGATCTTGCCGAGCTCCAGATGCTGCAGGCCCACTCCCCATTCGAAGGCCACCGCCAGCAGGGTGTTGAAGAACAGGTTGCTCAGGTTGAACGGCCGCCAGCGTTGGTCACGGGTGACCCGGATGACGCCGTAACCCACGTCGTCGTCCATCCCGAGGATGTTGGTGTACTTGTGGTGCATGAAGTTGTGCGTGAAGCGCCAATGCTTCGACGCCCCGCTCATGTCCCATTCCCACGTCGAGGAGTGGATCTCGGGATCGTTCATCCAATCCCACTGACCGTGCATGACGTTATGCCCGATCTCCATGTTCTCGATGATCTTGGCCACGCCCAGCGTGGTGGCGCCTGCCCACCAGAAGGCCCGCTTGGAACTTCCGGCCAGCAGGAGCCGGCCGGTGACCTCCAGCGCGCGCTGCGCAGCGATGGTGCGGCGGATGTAGCGCGCGTCGCGTTCGCCGCGAGAGTCTTCGATGTCTCGCCTGATCGTGTCGAGTTCGTGCGCAAGGCTCTCGATGTCGGCATCGGTGAGATGCGCGAACTCGGGTACGTCGGTGATCGCCATATCCAGCCTCCTCTCGCCTACCTACGCTACCGTAACCTACGTACCCGTAGGTTACTACCCAGTAAACCTCACACGTCCAGAACGCAATCACCGGACGCCGCCGTCACGCAGGTCTGCACCCGCGACCCCGGATCGTGTTCCATTCCGGTGCGCAGGTCGCGCACGTGGCCGTCGAGCAGACCCACCACGCACGACTGACAGATCCCCATCCGGCAGCCGAACGGCATCTGCACGCCGGCCTGCTCCCCGGCTTCCATCAGCGACGTCGCACCGTCGGTCAGCGCCGTCTTGTCCGACCGTGCGAACTCGACCGTGCCGCCGCTGCCGTGGGCCGCAGCCCGCGAGGCCGCGAACCTCTCCAGGTGCAGCCGGTCGGACAGCCCCGCCGCCGACCAGGTGCGCTCGGCAGACTCCAGCATCTCCGCAGGCCCACATGCCCAGGTCTGACGCTCCCGCCAATCCGGCACCACCTCGTCGAGGTGGGACAGGTCCAATCGGCCCTGCGAGCGGGTTGCCCGAACCGAGAGCCGGTAACCGTCGAACCGGTCTTGGAGTCCGGCCAATTCGGACGCGAACAGCACATCGGCCTCGGTCGGCGCCGAGTGCACGTGCACGATGTGTCCGGCGGCGCCGAGCTGGCCGCGACGCACCAGTGTGCGCAGCATCGACATCACCGGGGTGATCCCCGAACCCGCGGTGAGGAACAACACAGACCCCGGCGCCGGGTCAGGCAGCACGAAGTTGCCCTGGGGGGCGGCCAATCGCACGATCGTGCCAGGCGCCACCCCACCGACCAGATGCGTCGACAGGAACCCCTCGGGCATGGCCTTGACCGTGATCGTGATGATGCGCGAGCGGGTGCCACCGCTCCCGCGCTCGGCAGGAACTCCGGTCAGCGAGTACGACCGCCACCGCCACCGACCGTCGACGAGCACGCCGATGCCGACGTACTGGCCCGGCTGGTAGTCGAATGAGAACCCCCAACCCGGTTTGATCACCAGGGTCGCGGAGTCCTCGGTTTCGCGCCGGACCTCGACGATCTTGCCGCGCAGCTCACGTGCCGACCACAGCGGATTGGCCAGCTTGAGGTAATCGTCGGGAAGCAGCGGCGTGGTGACCCGACCGGCCAACGTCCGCAACAGCTGTAGAGCGGGCCTGCCCTTGGCCCCGGCGATGCTCGGCCGCACGGTGTCGGCGACCCTGGCCGAGGTTTTGACGGTGTTCTTGGCCATGACGGCTCCTGCCCGGTGTGCGTGAACTCGGTACCCGCAGATGCGTACCTACGGTACCGTAACTTACGGTACCGGACAGAGCCCTCAGAGCAGGTCGAGCAGGAACGGGAGTTCCTGTGGTCCGTACCACGCGAGGTCGTGGTCCTGCGCGTCGCCGACGGTCAGTTCGGCGTCCTCGTCGCCCAGATCCGCCGCGTCGATGACCTCGATGGCCGCCCGGACCGCTTCTTCTGCCGCGCCGTTGTCGACGTAGGCGGCGATCACCCGATTCAGCGCGATGTCTCCCGAGATCCGCACCACGGCGTCGTCGAGGTCGGCGCGCAGCGTGACGTCGTCGTCGCCGGCATCGGCTTCCAGCACCGCGCGCCGCGGCGGCAGTCCCGACTCGGCCTCCTGGTCGAGCAGTCGCAGCGACGCCAGCGCCGCCTCCCGCAGGGCGACCTCGCCCAGCTCCTCGTCGTCACCGTCGGAGTAGGCCTCGCGCAAGGTGGGCGTCACCGCGAATGCGGTTCCACTGACCGGGCGCACCGATCCGTCGGCGACCAGCTGCTGCAACATCGCCAAGGTGGCGGGGACGTAGACGCGCACCAGCTGAGACTAACCGCGCAGACGCGATCACTGCCCCGGGTGCTATTCGAAGCTCACTGAGACGGCGCCGAGCCCGCTGATCTGGGCCGAGACTCGGTCGCCGGCGGCAACGAACGGGGCGCCGGTGTAGGAGCCCGACATCACGAACCGACCGGCATCGATGGCCGTGTCGTAGCGGGCGAGGGCGTTGGCCAACCAGGCGACCGCGGCGGCGGGATCACCCATCACTGCGGCGCCGGCGCCGGAGTCGACCGTCGCGCCGTTGACCGCGAGGATGGCAGTGGTGTCCGGCAACCGTGGGGCGTGATCGATCGGCACCCACTGCCCCAACACCACCGCGCCGGAACTCGCGTTGTCGGCGATGGTGTCGGCCAGCGTGATGCGCCAGTCGGCGATGCGGCTGTCGACGATCTCTAGTGCGGGCGCCACCGCCTCGGTAGCAGCCATCACGTCGGCCGCCGTCACACCGGGTCCGCGCAGCGGCGCCCCCAACAGAAACGCCACCTCGGGTTCCACCCGCGGGGCGCAGAAGGTGGCCACCGGAACTCGGCTTCGGTCAGCCAGGATCATGTCGTCGAGGATGAAGCCGAAGTCCGGCTCGTCGACACCGAGCAGTTGTTGCATCGGCGCGGAGGTCAGGCCGATCTTGTGGCCCCGCAGCGCCGCGCCCGCCTCGATACGACGAGCCATGTTGCGTCGTTGTATCCAATACGCTTCGGCCACAGCCAATTCCGGGCACGTCTGGATCAGTGGCGGGATGGGCGCCACCTGAATCTGGGCCGCGTAGAGAAGATCTGCGGCATCGGCCAACCGGTCGTGGGCGATAGTCATTGGCGTTCCTCGGCGACCAGTTTCACCGCGGCTTCGAACACGATCCGCGCGTGCAGATCGAACAACCTGATCAGGTCCACCGAGTCGCCGCCGACCTCCTTGGCGATGAACAGGCCATCGGCGCCGGCAATGGCGTACGTGGTGATCAGTCGCACACCCTCGTCGTCCAATTCGGGAGCCAGCCCCCGCACGATCTCGGCGAAGCGCCGGAACGCCTCGGCCCGGACCTGAAGAAACATCTCCCGTGCCCGCGGTTCCACCGGGCGGTGCTCCAGCGCCAACATCAAGCCCAGGCGAATGAAGTCCGGCGCGTCCAGCAGCGCTTTGGCGACCTGCGGCCCGATCTGCCTCGCGCGCTGTTCGAGCGCCTCGGCGCCGGGCCAGTCCAGTGCCGCGACCCAGCGGGCGAAACTGCGCTCGATGACCGCCGCGATCAGATCGTCCTTGTCCGCGAAGTGCCAGTAGATCGAGGTTGGCGGCAGCCCGCTCTTCTTGCTGACCAAGGAGATGGTGGTGCCGTCATAGCCGCGTTCGGTGGCGACTTCGGTGGCCGCGTCGAGGATCCGCTCCCGGGATTGCTCGCCGTTGGCGCGGGTGCGCCGCGGTCGATCCTTCGGACCCTTGCTGGGGTTGGTCTCCGTCACGCTGCCTCCTCGACGGTGTTGACGATCACGCTACCCACAGCTTACTGTATGGATCACTACATTAAGAACCGCGGCGAAGGGGCCGATCGTGAGCGATCAGATGACGTACGACGTTGCGATCGTCGGCTACGGCCCCGTCGGCGTCACCGCCGCCAATCTGCTCGGGCAAATGGGGGTCAACGTCGTGGTGGTCGAAAGGGATCCCGACATCTATGCGCGGGCGCGAGCGATCTCCACCGACGAAGAAGTGGTGCGCATCTGGCAGCACATCGGACTCGCCGATCGGCTCAACGCCGACATGCAGCCGGGGTGCGGAGCGACCTTCGTCGACGCCAAGGGTGTGCCGTTCGTTCAGTTGCTTCCGACCTCACGCGGCAACGGTCATCCCCCTCAACAGTTCATTTATCAACCCGCCCTCGAGCAGGTGCTACGGGACGGTGTCGACCGCTTCCCCAACGTGACTCTGCTGCTCCAACACGAATGCCTGCGCCTCGTTCAGCGCGCCGATCATGTCGAGTTGATGCTCGCCGACCTCACAGTCGACGAATTCCGGCGGATCCGGGCGTCCTACGTGATCGCCGCCGACGGCGGGTCGAGCGCAATCCGAACCCAGCTCGGCGTCGGGTTCAGCGGCAAGACGTTTGCCGAGCGCTGGATCGTCATCGACACCAAGGTGCTCAAGGAGTGGCCGGGACATGACCGGCTCCGGTTCCACTGCAATCCCGCCCGCCCCACCGTCGACTGCCCCACCCCGCTGGGCCACCATCGCTGGGAGTTCCCGGTGCACGAGAGCGAGGACGAACGCGACCTGCTTCGCGAAGAGGAGATCTGGAAGGTCCTGCGGGCGCAGGGAATCGACGAGGACCACGTCAGGATCCTGGGCTACGCCTGTTACAGCCACCATGTCCGGTTCGCCGACCGGTGGCGAGTCGGACGGGTATTCCTGGCCGGCGACGCCGCCCACGCGATGCCGCCGTGGATCGGTCAGGGCATGTGCGCCGGGGTTCGCGATGTGGCCAACCTGTGCTGGAAGCTCGGCGCAGTGTTGGGCAGCAGGCTGCCCGAGTCGGTACTCGACTCCTATCAGGTTGAGCGGCTGCCCCACGTCACGGAGGTGACCAACCGCGCGGTCAAGATCGGCAAGCTCATCATCCAGCGCAACCGCTGGCGTGCCACTGCGCGCAACCACTTCTTCCGGACACTCACCAAAGTGCCCTACACCCTGACGTGGTTGCGCAACCATCGGTGGATTCCCGATGCGCGCTACACCGACGGGTTCGTGGCCAAGAACGGAAACGGCGCGACCGGGTGGCTGATCCCCCAGCCTTGGGTTGTCGACGAGAAGGGCGACACCGTGCACCTCGACGACATCGTGGGTGGCCGTTGGACGGTTCTTCACCTCGGCCCGCCCTCGGACTTCCGGGCCTGGCGATCCGCCGGCGTTCCCGTGCTCAAGATCACGCCGGCTGAGACGGCCCCGAGCCCGGATTCCCTTGTCGACAGCGACTCCTCGCTGGTCCGTTGGCTCGAGAAGAAGGGCGCATCGGCCGTCGTCGTGCGCCCCGACGGGTTCATCTACGCCGGCGCAGAAGCCGGCCAACCATTGCCGGCTCCCCCGGCTGGTTTCACGGCGTAAGGGAAGCGAAATGACCAGCAGCACAATGACCGAACGCACGGTTCGGGTCAACGGCAAAGACATTTTCATGGTAGAGAAGGGCGCCGGCGTCCCGGTCGTCCTGCTGCACGGCGGTGGCCCCGGCGCATCGGGTTTGTCGAACTACTCCCGCAACGTCGATGCGCTGGCCGCGCGGTTCCGCGTCATCGTTCCCGACCTGCCGGGTTATGGTCGGTCGGCCAAGGGTGTCGATGGCAGCGATCCGTTCGGCTACCTCGCCGACCACATCCGCGGGATGCTGGACCGACTCGAGATCCCCCGAGCCCATCTGGTCGGCAACTCCTATGGCGGGGCGTGCGCGCTGCGGCTCGCGCTCGACACGCCCGAGCGGGTCGACAGGATGGTGCTGATGGGGCCCGGCGGCGTCGGTACCACGCGTGGGCTGCCCACTGACGGGTTGAAGAGCCTGCTGGCCTATTACGGCGGCGACGGGCCCAGCCTCGACAAACTCCGCACGTTCATCCGGACGTATCTCGTCCACGACGGCGATGCGGTGCCGGAAGAGCTGATCGAATCTCGGCATCGCGCGTCGATCGATCCCGAGGTCGTCGCCAACCCGCCGCTGCAGCGTCCCTCCGGTCTACGCACGCTGATCCGGATGGACTTCACCCGTGATGCCCGCCTCACGAAGCTTTCCACACCGACGCTGGTGATCTGGGGCCGCGACGACAAGATCAACAAGCCGAGCGGCGCAGCCATGCTGGGCGATCGGATGCCGAACGCGGATGTGCTGATCACCGCCAACACCGGCCACTGGGTTCAGTGGGAGCGCGCCGACCTCTTCAACGCCGTGACAGCCGCTTTCCTGGAAGGACAGCGATGACCGCCGCCGCGACGTCGGTGTTCGGCAACGTCCACCTCGGCTACATCGTCATCGAGACACAGAGATTCGACGACTGGCGAAGATTCGGCGGGGACGCGATCGGGATGCATGTCGACGACATGGACTCCGACGCGATGCGATTTCGCCTCGACGCGAACGAATGTCGGGTGCTACTGCGGCGGGGGCCGGCCGAGGATGTCGTGGCGCTGGGGTGGCACCTCGACGATCACCTCACCTTCGACGAGATCGCCCGCCGCGTCGCCGACCATGGCGTGCCCACCTCAGCGGGCACCGACGCGGACGCCAAGCTGCGTGGTGTCGAACGATTCTTGCGGTTTCCTGGCCCCAATGGGTTGACGCAGGAGGTCTACACCCGCGTGCGTACCACCCCGTTGCCGCTGACCATCCCCGGTAGCGGGTTCGTCACCGGCGCAGGCGGTATGGGCCACGTCGCCCTCACCACCACGAAACCCCACCTGGTCCGGGGTTACTACAGCCACGTGTTCGACGCCCGGTTGTCCGACTACATCGACGAGACGATCAACGGCATGAAGCTCAAGATTCGCTTTCTGCGGGTCAACGAGCGGCACCACTCCGTCGCGGTCGCCTCGGTGAAGCTGCTGCCCGTCAACCCGATTCGCACGCGGGTGCAGCACGTCAACGTGCAGGTGGCGACGCTGGACGACATGGTTGCCTCATATCAGCGTGTCAAACAACTCGGCTTCGACATGGCGCTCTCGGTGGGGCAGCACACCAACGACAAGGAGCTGTCCTATTACGCGCTGACGCCGTCGGGGTTTGAGTGGGAGGTCGGCTGGAATCCGATCGTCGTCGACGAATCGACCTGGAAACCCACCACCTACCAGGGCATCAGCATCTGGGGTCATACACCGCAGGGACAGACGGTCATCGACAAACTGCACCAATTCGGCGTTGCGGCAAGGTCAGTGCTGCACCGCGAGGATGCTGTCCCGGCACTCGCCGCCCCGGGCATCGCCGACGGTTGACACGATGTCCGGCGGCCGGAGGTCAGCGCGCGGCGTCGATGAGCTCGTCGAGTGCTTCCTGCATCAGGCTGGGCACCATGTCGACGTCGCTCATCGCGTCGCGGTCGGCGTTGATGCCGAAGTACAGCATGCCGTTGTAGGACGTGACGCCGATGGCCAGCGCCTGATTGTGCAGCAGCGGGGGCACCGCGTAGGTCTCCAGCAGCTTGGTTCCGGCGATGTACATCTGCTTCTGGGCGCCGGGCACGTTGGTGATCAGCAGGTTGAACAGGCGCGCCGAGAAATTGGTTGCGACGCGAACTCCCATGGCGTGCAGGGTCGGCGGGGCGAAGCCGGACAGGGTCACGATCGAGCGTGCGTCGACCAGGCTGGACGCGGTGGGATGGGACTCGGTGGCGTGCGCGATCTGGGACAGCCGTACCACCGGGTTGGCTTCGCCGACGGGCAAGTCGACCAGGAACGGGGCGACGTCGTTGACCGCCTGGCCGGGCGCGGTGGAATCCAGCTCGGCGTCGGCGTAGACCGACATCGGGGCCATCGCGCGCACCGTCGAGGTCGCCGATACCGGCTCACCGCGCGAGAGCAGCCAGTTGCGAAGCGCGCCGGCGACGACGGCCAGAACCACGTCGTTGATGTCACAGTCGTAGCGGTTCTTGATCAGCCGAAATTCGTCGAGGCTGCCCGAAGCCACCGAGAACCGGCGATTGCGCGACACGGTGGCGTTGAGCGGGCTGTTCGGGGCGGTTCCGCGGGCGACGGTGCGTGCCACATCGGCCACTCGACGACCCAGGTCGATCAATTCCCCGGTGTTGGTGACGGTCTCGGTGAGCGCCGAGCGCATCGCGGCGGCTTGCGCGGTGGGCCTGGTGATCCATTCACCGAGCGCGCCGAAGAGCAGTTGGCCGTCGCTGGGCTCGCGGGCCGGGATCCAGATGTCCTCACCGAACTCCGGCGGCTTCTGGGTGCGATCGGCGATGACGTGGCCGATCTCCAAGGCGGTCATGCCGTTGACCAATGATTGGTGGGACTTGGTGTAGATCGCCAGACGGCCCTTGGACAGCCCCTCCACCAGGTACATCTCCCACAGCGGGCGGGACTTGTCCAGCGGCCGGGCGGCCAGCCGGGCGATCAGGTCGTGCAGCTGGGCGTCGCTTCCCGGCGACGGTAGTGCCGACCGCCGGATGTGGTAGGTGATGTCGAAGTCGCGGTCATCGATCCAGACCGGCCTGGCCAGCCCGAACTTGACCTCGCGTACTTTCTGCCGGTACCGCGGAATCTGCGGCAGCCGGCGTTCCACGGTGTTCAGCAGCGTCTCGTAGCTCAGGCCGTTGCGGGGCTTGCGCAGGATCTGCAGCGATCCGACGTACATCGGAGTCGAGGAGTTCTCCAGGCGGAAAAAGGACGCGTCGGCCGCCGACAATCTGGTCACCACTGCGCTGGTCGCCTCCCTTCACACCGCCCACGACAGACGCTGACACGTTACGGGCACCACCGGATGGCTCGCATAACAGGTGCTCGAAGGGGTCGGATACCCATGCAATGATGTGGTGGTCTGCCACTCTCCAGCAGAATTCCTGTCCGTTCTCACCTCGCTGGAGAATGCATGCCCGCTTCATCGGTCACCCCTGAGCAGTTCATCGTCGCGCGGGTCATCGACTTCGAACCGGCGCCGTCGCGATCCGACCGACTGTGTCCGACCCCGGCCGCGGGTGCCCTGCACCGCCTGACACCGCGGCCGGTGCGTCGTCCCTCCGGGACGCGGGAGCCGACGCCGCCCAGGTCGGCGGTGGTGTTCGCCGAGACCGCGCTCCGTCAGCTGCTGGAGGTCATCGATCGGCGCCGTCCGGTGGCGCAGCTGCGCCCGCTGATGACTCCGGTGCTGGCCGAGCGCGTCATCGCCCGCGCTGCGGCGACCCGCACCGCGAGCACGTCGATGCTGCGGGTGCGCTCCCGCGCGGTCGACGTGGCAGGTCCGGACACCGAGGTCGGCGCGGTGGAGGTGTTCGGTTCGTTCCACCGCGCCGGGCGGGTGCACGCCATCGCCGCGCGCATTGAGCGCTACCGGGACGGCTGGCGCATTGTCGCGCTGCAGATCGGGTGAGCTGTCTCAGCGCCGCTTGGCGTGCTTGCCGCCCGACTTCTGCTGACGTGCTGCTTCCCGACGTTCGCGGCGCGAGCCGCCGGCGGGCTTGCCGCCGCCGTTCGGATTGGCACCTCCGGTGCGCTTGATCTCCACCCCACCGCCTTCGGCCGGGCCGGAGTAGGTCAGCGGCTGTTGGCTGTCGTCGATGCCCTTGGCACGCAGGCCCGCTCCGGCGGCGCCGGCAGCTACCGGGCGCTGCTTGGTCGCGACCCCACCGCCCTGCTGGGCAGCTGCAGCGGCGAAATCGGCGAGTCCGGACGGCGGCGCGACCGGGGCCACGGCCGGCGCCGGGGTGGCCTCGACCTGCACGTTGAACAGGAATCCGACGGACTCTTCCTTCATCCCTTCGAGCATGCCGATGAACATGTCGTATCCCTCGCGGGCGTATTCGACCTCGGGACGCTGCTGGGCCAGCCCACGCAGGCCGATGCCCTCACGCAGGTAGTCCATCTCGTAGAGGTGTTCGCGCCATTTGCGATCGAGCACGTTGAGCAGCACGTTGCGTTCGAGCTGGCGCATGGCGCCCTCGCCGGCGATCTCGTCGATCTGGCGTTCCCGCTCGGCGTAGGCGCGTTCGGCGTCGGCCACCAACGCGTCGAGCAGCTCTTCGCGGGTCAGCTCGCCGGGCTCCCCGACGGCGTCGGAGTCGACCATGTCGTGGTGGTCGATACCGACCGGGTAGAGCTGCTTGAGGCCCTCCCACAGCTTCTCCAGATCCCAGTCCTCGGAGTAGCCCTCCGCGGTGGCGCCGTCGACGTAGGCGGTGATGACGTCGCGCAGGATCTTGTGGGCCTGGTCGGCCAGGTTCTCGCCCTCAAGGATGCGGCGGCGCTCGGCGTAGATGACCTTGCGCTGCTGGTTCATCACCTCGTCGTACTTGAGAACTTCTTTGCGGATGTCGAAGTTCTGCTGCTCGACCTGGGTCTGGGCGCTCTTGATCGCCCGCGAGACCATCTTGGCCTCGATCGGCACGTCGTCGGGCAGGTTCAGCCGGGTCAGCAGCGTCTCCAGGGTCGCGCCGTTGAAGCGGCGCATCAGTTCGTCGGCCAGCGACAGGTAGAACCGGGATTCGCCGGGGTCGCCCTGACGGCCCGAGCGGCCGCGCAGCTGGTTGTCGATGCGGCGTGACTCGTGGCGTTCGGTGCCCAGCACGTACAGACCGCCGGCGGCGACGACGTCCTTGGCCTCGGCAGCCACCTCCTCGCGGACGTGCGGCAGTTCTTCGTGCCAGGCCTGTTCGTACTCGTCGGGTGTTTCGACCGGGTCGAGTCCGCGCTGACGCAGGCGCCGGTCGAGCAGGTAATCGACGTTGCCGCCGAGCACGATGTCGGTACCGCGACCGGCCATGTTGGTGGCCACCGTGATCGCGCCGAGTCGGCCGGCCTCGGCGATGATGCCGGCTTCCTGCTCGTGGAACTTGGCGTTGAGCACGTTGTGCGGGATGCGCCGCTTCTGGAACTGGCGCGACAGGAACTCCGAGCGCTCCACGCTGGTGGTGCCGATCAGGACCGGCTGGCCTTTCTCATACCGTTCGACGACGTCATCGACGACGGCCATGAACTTGGCCTCTTCGGTTTTGTAGATCAGGTCGGACTGGTCGGCACGGATCATCGGCTTGTTGGTGGGGATCGACACCACGCCGAGCTTGTAGATCTCGTGCAGCTCGGCGGCCTCGGTCTCGGCGGTACCGGTCATTCCGGCGAGCTTGTCGTAGAGCCGGAAGTAGTTCTGCAGCGTGATCGTGGCGACGGTCTGGTTCTCGGCCTTGATCTCCACCTGCTCTTTGGCCTCGATGGCCTGGTGCAGACCTTCGTTGTAGCGGCGCCCGACCAGCACACGGCCGGTGAAGTCGTCGACGATGAGCACCTCGCCGTTGCGGACGATGTAGTGCTTGTCGCGCTCGAAGAGCTCTTTGGCCTTGATCGCGTTGTTGAGGTAGCTGATCAGGGGTGAGTTCGCGGCCTCGTAGAGGTTCTCGATGCCGAGCTGGTCCTCGACGAACTCGACGCCGAGTTCGTGGACGCCCACCACACGCTTCTTGATGTCCACCTCGTAGTGGACGTCTTTTTCCATCATCGGGGCCAGCCGGGCGAACTCGGTGTACCAGCTGGAACCGCCGTCGGCGGGGCCGGAGATGATCAGCGGGGTGCGGGCTTCGTCGATGAGGATGGAGTCGACCTCGTCGACGATCGCGAAGACGTGGCCGCGTTGCACACAGTCTTCGAGTCGCAGCGCCATGTTGTCACGCAGGTAGTCGAACCCGAACTCGTTGTTGGTGCCGTAGGTGATGTCGGCGTTATAGGCGGCGCGACGTTCGTCGGGCGTCATCTGGGACAGGATCACGCCGACGTCCAGGCCCAGGAAGCGGTGGACGCGGCCCATCTGCTCGGCGTCACGTTTTGCCAGGTAGTCGTTGACCGTGACGATGTGCATGCCCTTGCCGGCCAGCGCGTTGAGATAGGCCGGCAGCACGGCGGTCAGGGTCTTGCCCTCACCGGTCTTCATCTCGGCCACGTTGCCGAAGTGCAGCGCCGCGCCGCCCATCACCTGGACGTCGAAGTGGCGCTGGTTGAGCACTCGCCAGGCCGCTTCGCGGGCCACGGCGAACGCCTCGGGCAGCAGGTCATCGAGGCTTTCGCCGTTCTCGATGCGCGTCTTGAACTCGTCGGTCTTGCCGCGCAGTTCGGCGTCGGAGAGCTTCTCGACGTCGTCGGACAGGGTGTTGACGTAGTCAGCCACCCCCTTGAGGCGCTTGACCATGCGGCCTTCGCCGAGACGGAGCAACTTGTCGAGAAGCACGTGGTTGATCCTCTGTGGTTCGGGAATATGTGCGGTTTCAGATCCACCCCATCGTAGGGGACATCCCGAAATCCCTGGTCATGCACAGCACGAGTCCCCCGGATCTGCGCTCCGGGGGACTCGTGGTGGGTGTCAGGCCAGCCGGATCAACCCGTAGTCGAAGGCGTGGCGGCGGTAGACGACCGTCGGCTTGTCGTGCTCTTTGTCGTGGAACAGGAAAAAGTCGTGGCCGACGAGCTCCATCTCGTAGAGCGCGTCGTCGACGGTCATCGGGGTGGCCGGATGCTCCTTGATGCGCACGATCCTGCCAGGGGTGTGGTCGTCGAGCTCAAGCTCGCTGTGCGGCTCGGCGGCGGTGACCTGGGCCGGCGGGGCGAAGGCGCGCTCCAGGTGCTCAGGCGAGGTAGCCTCGGCCAACGACACCGGGGTCTTGTCGCCGTAGTGGATCTTGCGGCGGTCTTTGCTCTTGCGCAGCCGTGCCTCGAGTTTGCTCGCGGCTGCCTCGAAGGCGCCGTAGAAGCTGTCGGCGCACGCTTCGCCGCGGACCACAGGGCCCCGGCCGCGCGCGGTGATCTCGACATGCTGGCAGTTCTTGCGCTGGCGCCGGTTCTTCTCGTGGTCGAGCTCGACGTCGAACAGGTAGATGGTGCGGTCGAATCGCTCCAGCCGTGACAGCTTCTCGGAGACGTAGACGCGGTAATGGTCCGGGATCTCGACGTTGCGGCTCTTGACCACAACCTCGGCGTTGGGAGTGGGTTGCGACGATTCGTCGTCGATCACCATCGTGTTCTTGGATTCCACGGAATTCCTTGACGTGCTGGGCAACTCGATCCTCTTTCGCCTGTGCACGACCTTGCGTGCATGCTGATACGAATACGAAATCGCACCGACGCGCCATACCTGGTTTCGCCGCTCGCCGGTGCAAGGTGTCGGGCAATCACCTCCTACCGCTGGCGCGATACCGGCGTCTCGCGTGCTGAGCGCCGCCGTGAGATGTTCACGGGCTGTTGGTGCCGACGGTAGTCCGTAGTTACCCAGTCGGCCACTGATTCGACACACTCGTTTTCACATCTTCATGTCCGGTTGATCGCGGAGAAACTGTTCACGCGTGGGCCAGCGCGACGACGGCGAGGACGTCGGCCCCCGACGTTTGCAGGGCACGGACGGATTCTGCGGCTGTCGAGCCGGTGGTCACCACGTCGTCGACGACGATCGCATGGCCACTGACCGGCCTGCTCACCCGGATGCGACCGGCGATGTTGCGCTGACGGTCAGCACTGGACAGTCCGACCGAGTCGCGGGTGAAGGCACGCAGGTGCAACGCCGGGGTGACGGTGAGGTCGGGTAATTGGGCGACCGCCTTTTCCGCGATTCTGGTGACGGGGTCACCGCCGCGGCGGCGGGCAGCAGTGCGACGGGTGGGTGCAGGCACCACGGTCAACGGGATCTCCAGGACGCTCCACGTCACGAGTTTGTTCAGCGCATCGCCGAGTGCGGTCGCCAGCGGCGCGACCAGGTCGGCGCGGCCGTGCTCTTTCACCGCCACGATGGCTCTCCGTCGTGAGCCGGCAAAGCGGCCGAGCGACAGCACCGGGACTCCGGGGTCGACCCGAGGGGTGACGACGTGTGGTTCGTCAGGTCTGACAGCCAACTCCCTGGCACAGATCGGGCACCACTTCGATCCGGCGACCCCGCAACCGCCGCACTGCAGCGGCAGAATGAGATCGAGCATGGCGCCAGTGTGCTCGGGCAGTGTGACATGCCTCCGCTCGCGGCGCGGTCCCGCGCGCCGAACGTGCACCCACGGCGGAAAAACACCCAAATTCCCGCCCTCACCGCACGTTCGGCGACGCCAACTCTCCGCAACTCGCCCCATGACCCCGCCCTCACTGTCGAGCGTGCGCTCACGGCGGCCATCCTCGCCCGTTGTGCGCTCACGGCGGAAAATCGCCCGAATCTCCGCCCTAGCCGCACAACCGACGACGCCAACTGTCCGCCAACCGCCCTATGACCCCGCCCTCACTGTCGAGCGCTGTCACCCGAATGTCGTCCCAGCCCAGTTCGGTGACGGCATCGTGGCGGCGGATCCCTTTGTTGAACTCCTCGCGCGTCGACCGGTGGTGGTCGCCCTCGTAGTCGATCGCGATCTTGAGGTCCTTCCACCCCATGTCGAGCACGGCGACCAAGGCACCGAAGTCGTCATAGACGGGGATCTGAGTCTCCGGGCGAGGAAACCCGTTGCGGATCACCATTAGTCGGATGCGCGTCTCCTGGGGAGATTCCGCACCTCCGTCGAGAAGGTCGAGCGACTCCCGTGCTCGTCGAATATCGCGGCGGCCCTTGTAGCGCTCCGTCAGGACGTCGACATCGGCGGCCTTGAGTCGGGTTGCCCGTGTCAGCGCGTCGAGCACGGTGACGGCATGCAGTGGCGGGTAGCGGCACGCAATGTCCAGCGCGGTGCGCTCCGGCGTCGTGACCGTGATGCCGCCGCACACCTGGATCTCGTCGTCGGCGAGACGATCAGACCACACGCGGACTCCACGCGGCGCACGGCGATTCGTCCACAGGAGGTCCGCGGGCCACCGTGGGTCAGTCCATTTCGCTCCGTGCAGCGCCGCGGCGGATCGGCCCGCGACGACGCCCTCGCGCCGTGTCCACAGCCAGGCCGCCTGCGCCCGGGTGGCGGCGGTGAAGGGGTCCCCGGGACGCAAGTACACATCTGGGTAAATCGGCTGAAAGTCGGTGCGCAGCCGGTGACGCGTCAGGCGGCCGGCGCGCAGGGCCTCGCTGCCGATGAACGGCTCTGTCATGGCGGCAGTCTGCGCAGACCGGGTGACAAATCCCCCACTCGAAATCTGACGCGGATAACCCCTAGGGAACTCCGGTAATCTCAACGCTGAATGTCGCGGCGAAAGGGGACCCATGGGCGATCCACCACCCTTGAAGGTCGATCCCCCGGCGCTGACGTGGGACCCCGCGGTTGTCAGCGTCCCGCCGGTGCCGGGCATCCCGGCCGGCGGGGACCCGATGAGCACCATGATCGCGGCGGTCATGCCCGGGATCTCAGCCGAACTCACCGCCGCGGTGGCCGAGACTCACGCGCGAGAGCAGCGGTTCGCGGCGAATCTGTCCGGTGCTCGCGCTGCCTATCAGTCGACTGATCAGAGCGGCGGCGAGGAGATCCGCACGGTCGCCGACACGCAGCTGGCTCCTTCGACGGCCGCGGCGACGGCAGGCAGTGGCGCAGGGGCGGGCGGCCAGTCTGGGCAGTTCATGAGTACCGCGATGCAGATGGGCAGCCAGGTAGCCCAGGCGCCGGCGCAGCTGGCCGGAATGGCGGCATCGGCGCCGCAGGGAGTCATGCAGGGCGCGCAAGGCGCGGTACAGCAAATCTCCCAGATGACAGGGCAATTCGAGACGTCTGAAGGTGACAACGCTTCGGCGCCGACGCTCGACCAGTTCGCCAACGCAGAGCAGCAGCTGGCGGCAGATTCCAGCGCCGAGTCCGGGGAGTCGGCGGAGGAGCGAGTGCCCGAGTCGGTGGCAGAGGACGAGCGTGGCACCGATCGTGTCAACCCGATCGACGTGTAATCTGCGGCAGCTCAGCTACTTACCGGTGTCGCTGCGATCGCTTCGGCGATGATGCTGTTCTCGTGCTGCCAGTAGACCCAGTCGGTGATGGCATTGCGCTGCTCGGCTACCTCGGTGGCAATCTGCGCCGCGTGGAGGGCCGAGCGCATCGCGTGATCGGAATAGGTCTGCATGGCCGCTAGGTGCGCACCGACCCGTGCGGTGGACGTACTCATCAGCGGTTTACAGACTTCGAACCACAATTCAGCCGAATTACTCTCTGGCGCAGAACTATCCGTGTGCGCCGGTGGCAGCAGCTTCGACAGGTTGTCGTCGGTGGTGGCAGCCAGCGTCGCCGCGGCACCGAACGCGATGACCTCAAGACGATCGCGGCCCTGCATTGTCCCGTCCTCGGGGACGTCTTCCGGCTGTAGGACGATCTTGGCAACGCCGGGGTCGAATCCGTGGAACTGATCCTCGGTGGCGATCACCAGTCGCAGTCGCTGATTGTGATGCTGGGCCCATCCCTGCACGGCAAGAATCGGGTAGGTGGCCCAGCGGGCGCGGTCGGCCGCGGGTATGGACTCGTCGGCGGTGGCCATCTGAACACCTTCCGGCAAACGGACATTCGCGGGGATATAGCCGATGCCGTAACTGTTCGCGACCACAATGGTGTTGTCGGTGGTGAGGCCGGTGACCCAGTAGAAACCGAAGTCGAAGATGTTGACGTTCAGCGCTGCTGCGATGCGGCGCGCGAGTTGGGTGGGATCATTGCCGCGCTGTTGGCGACGCAGCGCGGCGGCAGTCGCCGCGGTCGCGACCGCGTCGCGTTCTGCGCGCGCCGCCGAAACCGGAACGGGCGCAGGCCCAGCCGCAGATGAGGTGGTGCTGGCAGATGCCGGGGCCACGCCCGGCCCACCGAGAGCAGGTGCGGCGCCGGCGCCTGGCGTTCCAGGTGGCACCGGGGCCGGAGCTCCAGGGGTGGTCGGAGGACCCAGCGGCACCGGAGGTGCGACGGGCGCTCCACTGGAGGGGACACCGCCGGCCGGGGCGCTGCCGAAACTGCCGCCCGATGTGCCAGTGACGCCTGGTGACGACGCCGGTGTGGTCGCTGCCGGAGCTGCGGGCTGCGCGGGCGGCGGAGCCGGTGGTGCCGCGGGAGCCGGCGCGCTCAAGGGCGCAGACGGCGACTGAGCGATGGGCTGGGCCGAGGGCATACCGCCGCCTGACGGCCGAGCGGCCGTGGCGGCGGACTTGTCGCCAGCGGCGCCCGAGACAGCGGGCGAGGCCGTGCCGGAGGAACCCGTCACGCTACTGGCGTCGCCCTTGACGGCACTCCCGGAACCTGACCCTGAACCGCCGCCAGAGCTTGAACCCGAAGACGATCCCATTGACGACCCAGCGGAACCGCCACTGCCGCCGCCTATCCCGGACGAGCCGCCGCCGGGCGAACTTCCGACGAGACCGCCCGAGCCGCTTTGCGGCGCCTGTTGACCCGGGCTTGCCGGGGAGGCGGATGGCGGTACAGCTGATTTGCCAGAAGGATTCACCGGCTGTGTAACCATGCTGTGGCCGGGCGGACTACCGGCAGTGCGCCCGCCACCCGTAGCGGATTCACTCGTGGAATATCCGGCATGGAAGTACTGCGGCGCACTAGATTGCTTCGGATCGTAGTGGCTACTTCCCCATGATTCGTCGCCTACCACAGTCGGCGGGAGCATGTCGCCAGGCATCTTGCCGTCACCCCCAGGTGTGCCCGGCGGCGCCCCAATATTTCCGGCAAGCTCCACGGCATTTGAGGACACGAGTTGCATGTTCTCACTCAATCCAACGCCGACCCTCCCTTCATTCAGCGTCTCCGCGACCGCCGGGTCCGCAGTGGTTCGGCTTGTTTCCTCACAATCTTTTTGAGTTGAATCGGCATTACCGTTCGCCGCAATTTTTGTCTTCAGGACTGAGTTCTCCATACTGCGAAGCTTCTTCGATATTCCATCGGCAAGGTTCGCGTTCCGCTCATGTTGGCTAATTATCGCGCTAGCTTCGCGGAGGGCTGCTTCGGACCCGCCCCCTTCCCAAGCATCGGCGATCGACATCATTTGGATTCTCAGGGCGGGAATGACCGATGTGCGAATCTCGTCTCTGACCGTCTCAAACTCGAGAGCGGCTTTCGCCAGCATTTGCTCGTCGACTTCAGGCCACGCCGGCGGCACGACCGTGCGGCCACCGTACGCACCAGTGTGCCGATCTGTTTGCCACCAACTCACAGCGGGGCCCTACACGCAGCACCTATACCGCCACCGAGAAAGGTGGCGACCTTCCATAATTGACCGTCGTCCGGCTCGTACTCCGGTAGGGCTTGTGTAAACGCACGCAAGTACGCACGGTATGTAGTCAAGAGGTCCGAGAGAATGTAATTGTCGGTGCCTTCGGCCATCATTCGCGCTTGCAATGCGTCGGCTTCCAGCACTGGGATCGCCGCCTCATTCAGTTTCCGTTCATCAGCGGTCCAATCGGCGGCCGGGACAGCAGGGTTGCCGGAAGCCCACCCTCGCAACACTCTATTTTGACGATCTAACAACGCAACGAATTCTTGACAGACCCCATCAGTGGCAGAGATGAAGGGCGTCAAGTCACCAGGATGTTCTGCTGAAGACGTTGCGGTTTCGTTTGTGAAGTTTCTCGCTAGGACGATCGGCGCAGCAGTGCACATGAAGGTCGTTGCCGATCCAAAATTGCCCGCAACTCCAGCAATCACTGAGTCTGCTCGGGCGTAAATGGGCACCCGGTCCACAAATTTGCGCCAGAATACGATCGATTGAGCGATCAGTTCCTGCAATACAACGTTCCGAGCCGTGGGCAATATCGATTCAAATTGATTCGCTGCGAGTGCCATTGCCTCTGCAGCACGCTCGACGACTGCACGCTGTTCAGGGGTCCATCGTCCGGCCGAGATTGTCTTGTCGATCGCGGACCATTCCTCCGTTGCAGCCGCCAATTCATTCGCATACCGAATCCAGTCGTCGCAGACGGGATCCTTCTCGGTCAGCAGCCCCACCGTCCGATCCAGTCCGTCATCGGCAACCGAGGGACTGTCAGCGGCCCTGCCCTGCCAAACCAGCAGCCCGACGACCAGAGCCACCACCGCCGCGAACGCGACACCGACGATGACCCAGCGCCGTCGGTAAGACTCAGGACCGCCCCCCGGCGGTATTGGCGGCACGGACACGCTTATCCGACCCCACCAGCCCGGCGATCACACCCCATGACCGGCCATGCTACCGGCCCTCCAACCCCCACGATGACACCAATTTTCCCTCCCCCACCTCAGCAAACAGGTTAGCCCCACACGATCGAATCGCCCTGCACACGAACGTTAACCGTCGTCAGCGGCCGCTGGGCAGGTCCAGATACCACGGCACCGTCGAGGCTGAACTGACTGCCATGGCACGGACAGTTGATCGTTGCGTCGTCGATCTTGTTCAGCAGACACCCAGTATGCGTGCAGATCGCCGAAAACCCCTGGTACTGCCCCGCTGCGGGTTGGGTGATCACCACGTCGCCGACGATCACCCCGGACCCGACCGGGACATCGGCGGCCGCCACGATCTCTTCGCCCGGCTCCCGCGAAACTGGCTCTGCGCCCGAACACGCCGTGACCGCGATTGCTCCCAAGCCTGCACCGGCCAGCGCCGTCCGGCGGCGAAACACCGGCGTCATCCCGGCAGCACCGGCAACGCACCGCCGGCCATCAACGGCCGCACCTCCACCCAGCCCGGCTCACCCTCGGCGCCTGCACCGGAGAGCTGCAGCACGCCTCGCTGATCGGCCACGTACACCGTCGACGGGTTGGCCGCCACCGTGGTCACCGGCATCAGCAGGTTGCGGCTGGGCCCATCGGAATTGACCCCGTCGAGGTTGACGTAGGACACCGGACTCTGCGGGTCGGTCCGGGTGACGACGATGTCGTCACCGGTCCGCCACGACAACGACACCACACTGTCGCCCAACCCGTATCCCAGCCGTCGCGGATAGGTCAGCATGTAACCGCCGTCGGGCGTCTGCTCCACCCCGGCCAGGATCACCCGTCCCTCGACCACCAGGGCAGCCCGCGTGCCATCGCGGGACAACTGCATCTCGCCGATCACCCCGGGGAACCGCGTCGACACCGGCGACGAGTCCACCGGAATCCGCGCCGGCTGCCCCGACGCATCCTGGATCACCCGCACGATGTTGAGCCCGTCGACCACAACCCAGATCGAATCGTCGAGCGCCCACGACGGTCTGCTCAACGTGCGCCCGTCCAAGACTTGGGAAGCGTTGCCGCCCAAGGGCCCAACCCACAGCGATGAGGCGACGTCGGGCGCGCCCGGGCGCAGCGTGATGACCGACGCCACTTCCTGCCCGCTGCGGGACAGCGATGCGGCGGTCTGTCCCGGGATCTGACCGAACGAACCCGGTACCCGAGGCGCCCTTGGACCGTCCAGTGACACCAAGGATCCACCGACCAGAGCGTGCAGGCCGGCCGCGGCTCCGTCGGCGGCTCCCGGATCGGTCGCGGCGACGTCGACGGTGTTCCAGCCTTCGGCGAACCGGTCGTCGAGCGCGGCGCCGTCGGCGTTGATCACATACGGCCCGTTGACCCCCGACCGCGACAATGTCCAAATCACCTGTGCAGCAAGCAGTTGACGGCTGATCGGATCGGTCGTCGACAAGTTCTCCAGATCGATGCGCGCCCCGCCGTAACCGCGACCGACGCCGGTACGACCGCCATCGGCGCGTGTCACCGGCCCACGCAACCGCAGCGGCGGCCCGAGCAGGTTGCGTACGGTCTTGGCCATCTCCGGGCGCGGCCCGGTGATCAGCTTGCTGACCAGTTCGGTGGCCAGCTGGTCGGCGTCGGACACCGCGACATAGCGTGGATCAGGCACCACGGTCTTGCCGGTCGGGTCGACGAAGTACAACGTGTGCCGCTTGTAAGTGGCCTGAAACTGCTGCCAGTCCAGGAACACTCCATTGGGTAGACGATCGATGCGCCACCCGTCCGGTGTCCTGGCCAGTTCGATGGGCCCCGGATCGGGCAGCGCGCCCTCCCCCGTCTCGAACACCCCTACATCCGACAACGAACCCAGGATATCGGCTTTCATCGTCACCGAAACCCTTTGCGGCGAACGGTTCTCGACGAAGACGACGTTGTCGATCAGCAGCGCGCTGCCCGCGTCGTCCCAGGTGCTCGACGCCGATTCGGTCAGGAACTGCCGCGCGGCTAGGTGCCTGTTCGCCGGATCTGCGGTGGCTTTGAGAAATTCACGCAGCAACACGTCGGGATCCATCCCCGGCGTGGGCTTGGGCAGGCTCGGCGGTGCGGGCCGTTCCACCGTGCCGATAGCTTGCGGTGACGACGAACTGGGCACACCGGCGCATCCGCTCACCACCATCGCCACCACCGCCAGTGCCGAGATCAGGAGGCGCATCACACGGATTCCTCCGCGGGCTCGCGCAACCGTCCGGCAACCGGCGGCTCGTCGATCGGCTTGACCGGCAGCGGACTGCTGGTCACCTTGTGGCCGCGCACCAGCGGCAACGTCAACCGGAAGCACGCCCCCTTACCGGGTTCACCCCATGCTTCCAGGCGACCCTGGTGCAGTCGCGCATCTTCGATGCTGATCGCCAAGCCCAGCCCGGTGCCCCCGGAGCGCCGCACCCGCGACGGGTCGGCCCGCCAGAACCTGGAGAACACCAGCTTGTCTTCGCCGGGCCGCAAGCCCACCCCGTAGTCGCGTACGGTCACCGCGACGGTGTCCTCGTCGGCGGCCATCCGGATGCGCACCGGCTTGTGCTCGGCGTGATCGATCGCGTTGGCGATCAGGTTGCGCAGGATGCGCTCCACCCGTCGCGGGTCCACCTCGGCGATCACCTCGTCAGACGGCAGGTCGAAAACCAACTCCACCGACGCACCCTCGGCCAGGTGGCCCACGTTGTCCAGCGCGCTCTGCACGATGGTGCGCAGGTCGACCGCCTCGACCGCCAGTTCGGCCACGCCGGCGTCGTGGCGGGAAATCTCGAGCAAGTCGTTGAGCAGCGACTCGAACCGGTCGAGTTCGTTGACCATCAGTTCGATCGAGCGACGCAGCGCCGGCTCGAGGTCTTCGGAGTGGTCGTGGATCAGGTCGGCGGCCATCCGCACCGTCGTCAGCGGCGTGCGTAGTTCGTGGCTGACATCGGAGGTGAAGCGCCGCTGCAGGTTGCCGAACTCCTCGAGCTGGGTGATCTGGCGGTGCAGGCTTTCGGCCATGTCGTTGAACGACACCGCCAGCCTGGCCATGTCGTCCTCACCGCGCACCGGCATCCGCTCGCTGAGGTGCCCTTCGGCGAACCGTTCGGCGATGCGCGACGCCGACCGCACCGGCAGCACGATCTGGCGCGCCACCAGCAGCGCGATCGCGGCCAGCAACCCCAACAGCACCACGCCGCCGGTGACCATCGTTCCGCGCACCAGCGCGATCGTCGATTCTTCGTTGTTCAACGGGAAGATCAGGTACAGCTCGAGATTGGTGACCGGTGAGGACGTCGGGCTGCCGACGATCAGCGCCGGTCCGGCAAAGCCGTCGGCGTGCACGGTGGAGTACTGATAGCTGACCTGACCGGCTTTGACGAACTCGCGCAGGGTGTCGGGGATCTGGTCGATCGGCCCGGCCGCGGTGGCCGCGCGCGGCCCGTCCCCGGGCACGATCAGCACGGCGTCGAATGCGCCGGCCAGCCCCGGCCCGGCGTCAGCTTTGCGGTCGATGAGGGTGTTGCGGGCCAGTTGCAGGCTGCTGTCGAGGGAGCGGGTTTCCTCGCCGCCGACGATTCCGCTGACGGTGGTGCGGGCGCGTTCGATCTCCTCGGTCGCCGCGCCGACCTTGACTTCCAGGATCCGGTCGGTGATCTGGCTGGTCAGCACGAAGCCCAGCACCAGGATGACAGCCAGCGACAGACCCAAGGTCAGCGACACCACCCGCAGCTGCAGCGAGCGTCGCCACGCCAGGCTGATCGCCCGACCGAGTGCGCCCAGCCCTCGGATCAGCGGCGCCGAGCGGCGGTGAATACGCCGCCGCGAGCCGAAGATCACGGCGACCGCCGAGCGGTCGCGCCCACGGCGGAGCCGTGAAAACTCACGGGGGTCCGGCCTTGTATCCCACTCCTCGAACGGTCAACACCACCTGCGGGTTCTCCGGGTCTTTCTCGACCTTGGCCCGCAGGCGCTGGACATGCACGTTCACCAAACGGGTGTCCGCGGGGTGACGATAGCCCCACACCTGTTCGAGCAGCACATCACGAGTAAACACCTGACGCGGTTTCCGCGCCAACGCCACCAGCAGGTCGAACTCCAGCGGCGTCAGCGAGATCTGCTCGCCGTTGCGGGTCACCTTGTGCGCCGGAACGTCGATGTCGACGTCGGCGATGGACAGCATTTCGGCGGGCTCGTCCTCGTTGCGGCGCAGCCGCGCCCGCACCCGGGCGACCAACTCTTTGGGCTTGAACGGCTTCATCACGTAGTCGTCGGCGCCGGACTCCAGCCCGAGGACGACGTCGACGGTGTCGGTCTTGGCCGTCAGCATCACGATCGGCACACCGGAATCCGCGCGCAGCACTCGGCACACGTCGATGCCATTCATGCCGGGCAGCATGAGATCCAGCAGCACCAGATCGGGCCGCAGTTCCCGCACAGCCGTCAACGCCTGAGTGCCGTCGCCGACGACCGCGGTGTCGAAGCCCTCACCGCGCAACACGATGGTGAGCATCTCGGCCAGCGATGGGTCGTCGTCGACGACCAGGATCCTTTGCCTCATGGTGTCCATGGTGGCACCGAATTGCGATAAACCGGTGCTACCACACCGGGCGTTTCACGTGGCAGACGCAAAATCGCCGGCAGACGTCGCCGATAGCTGGCCGGTGGCGCCCCCAAAGTCCGGCCCATGGAGCACGGGTCAGCTAAGGCCGGGTCAGCCCGCTAACCGAAAGGCGGGGTCGTCGATGACGGTGTGCTGCTGGGCGATCGACTGCAGCACTTCGTAGGCGATCTGCCGGATGCTGGCCGGCACCGGGTCGCTGGAGTCGGCACCTCCGCGCCGCGTGGCCATGTTCAGCACCAGTTGCCGACGGGAGTATTCGGTGCCGTCGACGTCGCGCAGCACCGGGTTGGTCCACCAGTGCTCGAACGGGATCCGTGAGCCACGGTCGATGTGACCACCGTCGCGGGTGCGGATCGGCGCGGGCGGATACAGACTCATCTTCGGTACGTATTCGCAATGGCCCACCGACTTGTTGCCGACCTTCGTCAGGGCCAGGCATGCGGTGGCGCACTGCGTTTTGGGGTTCGGTACGCCGGCGGTATCCACCCAGGTCAGCCGGCCGGTCAGGCCCAGCTCGTCGATCAGCCGCACCGTCTCGCGGATCTGTCCGGCCAGCGCGGTGGCAGCGGCGAGGTTGCCCCGGTCGAATTGCTCACCCGCCGAGCGCAGGCGGCCGACCACGTCGTCGAGAAGTGCCAATGAACCGACGCTGGTAGTCATCGATATCCCCCGTTGCCCATGTCGCCTGAGCGACCCCCGTGACGGGAGCATAGCCGCTGGGTGTCTACCGCGCAGTCAGAACGCTTCGGCGAGCAACCGGTCTGCCAGCTCGCCGGGATCGACGTCGGGCCCCACCACCTCCCAGCGGCCGCCCCAGTGCGCCGCAGCGAGTTCGGCGTAGACCGCGCCGGTGCGGCGCTGCAGCCCGTCGTCACGCTCGTAGGCGTCGCGGGCGCGGTCGGCGTCCTGGGCGGCCCGGTTCACCGCGCGTTGGGCGGCCAGTTCGGCCGGCACGTCGAGCAGCACCTGCCGATCCGGGGCGGGCAGTCCCAGCCGGCGGTATTCGAGATCGCGCACCCAGCCCACCACGTCGCCGTCGGCGCCCTGATGCAGCCGCGCGGCACTGTAGGCGGCGTTGGAGGCCACGTACCGATCGAGGATCACCACATCGTTGTCCGCGCACAGCCGCTCGATGTCGGCGCGGGCACCGGCCCGGTCCATCGCGAACAACACCGCCATCGCGTACACCGAGTCGGCGAGGTCGCCGTGCGCACCGTGCAGTGCTTCGGCGGCCAGATCGGCGTGCACCGATACCCCGTAGCGCGGGAACGCCAGGTGGGCCACCGAGCGATCGGCGGCTTGGAATCCGGAGCGCAACCCGTCGGTCAGCGTGCGTTTGCCCGCCCCGTCGACTCCCTCGATGACGATGAGCACGCCGGCGAGCCTAAGCCCGTTCCATGCGGTAGGACTGCAGCACCACGGTGTTGGTCTGTTCGTCGAGGAACACTCGGGTGCTGTTCTCGTTGGCGCCGAAAATGATGTTGAGGTCCACGCCGGTGCGAAACGGCCCCGGCGGCACCGCTGGTTCGAGAACCTTCTGCACGGCCGGCCGCTGATCGGATTCTTCGGTGTAGTTCCCCTCGACCAGGTCGGTCATCGTTTCGGGCGCGATGTCGACGACGGCGTCGGTCCAGACCACCCGCACCGCGGATCCGTCGGCCAGGTCGGTGTTGTCCCAGGTGATCCACGACGCCGACAGCGGCTCGCCCAGCGGCGGGAAGATCCGAGCCAGTTCCTCGGTGTCGTGGCGGACTTCCAGCGCCGGTCGAGGTGCGGGGTCTTCGGTGTCGGTCTGCTGCTGTTGGCACCCGGTCAGCGCCAGCAGCACGCACGCACCGAGCGCGATTCGGGCGCGCAAACGCACCGCCAGGGTGCGTTTGCGCGCCGAAATCACCATGCTCAGTAGCGGTAGTGCTCCGGCTTGTACGGGCCTTCGACGTCGACGCCGATGTACTCCGCCTGATCCTTGGTGAGCCTGGTCAGCGTGCCGCCGAGCGCCTCGACGTGGATCTTGGCGACCTTCTCGTCGAGGTGCTTGGCCAGGCGGTAGACCTCGTTGTCGTACTCGTCGTTCTTGGTCCACAGCTCGATCTGGGCGATGACCTGGTTGGAGAAGCTGTTGCTCATCACGAACGACGGGTGTCCGGTGGCGTTGCCCAGGTTGAGCAGACGGCCCTCGGAGAGCACGATGATCGACTTGCCGCTGTCGAAGATCCACTGATCGACCTGCGGCTTGATGTTGATCCTCTTGGCGCCCGAACGCTCGAGAGCAGCCATGTCGATCTCGTTGTCGAAGTGGCCGATGTTGCCCAGGATCGCCTGGTGCTTCATCGCCTTCATGTGGTCGAGGGTGATGATGTCCTTGTTGCCGGTCGAGGTGATGACGATGTCGGCCTCGCCGATCGCCTCCTCGACGGTGCGCACGTCGAAGCCGTCCATCAGCGCCTGCAGCGCGTTGATCGGGTCGATCTCGGTGACGGCCACCCGGGCACCCTGACCGGCCAGCGACTCCGCGCAGCCCTTGCCGACATCGCCGTAGCCGCAGATCAGCACCTTCTTGCCGCCGATCAGCACGTCGGTGCCGCGGTTGATGCCGTCGATCAGCGAGTGGCGGGTTCCGTATTTGTTGTCGAACTTGCTCTTGGTGACCGAGTCGTTGACGTTGATCGCCGGGAAGGCCAGCTCACCGGCCGCGGCGAACTGGTAGAGCCGCAGCACACCGGTGGTGGTCTCTTCGGTGACACCCTTGACCGCCTCGGCGATCTTGGTCCACTTGTCCTTCTCGGTCTCGAAGCGCTCGCGCAGCAGGTTCAGGAACACCTTGTACTCGGCCGAATCGTCGTCTTCGGCGGGCGGCACCACGCCGGCCTTCTCGAACTGCGCGCCACGCAGCACCAGCATGGTGGCGTCACCGCCGTCGTCGAGGATCATGTTGGTCGGCTCGCCCGGCCAGGTCAGCATCTGCTCGGCGGCCCACCAGTACTCCTCGAGGGTTTCGCCCTTCCACGCGAACACCGGGGTGCCCTTGGGTTCCTCGGGGGTGCCGTGCGGGCCGACGACGACCGCGGCCGCGGCATGGTCCTGGGTGGAGAAGATGTTGCAGCTCGCCCACCGGACCTCAGCGCCGAGGCTGGTCAGCGTCTCGATCAGCACCGCGGTCTGCACGGTCATGTGCAGCGAGCCGGAGATCCGGGCACCCTTGAGGGGCTGCACCTCGGCGTATTCGTGGCGCAGCGCCATCAGGCCCGGCATCTCGTGTTCGGCCAGGCCGATCTCTTTGCGGCCGTATTCGGCCAGCGACAGGTCGGCGACCTTGTAGTCGATGCCATTGCGGCTGTCGGCGGTCAGTTTGGGTCCAGTCATGGAGAGCCCCTTATATATGTCGTTCGTCATTGCCTGTGAGCGCACAGCTGTGCGTGGCGACACCGGTAGCCTGCGGGCTCGCGGGACAGGCGCTCATGCGTTTCGGAAGCGGCGGCGCACTGACAGCTACGGGGTATCGATAACACCGTAGCGTTCGGCGAACGGCGTCATCAATCGGGCCAAGTCTCGGGCGACGTCATGGTCGGCTTCCGGGGGCATCGAGATGTAGCTCATCGCCAGCCGAACGATGGCTCGGGCCAGTACGCCGGCGTCCTCCTGGCTGCACCGCACCCAGCTCTCCACGAAGGACTGGGTCAGGCGGTCCGAGCAGCGGGTGATGATCGGCGCGCTGTCAGTGGTGATCAGCTGCAGCAGGTCCGGCTTGGAGGTGCCGGTGAGCAGCGAGATGACCAACGGGTCGGCGGCCGACTCGGCAAAGAAGTCGCGGAACCCCTGCAGGAAGGCGGCGTAGAGGTCGCCGATGTTGTTGCCGATCGCGTCGTTGATCTGGTCGACGAGCCGGTCGGCCAGCCGCAGCGCGTAGCCCTGCGCCAGCCCCTGCCGGGATCCGAACTCGTTGTAGATGGTCTGGCGGCTGATGCCGGCGGCCTTGGCGACATCGGACAGGGTGATCGCCGACCAGTCGCGGGTGAGCAGCAGCTCGCGCATGCCGTCGAGGATCGAGTCGCGCAACAGCACCCGCGACGCCTCGGCGTAGGTGATGCGCTGTGTCGCAGGCTTGGCCACAGTCGCGACATTATCGCTTCCCGTCGCCCGAGCCGCGGTCACGGCCGCGCGACTTCGACCATGTCGAAGTCCGACTTGGCCGCGCCGCAGTCCGGGCAGCTCCAGTCCTCGGGGATGTCGTCCCAGCGGGTGCCCGGGGCGATGCCGTCTTCGGGCCAGCCCTTGGCTTCGTCGTATTCGAAGCCGCATTGCACGCAGACGTACAGCTTGTAGTCCATCGCTCTTCCTTTCTGTGGATTGAGATTGCGCTCAGGGCGTTTGAGACTGCGCTCAGGGCGAGGCGCACTCGCACTTTGCGCCCTGAGCGCAGTCTCAACGGGGGTTCACACCGGTTCGAAGTCGAGCTTCTCGCGCACCGCGCAGTCCGGACAGCACCAGTCTTCGGGGATGTCCTCCCACGGCGTGCCGGGCGGGAAGCCTTCCCGCGGCGCACCTTTGGCCTCGTCGTAGACGTAGTCACACCCCGGGCAGCGGTAGCCGTTCACCCGCGGCCTCCGTGGCGGGCCAGCACCTTGTCACGCACCCGCGGGTGGATGTTGATGCGGCTCAAATCGCCGTCGTAATGGTCGAGCACCCGGTGGTCCATCACCTTGCGCCACAGCGGCGGGATGTAGGTCAGCGTGATCATCGACGCGTAGCCACTGGGCAGGTTCGGTGCACCCTCCATGCTGCGTAGCGTCTGGTAGCGCCGGGTGGGGTTGGCGTGATGATCGCTGTGCCGCTGCAGGTGGTACAGGAACAGGTTGGTGACGATGTGGTCGGAGTTCCAGCTGTGCGCCGGCGCGCAACGCTCGTAGCGACCGTTCTCCAGCTTCTGCCGGAGCAGACCGTAATGCTCGAGATAGTTGACCGTCTCCAACAGCGAGAAGCCGAACACCGCCGAGATCAGGATGTAGGGAATCAGCGCCCAGCCGAACACCGCGACCAGCGCGCCGTAGAGCACCGCCGACATCGCCCACGCGTTGAGCACGTCATTGGACCAGTGCCACTTGCTCTTGCCGGCGCGCTCCAGGCGCTTGGCCTCCAGCTCCCAGGCGGACTTGAGCGCACCGATCACGCTGCGCGGCAGGAACTCCCAGAACGTCTCACCGAAGCGCGCCGAGGCCGGGTCTTCGGGAGTGGCCACCCGCACGTGGTGTCCGCGGTTGTGCTCGATGTAGAAGTGCCCGTAGAAGGTCTGCGCCAGGGTGATCTTGGCCAGCCAGCGCTCCAATGTCTCCTTTTTGTGGCCCATTTCGTGCGCGGTGTTGATCCCCACCCCGCCGAGCAGGCCCACCGACAGCGCCAGACCGATCTTGGCCGGCCAGCTCAGCGCACCGTCGAAGCCGAGCCAGCTCAGGTCCGACGCGGTGAACAGGTAGGCGCCGAGGATGACGCTGGCGTACTGGAACGGGATGTACAGATAGGTGCAATAGCGGTAGTACTTGTCGTTCTCCAGCCGCTCCATCACCTCGTCGGGCGGGTTCTGCCCGTCCGGGCCGAACAACAGGTCCAGCGTCGGCAACAGGATGAACAGCAGGATCGGGCCGATCCAGAACGGCACCTGCGCCGCACCGTGCCAGCCGAACTGGTTGAACGCGTACACCAGCGGCAGCATCACGAACAGCGCGGTGGGGGCGATGAGCCCCATCAGCCAGAGGTAGCGCTTTTTGTCACGCCACTGCTCCACGTCGATCTGCGGTGTGTCTTGCATGGTCACCGGGTTGCCTCCTCCTGTGAGTGCGATCACTGGCTCGACCTTGACTATAGAGCGGTATTTGTCGGATGTCTAGACACAAAAGCATGTTTTGTAAAACAGAAGGATTCAAATTTGTTGAGGAGTAAATATCGGCCGACGGGGTAACAAATCGGCATCGACGAGAGGAGCAGCAATGCCAGCGTTCACCCCTGGTCCGGCACCCGCATCCTGCTGCCCGGCCTGCGGCTATCCGACCTTGAACGCCAGCCTGTGCCACGTGTGCAGTCCATTCGCTGCACAGTTGGGCAGAACCTCGCCGTCGACCGGGCCGGCGCCCGGCGGTGTGGCGCCCGGGCTCAGCGGGTGGGCGTCGTAGCTGCGGCGCGTTTGCCGAGCAGTGAATGCCGGCGACCGTAGAGGAAGTACACCGCCACACCGAGGGCCATCCAGATGCCGAACCGGATCCAGGTCAGTCCGGTCAGGTTCAGCATCAGCCACACGCACGCGATGATCGCCAGGATCGGCAGCAGCGGAACCCACGGCGCCCGGAATCCGCGCTTGAGGTCCGGGCGGGTGCGCCGCAGCACGATCACCCCTGCCGAGACCATGACGAACGCGAACAGCGTGCCGATGTTGACCATCTCTTCGAGGTTGCCGATCGGGAAGACCGTCGCGGTGACCGCCACCACGAATCCGACCAGCAGCGTGATGCGCACCGGTGTGCCGCGCGACCCGGTGCGCGCCAGCTGGCGCGGCAGCAGCCCGTCGCGCGACATCGCGAACAACACCCGGGTCTGGCCCAGTACCAACACGATCACCACGGTGGTCAACCCGGCCAGCGCACCGATCGAGATCACCTTGGCCGCCCAGTCCACGCCGTTCATCGCGAAGGCAGTGGCCAGATTCTTCGTCGGCTCCTCGCGCAGGTCCCGGTAGCTGACCATGCCGGCCAGCACAACAGCGACAGCGACGTAGAGGACGGTGACGATGCCCAACGAGGCCAGGATGCCGCGCGGCACGTTGCGTTGGGGATTCTTTGTCTCCTCGGCGGTGGTCGCGACAATGTCGAAACCGATGAAGGCGAAGAACACGATCGACGCGCCGGCCAGTAGGCCATACCAGCCGTAGTTGCTGCCCTCGGCGCCGGTCAGCAGCGAGAACAACGACTGCTCGACGCCGCCGCTGCCGCGGCCGGATTCGCCCGGCTCGGCGGGCGGGATGAACGGGGTGAAGTTGGCGGCCTTGATGTAGAACGATCCGACGATCACCACCAGTAGCACCACCGCGACCTTGACCACGGTGATGGCCAGGCTCACCCCGGCCGACAGCTTGGTGCCGTACGCCAGGATGGCGGTGACGAACGCGATGATCAGCAGCGCGCCCCAATCCAGTTGCAGCCCACCGACTTCGGTGATACCGCCGCCGAAGTCGAACACCGTGCCCAGATAACTGGACCACCCTTTGGCCACCACCGCCGCCGCGACGGCGAACTCCAGGATCAGGTCCCAGCCGATGATCCAGGCCACGAACTCGCCGAAGGTGGCGTAGGAGAACGTGTAGGCGCTGCCGGCGACGGGCACCGTCGAGGCGAACTCGGCGTAGCACAGCGCGGCCAGCCCACACGCGATGGCAGCCAGGATGAACGACACCGAGATGGCCGGGCCGGTGATGTTGGCAGCGGTGGACGCGGTGATCGTGAAGATGCCGGCGCCGATCACCACCGAGACCCCGAAGACCGTCAGGTCCCACCAGCCGAGGTTCTTGCGCAGCCTGGTGTCGGGCTCGTCGGTGTCGGCAATCGACTGCTCTACCGATTTGGTGCGCCACCTGCTGGGGATCGGCGCCGTCGGCTCCGCGGTCATCGGCCGTCCTCATTTCGTCATGTTTGAAGCGGAATGTATCGGACTACCTTCACCCCATGGGGCGGACTTTCAAACACGCGGTCGTCATCGGGGCCAGTCTGGGCGGATGCTGTGCGGCCACGGTGCTGTCGGACTTCGCTGATCGCGTCACGGTGCTCGAACGCGACACGCTGCCCGATCAACCCGGTCACCGGCCGGCCGTCCCGCAGGGACGCCACGTGCACCTGCTGATGGCACGCGGCGCGCAGGAGTTCGAGTCACTGTTTCCCGGACTGCTCGACGACCTGGTGGCCGCCGGCGTGCCGATCTTGGAGAACCGGCCGGACTGCATCCACTTCGGTGCGGCCGGCCATGTGCTCGGCACGGCGCACCGTCTGCAGGACGAGTTCACCGCCTACGTGCCCAGCCGGCCGTACCTGGAGTGGCAGATCCGTCGGCGGGTGACCAGTCTGCCCAACGTCACGGTGCTGCACCGCGGCGTCGACGAACCCGTGTCCGACGGTCACCGCGTCACAGGCGTGCGCACCGACGACGGTGCGACAATCGATGCCGATCTGGTCGTCGACGCGACGGGCCGGGGCACCCGACTGCCGGCCTGGTTGCAGCAGTGGGGTTTTGAGCGCCCACAGGAGAACACGGTGCATGTCGGTATCGGCTATGCCAGTGTGGCGCTGGATATTCCCGACGGTCTGATCGCCGAGAAGGTGGTGGTGGCCGGAGCATCGCGCGCGCAGCCCCTGGGCTTGGGCATGCTCTGTTACGAGGACGGCACCTGGGGTCTGACCACGTTCGGAGTCGCGAAAGTGGCACCGCCCAGAGATTTCGACGGCATGCGCGCGCTGGCCGCAGAAGTACTGCCGCCCCACATCAGCGAGGCTCTCGGCCAGGCGCAGCCAATTTCGGAGGTGGCGCTGCACAAGTACCCGACCAGCCGGTGGCGTCGCTACGACAAACTCGACCGCTTCCCGGCGGGCATCCTGCCGTTCGGCGACGCGGTCGCGAGCTTCAATCCCACTTTCGGCCAAGGTATGACGATGACCTCGCTACAGGCCGCCCAGCTACGGCGGGCACTGCAGGGCCCGGAAGACGACATCGCGACGACGTTCGCGCGAGCCGTCGCCAAGCGCACCTACCCGGTGTGGACGATGAACGCGATCGGCGATCACACGATGCACGGGGCTGCGGGCTTCGCACCGTGGTGGTATCGACCTGTGGGCGCGCTATTCGACCAATTCCTCGGCGCCGCGGAGACCGATCCTGTTCTGGCCGAATGGTTTCTGCGGCGATTCAGTTTGCTCGACAGCCTCTACATGGTGCCCTCGGGGAAACTGATCGGTCGCACCGTCAAGCACAATCTGCGACTGTGGGCCGCCGAACGGGTTCAGAACCCGACGGTGACGCGGAACAACCGGGTGGGCTCCTGAGCTGACAACCGGATCGGACCCTCGTCGTCGGCCACCCATGCCGCCGCACCCCGCTGCATGGTGACCGAATCACCCTTGGCGAACACCGTCACCGTTCCCTGGGTGCACAGCAAGATCTGCGGGCCGTCATGTTCGGTGGGGGCGTCGATTTCGTGCCGGAGGCGATCCCCGTCGACGGTCAGCACCGACACTGCAAACTCCGGCGCGGGGGTGCGGTACACCAGTTCGGCGCCGTCCCCGCGCAGCTCGGTCGGCACCAGCAACTCGCGGGCGGGCTCGAAGTCCAGCACCCGCAGCAGTTCCGGAACATCGACGTGCTTGGGCGTCAAACCACCACGCAACACGTTATCGGAGTTCGCCATCACCTCGACTCCGACTCCCTCGAGGTAGGCGTGCAGATTGCCCGCCGGCAGGTAGATCGCCTCACCGGGGTTCAGCGACAGCCGGTTGAGCAGCAGGGAGGCCAGCACACCGGCGTCGCCGGGATAGCGTTCACCGAGCTCCAGCACGGTCCTGGCTTCACGCGCGAATTCTGTTGCACCGGAACACACATAGCTGATCGCGCCGTCGAGTACCCGGGTCACCAGTCCCTCGAGGTCGGGCTGCGGGTAGGTGATCCACGTGGTGAACAGCGCCCGCAGGCCGTCGGCGTCGGGCTGTCCGCACAGCAGGTTGATGTACGGGTCGAGCTCGGCGACATCGAGAGCCCGCATCAGTTCCACCGAGCGGGCCGCCGGCGCGAACCCGGCCAGCGCTTCGAATTGACTGAGCGCGACGATGATTTCGGGCTTGTGGCTGCGGTCGCGGTAATTGCGGTTGGGCGCCGACACCGGAATGCCGAGGCGGTCTTCGCGCTCGAATCCCTCGATCGCCTGTTCGGTGCTGGGGTGGGCCTGCAACGACAGCGGTTCGCCGGCGGCGAGCACCTTGACCAGGAAGGGCAACGTGTCGCCGAACCGGCCCCGCAGCGCAGCACCCAGTTCCCCTTCGGGATTGCCCCGCACCGCGTCGAGCAACGAGCGCTCCCCGTCACCGGTCTGCAGATAGGCCGGATCATGGGGGTGCGCACCGAACCACAGTTCGGCCTCGGGATGGGGCGTCGGACTGGGCGCCCCGGTGAACTCGGCAATCGCGGTTCGCGAACCCCACGCGTAGGTCCGCACCGCTCCCCTCAGCAGATGCACTCGCCTCAACCTCGAATCAACCGCTGATAGACCGCCGCCATCTCCAGGCGAACGGCCAACAGCGCAACTTGTTGCTCAGGACGCGCGGTCGCGGGCATCGCTGCTGAACCCGGCGCCTCCTGATTCCCCCTGCTCGCCCCGATGTCTGGCACGTCGCCGGCGTTGATCACGTCGACGTCGTCGAAACCGCGCAACCGCGCCGACACCGCCGGCCGGTCGGCGTCGGTGGTCAGCACCACGGTGCGGGTGCGGTCCGGCAACGGCCCGTCGAACTCGTCGTCGTGGAAGATCGAAGGGGCCGCGCCGCCGGCGCTCCCCCACCCGCCGGCCAGGGCCACCAGCACATCGGCCAGCCCGGCTGCGCCGATCGACCGGTAGGCCAGCCGCAACATCACCGCGCAACCGTGCCGGGCCAGCGCCCGCATCGGGGCGGTGTCACCGGCGAGCACGACATCACGGCCGATCATCCGCTGGGCCAGTTCCTTGGCGGGATTGGTGAAGGTGTCTCGGGCGGCGCTGTTGCGCAGCGCCTCGTCGTCGAGCTCGTCGGCCAGCGCACTCAGGTCGACGGTGAACCCGGGCGCGGTGGTCAGCAGCACGGCCAGGCCGGCAGCGAGGTAACGCACCAGCGTGAAGTCGTCGGGCACGGGCAGCCGTGGCGGCAGCGCGACCGCGCGGGCCGCGGTCGCGTCGCGCAGCGGGCCTTCGTAGGGGGCCACGACGACGACGCGGGCGCCGCGGCGAACCCCGGTGGCAGCCGCCGAGACCAGGGCGGGGTCAGCGGGGTCGTCACCGGCGACGATCAGCACGTCCAGTGCGCCGAGCCAGGGCGGCGCCTCGGCCGCGACCACCAGGGGCGCGCCGATCGTCCCGCCCAGCAGCGCGGCCAGCAGCGCGGCCGCGGTCTCGGCGTTGCCCCGTCCGGCCACCCACACCACGGTGCGCGGCGGGCCGTCGGCGCGCAGTGAATCGAAAACGCCTTCGTCGAGCGCGGCCGCGGTGGCGCGGACCTGCGCGCCGGCCATCGACGCGGCCCGCAGCAGACCGTCGCGGTCGGCGGTCAGCAGACCCTCGGTGTCATCGAGATCCACGACCGCGGCCGACAGCGAACCCGCGTTCACGTCAGTTCCTTTGTCCCCGAGGTGATCTGGGCACCAATCTCGTCGACCAGAGCGGCGACGTCCTCGACGGTCCGGGCCTCGACGTTGAGCCGCAGCAGCGGTTCGGTATTGGACATACGCAGGTTGAACCAGCTGCCGTCACCGAGGTCGACGGTCACCCCGTCGAGGTGGTCGATGGCGTGCGTGCGACTGACGAATGCCTGCAGCACCGAGTCGACGACCGCGGGCGCATCGGTCACGGTGTAGTTGATCTCGCCGGAAGCCTCGTAGCGCTGGTAGTCGGCCATCATGTCCGACAGCGGCCGGTCCTGTTCACCGAGCGCGGCCAGCACGTGCAGCGCGGCCAGCATCCCGGAGTCGGCGCCCCAGAAGTCGCGAAAGTAGTAGTGCGCGGAGTGCTCGCCACCGAAGATCGCCCCGGTTTCGGCCATCAGCCCCTTGATGTAGGAGTGGCCGACCCGGGATCGCACCGGTGTGCCGCCGCGCTCGGTCACCAGCTCGGGCACCGCGCGCGAGGTGATCAGGTTGTGGATCACGGTCGCCCCGATCTCGCGGGTCAGTTCGCGGGCGGCGACCAGCGCGGTGACCGCCGACGGTGAGACGGCCTGGCCCTTTTCGTCGACGACGAAGCAGCGGTCGGCGTCGCCGTCGAATGCCAATCCGATATCGGCCCCGGTCTCGAGCACGTAGGACTGCAGATCGACCAGGTTGGCCGGGTCCAGCGGGTTGGCCTCGTGATTGGGGAAAGTGCCGTCGAGTTCGAAGTACAGCGGTTCGAGGGTGATCGACGGGATCGATCCCAGCACGGCCGGAGTGGTGTGGCCGGCCATGCCGTTGCCGGCATCGACGGCGACCCGCAGCGGACGCGCCGCGTCGATGTCGACCAGCGACCGCAGGAACTGACCGTAGTCGGCGAGCACATCACGGTCGGAGAGGGTGCCGCGCGGACCGTCATAACCGGGGACGCCGGTGATCACCTCGTCGCTGATGGTGATCAGCCCGGTGTCCTTGCCGACCGGTTTGGCGCCGGCGCGGCACAGCTTGATGCCGTTGTAGGCGGCCGGGTTGTGGCTGGCGGTGAACATCGCGCCCGGGCAGTCGAGCAGGCCGGAGGCGAAGTACAGCTGATCGGTGGAGGCCAAACCGATGCGCACCACGTCCAGCCCCTGGGCCAGCACGCCGTCGGCGAAGGCATCCGACAGCGTCGGGGAACTCGCGCGCATGTCGTGGCCGATGACCACCTGGGTGGAGTCGGCACGGACCAGTCGGGCGAACGCGGCACCGACCTCGCTGACGAACTGCTCGTCGATTTCGGAGCCCACGAGGCCACGCACGTCGTAGGCCTTGATGACGCGCTGTACTGCCTCGGCGGGCCGGGACATAGTGCTCCTTGGACTCCAGACTGGTTGACGTCCAGCCTAGCCGTCGCCACCGTCGGGCACCGGTACTACATCGACCTAGTCGGTGGGGTCGGGCAGCACTCGCAGATGTCCGCGGCGACGTCCGTTGGTCTCCGGTCGTCGTGCCGGCGGCGCCATCAACGCGCCGCCGTGCGCTCCGGTCACCGGGTCGCTGAATCCGGTGGTGAAGCCGTGCGCGGCTGCGGCGCCGTCGCGGCCCTCCCGCACCGCGTCGGCCAATGCCACCAGGTCGTCATCGTCGGGCAGCGTCGGCAGCGGACCGGCATGGCGCACCAGCTCCCAGCCGCGCGGTGCGGTGATGCGGCTGGCGTGCATCACGCACAGGTCCCAGGAGTGCGGCTCAGACACGGTCGCGAGAGGCCCGACGACAGCTGTCGAGTCGGAGTAGACGAAGGTCAGCGTCGCGACCGCATAGTGAGGGCACCCAGGCCGGCAGCAGCGACGGGGAACATTCACGCTCGGAAGGTTATCGTGGCCCGTCGCTCCCGGTGCGCCGGACACGCGCAGCCGGCAGGCGGCCGAAGCTCAACCGTTACGATCTTTTTCGTGACCGTGCGCAGGCATCGGGGCTCGCGGCGGGGCCGGGAGATGCGTGGACCACTACTCCCGCCGTCCGTTCCGGGCTGGCGCAGTCGCGCCGAGCGCTTCGACATGGCGGTGCTGGAGGCCTACGAGCCCATCGAGCGACGGTGGCACGATCGGGTCTCGGCGCTCGATGTCGCCGTCGACGAGATTCCGCGGATCGCCCCGAAGGACCCGCACACGGTGCAGTGGCCTGCCGAGGTGGTGGCCGACGGTCCGATCGCGCTGGCTCGCCTCATCCCTGCCGGGGTGGACGTTCGCGGCAACTCGACGCGGGCCCGAATTGTGTTGTTCCGCAAGCCGATCGAGCGACGGGCCAAAGACACCGTCGAGCTGACCGAGCTGTTGCACGAACTGCTGGTGGCCCAGGTGGCCACCTATCTGGGGGTGGAGCCGTCGGTCATCGACCCGACGATCGATGACGACTAGAGTGTCTGTTGGGTCAGATGATTCCGCGCTTGAGACGACGACGCTCCCGCTCGGACAGGCCGCCCCAGATGCCGAAGCGCTCGTCGTGGGCCAGGGCGTAGTCCAGGCACTCGTCGCGCACCTCGCAACCCATGCAGATGCGCTTGGCCTCGCGGGTGGAGCCGCCCTTCTCCGGGAAGAACGCCTCGGGGTCGGTCTGAGCGCACAGCGCCCGTTCCTGCCATTGATCTTCAGCAACCTCGGAATCGTCGCCGAATTCGTCAAATCGATCGGGCACCAAGCTCAATTGCGGGCGCGCATTCATCGCAGGTGTCGATTCGGTCTGGATGTGCGGCGCACTTCCCACCGAGCCGAGGAGCCTGATGTCGAAATTCACCGATTCACCGAAATCGGCCTGTTCAAAAGCCATGTTCCCCTCCTCACAGTCTCGTAGATCCGTAAAATGCCAGCCGACACTATTACCATGTGGCCACCCAATTCGAACAAGTGATCGAATCTCGGTCTGCGACACCGAATCCGGTGGGAAACCGCGAATGACACTGGTGTGATTACACACGCGATAGCTACCCCGGTCAAGCGCTAGAACAGGAATTCATACCATTTCGTGACGACAAATCGGCGCGTCGCGCTGTGGTGTGTCTGTCACGCCCCACCCGTCACGGGTCTGGACCGCACGGCTTAGTCTCGGTCCCTGTGAAGGTGACGGTTCTGGTCGGCGGCGTCGGAGGCGCACGTTTTCTGCTCGGAGTGCAGCATCTGCTGGGCCTGGGACAGTTCGGCTCCGATGATAGCGACCACGAGTTGACGGCCGTCGTCAACGTCGGCGACGACGCCTGGATGTTCGGTGTGCGGATCTGTCCGGATCTGGATACCTGCATGTACACCCTCGGCGGCGGCATCGACACCGAGCGCGGCTGGGGGCACCGCAACGAGACCTGGCACGCCAAGGAGGAGCTCGCGGCCTACGGCGTGCAGCCCGACTGGTTCGGCCTGGGCGACCGCGACCTGGCCACCCATCTGGTGCGCACCCAGATGCTGCGGGCCGGCTATCCGCTCTCGGCGGTGACCGAGGCGTTGTGCAAGCGCTGGAATCCCGGCGCGCGGCTGCTGCCGGCCAGCGACGACCGCAGCGAGACCCACGTCGTGATCAGCGATCCGGAGACCGGCGAGAAGAAGGCCATCCACTTCCAGGAGTGGTGGGTGCGCTACCGCGCGCAGGTGCCCACCGAGAGCTTCGCGTTCATCGGCGCCGACCAGGCCAAGGCCGCTCCCGGTGTCACCGAGGCCATCGAGGGTGCCGACGTGGTGCTGATCGCGCCGTCGAACCCGGTGGTCAGCATCGGCACGATCCTGGCGGTAGGCGGGATCCGCGCGGCGCTGCGGGCCACCTCGGCCAAGGTGATCGGCTACTCCCCCATCATCGGCGGAAAGCCGTTGCGCGGTATGGCTGATGCGTGTCTGTCGGTGATGGGTGTGGACAGCACCTCCGCGGCGGTGGCCGCGCATTACGGGGCCCGGTCGGCGACCGGCATCCTGGACGGCTGGCTGGTGCACACCGGCGATACCGCCGACGTTCCGGGCATCGACGTCCGCGCGGTGCCGCTGTTGATGACCGACCCCGCGGTGACCGCCGAGATGGTCAATGCGGGGCTGGACCTGGCCGGGATCACCCTGTGACCGACCACGGCAGTTCGGCGCGACTGGAGATACTGCCGGTTCCCGGGTTGCCGGAGTTCCGTCCGGGCGATGACCTGGCTTCGGCGATCGCGAAGGCCGCGCCCTGGCTGGCCGACCACGACGTCGTCGTCGTCACCAGCAAGGTGCTGTCCAAGTGTGAGGGCCGTATGGTCGTCGCGCCGGCCGACCCGGATGACCGGGATGCACTGCGACGCAGGTTGATCGACACCGAAGCCGTTCGAGTGCTGGCCCGCAAGGGCCGCACGCTGATCACCGAGAACGCGTTGGGTCTGGTGCAGGCCGCCGCGGGGGTGGACGGCTCCAACGTCGACTCCAACGAATTGGCGCTGCTGCCGGTCGATCCCGACGGCAGTGCGGCGGCGTTGGTGGCTGCGCTGCGGGAGCGCCTCGGGGTGACGGTCGGTGTGGTGGTCACCGACACCATGGGCCGGGCCTGGCGCACCGGTCAGACCGATGTGGCGATCGGTGCGGCCGGGTTGACGGTGTTGCACGGTTACGCCGGTGAACACGACCAGCACGGCAACGAATTGATCGTCACCGAGATCGCGGTGGCTGACGAGATCGCCGCCGCAGCGGATCTGGTGAAAGGCAAGTTGACCGGGGTGCCGGTGGCGGTGGTGCGCGGGTTGCGGCTGCCCGACGACGGGTCCACCGCGCGCGCACTGGTGCGTGCCGGCGAGGAAGACCTGTTCTGGCTGGGCACCGAAGAGGCCATCGCGCTGGGCCGTTCGCAGGCGCTGTTGCTGCGCCGGTCGGTGCGGGAGTTCAGCGCCGAGCCGGTGGCCGCAGGGGTCATCGAAGACGCTGTCGCTGAGGCGTTGACGGCACCGGCGCCGCACCACACCCGGCCGGTGCGCTTCGTGTGGGTGCGCGACGGCGAGGTGCGGGTGGATCTGCTGGATCAGATGAAGGAGCAGTGGCGGTCGGATCTGCTCGGCGACGGCCGTGACCCCTCGTCTGTCGAGCGTCGGGTGGCCCGCGGCCAGATTCTCTACGATGCGCCGGAATTGGTGATCCCGTTCCTGGTCCCCGACGGGGTGCACTCTTATCCGGACGCCCGGCGCACCGCGGCCGAACACACCATGTTCACCGTCGCGGTCGGCGCCGCCGTGCAGGGGCTGCTGGTGGCGTTGGCCACGCGTGGCGTGGGCAGCTGCTGGATCGGCTCGACGATATTCGCCCCGGAGCTGGTGCGTTCGGTGCTCGACCTGCCCGATGATTGGGAACCATTGGGCGCCATCGCGATCGGGCATCCTTTGCAGCCGCTGACCCCGCGCGATCCGGTGGATGTCGACGAGTTGCTGGTGCGACGATGACGCTGCACCAGTCGGCTGTGGACGTATTGAGCACGTGGCAGCCGGCTGAGCCCGCGTTGGATTCCACCCGGTTCGCGGTATTGGCGTTTCTCGATGCCCGCCCGGATGCGTGCCTGCGGTCGTGTGTTCCCGGGCACGTGACAGCGTCGGCGCTGGTGCTCGACCACACCCGCCGCCATGCGTTGTTGACCTTGCATCCGCGCATCGGACGCTGGCTGCAGCTCGGTGGGCATTGCGAGCCTGAAGATTCCACGCTGGTGGCGGCCGCACTACGGGAAGCGACCGAGGAGTCCGGCATCGTCGGTCTGACCATCTCGTCGATGCCCGTTTCCCTGCATGTGCATCCGGTGACCTGCTCGCTGGGTGTGCCGACGCGCCATCTCGATGTGCAGTTCGTCGCTCAAGCCCCGCCGGGTGCGGAGTTCCAGCGCAGCGACGAGTCTTTGGATCTGCGCTGGTGGCCGCTCGACGACCTGCCCGACGACACCGACTTCGGCCTTACCCAACTCATGTCGTTAGCCGCGAAAGTGCCGCCAGCGTAGTCACGACGCCCGCCGAGCTACCGTGAGTGCACTCTCGCGGAGGGCCCATGCCTGGCGGACTCGCGCGATGATCTCCGCATCACGGTCTTCGTTGATCACCTTGATGTGCAGATAGCCGCGATCCTCGATCTTGCGCACCCGCTGGATGTCGAATCGGTACTGGGCCCGTTCGCGGTGGTGGTCTCCGTCGTACTCCACCGCGATTCCGAGGTCTTTCCAGCCCATGTCGAGGTATGCGAACGCGTGACCATAGTCGTCGAAGACCGGTATCTGAGTCTCCGGTCGCGGAAACCCTGCCCGGATGAGGAGCAACCGCAGCCACGTCTCCTTCGGCGACTGAGCACCACTGTTCATCATGTCGAGCGCACGCCGGAGCCTCCGGGTTCCTCGGGCGCCCTGGTAACGCTCGGCGAGGGCCAGGACGCCATCAGCCGTCAGTTCGGTTCTGTTGGCCAGTGCGTCCAGCTGCTCGACGGCACGGGCGAAGGGCAGAAACCTGCCCAGGTCAAAGGCGGCGCGTTCAACTGTGGCGACGGCCAGCCCGTCGCAAAGGACGTATTCGTCCTCGGCGATACGCTCGTTGCGCGTGATGATCCCGGTCGGCGGCCGCTTGCAGTCGTGGACCAATTCGATCGGCACCGACGAATCAACCCATCGGGAACCGTGCCATGCCGCCGCAGCCCGTCCGGTGATCACACCCTGTCGCCCACTCCACAGCGACGCCGCGACTGTTCGGACAGTCAGCGACGGCGCTTCATCGCGCGGGACATACACGTTCGGGAACAGACGCCGATACGTGTACCGCAGTTCGCCGGGCGTGGCTGCGCCGCTCGCGACTGCTTCTGTACCTACGAACACTCTTCCCATACCGGAAGCCTGCGATCCATGGCCGACAGGGCGACCGCTCCGGCATGAGTTATCCACAGCCTGCTGATCGCGAGAGTGCACTCAGCGTAGCGACGACGCGTCCGCAACTACGCTGAAGGCACTTTCGCGCAAGCCTAAACGTCGGTGGAGAAGCGGATGCCACCATCGGGGATGATCACGCCCGGCCAGACGCGGGCACCACGCAGCAGTTCACAGCGTGCCCCGATCTCGGCGCCGTCGCCGATCACGCCGTCGCGGATCAGCGCCCGCGGCCCGATCCGGGCACCGAAGCCGATGATCGAACGCTCGATCACCGCACCAGCCGCGACCGTCACTCCGTCGAAGATCACCGCGCCGTCAAGCCTTGCGCCCCCGGAGATCTCGGCGCCACGGCCCACCACCGTGCCGCCGATCAGCAGCGCGCCCGGGGCCACCGACGCCCCGTCGTGCACCAGTTTCTCCCCCCGCTGATGCGTCAATGCCGGCGACGGCGCAATCCCGCGCACCAGATCCGCCGAGCCACGCACGAAGTCCTCGGGTGTACCCATATCGCGCCAATAGCTGGCATCGACATACCCACACACCTTCAGTCCCTCGGTGAGCAGACGCGGGAACACCTCACGCTCCACCGACAGCGCCCGACCCTTGGGGATCGCGTCGATCACCGAACGCTTGAACACATAGCAGCCGGCGTTGATCTGGTCGGTCGGCGGATCCTGCGTCTTCTCCAGAAACGCCGTCACGACGCCATCGGAATCGGTTGGCACACAACCGAATGCCCGCGGGTCGCCGACGCGCACCAGGTGCAGGGTCACGTCGGCGTTGCGCTCGAAGTGCGAGTCCAGCAGCGCGGGTAGATCGCAGCCGGACAGCACGTCGCCGTTGAACACCACTGCGGTGTCGTGGCGCAGCCGGGAGGCGACGTTGGCGATACCGCCGCCGGTGCCCAGCGGCTCGTCCTCGACGACGTAGTCGATCTGCAGTCCGAACTTCGAGCCGTCGCCGAACTCGGACTCGAACACCCCGGCCTTGTAGGAGGTGCCCAGCACCACGTGTTCGATACCGGCGTCGGCGATCCGCGACAGCAGGTGGGTCAGGAACGGCAGCCCGGCGGTCGGCAGCATCGGCTTGGGCGCCGACAGCGTCAACGGCCGCAATCGGGTGCCCAGTCCACCGACCAGGATGACTGCATCGACTTCGGCTGGATTGACCATCAACGCCGCCCTTTCGCTTGCGAACGCCGGGACCTCAGAGAACTGCGCACCACCAACCGCGACCGCGCCCCCAGAGCCCCCCGGAAAGCCCACCGTAACGGTGCCTGCCAGCGTCGCGGATACCGATCGGCCAGAAAAGTGTAGGTGCTGACGTGGTGCGCGGCCAGATTGCGGGCCGGGTCGCGGCCGGTGGAGTGGCCCTTGGCGTGCAATACCTCTGCCGAGGGCACGTAGACGTTCTGCCAGCCGGCCTTTCCGAGGCGATCACCGAGGTCGACGTCTTCCATGTACATGAAGTAGCGCTCGTCGAATCCGGCGATCTCGGCGTAGGCGGCGCCGCGCACCAACAGGCATGATCCGGACAGCCAGCCGACGGCGCGTTCGCTGGGGTCCTCACGTTCTTGGCGGTAGACCGCGGTCCATGGGTTGGACGGCCACAACGGCCCGATGACGGCGTGCATGCCGCCGCGGATGATCGACGGCTGGTGTCGCGCTGAGGGATACACCGATCCGTCGGGGTCGCGGATCAGCGGCCCGAGTGAGCCGGCCCGCGGCCAGCGGGTGGCGGCGTCGAGCAGCAGGTCGATGCTGCCCGGTCCCCATTGCACGTCGGGATTGGCGACGACGAAGAACTCCTGGGAGGTCAGTCCGTATTCGGCGACGGCCCGGTTGATCGCCGAGCCGTAGCCCAGGTTCGCGCCGGTGCGCAGCAGCCGCACGTTCGGGTAGCGCGTGACGGCTTCCTCCGGGGCGCCGTCGGTGGATCCGTTGTCGGCCATGACGACGGTCACATCACGGTCGGTGGCGTGCGACAGCGAGGCGAGGAATCGGTCCAGATGCGGGCCCGGCGAATACGTCACCGTCACGACGAACAGCCCGTCGCTCACCGATGTCACGGGCTAGAGAGTAGCGCCGCGGCCAACGCCTCCCGCCATGGCCGCAGCGGGCTCAGCCCGGCCAGCGTCGACTTCTGCGCCGACAAGGCGGAGTAGGCCGGGCGCGGCGCGGGCCGGGGATGCTGGGAGCTGTCGACGGGCCGCACCCGCGCCGGATCAGCGCCCACCGAGCTGAACACGGCTTGAGCTTGCTCGAACCGGCTGACGGCGCCGTCGTTGGCGGCGTGCAGCAACGGCGCGCGCACGCCGTCGGCGATCTGCAGCAGTGCCGCACACAGGTCGCCGACGTAGGTGGGTGAACCGATCTGGTCGGCGACGACGTCGACGGTGCCCTCCCCCAGCGCGGCGCGTCGCATGGCGGCCGCGAAGTCGGTGCCGTCGCGGCCTTCGTAGATCCACGCGGTGCGCACCACGCACGCGTCAGGCAGCTCGGCATGGACGGCCTGTTCGCCGGCCAGCTTGGTGCGGCCGTAGACGCTGACCGGGCCGGTGGGGTCGTCGATGTCGTAGGGGCGCCGCAGCGCTCCGTCGAAGACGTAGTCGGTGGACAGGTGGATCAGCGCGGCGCCGGCGCGGGCGCACACCCGCGCGACGTTGCCGGCGCCGACGGCGTTGACCAGGTGGGCACGCTCGGGTTCGGCTTCGGCGGCGTCGACCTTGGTGTAGGCGGCGCAGTTGACGACGACGTCGCCGGAGCGCACGACCGACGCGCCCGCGGCCGGATCGGTGATGTCCCACTGGCTGGATGTGAGCGTCACCACGTCTCGGCCCTGCTGTGCTGCTTGACCTGCCAACACGCGTCCTACCAGGCCGGCTGCGCCGGTGATCACGATTCTCCCGGTCACGTCACGATATTGGCACGCCGGTCTGCGCTACGCCGCATCGAGGCCTGGCGCAGATAGCCTGGTCCGATGCCTACTGCGCACATGACCCGTGTCGTGTCGGCGATCGTGGCGTTGGCCGTGGTCGTCAGCACCGGTGTGGCGTGGGGCAAGATCCGCTCGTTCGAGTCTGGGATCAACCACATCAGCTCGGTGGTGCTGGGCGAGGGCGGCGAGGACGGCGCGGTCGATGTGTTGCTGGTCGGCATGGACAGTCGCACCGACGCGCATGGCAATCCGTTGACTCAGGAAGAGCTCGCCACGCTGCGCGCCGGCAACGACATCTCGACGAGCACCGACACCATCATCTTGGTGCGTATCCCCAATGACGGTCAGTCCGCGACGGCCATCTCGATTCCCCGCGACTCCTATGTCGAGGCGCCGGGTCTGGGGAAGATGAAGATCAACGGTGTCTATGGCGACGTGCACTTGGAAACCATGAAGCAGCTCGTCGAGCAGCAGGGTGAGGACCCGGCCGTGGCTCAGGTCGAGGCTGCTGAGGCCGGTCGCGAAGCGTTGATCAGGACGGTGGCCAACCTGACCGGGGTGACGGTCGACCATTACGCCGAAATCGGGCTGCTCGGTTTCGCATTGATCACCGATGCCTTGGGCGGGGTCAACGTATGCCTGAAACAGGCTGTCTACGAACCGCTTTCGGGTGCAGATTTCCCGGCGGGTTGGCAGAAGCTGGACGGGCCACAGGCGTTGAGCTTTGTGCGGCAGCGCCACGATCTGCCGCGCGGTGACCTGGACCGGGTCACCCGACAGCAGGCTTTCATGGCTTCGCTGGCCCACGAAGCCATTTCGAGCAAGACGTTGTCGAGCCCGGCCACGCTGAATCGGTTGGAGCAGGCGGTGCAGCGCTCGGTGGTGCTCTCCGACGGCTGGAACATCATGGATTTCGCCGAGCAGTTCACCAAGCTGGCCGGCGGCAATGTCGCGTTCGCGACCATCCCGATCCTCGAAGAGGCCGGGTGGAGCGACGACGGTATGCAGAGCGTGGTGCGGGTGGACCCCAGCGCGGTGCGCGAGTGGATCGACGGCCTGCTGCACGAGCAGGACCAGGGCAACACCGAGGAACTGGCCTACAGCCCGGACAAGACCACCGTCGAGGTGTACAACGACACCGACATCAACGGGTTGGCCGCCGCGGTGGCGCACGTGCTGACCAGCCGGGGCTTCACGCCGGGGCCCGTCGGCAACAACGAGGCCGCCAAGGTGACGACGACGCAGGTGCAGGCCGCGAGCTCGGGTGATCTCGGGGCCCGCGCGGTGGCCGACGAACTCGGTGGGATCGCGGTCGTGGAGAACACCGCAGTGCCTGCGGACGTGGTGCGGGTGGTGCTCGCCGACGACTACACCGGTCCCGGGTCGGGCCTGGACGGCACCGATGTGATGCTGTCGGCGCCGGTCACCTCGCAGGCCGGCGGCGAGGCGTTGCCGGCGGCGTCGCCGATCATCACGGCCGGCTCCGACGATCCAGAGTGCGTCAACTGAGGTGACGAACGTCAGCTCGGCCATTCTCGATCCGCTGCTGGCCAATAATCCGGCCGGCCCGCGGATCACCTATTACGACGACGCGACCGGTGAGCGCATCGAGTGCTCGACGGCGACGCTGGCCAACTGGGCCGCCAAGACCGCCAATCTGCTACGCGACGAGTTGGGCGCCGGGCCGGGCAGCCGAGTGGCGGTGCTGTTACCGGCGCATTGGCAGACCGCGGCGGTGCTGTTCGGCGTGTGGTGGATCGGGGCCGAGGTCGTGCTGGGCGGGGAGGCCGACATCGCACTGTGCACCGCGGACCGTCTCGACGAGGCCGACGCCTCAGTCGGCATGGGTGAGGTGGCGGTGCTGTCGCTGGACCCGTTCGGTAAGCCGGCGCCTGATCTGCCGGTCGGAGTGACCGATTATGCGACGTCGGTGCGGGTGCACGGGGACCAGATCGTGCCCGAGACGGCGCCGGGAGCTGCGCTGGAGGGCCGATCGGCAAACGAGGTGCTGGCGGCGGCGCAGGCGACGGGGCAATCATCCGGATTCTCTGCGACCGACCGGGTGCTGTCGGTGCTGGCCTGGAACAGCGCCGACGACATCGTCGAACGACTGCTGTCGGTGTACGCAACTGGTGCATCACTGGTACAAGTGGCGAACTCTAAAGAGGACCTTCTTGCTCGCCACAGCGAAACCGAGCGAGTGACGCGGACACTTCGCTGACCAGATTGTTTTCCGATTCATACCCAATTCAAATCTTCGGGTGGAACACTCGGAAGCCACAGACTGTTACAGTTTTGGCAAACTTTGGTTCCGCACCACCCGCTGACGCGGACCCCAGCTAACAGGAGGGGCGCCGATGGAGTCGACCTTCACCGCGATCGCTGTGGTCGCCGTGCTCGGCGTCTGGCATTGGCGCAACCGGCGCCATGCCGGCTGGCGTGCCAGCTCAGCGGGCCGATTCAACATCTATTGCGGGTACGCGCTGGTTGCGATTGCGGTGTACTGGCTGCAGGTCGCGCCGACGACGACGACCTGGGAATGGGCGGTCGGCAACCTGTGGGCCTTCGGCGCGATGCTGGCCTTCGTGGCCGGCTTCGGGGCGTTGAACCGGGTGACTGCCGAGCACGCGTTGCCCGCGCAGGTGCTGGAGTCGCTGGAGACCTCGCGCACTAACCTCTAGGCGTGCCTGCACCACTGGATCTCGAACAGCTCCGCGCGTCCGTTGCCGACACGATCTGGCGACGCGTGGACGTCGTCGAGGAGACCGGGTCGACGAATGCTGACCTGGTCGCCCGGGCAGGTTCGGAGGACATCGCCGGTGCGGTGCTGTTGGCCGAACATCAGAGCGCGGGCCGTGGACGTCATGGACGTAGTTGGTCGGCGCCGCCGCGATCGCAGATCTCGATGTCGGTCGGTGTCGACACTGCCGGGGTGACGCCGGCGGCGTGGGGCTGGTTGCCGCTGATCACCGGCTTGGCCGTAGTCGAGACCGTGCGCTCGGTCGGCGTCGACGCCGGGTTGAAGTGGCCCAACGACGTGTTGGTCGGCACCGGCAAGCTGGCGGGGATTCTGGCCGAGGTGGCCGGGACGGTCGTCGTGGTCGGGGTGGGTCTGAATGTCGGTTTCACCGACGACTCGCTGCCCGACCCGGGGGCCGTATCGCTGGCCATGCTCGGTGTCGACGCGGACCGGACCGCGCTGACCGGCACCTTGTTGAGCGCGCTCGACGGGTTGATAGCCCGCTGGCGTGGGGGAAGCGATCCGACGTTGGCGCAGGACTATCGGCGGGTCAGCACGACCATCGGGTCGCAGGTGCGGGCGTTGTTGCCGGGAGACGCTGAAATCGTGGGCACGGCAACGGGAATCGACGACAGCGGGCGGCTACTGATCGACTCACAGGGGACGACGGCCACCGTGTCGGCCGGCGACATCACCCACCTGCGCTGAGGTACCTGCTCGCGAAAGTGCACTCACGGTAGCTCGCGGTACCTGCGAACGACGCTGAGTGCACCCTCGCGGTCAGCCCTTGTCGCGGTCAGCGATCAAGCCGTTGAGCAGTTCGACGATCTGCTGCTGGCCGGCGGCAGTCGCATCCAGCACCCCGCGGATGTGCGCGAACCCACGTTTGACCTCAGCGAATTGTCCGTCAACGTGGTGGCGCAGATCGGTGAAAGCTTGCCGCAGATCTGTGAAGTCTTGTCGCAGATCGGCGAAGTCCTCACGCATGGCGTTGAAACTCGACGCGGTGGCACGCCGAAAGTCACGGATCTCGCCGCGAATCTCGCCGACATCGCGATCGGCTGCCCCGGCAAGGACCCTGGCGGCCGCGGCGTCTTGTTCGCTGGAACGCACGCGTCGGTTGAGGTCGCGGACCTGCTCTTCCAGACTGGCGACCCGTGGCTCCAGATCGTCGGACTCCATGACGCGAGGATACAAGTCGTCGACCCGCCGCTAGGTCGGCAGTTTCGCCCCTGTCGCGGCCGCGAAAGTGCACTCACGGTAGCTCGCGGTACCTGCGAACGACGCTGAGTGCACCCTCGCGGTCAGAACCGCTATTTCAGCAGCGCTCGACTCATCACCACGCGCTGGATCTGGTTGGTGCCCTCATAGATCTGGGTGATCTTGGCATCACGCATCATCCGCTCCACCGGGAAGTCCACGGTGTAACCGGCCCCGCCGAACAGCTGCACGGCGTCGGTGGTGACCTCCATCGCGACATCGGAGGCCAGACACTTCGACGCCGCGGAGATGAACCCGAGGTTGCCTTCGCCGCGCTCGGCGCGCGCCGCGGCGCTGTAGACCATCAGCCGGGCCGCTTCGACCTTCATCGCCATGTCGGCGAGCATGAACTGCACGGCCTGGAATTCGCTGATCGACTTGCCGAACTGCTTGCGGTCCTTCACATACTCCAGCGATGCGTCCAGCGCACCCTGGGCGATGCCAACAGCCTGCGCGCCGATGGTCGGACGGGTGTGGTCCAGCGTCGCCAGCGCGGTCTTGAATCCGGTGCCCGGGTCGCCGATGATGCGGTCGCCCGGGATACGGCAGTTCTCGAAGTACAGCTCGGTGGTGGGTGAGCCCTTGATGCCGAGCTTCTTTTCCTTGGGTCCGATGGTGAAGCCCTCGTCATCGACGTGCACCATGAACGCCGAGATGCCGTTGGCGCCCTTGTCGGGATCGGTCACCGCCATCACGGTGTACCAGGAAGACTTGCCGCCGTTGGTGATCCAGCACTTGGCGCCATTGAGGATCCAGTCGTCGCCGTCGGCCTTGGCCCGGGTGCGCATGGCGCCGGCATCGCTGCCCGCTTCCCGCTCGGAGAGTGCGTAGGACGCCATCGCCTCACCGGAGGCGATCGCCGGGAGCACCTTCTGCTTGAGCTCGTCGGACCCGCGCAGGATCAGGCCCATGGTGCCCAGCTTGTTGACTGCCGGGATCAGCGACGCTGAGGCGTCGACTCGGGCGACCTCTTCGATCACGATGCATGCCGCGACCGAGTCGGCGCCCTGACCGCCGTACTCCTCAGGCACATGCACGGCGTTGAAGCCCGACGACACCAGCGCGTCGAGTGCTTCCTGGGGAAAGCGCGAGTTCTCGTCGACGTCGGCGGCGTGCGGCGCGATCTCCTTTTCGCACAGCGCGCGGATCGCATCACGCAGCTCGCGGTGCTCCTCGGGCAACTGGAACAAATCGAAGGACGGATCTCCGGCCCAACTAGCCATCTTCATCTCCTTGCTACTCGCGGGTAACTTTAGCTGGTCTGCGTCGCTGCGCGAATTCGGCTTCTCAGGTAAACCTCAGCGGGAGAGGTGGTTCGCTCTCACATTGCCTGGGTACCTTCCGAACCATACAGTACTTCATCGATGGCCCGGCATTCCGCCGTACCGCGCACTGCGACTGTGGTTGGAACGGTACTCCTCGCTGGTTGCGCGCCTCGGCGGTTGTTGATGCGGGCATGCACGCTGCGCAGACGGGCCACTACCCCGCGGCGGCACCGGTGCACAGCAGCGAGCCGCTCGTCATCGTTCGGGCTTCCTGACACGTCGCTGCGCGCCAGTGACGGACGTCACGGCAAAAATTCAGCACACGAAGCTGTGCAACTCCGGTATCGGCACCCCATCGTCCTCAGCTTGTGGCCGGCAGATGTCGGTCGGTATGTCCGTGTAACGCGTCCATGCTCCGTCGACGAGGCGAAGCAGTGATTGCGCGCCGCCCCGGGGATGGGTGCTGACGTATGCCCATGTGCCGTAGCAGCGTTGGACACTGAGTTGCTCACCGATATCGGTGGCGATTGCCGACGGATCACAGAACACCGGCGCAAATCCTTCAGTGTCACGCTCGGAGGTCACCTGAATCTCGCTTCCCTGGCCGTCGAGACATGACGTCAGGTAGCCGTACTCGTCAGCGACATCGGAGGTCGGCGTGACACACAGCCAGCCCTCGAACTCCGAAGACCACATGGTCCCGGCGTGGGGCACCGTCGGGTCATGCAGGTAGCGGTCGACGATACGCATCGCCTCGATGCAGGCGACCGGCCCTGCCGTGACCGTGACGATCCCGCGGACCCCGGTGGCGGGATAGGCAACCAGCCCGCATCCGCCGTTGAAATTCACCGGGGGCGGTGAGGCCGAATCGGCCGGCCGTGCACCGGCCGGGCCCGCGCCGACGAACACGGCCGCAGCTACCAACACCGCAATGGCCACAGTTCGCACGGTCATCGGCCCCTCCACATCCCCACCCGAAGCCTATTCTGCGCCCATCCCCCAATACCGACCAGCAAATCCCCCTCCCGCGAGTCGCCTGGGGGGTCTTAGGGGGCCGGCAGGGCCGGACGCAACTCCCGTCAGAGTCTGGACGCCCGCGCTGCCCGGACGCGGGCCAGTATCTGCTTTGGCTGATTACCGGCCACGACTCTGATGACGATCCACTCCAACGACTGGATGTACTCGATTCGCGCGAGGTCTTTGCGATAGCTGACGTCGTCAGTGCGGTGGTGCTCTCCGTCATATTCGACGGCGACTTTGATGTCCTCCCAACCCATGTCGAGGTAGTACCGCGGAAATCCGCCAGGGCTCATGACAGGGATTTGGGTGGCGGGCCGCGGGAACTCCCGCATCAGCAGCAGCCGTAGTCGCGTCTCTTGTGGTGATTCCGCGCCGGCATCGACTAGATCGAGCACCTTGTCGAGACGCCTGAGTCCTCGGTTACGGCGGTGGAATTCGGCGAGGCGGCGGACCGTCACGGCCATGCCCCGGATACGAGTGACCTCATTGTCCAGCGGCGAATCTTTGCGGGTGAGGATGCCTGCCGGTGCGCGATGGTTGGGCCAGTTCAATTCAATTGCGGCGTCGTCTTTTACCCACTTCGCTCCGTGCAGGGCTGACGCCAGTCCGGCGATCACGCCTTCGCGGTGCGACCCCAGCCATGCCGCCCGCGTCCGATCGTCGAGGGTGAGACCGGCAAACCTGGCAGCGTAGACGTCAGGAAAGACTCTCAAGTAGTGGGTTCTGAGCTCGTGACGGGTCAGCACACCTTCGCGCAGGGCTTCGCTGCCGACGAAAACCTCCATACGAGAAAGCGTGTCACTGCTGACCCTGGACTTCGCCGACTATCCACAGGCCACATCGACTCCACAGCCCCTCGTTGAGACTGCGCTAGCGGCGGGCCCTACTCGCACTTTTCCGCCCCGAGCGCAGACTCAACGACCCAAAGCGCCTACTCCCCCAACAGCTTCTTGCGCAGCGCCGAGTCCTTCTCCAGCACCAGCTGTTCCAGCGACTCCTGATACGCCACCATCCGCGACCGCAACCCAGCGTCAGCAGACCCGAGGATCCGCACCGCCAGCAGACCGGCATTGCGCGCGCCGCCGATCGACACGGTGGCCACCGGCACTCCGGCCGGCATCTGCACGATCGACAGCAGCGAGTCCAGTCCGTCCAGGCGGGCCAGCGGCACCGGCACGCCGATCACCGGCAGTGGCGTGGCCGAGGCGACCATGCCCGGCAGGTGTGCTGCTCCCCCGGCCCCGGCGATGATCACCTCGATGCCGCGCCCGGCCGCCTCGGAGGCGTAGGACAGCATCCGCGCGGGCGTGCGGTGCGCCGAGACCACGCCGACTTCGAACGGCACGTCGAATTCCGCAAGTGCAGATGCGGCGTCGGACATCACCGGCCAGTCGCTGTCACTGCCCATGATCAGGCCTACCCGAGGTGTCATGCGTGCGGATCCCATCCGTCGGTCCAGACTGCGTGCGACAACCAGTGTGCCGCGAGGTCTGCACGCTCTCGCAAGGCCTCCAATGCGGACCCGACGAAGTTGACGTGGCCGATCTTGCGACCGGGCTGCTCGGTCTTGCCATACAGATGCACCCGCGCGTCGGGCATCCGCGCAAAAAGGTGGTGCACCCGCTCATCCATCGACATCGCGGGCGTCGACGCCGCCCCGAGCACATTGCCCATCACCGTCCACGGCGCCAGGGCTGAGGTATCCCCGAGCGGATAGTCCAACACCGCGCGCAGATGCTGCTCGAACTGCGAGGTGCGCGCCCCGTCCATGGTCCAGTGGCCCGAGTTGTGCGGCCGCATCGCCAGCTCGTTGACCAGCAGCGAACCGGACGAGGTTTCGAACAGCTCGACCGCGAGCACGCCGACAACTCCCAGCGACGACGCGATGCCCAGCGCAAGCTCGGACGCCTCCGCGCCGAGCGCGGGTGACAGCGAGGGTGCCGGGGCGATGACGGTGACGCAGATGCCGTCCTGCTGGACGGTCTCGACGACGGGCCACGCCGCGCCCTGCCCGAAGGGTGAGCGGGCGACCAGCGCGGCCAGCTCGCGGCGCATCGCGACCCGTTCCTCGAGCATCACCTCGACCCCGTCGGACAGATACTGCGAAACCACCGAGCGTGCCTCGGACAACGACGCAGGAAGCACCACGCCGCGGCCGTCGTAGCCGCCGCGCACGGTCTTGATGACGACGGCCTCGCCGACCGACGCGCAGAACGCGTCGACATCGTCCACCGAGGTCACCGCGGTAAACCGCGGCACCGGCGCGCCGAGGTCGGCCAGCTTCTGTCGCATGACCAGCTTGTCTTGTGCGTGGATCAGCGCCGACGGCGGCGGGTAGACCGCGACTCCGTCGGCGATCAGCGTCTCGAGCAACTCACCGGGCACGTGCTCGTGGTCGAAGGTCAGCGCCGTGGCACCGGAAGCCACCCGGCGCAGCGCTTCAAGATCGGTGTGGGACCCTAGAACGACGTCGGGCGTGACCTGAGCAGCTGATTCGTCGTCCCGTAGCGCCAGCACCCGCAGGGTTTGTCCCAGCGCGATCGCGGCCTGGTGGGTCATGCGGGCGAGTTGGCCGCCGCCGATCATGGCGACGACAGGCGGCGACGCGGAGTTCCTTGGCACGGCACCATGGTGTCACGACCGACGACGTCGCTGTGACCTGCGGTTACGACGCGATGCGGCATTGCGGCCGGCATTTACGTAAACTGGCTCCTTGTGTCCTTTGCCGATGCGACGATCAAGCGCCTGCCACGGCCGATGCGTCCGTTCGCCGAGCGGCACCACGAGTTCATCAAATTCGCGATTGTCGGGGCGACCACGTTCGTCATCGACATGACGATTTTCTTCACACTCAAGCTGACGATTCTGGAACCCAAGCCGGTGACGGCGAAGATCATCGCCGGCATCGTCGCGGTCATCGCGTCCTACATCCTGAACCGGGAATGGAGCTTCCGCGACCGGGGTGGCCGTGAGCGCCATCACGAGGCGCTGCTGTTCTTCGGGGTCAGCGGGGTGGGCGTGCTGCTGAGCATGGCCCCGCTGTGGGTGTCGAGCTATGTGTTCATGCTGCGGGTGCCGATGGTCTCGCTGGCCGTGGAGAACGTCGCCGACTTCATCTCGGCCTACATCATCGGCAATCTGCTGCAGATGGCGTTCCGGTTCTGGGCGTTCCGCCGGTTCGTCTTCCCCGACGAGTTCGCGCGCAATCCGGACAAGGCCCTGGAGTCCGCGCTGACCACCGGCGGCATCGCCGAAGCGCTGGAGGACGAGTACGAGCTGCGGCACCCGCCGAAGGCCGACAATGTGACCCCGCTGTGGCAGTCGCGGCGACGACGGATGCGTGCCCGGCTACACGACGACGACAACGTGTCCAAGACGTCTTAATTGGGGTTAATTCTGTAGCCCGGTTTCGTGGTACTGACGTTCGGTGTTGACGTGCCAGGGGTCGGTGACCTGCTCCCCGAAGTAGCGGCCGACGCTGTGCATCGCGCTGAGCATCGCGTGGTCCTGGTTGTCGTACCGGTGCATGCCGTTGCGTCCCATCGGGTGCAGCGACGGGTAGTGCTCGCGCAGGTAGTCGCGGATGCGCACGACGCTGCGGTCGCGGGTCGGGTCGTGGATCGGGTAGGCGAACCGCGAGCGCACGAACATGATTTTCTCGATCGTCGACGGGTCCAGGTCCAGGGTCTGCAGATCCTCGGTGGCCAGCGCGGTGAGCTGCTCGTCGCTGGCGCCCCAGCGCGGGCTGCCGGGTCCGATGAAGTACTCGAAACCCAAAAAAGTGCCGTCCCAGCCGTCCGGGGCCAGGCCTTCCGACCATCGCCGGTAGTTCTGGATCCGGCCGGCGTGCACACCGGGTCCGGGTGTGTAGACCCAGTTGTACGGAATGTCGTAGGGCTTGCTCAACGCGACGGCGACGGTGATCAGCGACCGGTGTTTCAGTGACGCGGCCGCGCTGCGCAGGTAGCTGGGCGGTTGCGGGTCGAGCACATGGACCAGCGCGCCCAGCGGCATGCTGGAGAACACCGCGTCCCCGGTGACGGTGTGGCCGTCGGCCAGCTGCATGACCCAGGTCCGCCCGTCGTAGCGCAGGTGCTCGACCCGTGAGTTCAGCGAGGTGACGACGCCGCTCTGGGCGAGCCGTTCGGCGGCGGCTTCCCAGAGCTGGCCGGGACCGCGCCGCGGATAACGGAAGACGTCTTGTTTGACCCACTCGTTGCGCCGCCGCCACGCGATGGGTTTGATGCGCTGCAGCGCCCAGTCGCTGGACAGTTCGGCGGGTTCGGTCAGCCAGGTCTTGCGGACGTACCCGTCGAAGAACATCCGGTACCAGTAGCGGCCGAATTCCTCGGTGCCCCAAGCCCGGAAGTTGGCCGGCTGGTCGGTCAGCCGGGTGGTGCGTCGCGCACGCGACCACGCCAGGCTGCCCAGTCCGCGCATGCCGCGCCAGATCCCCATCTGTGTCACCAGGTCTCGCCCGCGCAGCGGATAACCGACCAGATGCCCGTCCACCAGCATGGCCGAGCTACGCGGCACCGCGATCCATTGGTCGTCGGGCAGCAGGGATCGCCACAAGTCGGACACCGCTTCGCTTTTGGTGAAGAAGCGGTGCCCGCCGGGGTCGATGCGCCACTGCCCGTCGGTGGGGGTGCGGGCCAGTCCGCCGACGGCGCCGGTCGCTTCGAAGATCTGCGGGGTGACACCGCGGCCGGTCAGCTCGAGTGCGGCGGTCAGGCCGGCCGGCCCGGCGCCGATGATCAGCGGGGTTCTCGACATCACCGCCCCCGAAGTTGGGGCATGCGGCGGTATTCGGCGACGATGTCCTCAATGTCCTGTGCGGACAGCTCGTTGAGGGGTGTGGTCAGGAAGCGCAGCTGGGCGTATTGGCTTTGCAGCGGCAGGAATCCGCTGAGCAACGGTTCGGGGGTGCTGCGAATGACCAGGTCCACCTCGCCGATCTCGAAGGCGTCCGCGATGTCGCAGCCCTCGGCGGTCGCCTGCCGGCACGCCGCCCGCAGTTCGTCGACGGCATCGTACGCGGCCAGGATGTTGATTCGAAACCCGCTGCCGCTCATGAGCTTTTCGACGCGGCGTGCGGCGTCGACGTAGCGCGGGGGCAGCAGGTCGAGGTCACCGTGCACGCGTACACTGCATGACGCTGGGTCGAAGTGCGCGGGGATCAGCTCGCTGAAGAATTGCAGCGACGCGGTGTAGACGGCGTCGAGTTCGTCGTCGCGGCGGCCGAGGTTGAGGCGGCTGAGGTTGTAGATCGACACCGTGTGCACGCCGAGGCGCTGCAGGGTCAGCAGGATCTCGATCACCTTGTGCCCACCGAGCTCGTAGGCCTCGGTGAGCGTGGTGTGGTGTGCGTCGGCCCAGCGGCGCAGGCCGTCGGGGATCAACCCGACGTGAGCCGGCGCGGAGGACATCGGGTCAGTCTTCGGTGGGCCGCAGGACCGCCAATACGGTCAGGCACAGGATCTTGAAATCCAGCAGGAGCGACCAGTTCTGGATGTAGTAGTTGTCGAACTCGGCACGGTCGGCGATGGAGGTCTGGCCGCGCAGGCCGTGCACCTGGGCCCAGCCGGTGATGCCGGCCTTGACGCGGTGCCGATCGCCGTATCGGCGGATCTGCATCTCGAACAGCTCGACGAATTCGGGACGCTCGGGGCGCGGGCCGACCAGGGTCATGTCACCCTTGACCACGTTGAGCAGCTGCGGCAGTTCGTCCAGCGAGGTCTTGCGCATGATCTTGCCGATCCAGGTGCGCCGGTCCTCGCCCTCGACGCCGCCCGGTGCCGCGCCCTCTTTGAGTTGGAACTTCGCGGCGTTCGGGTCTTCGGGGCGCATGCTGCGGAACTTCAGGCAGTCGAACACTTTTCCGTCGCGGCCCACCCGGGGCTGGCGGAAGAAGATCGGCCCCGGCGAGCTGAGCTTCACGGCCAGCATCAGGCCCAGGAAGATCGGCGAGATCAACAGCAGACCGAGCGCGGCCAGCACCCGGCCCAGTCCGTGTTTGAACGTGAACTGCCAGCCTTTCGGGTCGGTGCGCGACATCACCATCAGCGGCACCCCGCCGAGGTGTTCGATATAGACGCCACCGCCGACGGCGTCGAGCAGCCGGGGCACCACCCGCACCCGCATTCCGAGGTTCTGCGCTTCCTGCGCGGTGCGGGCAAGCTCCTCGTCGGACTCGGTAGACGGCGCGATGATCAGTTCACAGGCTCCTGTTGAGCGCACCACCATCTCAAGATTGGCCGGGGTACCCAGGTAGTCCACCCCAAGCGCATCCACCTCAGCCGGACGGTTTTCGGCGAGCAGGCCCACCGGATGCAGTCCGTAGTCGGGGATCTGGCGCATTCGGCCGATCAGCTGCCGGGCGACGGAGCCGGAGCCGACAATCAGCGCCGCGGATCCGAAGTTGTACTTGCGGCGTAGGTAGCGCTGGCAGATCGACCGAACCAGGCGCACGGTGATGAAGAAGACGACCGCCCACAGCCAAGTCCGCACGATCACTTCGCTGGGCCGAACGTATTCGGGCACAATGGTGCCCACCGGCAGGGGGTGCGTGAGGATCATCAGGATGGTCAGCGTCGCCAGCGCCGCGACGGCGATGCTGGTCATCAGCGGTTCGAGGTCGTCGAGGAAGCTGTGGCTGAGTTTGCGTTTGTACATGCCGCGGGTGAACAGCACGAAGATGACGATCGGCACGAACAGTAGCGACAGTGGGGCGATGGGGCGCGGGTCGATGCTGGCGTTGGTCAGATTCAAGGCAAGCATCACCGACCAGAACCCGGCCCAGACGTCCAGCGCGATGGTCAGCGGGATGAAGCCACGCTCCGCGCGCAAAGCCTCGATCCATCGGGGCGATCGCGTCTGATCTTCGCGCAACGGCGGCACCGCGCGCAGTTGCGGCACGGTCGCGCGACCGGTCGGCCGGTCGACGTCCGTCTCGGCTTCCAACACCATCCCCATACCCCTGAACCCACCTGTTGGAAGTCACTGTAGGGAATTTCCCGGGCCGGAACGCGGAATTCCAACCTAAATGAGAAAGCGGAGTCAGAATTTTGCTGGAGCAGACACAAGGGGTCGCGTAGCCAAATTTGCCACACCGTTCTTGCGGGGAATTTGTTCCAGGTCAGTGACCGAAGATGCGTTCGGCGGCCAGTGCTGCGAGATCACTGAGCACCTGCACGTGGCCGGAGCGCCACTGGCGCGCCTGAGTGTCGAAGACACACAGCGTGCCGATGGAGTTGTCGGCGTTGTCGGTCAGCGGAATACCCAGATAGGCCACGACGGTGCCGTCCACGACCGCTGGATGGTTCCGGAACACCGGGTCGAGGCGGGCATCGTCGATCACCAGCGGGGTGCCGTTTGCCACGGCGTACTGACAGACCGACCGCGGCAGTGTCGTCTGCCTTTCCTCGTCGGAGGTCAAGTCCATTCCGGCGGTGCTCTTGAGGAACTGCCGGTCGACGTCGATCAGCGACACCGCGGCGTGTGGCGCGTCCAGCGCGTCGGCGGCAGCGCGGGTGATGCGGTCGTAGACCTCTTCCGGTGGGGTGTCGAGCAATTTGGTGGCATAGAGCGCCTGCAGTCGGGCGGGATCATTGATCACCGCAGAGACATCGGGCATGGCATCGTCGGCAAACACACCGACCTCGGCGAGGTGGGCGCGAGCGGCCTCCAGGTCCGGGCTCTCGGCGTGCTTGAGCTCATGGAGCATTCGGGCGCCGACCGCACGGAAAATGTAGGTCTCGACATCCTCGCCGGCGTCTTTGGCCAGCCGCTCAAGGGCACGGTTGAGCCAGTCGTCGAACCTGCGCACCGAAGCGTTCACGCGACGAACGGTAATCGAAAGCCCGTTTAATTAACAGGTGTTGAAGAAAAGGTTCTCCGCAAGACACCGACCAGACCCCGTAGCCTGTTGACGTGCCCGAACAGCGCAGCAGCGGCCGCCCCACCGACGTCCTCTTCGACGCCCGCCACATCCGGCAGAGCGGCATCGGCACCTACATTCGGATGCAGTTGCCGGCTTTGCAATCCGTCACCGCGCGGCACGGGCTGCGGCTGTCTGTGTTGGCCGATCCCGAGACTGTTCCGGCGCTGGCGGCCGGTACCGACGTGGTGCACGCCTCCCCCATCAACGCGGGCATGTACACACCGGCCGAGCAGCTGGTGTGGCGGCGCGCCTTCGCCGCGACGAAGCCGCGCGCGGTGTGGGTTCCGCACTACCCGTTCCCGCTGGCGCGTCTGCTGCCGGGCAATCGCGGTGTGCAGCTCTACGCCACGGTGCACGACACGATCCATCTGCTACCCCGCGAGGTCAGCGATCAGAGTGCGGCCAAACGCGCCTATGCCCGGGCGATGCTGGCCGCCGATGCCCGGTACTGCCGGCGCATCTTCACTCCGTCGGAGGCCACCAAGACCACGCTGACCGGCATCGTGCATTCGGCGCGGGTGCTGGTGACACCGATCCCGGTCGGCGAGGTGTGGTTTGAGCCGGTCGACCGCACCCTGTCCCCGGTGTCGGGACCGTTCCTGCTGTATGTCGGGAACTCCAAGCGGCACAAGAACCTTCCGTTGGTCATCGAGGCGTTCGCCGCGATCGCCGACTCCGTCCCGCACCGGCTGGTGATCGCGGGAGGCGGTGCATCGCTGCGGACGTTGGACGACCGGGTGCGCCTCCTGGCTGAAGCCGGCGGGGATCGGGTGGTGGTGACCGGGCAGGTCGATTTCGCGGTGCTGCGCGCCCTGGTCGCCTCGGCGCAGTTGCTGATCATGCCCTCGCTGTACGAGGGTGCCGGTCTGCCGCCGCTGGAGGCGATGGCCTCGGGCACCGCGGTGCTGTCCTCGACCATCCCGGCGCTGCGGGAGACGTGCGGGGACGGCGCGGACTACTTCGATCCGCACGACCGCGACGCGCTGATCGCGTTGCTGCGCAGGTACTGCGCCGACGACGACGCCCGCGCGCAGCTCGCGGCGCGCGGGCATGCCCATGTGCGGCAACGCCAGCAGCAGATCTGCGCCACCGCGGCCGCCGACGCGATCTGCGCCGACCTCGCCACGACATGACGATCTCGCGCCGTCGCCTGCTGGCCGGTGTGCCGCTGGCCGCGGGCCTGGTCGCGCTGCCCGGCTGCGGCTCGCGCGGCGTGCTCGACGTCCGCGACTTCGGCGCCAAAGGCGATGGCGTCACCGACGATTCGCAGGCCATCCAGTCCGCGGCCGCGGCTCTGCGGTCGCACGGCACGCTGCATTTTCCGCCGGGGCGGTATCGCTTCGCCCAGCATTTCCCGCCCGGGATGGCCGCGGTCGTGGTGACCGGGGTGACCAACGCCGCGGTCGACTTCGCCCCCGGTGCCGAACTGCTGATGGACAACGTCGAGCCCAGCGACCGCACCGGCACCGGTCACGGCATTCTGGTGCGCGGGCCCGCGTCACGAATCTCATTGCGCAACATCACTATCCGCTGGACACAAGGCTCGCAGCGCTCCCTCGGCGACGGCATCCGGGTGGAGGGGATGCCCGATCTGGGGACCCCTCGGAATTGGCAAAGCCAGGCAGGGCCGGTCACCGGCGTCGCCGTCAGCGATTGTGTGGTCGAGAACAGTCCGCAGACCGGGGTGGTGATGCTAGGTGCGGCCAACATCTCGGTGCGCAATCTACGGGTCAGCCGTAGCGGCGCTGACGGGCTGCACTTCAACGCGTGCCGGCATGCGCGGGTGCGCGATGTGCACACCACGCAGACCGGTGATGACGGTCTGGCGCTGGTCACCTATTACGACCGCGAATTCTCCTACCACAGTGTCGAAGCCACGTTCGCGTTCCCAGAGTTGACCCCGTGGTCGAACACCGACTTCGAGGTCCGCGACGTGACGGTGCGGGCCGGGCGGGCCAACGGTGTGCGGCTGGCCGGCGCGCAGCAGGTGCGTATCAGCGGCCTCGATGTCACCGGGGTGCAGACGGGTTCGGCGGTGATGGTCGATTCCGCCGAACCGGGCACCGATGTCGGTTGGCACTACGTCGCCAGCCGCGACATCCGCATCGACGATGTCGCGACGACGGGTTGTCACACCGGGATCCACCTGCTGGCCCGGCCCGGAGAATCCGGGGACGCGCGGTTCACCGAATTCGGGGTCCATGTCGGCCGGGCCCACCTGGACGGCTGCGACAACTGGGCGGTGCACGCCGAATCGCTGGCGGCCCAACCGATGCGGGGATTGCACATCGAGCAGTGCGTTATCACATCCGGGTCGGGTTCCGGTGGTAACGGCGGCCTGGGCCTGCACCGCGCCCACGACGTGTCGCTGGGTGAGGTCAGCATCCGCCACGCCGAACCGGTGGTGGTGTTCCGCGCCCGCGAGGCTGAACGGTTGGCGGTGCGCCGGTTGGCGGTGACGATCGACAAACCCGACCACCGTCAGGCCACGCCGGCACCGGCGGTGATGCTGCATGGCTCCGGGGCGATCGACGATCTGGAGCTGGGGTGGGCGGGCGCGCCGGCGTCCTGGCATCCCGTTGCGGTCACCCCCGCACCACAGTGCGGCCGGCACCCGGTGGTGATCAAGCAACTCAGAGTGCACACCCCGCAGGGAAATTCAGGCATTCACTGCTCCTGAGGTGGGCGTACCCGCAGCGCCAGGTAGGCACTGGCCGCGGTGAGCAGCAGCAGGAAGATCACGATGCCGTAGATCAGGATCTGCACCCGCCACACTTCGAAGAAGCAGTAGGCGACCACCCCCGACGAGGCCGCGAGCACCGGGGTGAGACTGAACATTCGGGCGAACAGGTAGCCGGCCACGCCGTAGGCCAGGATGGTGTAGAACCAGCCCCACAGCCCGTATTCGGAGTACGTGTCGGCGAACACCGAGTTGGTGAAGAAGTTGCCGGCGAAGGTCACCGAGTGCCCGTACACCGCCGACTGTTTCCAACTGTCGTCCTTGGCGACTTTGTTGAATTGCAGGAAGGTCGGCTGCACCGCACCCAGCGATTCGGCCGGACTGACTCGCTTCTCCCAGGCGCCGCTGCCGATCGCGTCGGCGACTCCGAGGGAAACCTGTGCCGGCACAGCCAGATACGCACCGGACTGGTAGAAGTTCATCGCGACCGGGTTCTCAACTCCCGCGTCGCGGTAATAGTTCGCGTTGCGAGTGTAATTGAGCACGGTCAGCGCCGCGAAGCCGGTGACGGCGATCAGCCCGATCGCGATCAACGCGCGGGCCCGCGACGCCGACGTCGACGGTGCCGGCGTGCGTCCGCGCACCCAGGCGGCCAGGTACACCACGCACGCCATCAGCAGCGCCAGCCGGGACGCGATCATCGCATTGGCCAACAACAACATGACGCCGGAGAGCATGTAGCCCCAGCCGATGATCTTCTTGCGCCACAGATAGATTCCGATCGGTGCGGCCAGGATGGTGGCGTAGCGCAGTGTCTGCGGCCCGGCGAACCCGGACAGTGCGTTGCTGAAGTCGTTGGCGGTCTGGGCGGTCAGAGACTCGACGATCGCGCCTATCCCGCCGACCTTCATGAACGAGTAGCCGACACCGACCGCGCCGGCGGCCAGCAGCCAGAAGAAGTACCGCCGTTGGAACCACACGGTGTGGGTGCGTTCGTCGCCGGTGACCGGCCGGACGCGCTGCACGCCCCACCAGTAGCCGACCATCGACACCATCACGATCGCGGCATACCACAGCACGAGCAGCGCGACCCCGGGCCTGGTGACCGGTGCGGGTACCGAAAATCCGTTCAGCGCTTCGGAGCTGGTGCCCGCACCCAGCTGGTGGGCGGCCACCAGACCGGCCCACGCCAGCATCGACGCCAGCACCGGAGCCAGGATGAACGTCGTCGGGTTGAACCACGCCGGTGCCCGTGACGACATCACCGGGCGGAATCCCACAGTGCTGAGCATCACGGCGTCCGTACGCGACGCAGCCGGAAGGTGGCCGCATAGTCGGGGGCGCCGCGCACCGCGGCGTAGTGGTAGACCGTTGCGGTCACCAGTTCGGCGACGACGAAGGCGGCGAAGATCGCCACGGTGTTCTTCCACACCAGCAGCACGGCCACGCTGATCACCAGGTAGACGATGGTGCTGGCGCCGCGGATCCAGAACACCAATACGGTCTTGCCGGCTTTGCGCAGCGCGGCGAACGGCACCGTGGAGAGCAACATCACGGCTTTCCACAGCACCGCCAACAGCATGGCGGCCGCCGCGACACCGGCCCAGGCTGGACCGAACACCAGCAGGCCCAGACCGCCGAATGCTGCGGCCAGCACGATGACCGCGCCGACGAGGAACACCGCGACGAACGGCTTGAGCTCACCGCGGTGGCCGTGGGCCAGCAGTCGGTAGCGGCCGTAGGCCAGGATCGGTTCCAGCGCGCCGGCCACGGTGGAGATGACGCGGAAGGTCACCGAAGCCGCCGGTCCGACGATGACCAGCAGCAGCGAGGTGATGGCCGGCTGCACCGCGCCGACGACGGCGGTCTCGGCGGTCACCCAGCCCGAGCGCCGCACGTCGGGCGGAAACCCGAAGTGCGGCAGCGTGTTGCGCGGCTGATACCGGATCAGCACCGCGAGGAACGCGCCGACGGCCAGCACCCGCACACAATGGGGGTTGTCCTGGGTGGACATCCACAGCGCGAGCACGCTGGCGATGATCAGCGCCGTCGCACCGAGGCCTTCGCGCTGCCATGCTCCTTGCACCACCCCGATCGAGCGCGACATCAACAGCCCGGTCATGACCCCGATGGCGCTGCCCATCAGCACCGGCGAGGACGCGACCGCGGGCCCGAACACCAGCAGTCCGGCGGCAGCGCCGGCGACGAGCACCACCCACAGTGGTAGCCCGAGATCGCCTTCGGCGTCGGGGGTGGCCAGCCGGCCTTCGACGACGAACGCGTTGACCAACTGCGCGATGTAGACACCGATCGCCAGGGCCAGCGCGAGGAAGCCCTGGGTCTCGATCGGGGCGATGCGCGCATAGATGGCGATGAAGATGGCCGGGAACACGTTGAGCGCCAGGCCGGCGAGGACCTGGATGCCGGTCTGGAGGTGCTTGCTGCTAGCCATCGCGGTGGGTCGCCAGCGTCTGCCCCACCACCTCAGCCATGGCGCTGCGGAAGGTCTCGGGTGAGAACCCCTCGGCGTGGGCCCGAATGGTGGCCGGGTCGTAGTGTCCGGGGTCGAACGACGCGAACACGTCGGCGAAGTGGGCGACCACGTCGCCGTCGTCGTTGCCGTGCACGAAGGTGCCGGTGCGTCCTTCCACGACGCTGTCGAGCGCGCCGCCGACCCCGAGGGCGATCACCGGGGTGCCGCACGCCATGGCTTCGACCGGGGTGATGCCGAAGTCCTCTTCGCCGGGCATGACCATCGCGCGGGCGCGGCGGTAGAGCCGGCGGAACTCGTCGTCGGACACCCGGCCCAGGAACGTGACGTCGGCGCCGTCGGCGAGCTTGCGACACTTGGCTTCATCGCGACCGGCGCCGGCGACGACGAGCTTGACCCCGGCGGCCACCGCGGCCCGGATCGCCACGTCGGGCCGTTTGTACCAAACCAGCCGGCCAGGCAGCAGGAAGTAGTCCTCCCTGGGTTCGCTGGGGTCGGGCGTGTAGAAGTCGACGTTGACCGGCGGGTGCACGACGGTGGATTCGCGGTTCCAGTGGTTGCGGATGCGTTGGGCCACAGCCGAACTGTTTGCCACGATGGTGGTGATCTTGTCGGCGGCGCCGAGCTCGGTGCGGATCGCCAGCCGGGACAGCACGTCGAGGGCCAGGTGGCCGGGCAGCGACGACGCCTCCTCGCGGCGCATGTCTTTGTCCCACGCCCAGCGGGCCGGTGAGTGCACGTAGGCGACGGTGGGCCGGGTCCCGGCGGCGTGCACGGCGGCCACCCCGAATGCGTGGTGGCTGATGATCACGACGTCGGCCGGGCCGAAGTCGCGGCGCTTGTACCAGGCCGGAACCAGCGGCAGTAGCGGCGCGTAGCTGCGGTAGCCGACGCGCCGGTAGGCCGTCGACAGCGCGCCGGTGCGTACCCGGGAGGCGAACAGCGCGTCGACGCGGGGCTCGACGATCGGGATGGTGACCGGCGCCTCGGGCCACTGGCGGGCCAGTTCGGTGACGACGTTCTCCGAGCCGGCGATCTCGGTCAGCCGTTCGTGCACGATCGCGGGGTTCACCGTTCGTCTCGCTCGTGTTGCCCGGCGCGGCGCCTCCCGAGGCGGGGCCGACGGTAGGTGAACAACGCCGCGGTCGGGGCGTCGCTGGACGCGGTGGCCGATTGCAGCGCCAGCGCGTGCGGCGCGGTGTCGGCGTCGAGGCGGGCCACCAGCACGATGTCGGTGGCGGCGGCGATGACGGCAGGGGTCAGCGTGGTGTCGCCGACCACGCCGCTGGAGACGACCCGGGCGCCATCGGTGGCGGCAGCTTCGAGCAGGGCGGCCACGGCGGCGCCGCCGGAGGACGCCGATGCCCCGACGACGAGGATCTGGCGGTCGGGCTGCGTCGAGGGCAGTTGGGCGTAGAGGCTGCGCGCCAGGCGCAGTCGTTCCTCACCGAGGGCGTCAAGATTCACCGGCGGCACCAGCACACCGTCGACGCCGTCGGTGAGGGTGGGCAGCAGCGCGGCGCGTCCGGTGCGCCGCCGCCGGGTCAGCAGGTAACCGGCCACCGCCGACGCGCCGAGTAGACCACCGAGGACGGCGCCGATCAGCCACTGTTGCGAGCTGGGGTAGTTCGGGGTGGGCGGCTGGACGACCAACAGCGCGCTGGCGTCGGCGGCCTGCAATTCGACGCTGCCGCGGATCCGTTCGAGTTCTGCCACGCGCACCGGGTCGGCGGCTTGTTCTTGCCATCGGGTCAGCTGCGGCAGGATCAGCCGCAGCTGTTGGTCGATGCGCTGCTCGAGGTCGTCGCTGTAGATGTCAATGGCGGTCTGCACGGTGCGGATCGCTTCACCCTCAGAGGAACTGGTGGCGGTGATCGACACGATCGACGAGTCGCTGGCTTGGGCGATGGTCATCTCAGCGGGTTTGTCGAAGGCCATTTTGCGGCCGACGGCCTGCGCGAAGCCCTCCCCGGAGAGGTAGGCGATCTCCCCGGCGGCGAAATCGGTGTGGTTACCCGAGGTGTCGGGGGTGTTCTGGACCGCGCCGCCGGCGATTGCGGACAGATCCGCCGGGTTGCGCAGCCGCAGAAAGGCGGTGGCGGTGGCGTCGGAGCCCATCGCGCTGAACGCCAACCCGCCCAGCAGCGCACCGAGGAGCAGACCGACGGCGGCGCCGGCGACCAGCTTGGCCATCACCAGGCGCGTTTCCACGTTGGAGATCAGCGCGATTGCCGGAGCCATCACTTTCGACCCGTGTACAGACAACTTCTGCGGCGCTCCGTCCTGACCCTCGATGCGATCAATATGCTAGTTGCCCGGCATGATTTCGCGGGCAAACCCGCGAATGCGCTCTCATTGTCTGACGCCGTCACCGGGTTTGCCGGTAACCTCCGGCGCGGGATGTGGCGTAATGAGGATGGCGGGTCGATGACGCATCGAGAATTCTTTCTGATCAACGTGATTCGCCGGGTTGTCGCGATGGTTCTGTCGCTGGCGCTGGTGGCGTCGCTAAGTGCGGCTCAGGTGGCCTCGGCCGACCCGCTCAATTCCGATCCGGCCGCCGGCCCGGAGGTGGGGTTGCCGTGGCGGTCGCTGGGCCTGCCGGAACGGCTGACGCTGTCCGGAGCGAACGTCGGCCAGGAGTTCACGGTGCCGGTACCGTCGGGTTTCTCCCCGCTGCGGTTGCGTGGGTTAATTCACGCGCCTATCGATTACGCCGCCGGATTTGTCGAGATCCTCAGCGGGACAGGCCGGTTCCTGGCCACGGTGCCGCTGCCCGCGGTGGTGCCAGAGCAGGCTGTGGTGCCCTTCGACGTGGATATCTCGGCCGCGCAGGTGAACCCGACGGGGATGGGGTTGTCGTTCACGGTGCGTCAGCCCCTGATGTCGGCTGAGGATCGGTGCGGCCTGGGCCAGCAGGTGATGCTCAGTGATTTGTCGGCGGTGTTCACCGGTGCCGAACCGGCGCCGACGTCGATCGCGAACTTTTTCCCGCCGGTGCTGCAGCGGTTGACGATCTACACCCCCGTCGACGCCGACGATGCCGAGAAGCAGGCGGCGCTGACGTTGGCCTCGGCGGTGACGCGGCTCTACCGACCGCAGCCGGTCGCGATCACCGTGGTGGATCAGCCCCGGGGGGCCACTCCCCCGCCGGCGCCGCAGTTCACCCGCGCGGTGGTGGTGGAGCGCGGGGACGCCGGGTTGACCGTCGTGAATCCGGACCGGGCTGAGGTGTTTCTGCGGGTGGCCGGGCGCGGGAATCAGCTCAGCGATCAGGCGGCGCTGATGGTCGCCGACGTGCAGTCGCTGGTGCAGGTGCCCCAGGCGCGGGTGGACCAGGCCGGTGCGGTCGCCGGTGCGCAGGGCGACGAGTTCACTTTCGAGGAGCTGGGCATCAGCGGTGCCGCGTCGGTGCTGCGGACCGCGACGTTGACGGTCGGGGTGGATCGCGCGGCGTTCGGGTCGGGGCGCGTCGACGGTCTGCGGATGCAGCTGCTGGCTACCCACACCCCGGTGGCGGAGCTGGATTCGGCGAGCGTGTCGGTCAGCGTGAACGGTCAGGCGGTCACGGCGGTGCCGTTGACCGAGACGGGTCGGCTGGACGTGACGTTCGACGTGCCGGCGGAGTTCCTGCGTCAGCGCATCAGCCTGGACTTCGATCTGACGTTCAGTCCGCGCCAGCTGTGCAACCCGGCGATCGCGCCGGTGGCCTTCGAGCTGGATCCGCGGTCGACGGTGACGGTGCGCCGCGGCGGCGACCCGCTGGGTGGGTTCGGTGCGGTGCCCTCGGAGTTGGCCCCGGAGTTTCTGGTGGCGTTCGACGGCAGCAGCCCCGATCAGCTCGATTACGCGGTGCGGGCGGTGTCCGCGGTCGCGCGGTTGACCGGGGCACCGCTGGCGCCGCGGGTGGTCGACGTCAACGATGCGGCCAACTCGAGCACGGGCGCTTTGATCGTGGCCAACTCCGCAACCGTGGACCGGACGTCGTTGCGGCCACCGGTCGGCGGGCAGGGCACGCAGGTGCAGGTCGGATTGGCGCGGGAGCTGCGGGCCGACGTGAACCGCGGGCTGGGCTCGGTGCAGGTGTTCGCCGACGGACCGCGGGACCGCACCGTCATGCTGGTCACGACCAGCGGGGCGTGGTCGCTGGTGGAGCCGGTGTTCGACTACCTCAATGCGCAGCCGGACGGGCTGGCGAGCCTGACCGGGGATGTGCTGGCGGCCGGGCCTGACGGCGAGGTGACCAATCTGGCGATCGGCGCGGCGGATTCACCGCCGAGCACCCAGGACGACCCCGGCGGGTCCCGGTGGTGGCTGGTCGCGGCCGGGGTTCTGGTGCTGTCGCTGCTGGCGGTGGCCGCGGCGCTGTGGTGGCGGCGGCGCCAAGAACCGGCTCAGCTGGGTGATTCTTCGGAGCCCAGCGTGTCGAAGACTTCGTGATAGAGCAGTGAGTGCACGCGCTCGACTTGCGGGATGTCACTGAAGCTCAACGGGTCTTGGGATGCTGATTCGATGATCAGGGTGCCCTTGCGGAACATCCGGTCGATGAGGCCGTGCCGGAACTCGACGCTGTTGATGCGGGCCAGCGGGATATCGATGCCGGAGCGGGTGAGCAGACCGTGGCGGAACATGACCCGGCGGTCGGTGATGACGAAGTGTGTGGTCCACCAGTTCAGGAACGGCAAGACCGACAGCCAGCCGATGAGCAGGAACCAGATGGCGGCGATGACGATGAAGACGACGTTCTTTGCCGTCGGCTCCCAGTCCAGGGTGTTGACGTAGCCGGCGAGCAGGGACGCGGCGGCGGTGGCGATGATGAGGAAGACGGCCGGGAAGACCAGCCGGCCCCAGTGCGGATGACGGTGCAGGACGACGTGTTCGTCTCTGGCCAGCACGTTCTCGGGATAGCCCACGGCAGCACTCTACTGAGCGAGTGGGCCGTTGGTCTCGCGCAACGGTCAACTGCGCCACATTGTGGTTGCGGAGTTGAAGAATTTGCCGGGACGGGCGCGGTGGGGGCGTAAATTCTCTTTCGTGCCCCAGGGGGATTGCCGGTGCGGACACCACCGGGCAGCTCACGAACATTACCGAGCCGGAACTGACTGCTCGAAGTGCGAGTGTGTGCGATTCCGCCTGGCCGACAGCGACTTTCGCGACCGCGTCACCGATTGGTTCAGACAGCTACTGGGCCGGTAGGCGGCAAGGCTTTTTGGCGCAGTCCGGGCTAGTAGGCGCCGGAGTGGCTGAACATCGCTTTGACCGTCTTGATGGCGATGAGCAGGTCGGAGATCATCGACCAGTTCTCGACGTAGAAGAGGTCGAGGCGGACGGTGTCTTCCCAGGACAGATCGGAGCGGCCACTGACCTGCCACAGTCCGGTGATGCCCGGGCGGACGAGCAGGCGGCGCATCACGTGGTCGTCGTAGGTTCGGACTTCATTGGCCAGCGGTGGCCGTGGCCCGACCACGCTCATGTCGCGCTTGAGGACGTTGATGAACTGCGGCAGCTCGTCGATGCTGTACTTGCGCAGGATCTTGCCGACGCGGGTAACCCGGGGATCTTCGCGGATCTTGAACAGCACCCCGCCGTCGCTCTCGTTGAGCGCGGCGAGCTTGTCGACCATCTTGTCGGCACCGTCGACCATGGTGCGGAACTTGATCATCTGGAACGGCTGGCCGTCGAGGCCGATGCGCTCTTGCCGGTAGAACACTGGGCCTCTACTGGTCAGCTTCACCGCCAGCGCCACAGCCAGCAGAATCGGGGCGCCGAAGAGCAGCACTGCGCCGGAGAACAAAACGTCGAAGAGGCGTTTCTGGAACCGCTTCGCGCCGTGATACTGCGGCTTCTCGACATGAATGAGCGGCAATCCGGCCACCGGACGCATCTGAAGGCGGGGGCCGGCGACATCGACGACGCCCGGCGCCACCAACAGATCGATGTCGAGCTTTTCGAGCTCCCAGGACAGGTCGCGGATTCCGCGGCCGTTCAGGCGCTCAGTCGCCGTCACGGCGACCGCATGGCTGTTCGTGGCGGTCACGGCGTCCACAACATTGGATTCGTCACCGAAGGTGGGGATGATGCCCACGCCGGGGACGTGAATCTGCTTGCGTGGGATCAGGCTTGGGATGCAGGCACCGACAACCTCATATTCGGACGACGATTCCCGGGCCAGTGACGTGGTGAGGTCACGGACCGCAGCGGGACTTCCGACGACCAGAACGCGGGTGATGCAACGGCCGTACTTCTGCCGGACATGGCGAATGGCCAGCCGGGCCAGCCAGCGAAACAAGACAAGCAGCAGAATGCCCACAGGCAAGGCGATCACCAGATAGCCGCGCGCAATCTCAAGCTTGAACAGCATCGAGACGATCGCGATGCCGCCGAAGACCGCGAGGGTGGCGAGAACGACGCGCCGGTACTCCTCGGCGCCTGTTCCGATAACTCGCTCCGAGCGCGAATGGTTGATCGAGAGCGCAACCAGCCAGATGAACGCGATACCTACCGAGACGATGGTGTAGTCCAAGTATCGGTACGACGCGATGTCGGGCGCACTCGCCCCGAACCGCAGCCACTGCGCCAGCCCGATCGCGAGCAGCACCGCCAGCGCGTCAATCGCTATCAACCGGCGTGCGTAGCTCGTTTGCCATGCAGGCAGCCTGTTCGGCACCGGCACGACATTTGCTGCGACCTCAATCTGGTCATTGACCGCCGTCATAAATCCCCCCCACGCTTTCCCCCTGTGCTGCAACTTTAACCCCACGCACTCCCGCAGCTCAACACAAGCGACAATTTCGCTCGGCAACCCCCCATCTCAGGGGCTGACGAAGGTGCAACTTGGGGTCCCTCGGCAGCGGCTTACCGATGGCGAGCGAAGCCGTTTGTCAATGGACATTTGAAAGTGCCCGTGGGCGGACAGGAGAACTGCCCGTAGGTGGCCATTAAGAATTGCCCGGTGGCGGACACGAATCTGCCCATGAGGGTGTGTTCGCCACCGGCTGGGTCGGTCAGGTCAAGGGGTGGACTCCTTTCCCGTGCAGGGCTTGGGCCAGGCGCACGGAATCGCCGCTGGTTTGGCATAGGTGCGCGTGGTGCAGCAGCCTGTCCACGGTCGCGGTGGCCAGCGTCTTGGGCATGAGCTCATCGAATCCGCTGGGGTGCAGGTTCGACGAGATCGCCACCGAGCGGCGTTCGTAGGCCGCCTCCACGATGCGGTAGAGCCCTTCAGCGGCATCCGCGCCGACCGGCAACAGTCCTACGTCATCGATGACGACCAGCTCAGCACGCACGATCTTGGCCACGGCCTTGCCCAGGGTGTCATCGGCGCGGTGCGCTCGCACCAGCACTCCGATCTGCTCGAGGGTGAACCACGCCACTGGCATGCCGGCTTCGATGACCTTTTGCCCGAGGGCTTCGAGGAAGAAGGTCTTGCCGGTGCCGGCGGGCCCGCAGACCACCAGGTTCTCCCGACGCCCGACCCATTCCAGGGTCTGCAGCGCCTGCTGGGTGGGCAACGGGATCGATGACGCCGTCGGGTCCCAGGCGTCGAAGGTCTTGCCGGTCGGGAAGCCGGCAGCTTTGCGGCGGGAGGCCAGCATGGAGCGGGCCCGGCCGGCGGCTTCCTCGGTCAGCAGGGCTTTGATGACTTCGGTGGGGTCCCAGCGTTGGGCGCGGGCGGTGGCCAGCACGTCGGCGGCGACGGCTCGGGCGTGCGGCAACCGCAACGCACGCATCAACGACTCCACCTCGGCCGGCAACGGTGCGGTAGTGATCGTGGTGGTGGTCATGCGATGCCCGCCTCGCCGGCATCGATGATGGTGCGGCCGAACAGGTTCCACCCACTGGTGCCTTGCGCCAGCGAGGTGTGTTCACCGGCGCCACGCCGAGTTAGGTCCAGGCCTTTGGCGGCGAGGATGGAGTCGAGATCACCGGTAGCGAAGCGGCCGTGCACGGCGGCATGCCCGAGCGCCCAGTCCACATCAGCGCGACCGGCCAACGCCGAGAGCTCGACGGCGTGGGCCATCTTCTGCAGGATGCGTTCGGTGCCGACGGCGGCGGCTTCTTTGAGCCACACCGCCGCACCCGGCCCGAGTGCGAGGAAGGTCTGCTCACTGACGGTGCGGGCCCGCACCCGGTAATCACCGGGAACCTTGTCGCGGTGGTCGGGGAAATGGTCATCGTCGATGGCGGGACTGCCGGGGGTGGCGCGGTGGTGTCGGGCCACTTCCACGGGGCCGCCGTCATCGAGAGCGCAGATCACCACCTCATCGGTCCCGTCGTGATAGCGGATCCAGACGGTCTGTCCCAATAGTGTTGCCGGCAGCGAGTATTGGCAGTGGTTGAAGGTGACCATCGGGGTGTTGTCGGGAACCCGGCGGGTCACCCCCAGCGCGGCGGTATGCGGCAGATCGGGGATGGCGTGCAGGGCCGGGCGTTCTGCAGTGAGCATCTCGGCCGGACGGCGACCCGTGGCGCGGTGGGTCCGGGCGTTGATCTCAGTGGTGAACCCGGCGCACGCCGCCTCGACGTCGGCGAACGAGTCGTACTGGGGCAGTAGGTTGGTATCGGTGGGCACGATGTCGGCCTTGGCGAGCTTGACCGCGTTTTCCACCCCACCTTTGGAGGCCGGGTCGGCCGGCTCACAGGTCAGCACCGAGATGCCGTAATAGCGGCCGAAGGTCACCGCGGCCCGGTTGCGGACCGGGACTCCGGCGATGTGTCCGGTCGTGACGGTCTTCTCGTTGTCGGTCAGCAGATAGGTCGGGGCACCCCCGATAATGCGAAAGATGCGGTCCAGGCCGGCGAACACGCTGGGTGCGGTGCGGTCGCGCAAGGCGATCACCACCCGGTAGCGGCTCCACGCCAGCCACGCCACCAGCAGCACGATCTTGCGGCCGGCCACCAGCGGGCCGTCGGCGAAGTCGTACTGCAGCCACAGTCCCGGCTCGGTGATCCACGGCCGGTGCACGCGCGTATTGCCCAGTCGCCATTGGGCTTTGATCTCGGCCAGCGCTCGGCGGGTGGTGCGGTCGGTACCGGTGTATCCCAGCGCCACCAGCTTGTCGTGGGCCTTGTCGCCGCGGATCTTGCCCTTCGAATCAGACACCCAGCCCTCCAGCAGATCGCGCCAGTCGTCGATCATCCGGGCCCGCCGGGTCGCCGGCGGCAGACCAGCGTCGCGGTCCTCGACGGCCTTCTTGACGGTGTGGTGCGAGCACCCACACAGCTCGGCGGCAGCACGGTAGGACCCGGTCAGGTCGTAGGCATTGAGTATTTCCATGAGTTCTCCGTCAGACTTCAAAGTAGGTCTCTCCTGGGGTTGTCGGTTCGACTTGGCATCGACATCGAAACCGCAGGAGAGGCCGCCCCGTCGCTTGGCGCGCCGGAGCGGGATGACGCGGTCTGGGCAGATTCATGGCCGCCAACGGGCACTTTCATGTCCGCCAGTGGGCAGTTCTTATTGGCCGCGCATGGGCATTTTCATGTCCGCCTGCGGGCATTTTTTCATGTCCGCCGACAGCCGTTCGCTCGACGCTTAGGTAACACACGCGGCGCGCGTCCGCGGCTACTGGGCTAACCCGCAAAGCAAATCAACGGCACTAGGTTGCGCGCAAAAGGCCGAAAAAGGTGGTGATCCTGGTGCAGCTGCGTCCCGCACACAACGTTCCACAGCGATGACACTGCCGCATCTGGCCGTCCGCAATATCAACCGAGATGACGAGGAAACAACATGGCGCTCAGGAACGTGCCGCTACCGAAGCGCTCGACGCCAGTGCAATCTAATCCCCCGCCTGACTCCCTCTCTACGCGACCAAATAAACCGATACGGCATAACTATTCACACAGATCTTGACGAACCCGGGTTCTTCGGGGGCTCCCGCATGACCTATCCCGCAGGGAGTGATAACCGTGCATTACCGCGGCAACGACGCGCCAGCCGGATCTACGCTCTTCTGAGCGGTAATGAATGTTAGTTCATCGACATAGCTCGCTTCGTAGTGAAGTCGCCGACGACCACTGCCCGCATCTCCGAGTGACGCGCCCACCACAGCATGAATAGAGAACTAAGAATCATACTTAGATCGAAAAGGCCATTATGGATGCTGAGAAGAAGGACCACTAGAACGTACGCTGCGGCGACGCGGGGTGCCCAGGTCAACGACGATGCCTGCCAGATCCATATCGATTTTAGGGCGAAGCCCACCAATAGCATGTAAACCGCCACCCCAACCACACCGAAGTCGACGTACGGCTGGCCCAATATCGATGGTGTGATTGTGACGCCGGGGCGCCCTCCAACGTACTCAGCAATCAACGTTCGAGCTCCTGGTTGAGGCCCAGGAAGAACAGTTTCGAACGTCGATAAGAATAGCTGTCCACGTTGGTAATCCCAATTCGCCGGGAATCTATCCATCAGTCGACCCAATATTGCTGTGCCTTCATACGGCGTCATCCATATTGGAATTATGTGCCTGTATTCAGGCGGCATTCCTAACCTCATTAGCGATCGAAATAACGCGTCTTTTCCTGCGCCAAAGCGGTAAAAGGCAAGCCAGGACAGGATGTATAACAATATTCCACCGGCTAACCACCATCTCGCTTTTAAGCGGACCATCCCCAAATTTCTTGCCGTAAAGAATAGAGTGAGCAGTGGCACGAGGAGGAATGTTCTATAGCCAAGAATAATGAGCAATCCCGAACCCAAGACGCAATAGGCGATGAGCCTCCATTTACGAGTCGCCAGCGCATGACCGCCGGTAATAACCAAGGCTAAAATGCATCCAGTTAAAAGCGTCGAGAGATAGCCCGAGGCCCCCATTCGACGATCCCCAGCTAGGATTGGCAATTCCCCAAGCTGGGCGACGATTCCAATTGCGGCCGCCACTCCAGTTAAGCCCAAGGGAACAGCAGCCGCGCGCCAACCCGCGACATCCTGTACTACCCGTGATGATGCTGCATTCGCATCCGACGTAGGCCTGGCACTAACAAGCGTTCGTGCCCACACCCCCAAACCGAAACAAACAAGCCCGCCCGCGGCCAGCCAGAGAACATTCGGACCCACTCTCCCCCTAAACGGAGCAAGGTTCATAGACCCGACCGCGAAGTACACCGCGTAGGTGATAGCAAATACCGTGCATCCCCCAACCCGGAGGAGAGGGACCGAGGTCCGAGTTGGTGCTCGCTCGTGGTCCGTATCAACTGCCAAGATCCGTCCGACCCCCTCCGAATGTACGCATTCGAATCATCAGCGCCATACGCTACAGTCGATCGAGAGTAGCGTAGCCGGGGCCGCCGATCGCAGCGCTTGGCCATCAATTTCACCGATTGGGTGCGCGACCAATCGACGCGCAACTACGTGGTGGACGCCGACCTTCAGCCGGTCATCGCCACAAACGCAACGAAGAATATGGTCACCACATTGCTGTTGGGCAGAAACCGATTCGGAGGCATTCGGACATGTTTCGTCCGAGCCCCGTAGTTGGAATCGGTTTAGTCTTGGCCGTACTCGCGGCGCACAGACCCTAGGTGGTAGTAAGGAACGCCATCCAGCGCGGTATCGCGAAAAGCGACGTTTACGGCACTTGCACGCTGAGCGCTGCTAAGCGAGGAAGGCGCCGCGACGACAACACTGGGTGATATGACCAAGAAGCAGGCCCAGGAATAGAGCCTGTCGCTGACCGAGCCCGACGGGCGGCTCAAGCAGCTGGCCAAGACGGGTCCTGGAGATCGCGCTCAATGAGGAGACGACCGAGCACCCGACCGAAGCGGGACTACCACCGACAACGCTTGTTCGTTTGCTCACCCCTGGTGGCGGTCTAACAGCTCCGCGAACCAGCCGAACCGAGGCCTGAAAACCATCCCCCAAGCGAGTCGACGGAATCGCCGTAGTCCCTGCCCTTCAGGCGTCCGCCATCACTGCGTCGTAGGCCCGGAGCAAATTGGGAACCTCGTACTCCCAGGCGAGTTCTTTCTGAACTCGAGCTCGACCGAAGGCACCCATACGTGCCCGCAGCTCCGGATTATCGAGCAATTCCACGATCTTTCGGGCCATGTCCTTTGGATCGTTCTTCGCCGCGTATAGCGACGACTCGCCTGCTGAGTACCGCCCCTCGGTCAGGTCGAACTGAACGATCGGCTTCCCTAATGCCATGTACTCCATGATCTTGTTCATGGTCGACTTGTCGTTCATCTCGTTCGCCACGTCCGGGTTGACGCAGACATCGGCCGTGTTGAGCATCTCGAGCAGGTCCATGTCCGGAACACGGCCGGTGAATGTCACATAGTCATCCACGTTCAGGGTCTGCGCCAGCTGCTTCATTTCCTCAAGCGAGGTGCCGCCGCCCACCAGACCAAAATGCACGTCGTCGCGACCCATGTCCTCAATGAGGTGCTTGGCCGCTCGCAGGAGTAGATCGATTCCCTCCTGCTTGCCCATAACTCCGACATAACCGACCAAATATTTCCTGCCGCACTTCAATTCAAGCTTCGGTGGCATGATCTTGAGACGATCCAGCACCGGGCCGCTTCGCACCACAAATACACGCTTGGGATCCATGCCCCCTCTCTCGATCGCGATGCGTCGATACGACTCGTTGGTAGCGATCGAGACATCGGCACTTCGAAATGTCATCCTCTCTAACGCGACCATCAACCGCCAGAAGAGATCGCGGCGCCCGAACTTCGCCTCGTAGAGCTCGGGGTTGACGTCGTGATGGTCGAACAGGAAGCGAGATTTTGTGAGGATCTTGAAGAACCCGCCCACCAAGAACAGAAAGTCCGGCGGATTACAGGCATGGATGACATCGAACCCACGGTCGCGCCGGACCTTGAACGCCAGACGGAACGTGTGCCATAGGGCGGCTGAGTACTCTGCCAGATAGCCGAGAGCTCCCTCGCCTTCCGCGGGAAGGCGATAGCGGTAAATCGCTATTCCGTCGATGATTTCGAAGGTTTTCTCGTAACCTTTGCCAGTGGGGCAGATTATGCTGACCTGCCAACCATGTGCCCGTAACGTGGTCGCTTCTTGCCACACCCGCCTGTCGAACGGCGACGGCAGGTTTTCAACCAAGATCAAAACACGATGCCCGTGAGTCGCTTCGCGCGTCACTGGAGGCTCACCAACAGATACCATCGTAGGTATCGTTACTCACGTGGTCGGCCACGCGCACAAGGTCTACCACGACCTGATCCGTTCGGGCATTGGCGACTTTCGCGCGAAATTCACTAGCCCCGTTTCCTACTACGATCGTCTCGGCGAACTCCATTACATCATCAATACTCTCCACCATCAGTCGTGAGATGTGTGGAATGTGGTTAAGAATGTAGTCGCGGTTCGCGCCCGTGAGTGCTGCCATGCTGACATTACCGTCGTACAGGCGCAGGTCGTAGCCTTTTCCAATCAAGTACTCGATCACATCTACAATGGGCGATTCGCGCAGATCGTCGGTGCCGGCCTTGAAGGCAAACCCGAGCACACCGATCTTGCGTTTGCCATGCGACGTGATCATGCTGATAGCACGGTCCACCTGGCGCCGGTTGGACGGCAGAACAGCATTTAAGAGCGGTACGTCGAGATCCAGAGCACGAGCCTTGTAGGTCAGCGCGCGCACGTCCTTCGGAAGGCATGACCCGCCGAAAGCGAAACCGGGCTTCATGTAGTACGCAGACAGGTTGAGCTTCGTATCCTGACAAAATATGTCCATCACTTGGCGGCCATCAATTCCCACCGCTTTCGAAATTGCACCTATCTCGTTTGCGAAGGCCACCTTCACCGCGTGCCAGGTGTTATCGGCATACTTGACCATTTCCGCGACTTCGATCGAGGTCCGGATCATAGGCGCATCGATCCCGCCGTAGAGCGAGATTAACGTTTCTCCGGCCAGCTCGTCGGTCTCGCCCACTACCGTCTTCGGGGGGTTGTAATAGTCCCACACTGCGGTGCCCTCGCGGAGGAACTCGGGATTGACGCAGACACCGAAATCGATACCCGCATTCTTACCGGACGCAGCCTCCAGCGTCGGGATGACGACACCGCGCATACTGCCCGGCAGCATTGTCGAACGTGCGACCACCACATGATAGGAGTCCTTCTCTCGCAGACCCTCTCCGATCTGTTCACACACCCTTCGGACATAACTCAGATCCAAGTTGCCGTTGAGCTGGCTGGGCGTGCCGACGCATATCAGTGAGAGATCGCTTGTCAGTACGGCTTTGCGCACCTCCGTCGTCGCGCCGAGATGGCCCAACTGCACCGCCGTGGCGATCATGTCCCCAATATCAGCTTCGATAATCGGTGTCTGACCGGAGTTGATCAGGTCAACCTTTGTCTCGTTGGGATCCACCCCAGTTATGTTGTGACCGTCTGATGCCAAACACGCCGCGGAAACCGCGCCAACGTAACCCAACCCGAAGATACTGACATCCATGCCGCCCATTCTCAACGATGCACCCACGAGAAGCCACCTAATCGGCGTCTCTGGGGAATGCAATGCCCATCCGCGGCTTTGCGAGGCGACTCGATCGTGGTGAACCGCCCCGGTCATGTCGGGAGGCTTTGATGTGCCCCGTTAGCCCGTCAAATGCTTGCGAGTCCGTGGCGACGGCGATAGGCATGGTCCGATAGGATTCCGGGCGTGTTCCTCGATCGGGGAGGCGTCATTGGCGTCGGGGGCGGTTACGTGGGCGAACTGCTCGTTCCAGTTGCGCGAACAATTTGCCCGCCACTAGAGATCGTGGCTATCGCCGTTGTCCGGGTTGTGCATGGATAGCCGTGTCGGCGCGGTGGGGAAACGGCAGCGACGAAGGGATATAACCATGGCTAGCGTGACACCTCAGCGCGTGAAATCCGGCCTTCGGAGGGCTTGGAGCACGCTGGAGGAACTTCGACTGCTTTCGGCGACCAATTCATGGACGTTGCTCACCGATCGCTCCGACAATCCACTGACGGCGAGCCCGCGGCGGTACTGGTCGCAGGCGGATGAAGACGGAATTCTGGAGCAGATTCTCAAGAGAATTGATTCACCGTCGAATGGTGTCTTCGTTGAATTCGGGGTCGGTGACGGTTCGCAGTGCAACACCTTGATACTGCTGTCTCTGGGCTGGTCGGGAGCGTGGATCAGCGGTGAGGAGCTCATCTTCGAGCCCCGTCCGGGCGGGCGACTAGCCTTCGAGCGAGCCTGGATCTTCCGTGAGACGATCGTCGCCCTCGCCAAAACCGCACTGGCCCGCGTGGAGCGATCTTCGGAGATCTCCCTGGCCGACGTGGACGTGGTATCGCTCGACTTGGACGGCAACGACTTCCACTTCACGGAAGAACTGCTGAATGCAGGCCTTCGACCCCGTGTGTGGATATCGGAGTACAACGCGCGCTTTCCTGTTGGTTCGCGATGGGTGATGGACTACAACGACGAGCACACCTGGACTGAGGGTGACTATTTTGGTGCTTCGCTCTCCGCATTTGCCGCATTGTTTGAAAGTTTCGGCTATTTCCCGGTGGCCTGCAGCGCTCAGGGCGCAAACGCGTTCTTTGTTCGGGACGACTATGCCGAGAATTTCAGCGACGTCCCGAAGGACCTGAGCGCCCTCTACCGCCCGCTACTGAGAGCTACTCGCAAATGGGGTCACGAGGTGTCGGCGAAAACCCTCGAATCCATGACATGAGGAGCCGATCCATCACCGCCATTCGCACTTCGGCCTGCGGTCCGGCCAATGCATGATCTCTGGTGGTTGTATCGGCGACTTCGTGTCATGCAGGCGCGTGAAGTGATATGGCGTTTAAAGCAGACGACCCGAAACCGTATCCCGGTCGTGGCGCGCACCTCCACAACCGGCGCCCTCGAGTCCAGATACCACAACTGGACAGATGCACTCGCTTCGTTTCGCGACTGCCGTAATCGACCGATACTCCTGGATCGTGAACGAGCTCAACTTATTTCGCAGCGGCATGAGGATCTTGTCGCCGAGGTGGTGAATGCGGCGAACCGCACCGCTGACTTCGTCTTCTGGTTTCCTGGATACCCTCAGGTCTCCGCGGGGCGCCCGATTGACTGGAATCACGACCCGACCACCGACATCCGTTACCCAACCCTTCCTTCGAACCGGATCAACTACCGGACGCTCCCCGGCGACATCGCCTGGATATGGCGGGTCAATCGCCTGCAACATCTTGTGTGGCTGGCAGAAGCTTGGCTGTTCACCGGGGACGACCGCTACAGCCAGGCGGCTTTCGAACACTTGGACACCTGGATCGACCAAAACCCGCCCGGACGAGGGGTCGCCTGGTGTGGGTCATTCGAGGCCAGCTTGCGCGCGGTCTCCATTTCCATCGCGCTACAGGGGTTGCGTGATGCACCTCAACTGACCGTCGAACGATTTGGCCGGATCGTCGGCGTTTTGGCGCAGACTGCACGCCGGTGCTGGGTGGATCGATCCCTTTTCAGTTCAGCAAACAACCACCTCATAGGTGAGATGGCAGGCCTCGCGACTGTCGCAATCATGTTTCCCGAGCTGCGAGGCTCCAAAAGGTGGGAGCGACAAGCGGTCGGGGTTCTATCCGACGAGGCCACCAAGCAGGTCCTCTCCGACGGCGTCGGTGCCGAGCAATCAGTCTCGTATCAGATGTTCACGGTCGAATTGCTGCATCTCGTGACAGTGCTGCTGATCCAGCGCGACGGATCGGCCCCCGCAACTCTCGTCCGGGCTGTCGCCCGCAGCTCCTCGTTCCTATCCGCCTTGATCACCGAAGGCGAACCAGCACCGCGCTTTGGCGACGACGACGAAGGCTTCGCGCTACGGTTCGGGGCTCAGCCCGCTCGCAACCTAGAGGATCACGTTGGCATGATGGCCGCTTCGGGCTTCACCCCCGCGGGATTCACGGCTGGCTCCGAGAGTGTCGATTCACTATGGTTCGGACTTGCAGCCGCCACTACCCCCTGGTCTATTGCGACCGAGGGTTCTGGGGAACAAGCACCGGCATACGGGTCCAGCTTCGTCGCTCCCGAAGGGGGTTTCGTGGTCCTGCGTAGTCGAAATTGCAGAGCCACCATGGATATTGGGCCCCTGGGCTATCTCTCTACTGCGGCGCATGGCCATAGCGATGCGTTGGCGGTGACTTTGACCGCCGACGGCAAGGATCTCATCTCCGACCCGGGGACCGGGAGCTACTACGGGCATCCCGGCTGGCGCGGCGTCGCGCGGGGGACGCGCGCGCACGCAACGGTTTGTATTGATGAACAAGATCAATCGGTTATCGGTGGGCCATACCTGTGGCTGCAGCATGCGCGCGTCCAGACTTTGGGGGTAAATCTCGACGCCGGCATCGTCGATGCCCAACACGATGGATACGCACGGCTGCCCGGCAGCGTAATGCACCGGCGTTGGCTTGTCGCATCACCAGACGAAGACACACAGCTGGTTATCGATCTGATCACCGGCAATGGCCAGCATTCCTGCGAACAGAATTGGCCCCTTCATCCAAGCTTGACCGCCGTACCGACTGATGACGGCCACCTGCTCCTGCGTGACGGGTCACAAGTAGCCCGACTCCACCATGCGGCCACCTTGCCCTTGAGGATTATGGCAGAGCGAGGTAGCGAAGAGACTAATCGAGGATGGTGGTCCAACCAGGAAGAGGGCCGTTCACCGGCTTGGTGGATAAGCTCACATTGCTCCGGCGAGTTGCCAGTCGTCATGGCTACCTTGATTTCACCCGCGAATGAGATTGCGATTAATGCGCTTTCAGTCAGACTGTCGGCACGCACCATCACGGTCGGGTGGACGGAGTATGGTCGTGACCGCAGCGCTGAGGTCGATATCGACGCGGCGGCGGCGGTTCTTTTGAAGGACGCTACGCGAGAGACCGGGCCGACTTAGGGCGACGAGCTACGGGGGGCCAGCTGCGACCCGCCCGCACGTGGCGCCAGCCACGCATCCGCCGTTGCAGCCGCTATCGCGTCGTTGCCTCCGTTGAGCTGGTTTTGGATCCAAAGCCCTCGCTCCTTTGGCCGCATCCGCCACCACGCAGTACTGCCCAAGAGCGGCTGCACCGGCCACCACCGAGCGGCTGTTTCTGATCGCTGGCGAGTGGGGAAGCCCGAGGCGACTGCGGCAAAGTGGAGCCAAAAGTCATCAGCGTGCGGGCACACCTGCCTGAATGCATCGCCGCGATCCCGCAGGGCGACAAGTACCTTCGTGGGATAGATGACACCCGAAACTCCTAAGGCCAACAGATTCTCGGATGGGTCAGCGCTTGTGCACGTCTCCCACGAAATGTAGGGACCCTCGTTCATCACACGAGCTCTATAGGCCGTGACCTCGTTTGGGCGATGGGATGCTACCAAATCTGCCAACCATCCGCGGGGATACAGCACGTCATCGTCAGCAGTTACAAGCGGTCGCTCGAGCCTCTCCTCCATTACGTAGGGGAAATATTTGGTATGAGGCCCATACCCAGCGCAGTGTCTGATCGTGAGGCCGCGCCGCTTCAGTCGTCGCAGTGCTGGCGGAGGATCATTGACAACATCCTGGTCTTCGAGCCAAAGGATTACCTTGCGCGGCAGTGCTGAACCCCGTCCAATCGTCTCGAGCGTCTGGTAAACACGGCTGACTCGGTCGCCGTAAGTCGTTATCGAGACATCGACGTCGCAAGACCCGACAACGGGGCTGCGCGAGAATCGGTTCACAATGCTCAGCCAAACGCTGAACACGTTCAGCTGGATAATCGCAAGCGCTTTCCCAGCCAGACCCGGCGGCGGATACCGACCGTCATTTCGCATGAATAACAGAGTAGCAACGCATAGCACCATCAGCTGGGTCGATTCCAGGGTCTGTCTGAATAACGGCGGTCAACTAGCTACCGCCCGTAGGAGTTCCTGATCGCGACGTTCACGCCGTCGCGATCAGGAAGAGTCTCCTCCGAACTTCCTGCGTGAATGCACAAGAGCAACCCACCACGGAACGATCGCAATCAATGCAGACAGCGCAAATGCGCTCGCCGCACCTACCGCGCCGAAGAAGGCTGCGCCGGTAAGGACTCCAACCGACGTCAGCACTGCGACAAAGACTCTGACCTGTACCACCAATCCGGCCGAGTCACGAAGTCTCATTATCTGGACCAAGATCTGCGCAATCCCACCCAGGACGTAGGCTGCGATGAGCAACGGGGATACCAGCCGCCCCATATGCCAGCTTGGCCCGAGTAGAAACTCGCCCCAACTATCAGGCATGAGCAGCACGGCGGCGGCATAAAGCCCGCAAAATCCGGTTAGGCAAACGATGACGAATGGGGCCGGCGATGGGAGGAGACGATGCGGCGAAAGCGATCTGCGAGCACGTGGAATCAAGAACACCATCATCGCCGAGTACACGACGTTTAGCGGCCCCTGGATGATGCCGCCGGCGCGGAGTGCGCCCGCGACGGCCAGACTCGAGACCAGCGGGACTAGTGCTGTAACTGCTTGACCGATACCGTTGTTGGCCAGGAAGTCCGCTGCATATTGGATTCCCACGAGCCGACGATCGGCGACCCACCTCAGGCACCCCTTCAGCCTCATCCTCCAGCAGGGCCGTAATTTGAACATAAGGCCAGTGCCAAGAGCAGCACCAAGGCCCCAGCCAAGAATCGCCGCTGGGATCGACGGGAGCCCTGTCAGGCCGATCAGCGGTGGCCCGAGCAGCGCCCCAACCAGCCAAACCGCGTCCAGCTTCAATGCGTCGCCTGGCGCATCATCGGTGAAAGCCACGTAGCGAAGACCATCTCCGAGAAACGCAATAGGCGCGGCCACGGCGAAGGTCCAACCGATAGCAAGCGCATCCGGCGATCCGATGAGCAGGCAGCCAAGGAACAACACAGCAGCCGAAAAGGTACCCGCAACAAGAGACGTCGTGGCACTGAAGGACCGCCACTGGCCGGTGGCGTCCAGCTTCTCAGTACCAATAATCAGACTGACTTCGCCGACGAATGCTCGCGTGGTTCCCATCAGTGCCCAGAACAGCGCATACGCCACTGCGAACACACCGAAGTCATCGACCGTCGCTTCTCGGGCGGCATAGATCGATAGGGCGAATGTCGTAAGACTAGAAACTGCCTGATCAGCAGCCAGCTCGACGACCCGACGGTTCATTGCAAAATACCCGACGCCCCGACTCTGCAAGAGTTGAACTTCTGACATGGGGGACAAGCAATTATTGCTCCGATCCCACGTGCACCATATTGCGCCGCCGTGAGCACATGGATTTGCCCCGAGCCACTTTGGCCCGCCCCGTGACACATCCCTTTCGACACGCATAGATTTTGGGACCGATGCAAAGCCGCATCTATCAGTGCCCTCGTCTGTTGGGTCGCCGGCACCGGCGCACTATAGCGCACCAATGGTAATAGCGTCAGCTTGGCTGCTTCACCACGCGAACCTACAACCTCTCCCACCTCCCCCTGCGTGAGCAGACCCATTTAGTCACCTTCAGGACGCGACACTCAATAGGCGCGACTACCTCGTTGGCCGTCGATCCAACCACGCGTCACGAAATATATGTGAGTTTTCACAAGCCTTCGGCGCAATCGCCAGTGTTGGAGCGCATCGAATGGTGATAGGTTGGGCGATGACAAGTTCCTGATTGCAATCGGGGAGGATTCTTTGGGGTTCAAGAAGGCACTTAGAACCGCCCAAACCTATGCAGCACCCCTACTCGGCGTAAAAGCTTGGGGGCAGCGAAAACTGCGTGAAGTTGGGCATATGCCGTCTGACCCGTGTTACCGGGCATTCGAACACCTCCCACTTAGGCACGGACGTCAATTTTTGGACGTCGGCGGGAATCGAGGCCAAACCGTCGCATCATTCAGGCTATATGACAAAACAGCTCCTATTTTTTCATTTGAGCCCAACCCCGTCTTTGCGCAGTGGCTTGCCAGCGAATATGCCGACGATCCAGAGGTCACAATCAAGCCCTTCGGTCTCGGGTCGGAGAACGGCCATTTCGACCTTTACGTCCCGTACTACCGTGGATTCATGTTCGATGGACTGGCTTCGTTCGACTGGGATTCAGCCCACGATTGGCTGAATTCCGACCGTATATACGGCTTCAACGACCGGCATTTGAAGATCGAAAAAGTTCGTTGCGAAGTGCGAGTTTGGGACGAAGTCGAAACTCGGCCTGACTTGGTCAAGATTGATGTCCAGGGATTTGAGACCGCTGTATTGCGGGGTGGCCTTCAGACCATCCGATATTATCGGCCGATTTTCTTGCTCGAGAACGGGCCCGGCAACCCCCACGAGGAAGTCCTTTTTGCAGAGGATTACCGGCGTGCTGCTTACAAGGGCAGACGGATGAAGATCGACCAGCTCGGTGACAAAAATACGTTCTACATACCCGAGGAGAGAGCGAACAACGTTGTCGCAGCGTTAGAGTGACATCGCGGCGGTCACGTCCGAACTCGATTTACGCCGTGCGTCGCACGGGCGGCACAGAGTGACCGCGGACGCTGGGCGCACCCAAGTGTCGTGAAACCGTCAACACCTAGGAGCCAACCTGCACGTCCTCTTTGTATGTACGGGAAACATCTGCCGCTCACCGACGGCCGAGCGGCTTGCCGAAATGAGCGCGACGCAGCTCGCAATCCCGGATTTCGTCGCATCCAGTGCAGGCACCCGAGCGGTGATTTCGCAGCCAATCCATCCCGATGCCGCAATTGTCTTGGAGAGCCTCGGTGGCAATGCGTCGAACTTTTCCGCACGTCAACTAACGCCGCGGATCGCATCGGCAGCCGACCTGATCGTGACTATGACCCGAACGCATCGCGACGCCGTCCTCGAACTTGCACCTCGACAACTCCACAGGACCTTTATGCTCAACGAAGCTGCCCAGCTGATCGCAGACTACGACCCAAGGGACGTGGCTGACCTTGCCGCATTGCGGCCGCAGTTGGACACGAGTGAAGTGATGGACGTGCCGGATCCAATCGGACGCGACCCCGACTACTTCGCCGCGGTAGGCACCCAGATCGCGGATGCGATACGCCCGATGATCGAACTTTGCCGCCGGATGGCGATGTGAATCGGCCCCAGTATAAGGGTGGATTTGGCCCCGGGTCGTAAGGCAAGGTCCCTGCCGCGCGCCGGCCGAAGGACTACCTACCGCCGATTCGAGATCCCTTCTCTACTTTCTTGACGCACGAGCGAAACAGATCTCCCAAGATGACGTCACTCGATTAGATTCGTATCGAGTGCCTACCACGTTTCAGCTGCGCTTTTCTCGATAGGCGCTTATGTAACTTTTCATCTAGAGAGATTATCCGATGAAACGAACAGGCAGTCTTTTCGCAGGTCAGCCATCTCAATCTAGCCGTTGCTCCCCTTCTTGTCCGCATAGGGCGACATAACACCCTTCGATATTCGTGCGAGACTTCCCGCCTGCGCCTTCTTGGGTGCTCGCGCTGAAATTTCTTCTCCATAATAACCGTAGCCGTAACCATAAGAAGCGTTCCCGCGAGTCGGGACCATAGTGAACACCGCGCCAAGTAACGGCGCGCCGACATTTTCGAGGCTGGCCAGCGCATTACCTAACTGCTCACGCCTTGTTTGCGCATATCGTGCAATGATTATCACTCCGTCTGCACTTGCTGCCAGAATTGCCGCGTCTGTTACTGCCAACAGCGGCGTCGAATCAACGATGACGTAGTCGAATTCTGCGCGCAATTCGCTAAGCAAGTTCTTCGCAGTTTGCGACCCGAGTAACTCGCTTGGATTCGGTGGCACAGTTCCGGACGTCAATACAGAAAGATTTGGAAAGCGAGTCTTCTGCAGGGCCTGAGCTAGAGGCGCGCCGCCACTCAGCACGGTGCTAAACCCGACCGGTCCGACTAGGTCCAAATAATTGTGCAACATAGGGCGTCGCATATCACCGTCAACCAAAACGACGTTGTGTTCTGCCTCGGCTAAAGCAAGTGCTATGTTAATCGCGGATGTGGATTTGCCCTCGTGGGGCATAGAACTTGTGACAACGATTACACGCGGCGGATTATCGACAGCGAGAAACTGCAGGTTCGTCCTGATCTTTCGGAAAGCCTCCGCGATAGGCGAGTTATCCGAGTCAAAGGCTATTGCCGGGTGCCTACGGCGTTCTTTGTCGAGTGGCACAGCGCCGACAATCCCTGTCTGTGTCAATTCTTCTAGTTGTGATTTCTCTTTGATTGTGTTATCGAGCAGATCTCTAACGAGCGCAAAGCCGATCCCCAAAACGACGCCCAGAATCAGCCCGACCGCAATATTTGTTTCCGCCTTCGGCAGCACGGGACTACTTGGGATGGATGCACGCTGTTCCACCACGACACGGGAGTCTGGCCGGTCCCCGCCCTCTGGGGTTTCCAACTCGCGGACCATGCTTACGAACTCGTCTGAGAGGGTGTTTGCAATATCCCGAGCGCGTACTGGGGACTTATCGAGAACTGCCACATTGATCAGGACGGTGTCGAGCTTCGCTGTGGCCTTGACATTTGCAGCAAGTTCACTGGCACTCATGTCTAGCCCCAGCTTGTCGACCGTTCGTTGAGCCAGTGTCTCCCCCATCAAGAGCTCCGCGTACGAGACGACCCGCTCCTGTGAAAATCGGTTGCCCTGATATGTTTCAGCAAGCGAAGCGCCAGCCGTTGTGGAAACAAACAGGCGCGTTGATGCCTCATATAGGGGTGTAGTCATGAGCGTAAACGCAACCGCACCTAGCAATGTTGCTGCGATGGTTACGCACACGGTGATCCACCGAGCGCGCAGTAGCTTGACAAAATCGTGGAGATTCAACGCGGTCCCTTCACTGCTGAGCGCTGCGTCCAGACGCGCATCTTGAGCCCCGAGGGGTACGTCCAAACACTATTCGAGGTTGTCTTGGACGCCAGTGACCCGACATTCATTCTGAACATTCCGGCACCTGCATCTTCGGCACTACGGTCTCGACCAACGGCTGACTCGGAGCTCGGGGCGGTCCCGGCACAGTTGGCTCGGACATCTGGAAGCTAATGTCGGCGGCTTGCCCGGGCGGAATGATTACTTGAACCTCGTACACCGGGTGTCCACGCTCCGTATTTAGGATCGCAGGCACACGTTCACCATTCAGAATGGCGCTAGATAACTCCGCACCTTTGGTCGCAAAGAGTCGCACCGAGGCGATGTTCGTGCCTCTGGGAACCTCAATGAGCAACTCAGGCGATAGACCCGCAGCAGCGGCCACATAATCCGGCAGCGGTTCAGCGTCAGGCACGGTATTCGTCAATCGTACGTTGACCGTGGATGCCCTTGTCTCGCCACGACATTCGTCTGCAGAGTATTCGATTTCTGTCCTCAGATAGTAGTCGAGCTTGTTCCCGCCGAGATTGTTCACGACCACCCCGGCGTATGGAGCGTCATCGCCCGGAAGCACGTGGGCCAGCGAGGTTTCCTCAAGAATCTCTTGCTCTTCTGGATTGGCGCTCCAGACAGCGATACGGCGCTCGTTGACACCCTTACCGAGCGCTTCTAGCAGTTGCCTAGGCGAGCGAACGGTACCCGTCATCTTGTCGACGACGGCGTTGGCGATGTCTTGGAGGTACTGTTTACGTGCAACCTGGTCCTCCGGGAACCTCAGGTAGGCAGTCGATTCCGTCAGTTCTACGACATTCTCCCGCGAGACGACCTCACGATCGGGCATCGTCACCGGGCCTGTGGCACCCAAGATGTAACTCAACGCCACGGGGTCGATGCCGATCACACCGTCCACGTTCTCGCCGGTTCGCTCGGCGAACATTGTCTTCCAGATCTCAGCGGCGTAGGGGAAGTGCGGGCTCAGGTTGCTGTTGCGGAAGTCGGTGAACGGCTCGGCGTACGCGTACTGCTGGTCGTACTCGAGTCCGAGGTCGATCGGCGCGATGGCCTCCTCGAGGTCCAAGTTTGACGCCAGGGTGTCGACACTCGCCACACCGTTGTCGAACCGCAGGATTCCGAATCCGCCGAGCAGTCCTCCGGTACCACGTGCCTCCGCGTTCGTTTGGAACGCCATGAAATAACTCCGAGGTCCGTCCGCTCCCATCATCGATGGCGCCAATCGTGCAGCAAGCGCGGTGTTCTCGATGATGGAGGTGATGCCGGAAATCTGGCTTTGCAGTTGAGTTCGCGCATCGCTCAGCAGCGATATGTATCGAGGGTCCGAGATGGCGCCAGCCTCGTCATTGAGACGCTTGGCATTGGTCGACAGTTCGCTGAGCTGCGGTTCCTGGCTGCGCAGAAGTTCGACGTCGACGCGACCGTCCTGATACAGCCGATCCGGCGAGATGGTCAGTCCGACGTCGGCTGCCGGCCGGAGAACGTCCGACGCGAGACCGAGAACGACATCGGTGACCTGCTGGCCGGTCTTGAACGGGCTTCCCAGCCAGGGCAGTGCAGCGGCGATGTTCCACGCGACGGAATGCGTGGCATTGCGCGCTGCCTGCGCGGCGTCGAGCGCTTCGTCGGCGGACGCCGACGCGGCCTCGGTTTGTCCGTCCAGCAACGCATCTTTGGCGGATTGCGCACTGCTACGGGCCTGTTCCAGATTCGACTTGGCCTGGAAGGCCCCGGTGGCCACCCAGGCGACCAACGCGAGCACCACCACCGCCAGTAGCCCGGCGCCCCAGAGGAATTCGCGACGGCGAACGAAGCCGGCAAGCCTGCGCCGGTCCTCGTCGTAGTCGTCTCCGTCGTCGGAGTCATGGTCAGGTTCGCGTCGTCGCGGAAAAAATCGCACTCAGAATTCCCTGTGTACAGATGAAGCCTGCACGTCGCCAAGGCGACGTGCAGGCTTCAGCACCAAGTATTGACTGTTTGTATTCAGAGCCCTGCGACCTCCTAGCAGGGTCCCCCCGTTACCGACCCATACGGTCCGACGACGATACCACTGCCCCCGCGGCATGCGCTGAAGGAAACGTTGCCGTAGTAGGCACGGCGCTCAAGGAGGCGCTCCGCGGTGGCCGCAGCCCAATTCCCGAAGAAGGTGCCGGGGTACAGATTTGCGTAGGCCTGAAGGCGGGTTGCCCGGCTCTCCAGCGTGAACGACCGGAACCGGATGTTCGACGCGATGAATTGCAGCGATGCGACCTGTGAGAAGAAGAGCAGATCACCCGGCGCCTGCGGAAGTTCCCCGACCGCCTGGGCTACCGGGGCCGCCGGAACCTGCACCGCTGGGGCGGCACTGGCGACCACCGGAGCCAGCGCGGTGGTCGCGGCGAGCGCCACCGCGGCGGCCCCTACCTGAAATTTCGTTGCGAGCGCATTCATTTTTCCCCCCAAAAAGGTTCCAAGTCCTTCGTGTTGCTGGAAGCATCCCAGACCACCTCCGGACTGTCAACCGATTTCGATCGGCGAGTTTCTTTGTTAACCCGGTGTAACTACCGGTGAACTGCAGTTCAAGATCTATGACCCCCACCGTCCGTCGAGGCATCGCCCATTCAAGATCAGCCCTTTCGAGCGCAAACTTTCGCTGACATAGAGTTTGCTACGAAATCCATTGGCGGCGCTTTATGCAGCATCTGTCATGTTGTGATCGGTGCCACAAGTGTGGCCAGAAGTGCACGATGGTCGCTGCGGGGGATCACGACGGTGCGTAGGGACGTGACCTGCGCGTGCCTGGTGAGGATGTGGTCGATGGTGACCAGTGGCGGTATCCAGCGCGTCGACGGAAACGTCGGCCCCCAACCAGACCCGGTCTGAGCTCCGGCATCCCGATATCCCTGATCAAGCAAGTCGCGAAACTGTCGCAAATCGGGTGTGCTGTTGAAGTCTCCGGCGATGAGCACCGGTGCCGCCCCGGCGATTTCGGCGAGGTCTGCCATCCTGGCCCGCACGGCGGTGATGCCGGAGCGCCATTCGTCGAACGCCCGCCCGTAGAAGGTCAGCGGGTTCATCACGTGCACTGCGGCCACGATGGTTCCAGTCGGCAAGCCAGGAATGTCAGCCCGGGCCACGATCATGCTTCCACCTTTGAGCGGTGCGATCCGCTTCAGCGGGTAGCGGCTCCAGATCCCGATTCCCCCCGCCCCTGGCGCAGGCACCAGCAGCGAATGCGGGAACGCCTTGCGCATTCCGGCCGCATAGAACTGCCGCACCCAGTCCGGGGTCAATTCCGAGAACGCCAGGACATCGGCGCCGTCGTTGGCAAGATCGACCAGCGATGCGATATCGGCACGTCCCTCCCGCAGGTTGGCCGACAGAACCCGAATCTGCACCCCGTCGACCGGATCGGTAACCCGGTTTCCGAAGTACCAATTCAGCTGCACACCAAGGCTTACCGCCACCAGCACCACCGCCACCAGGGACAGCACCACCCGGCGGCGCAGCAGCGCAACCACAAACACGACCACCGCCACCAGCACGGCGTAGGGCGCACTCACCGCGATGAGCAGCGCGATGTTGCTGGCCAACGGCAGCGTGCGCATTACCAGGGCGAGCACGGCGTAGCCCAGCGCGATCACCGCAAGCCAGGTGCGCAGCCGACCTGGCCGCAGGCGGTGTCTGCGAGTGATAAGCCGAGCCCTCCCCTAGCGCCGTCGGCGGTTGACCGCAGGCTACCAATCACCTACTCAGACCGCCGCGCCCGAGGGTCCGACCACAGTTCTTAAGGGCTTAATAAGGGTCGGTCGCGACGCGCAGACATCACGCCGTTAGCATCACCTGTTATGACCAGCGTGACTGAATCTTCTTCGACGCCCGGCGCCGCCCCCGAGATCGACATCCACACCACCGCCGGCAAGCTGGCCGACTTGCGCCAGCGCGCCGAGGAGGCCCTGCACCCGGTCGGTGAGGCCGCCGTGGAGAAGGTGCACGCCAAAGGCAAGCTCACCGCACGCGAGCGCATCCTCGCGTTGCTCGACGAGGACTCGTTTGTCGAGCTCGACGCGCTGGCCAAGCACCGCAGCAAGAACTTCGGCATGGAGAAGAACCGCCCGACCGGCGACGGTGTGGTCACCGGCTACGGCACCATCGACGGCCGCGACGTGTGCATCTTCAGCCAGGACGCCACCGTGTTCGGCGGCAGCCTCGGCGAGGTCTACGGCGAGAAGATCGTCAAGGTTCAGGAGCTGGCGATCAAGACCGGCCGCCCGCTGATCGGCATCAACGACGGTGCCGGCGCCCGCATCCAGGAGGGCGTGGTGTCCCTGGGCCTCTACAGCCGCATCTTCCACAACAACATCAAGGCCTCCGGCGTCATCCCGCAGATCTCGCTGATCATGGGCGCCGCCGCGGGCGGGCACGTCTACTCCCCCGCGCTGACCGACTTCGTCATCATGGTCGACCAGACCAGCCAGATGTTCATCACCGGCCCCGACGTCATCAAGACCGTTACCGGCGAAGACGTCACGATGGAAGAACTCGGCGGCGCCCACACCCACATGGCCAAGTCGGGCACCGTGCACTACGTCGCCTCCGGCGAGCAGGACGCGCTGGACTACGTCCGTGACCTGCTGGGCTACCTGCCGCCCAACAACTACGCCGAGCCCCCGCGCTACCCGGCCCCGCACCCCGGCCCCATCGAGGAGAGCCTGACCGACGCCGACCTCGAGCTCGACACGCTGATCCCGGACTCGCCGAACCAGCCCTACGACATGCACGAGGTCATCACCCGCATCCTCGACGACGAGGAGTTCCTCGAAGTCCAGGCGGGCTACGCGGGCAACATCATCGTCGGCTTCGGCCGCATCGACGGCCGCCCGGTCGGCATCGTGGCCAACCAGCCCACCCAGTTCGCCGGCTGCCTGGACATCAACGCCTCGGAGAAGGCTGCCCGCTTCGTGCGCACCTGCGACTGCTTCAACATCCCGATCGTCATGCTCGTCGACGTGCCCGGCTTCCTGCCGGGCACCGACCAGGAGTACAACGGCATCATCCGGCGCGGCGCCAAGCTGCTCTACGCCTACGGTGAAGCCACCGTCGCCAAGGTCACCGTCATCACCCGCAAGGCCTACGGCGGGGCGTACTGCGTCATGGGCTCCAAGGACATGGGCTGTGACGTCAACGTGGCCTGGCCGACCGCTCAGATCGCGGTGATGGGCGCCTCCGGCGCGGTGGGCTTCGTCTACCGCAAGCAGTTGAAAGAAGCGGCGGAGAACGGCCAGGATGTTGAGGCACTGCGCCTGCAGCTGCAGCAGGACTACGAGGACACCCTGGTCAACCCGTACGTCGCGGCCGAGCGCGGCTACGTCGACGCGGTGATCCCGCCCTCGCACACCCGCGGCTACATCGGCACCGCGCTGCGCCTGCTGGAGCGCAAGATCACCCAAACCCCGCCGAAGAAGCACGGCAACATCCCGCTCTAGATCCGGCTGTACCCGCCTGCCAGACAAGGACTTTCGCTGATGAACCATGACGCCGACATCGTCGAGGTCTCCGATCCGCGGGACATGACCATCGACGACCCGCCGCCGCCGGAGCCGCACTTCCAGGTGCTCAAGGGCAACCCGTCGGTCGAAGAGATCGCCGCGTTGGTGGCCGTGCTCGGTTGCGCAGGTGGCGCCGGACCGCAGGAGCCCGGGCCACAGGAGCTCAACCCGTGGGGTCACCCGATCGACAAACTGCGCTACGCGCACACCAGCTGGCAGCGGGTCACCCTGCTGGAGCGCATGCACATGCGCAGATGAGCCGCGTGCGCGAAAACCACCGAGCACGATGACCCGGATCGTTCTGGGTTCGGCGTCGGCCGGTCGACTGCGGGTGCTGCAGCAGGCCGGGATCAACCCCGTCGTCGTGGTCTCCGACGTCGACGAGGACGCGGTGATCGGCGCGCTGTGGCCCGACACCGCGCCCGAGGCGGTCGTGGCCAAACTGGCCAACGCCAAGGCCGTCGACGTAGCAGCGAAGCTTCCGGCCGACCTGACCGCCGACTGCGTGGTGCTCGGCTGCGATTCGATGCTGTTCCTCGACGGCACGCTGTGCGGAAAGCCCGGCACCGCCGAGGCCGCGGCGCACCAGTGGCGTTCGATGGCCGGCTCCACCGGGCATCTGCTCACCGGGCACGCGCTGCTGCGCATCTCCGGGGGCGTCATCACCCACACCGACAGCGATACCCGCAGTACCGCAGTGCATTTCGCACAGCCATCGGACGACGAACTGAGCGCCTACGTCGCCAGCGGTGAACCCGTCGGCGTGGCCGGCGCATTCACGCTAGACGGTCTGGGCGGCTGGTTCATCGACCGCATAGAGGGCGATCCCTCCAACGTCATCGGGATCAGCCTGCCGCTGGTGCGCAGCATGCTCGCCGCGACGGGACTATCGATGGCCGACATATGGGATGCCCCGCAGGCGGCTAACGGCGAGAAATAGCAATAATCAAGGCCGGTACGTCAGGACGTACCGACCTTGATTACGAGTCGTTCAGAGGGGTCTCAGCTGTTAGCAGGGACCCGAGGTCACCGTTCCGTACGGGCCGACCTGGATGCCGCTGTCCCCGCGGCAGGCACTGAAGGTCAGGGCACCGTAGGCGGCGCGCCGCTCGAGGGTGCGCTGCGCGGCCTGGGCGGCCCACTGGCCGAACAGAGTGTTGGGGTATGCGGCAGCGTAGGCCTGCAGGCGGTTGGCCCGGCTTTCCAACACTGCTGAGGTGAACCGGATGTTCGCGGCCAGCACCTGCAGTGACACCACCCGCGAGTAGTAGATGAAATCACCGGGGGCTTCTGCCACACCGCCGACCACCTGCTGCACCGGAGCCGCCGGAACCTGCACCGCGGGAGCCGAATGCGCCACTGCCGGGGTCAGGGCAGCGCCCGCTCCGAGCGCCAGAGCCGCGGCCGTCACCTTGAATTTTGTAGCGATGGCATTCATGTCTGTGATTCCCCCCAGAAGGTTCAGCAACCTGTGATGATGCTGAGAGCCTCTCAGCTAACGGCCTCCGTGTCAAACGGAAGCGCCGAAATTCCCAGAATTTCCAAGGACATCCGGGCGATTACCGGTATCCAGACCCTCCCGAGGGGCAAATCTCGCCGTCACTCCCGACCGAACTCGAGCCGGACAGCAAACCCACCCCACACGGCTCCCCCGTCGCTGGACCCGACCGCGTACGACCTAACTACCGGCTCAGCATGGCCCAGCGAAGCGATCGAGCGGTTTGCTGGATCAGTAGCAGGTGGTATCGGCGGCGCGCTTGACGGCCATGATCACCCGCTTGGTCTCCGGGTTGATTCGACTGCCGCGGCTCGGCGAGGTGGCGCACACCGTCCAGTTGGTCAGGTTCTTGACCTCGCGCACGCCCTTGGTGTCCACATAGCGGAAGGTGAGCTCCTCCGGTGCGGCGATGCTCGACACCGCATTGACCGCTCGCTGCAGGAGCATCCCCCGGACATCGGGCATGACCCACACCGGGGCGGGGTTCTGGGCAGCTGCGGGTGCGGCGACGCCGGCAGCTCCACCGAACCCGCCAAAAACCAAGCCCACCGTCACCATGGATGCAAGCAATTTCTTGCTGATGGTCTCAACCTCTCCGTGAACCCGACCTCCGAAAGTGCCCACAAGGGTAGACCATTGCCGATTTCGGCAGGGGCCGATCCGCAGCGGCCGGCGACGCGCGCTGATCGCTATCCGGTGATCCAGCGCATGCCGAGTTGCCATTCGCCGTCAATCTGCGAAAATAGCGAAGCTATTGTCGCGTGCGAAGAAATCGGCTGGGGGGCTGAATCGTGACTAGACCGCTGGAAAGATACCGTGAATCGACGGAGCGGCGGCTACGCCGGGCAGCACGAGCAAACTATCGGCTTGATATTCAAGGTTTGCGAGCGGTCGCCGTGCTGGCGGTCTTCGGCTTCCACCTCTGGGGCTGGCCACGCGGCGGATTCATCGGCATCGACGTCTTCCTTGTCGTTGCCGGCTTCTTTGCCGCCCATGTTCTGCTGACCACCGCCGCAGCCGAAGGCGCGCCATTTCTCAAGCGGTTCTACGCCGATCGGGCGCGGCGCATCATCCCGGCCGCCTCACTGGTGCTGATGATCACGCTTGCTGCGTCGGTGTATCTGTTCCCTCCGGCACGCGCCGACCAGGTTGGCCTCGACGCCGCCTTCGCGTTCCTGTTCCTGGCCAACTGGCACTTCGCTGGCCAGGCTGTCGCGACCTCGGCAGCCACCGAGTCGGTGTCGCCGCTGCTGCACTTCTGGCCGCTGTCGATCGAAGAACAGTTCCTGATCGTCCTACCGCTGGTGATCCTGATCATTACGGTGGTCGCGGTCCGCAGCCAGTGGCGCGACCAACGATTCGCCGTCGCCACCGCCGTCGTTGTCGGCGCTGTGACCGCCGCTTCGCTGGGCTGGGCGTTCTACCAGACCGCCACCTCGCCCCACTGGGCGTACTTCGGCACCTTCGCGCGGCTGTGGGAACTGGGCGCCGGCGCGCTGCTGGCCACCGCGGTCGGTGCGTTGTCCCAGATACCGGACCGGATCCGGCCGGTGCTGTCCTGGATGGGCGTCGGGGTGCTGGCCGCCAGCGCCGTGCTGCTGGTCGACGTCACGGCATTCCCCGCACCCGGGGCGCTGCTGCCCGTCGCCGGCACCCTGCTGATCATCGCCGCCGGGGTGGGTCGCGAACCGGTCTTTCAGCCTGCGCTGCGCAACCGCGCCTTCCTCTACGTCGGCGACATCTCCTACTCGCTCTACCTGGTGCACTGGCCGGTGATCGTGCTGCTGGCCGCGGTGATGAGCGCCGGCGTGTACTACGACGCCGCGGTGCTGGCGCTGGCCTTCGGTCTGGCCATCGCGTTGCACCACTTCGTCGACACCCCGATCCGCTACGCGCATCCGGGAGTCATCCGCGAGGTGCGCCGCGACCTCAAACACGGCCTGTTCGTCGTCGAGCGCGCTACCAAGGTCGCCGGTGTGGCCGCACTGGTGCTCGTCACCGTCAGCCTGATCGCCTACGCCGCGCGACCCGACGCCTACGGCGCGTCCGCGGAGACCGACTGCTGCCGGCCCACGCACGCGGGCACCTACCTGCCCCAGCGGTAGGCTGACCACGTGCCGCTACCGCCTGATCCCAGCCCCGCCCTGCAGTCCTACGCCCACCCGGAACGGCTGGTCACCGCCGACTGGCTGTCGGGCAATCTCGGCCGGCCCGGCCTGGCCATCGTCGAATCCGACGAGGATGTGCTGCTCTACGACACCGGCCACATCCCCGGCGCGGTCAAGATCGACTGGCACACCGACCTCAACGACGAATGCGTGCGCGACTACATCACCGGTGAGCAGTTCGCCGACCTGATGAACCGCAAGGGCATCGCCCGCGACGACACCGTGGTGATCTACGGCGACAAGAGCAACTGGTGGGCCGCCTACGCGCTGTGGGTGTTCACCCTGTTCGGCCATCCCGACGTGCGCCTGCTCGACGGCGGCCGCAACCTGTGGATCTCCGACGGCCGCGACACCACCCTCGACGTGCCGACCAAGCAGTCCACCGGCTACCCCGTGGTGGAACGCAACGACGCCCCCATCCGCGCGTTCAAAGAGGATGTGCTGGGCGTGCTGGGCAGCCAGCCGCTGATCGACGTCCGCTCCCCGCAGGAATACACCGGCGAGCGCACCCACATGCCCGACTATCCCGAAGAAGGCGCGCTGCGCGGCGGCCACATCCCCACCGCGGTTTCCATCCCGTGGGCCAAAGCCGCGCTGGACAACGGAAAGTTCCGTCCCAGAACCGAACTCGAAGAGCTCTACGGGTTCATCAAGCCTGAGGACGACGCGGTGGTGTACTGCCGCATCGGGGAACGTTCCAGCCACACCTGGTTCGTGCTGACCCACCTGCTCGGCCTGTCCGGCGTGCGCAACTACGACGGCTCCTGGACCGAATGGGGCAACGCCGTGCGGGTTCCGGTCGCCGTCGGCGACGAGCCGGGTGAGGCACCGGGCACGACATGACCGCGATGCCGGCCGCGCTGGCCGAGGTGGTCTCCGACTTCAAGGACGTCGACGGCCAGGACAAGCTCGCCCTGCTGCTCGAATTCGCCGGTGAGCTACCGGAACTGCCCGCCACCCTTGAAGAAGCCGCGATGGAACCGGTGCCGGAGTGCCAGTCTCCGCTGTTCCTGCATGTCGACGCCGCCGACCGCGGCCACGTCCGGCTGTACTTCAGCGCGCCCGCCGAAGCGCCCACCACCCGTGGATTCGCCGCCATCCTGGCCACCGGGCTGGACGGGCAATCCGCCGAGGACATCCTGGCCGTCCCCGACGACTTCTACACCGAACTCGGGCTGGCGAAGCTGATCAGCCCGCTAAGGCTGCGCGGCATGTCGGCGATGTTGGCGCGAATCAAACGACGGCTGATGTAACGCAAATTCATATAATTGCGAATAGCCTTGCGAGCAGCGGTGTTTTCGCTGCCGCTCACGCTGGCCCGTGACGAAGGACCCTACTGACCCGGGGACCGACTGATAGGGTCGGAGCCTGGTAGACCGCAAACGTTTGAGGGAGACGCGCCAATCATGGCCAAGAACACCGCGAATCGCATCGGCAAGAAGCTCGGTATGGGAAGTGTGATCGCGCTGGCCGCATTCGGCACCCTCGCCGCCGTCGGCGCCGCCACCGCCAACGCCGATGTCATCCGGCCCAACCCGGGCGTCCAGAGCAACCAGGCCCAGAACGGGATCGGCGTGGTCAAGAACAACTCCACCCACGGCGACGTGCGCGGCTCCGACCTGCTCGAAGTCAACGCCCACGGCGACGTCCGTCAGTCGATGATCGCGGTCCCCGGTCGCGTCGCCGGCACCCGCGCCGACTCGTTCAATGGCACCTGGCACACCGGGATCCGCGGCGGCCTGCGCTAAACCCGCACTACTCACCCGTCTGCCGGCGGGAAATCCGCCGTGAGCAACCGTCGCGCCACCTCGACCAGCTTGACGTTGGCGTCCTGCGACAACCGTCGTAGCAGCTCGAATGCCTGAACGGCATCGATACCGAACCGCTGCATGATGACGCCCTTGGCTTGCCCGATCAGATCGCGGGAAGCCAGCGCGCTGCGGAACTCTTCCTCCCTGCGCAGCATCGCCCATGCCAGAGCGATGTTGGTGGCGACGACCATGCCGTTCTCCTGAGCCTCCGCACCGAACACTCGCGGCTGCTCGGCGTAGAAATTCAGGGCACCGAGCATCGTCTCGTTGACGAATATCTCGAAGGAGATCACCGACCGCACCGGCGTGCGCGCGATCGCCTCCCGGCAGTAGTGCGGCCAGCGCTGCTCGGTGGAAAGGTCGTCTGCCCGCACGATGAAGTGCTCCCACGCCGCGGACAGGCACGGCCCGTCCTGATGACGATGCTGGATCTCGTCGAGGATCGCCGGATAGCGATGGGTGGCCGCCAGCGTGGACACCTGCGAGGATTCCCGGACCAGCGTGATGGCGGCGTACTGGGCGCCCGGCACCATCCGTGTCGCGCTGTCGACCAGTTCGGTCAGACCGGCCTCGGTGTTCATCGACCGCTGCTGAATGTCGGTCACCAGCGCAGCCAACTCGAACAGTTTCGGCCTTGACTGTGAGTCAGGCATATCTACTCCGGTCGTCAGTCGTGGTCTACCTCGACGCTACCGAGTCAAACGCTTACGGAGTTACTGACGGGTAAGGGACCGGCTCGCCGACCTCCCAATTCGTGCGCATAAACTGCCCCGAGATACATTCTTAAAGACGCTCTTAGAAAACACGCCATCAGGAGGCTCAGTGGCCAGTCACGCCAGCTCAAAGATCTCCAAGGTGCTCGTCGCCAACCGCGGGGAGATCGCCGTCCGGGTGATCCGAGCAGCCAAGGACGCCGGACTCGAGAGCGTGGCGGTGTACGCAGAATCCGACGCCGACGCGCCCCACGTACGACTCGCCGACGAGGCCTACGCTCTGGGCGGCCAGACGTCGGCCGAGTCCTACCTGGTGTTCGAAAAGCTGCTCGACGCCGCCAAGAAGTCCGGAGCCAACGCGATCCACCCCGGCTACGGGTTCCTCAGCGAGAATGCCGACTTCGCCCAGGCCGTGCTCGACGCCGGGCTGATCTGGATCGGGCCCAGCCCGCAGTCCATCCGCGACCTCGGCGACAAGGTCACCGCGCGCCACATCGCCGCGCGCGCCGACGCCCCGCTGGTGCCCGGCACCCCGGACCCGGTCAAGGACGCCAACGAGGTCGTGGAGTTCGCCAAGGAGTACGGCGTGCCGGTCGCGATCAAAGCGGCCTTCGGCGGTGGCGGCCGCGGCATGAAGGTGGCCCGCACCATCGAGGAGATCCCCGAACTGTTCGACTCGGCCACCCGTGAGGCCGTCGCGGCGTTCGGCCGCGGCGAGTGCTTCGTCGAGCGCTACCTCGACAAGCCGCGCCACGTCGAGGCGCAGGTCATCGCCGACATGCACGGCAACGTCGTCGTCGCCGGCACCCGCGACTGCTCGCTGCAGCGCCGCTTCCAGAAGCTGGTCGAGGAGGCCCCGGCGCCGTTCCTGACCGACGCGCAGCGCAAGGAGATCCACGAGTCGGCCAAGCGCATCTGCAAGGAAGCCGGCTACTACGGCGCCGGCACCGTGGAGTACCTGGTCGGCCAGGACGGTCTGATCAGCTTCCTGGAGGTCAACACCCGCCTGCAGGTGGAGCACCCGGTCACCGAGGAGACCTCCGGCCTGGACCTGGTGCGCCAGCAGTTCAAGATCGCCAACGGCGAGGCCCTCGACATCACCGAGGACCCCACCCCGCGTGGGCACTCCTTCGAGTTTCGTATCAACGGTGAGGACGCCGGCCGCGGCTTCCTGCCCGCGCCGGGCCCGGTCACCCGCTACGACATCCCCACCGGCCCGGGCGTGCGCCTGGACTCCGGCGTGGAGGCCGGATCGGTCATCGGCGGCCAGTTCGACTCGATGCTGTCCAAACTGATCGTCACCGGCGCCACCCGCGAGGAAGCCCTGGAACGGTCGCGCCGCGCGCTGGCCGAGTTCCACGTCGAGGGTCTGGCCACCGTCATTCCGTTCCACCGCGCGGTGGTCTCCGACCCGGCGTTCATCGGCGACGGCACCAAGTTCGACGTGCACACCCGCTGGATCGAGACCGAGTGGAACAACACCATCGAGCCGTTCACCGGTGGTGACCCGATCGACGAGGAAGACACCATCCCCCGTCAGACCGTTGTGGTCGAGGTCGGTGGCCGTCGCCTGGAGGTGTCGCTGCCCGGCGACCTCGCGCTCGGCAACGGTGTCGCCTCGCCGTCCGGCGCCATCCGCAAGAAGCCCAAGCCACGCAAACGCGGCGGCGCCGGCGGAGCGGCCGCCTCCGGGGACTCGGTGACCGCGCCGATGCAGGGCACCGTGGTCAAGGTTGCCGTCGAGGAAGGCCAGACGGTGTCCGCCGGCGATCTGGTGGTCGTGCTCGAGGCGATGAAGATGGAGAATCCGGTCACCGCGCACAAAGACGGTGTGGTCACCGGGCTGTCCGTCGAGCCCGGCGCCGCGGTCACCCAGGGCACCGTGGTCTGCGAACTCAAGAGCGAATAACGCACGGGCACAAGACCCGTCGCTCAGCTGCTGAGCGACGGGTCTTGTCTTTTCGGAGGCACTTAGCTGGCTGCACCACCTCGCCGCCGCTTACGCGACCAAATGTAGCGGAATTGCTTTTTACAGAAACACTTCCGATACCGGGCCGCGGCGGTATAGATTCGCCCCATTGACGGTGTCGTTTGCCGGGCACGGCGACGGCACCACAACACCGAGGGGTGGAACGGCCCCGCTGCGGCGCACTGCCCCCGGAGCGGGGCCGATCCCTGTCATGGCAGGCTGAGCGGCGTGGAACCCGTCGAGATCAACGCCGGCGCCTGGTATCTGCGCGCGCTTCGCGCCGACGACCGGGTCGACGACCGACCCGCGCTGGCCGACCTCGGGGAACACCGCCCCGACCACGTCGAGGTGGCCGCCGGTGGCTGGCAGTCCGAGACCCGATACACCTGGGCGGTGTGTGAGCCCACCACCGGGGAGTTGCTGTCCGAAGTCACCCTCGATCCCGCCACCGGCGAGGTCGCGGTGCGCTGCCGGCCCGGCTGCGAGGACGCCGGCCAGACCGGCGCCGAAGCCGTCCGCCGGTTCGCCGCGGCCATGCTGTGAACCAAAAGGCAGAGGCCACGGACCCTGGAGTGTCCGTGACCTCTGCAGATATGGGTGGCTGAAGGGGTTCGCTGGTCGGCGCGCTGTTCTACCGAAAATGGTATGCCCAACCCGGCCAGACTTGCCCCAAATAAGCCATCATCGGTACGTGCGCGTGTCGGGCACGACGGTGATGGCGGCGTGGCCGTCGGTGTTCGTCACCGCGCCGGCCGTGCCGACCCCCGCCAAGGTGACACCGACGAGGATTCCGGCCGACACCAGCGGCGCTGCGACCAGGCACTTGATTCGGTTCATGATGTCGCCTTTTCTCTGTCTGTTCGGCAGGTTCCGCCGCTGAGAAAACTATCGCTCACCTGCGGCGACGGGTCTGTCCGGCGATCGGATGAGGCACCGGGGGAAAAGTCGTTCCCCCGATCGGTGGACACGTCAGCGCTCGTCGACGTCCGCGCCGGTGGCCAGATCCGCACACGGCACCGCGACGACATCGTCGCGAGCGTTCAGGAACGGTCCCGCGCCGGCATCCCCACCCAGCACGTCGAGCAGCGCCGGCCAGTGCCTGCGGGCGATGACCACCGGATGCCCGGGTCGCCCACGGTAGGTCGCGCGCGCCAGCCCGGACTGCGAGGCGCGTGCCGACTGCAGCACCCGGCGAACCGCGGCAGCGCCGACATCAGGGGTGTCGACGGTGGTGATCACCGCGAAACCGGCCTCGCCGGAGGCCGCCAGCAGGCCGGCGCGTACCGAAGCACTCACTCCGGCAACCCAATTCGAGGCGACGACGGCGCGGGCCGGCGCGGGCACGTCGATGATCGCGGCCCCCAGCACGACGACGACGTCGGCGCAACCGCCGTCGCGCAGTGCGGCGACCCCGGCGCGCAACCACGCACCGTCTTCGGCGAGCACCTTCGGCATCCCGTACCGGGTCCCGGCACCCGCCGCGAGCAAGAGTCCCATCGAAATGCCATGCACGCCAGAACTTTTCACTATTGCACTCTGTTCATGCCGACAGCACCGTCAATTGTTTTCCTGAGAATTGTGAACATCGCCTTAGAAACATTGTCCAAGATCACCACAAGCGCGTAGGGTCAGTGGCACGGGTTGATCGCACAGCCCTTTCCGGTACGTCATCGAACGCGGACCTGCCGCGGCAGGACGCGCACGGCTTTCAGACACAGGGCCCCCTTGGCGTGAACCACAGCACGAGACATCGACTGATGGAGTCACCATGCCCTCACTTGCCCCCCAAGCACCCCATGACCAGCTGACCTGCCACGCCGCTGAGTTCGAAACCCAGCGACCGCAACCCTCGACCGCGGTGGTGTCGGCCCGCGGCGAACTCGACGCCGCCAACTGCAACCAGTTCATCGACTTCGCCCTGCGCGACGCCGATCAGACCCAGTGGCTGGTCGTCGACCTGTCCGGGCTCAGCTTCTTCGCCACCGCCGGATTCTCCGCGCTGCACACGCTCAACGTGCGCTGCGCGGCCGAGGACATCCGCTGGGCACTGGTCCCGAGCCTGGCCGTGGACCGGTTGCTGCGCATCTGCGATCCGGACTCGGCCCTGCCGATCTGCGTCGACGTCGCCACCGCACTGACCGCAGTGCACAACGACCCGCCGCAGCTACTGGAGCTGATCCCGGAGTCGAGTTAGCGACTTGGCCAGCAGCCGCGAGACGTGCATCTGCGAGATGCCGACTCGCTCGGCGATCTGGGTCTGGGTCATCGACTCGAAGAACCGCAGCACCAGCACGGTGCGCTCGCGCTCCGGCAACGCCTCCAACAGCGGCCGCAACGCTTCCCGGTTCTCGATCTGATCAAGGCTCATGTCGACATCACCGAGCGTGTCGGCGATCGCGGGGGCATCCTCGTTTCCGCTACCGCCGCCGCTGTCGATCGACAGCGTGTTGTACGAGCTGCCCGCGACCAGGCCTTCGATCACCTCGTCGCGGTCCATTTCCAGCTCGGCGGCCAGCTCGGTCGCCGTCGGCGCGCGGCCCAGTCGCTGCGACAGCTCAGCGGTGGCCGCCCCCAGCCGCAGATGCAACTCTTTGAGGCGGCGCGGAACCTTGACCGACCAGCTGTTGTCCCGGAAGTGGCGGCGGACCTCACCCATGATGGTCGGCACCGCGAAGGACACGAAGTCCGAACCGGCGGTGACGTCGAACCGGATGACAGCGTTGACCAGACCGACCCGGGCCACCTGCACCAGGTCATCGCGCGGCTCACCGCGCCCGTCGAAGCGGCGGGCGATGTGGTCGGCCAGCGGCAGACACCGCTCCACGATGCGGTCACGCTGCCGCTGGAAGGCGGCCGAGCCCTCCTCGAGGTCGGCCAGCGTCCGGAACATGTCCGCGACGTCGGCATACTCAGAGCTCGGTCGTGAGCCCTTCGACGACGAGCGCGTCACTGCAACGAACTCGCTCGCCTCGTGGTCATCGAGATTCCGAATACCTGACCCTGGGGCGACTGGCCATCGGCGAACGTCGTCACCTCGTCGGTCAGCGAACTCAGCACGTGCCAGCTGAAGCTGCCCGGGGCGAGGATGTCGGAGCTGTCGCACGTCGTGGACGCATGCACCATCAGCGCCTCGGGCTGCGGATCGACGACCAGCAGCAGCGTCGAATCGGCGACCGCCGAGCGGATCAGCCGGGTGCACGCCTCGTCGACGGCCAACCTCAGGTCGGCCACGGCGTCGAAGTCGAGATCTTCGAAGGTGCCGATCGCGGCGACCAGCGTGCGCAGCACCGCCAGGTTCTCCAGCGTGGCTGCCACCCGGAGTTCCACCGACTGCGCGCTATAACGCTGATCAACACTCTGGCTCGCGACTTCGGCCATCTGACCTCCCGGAAACGTCGAAGCGAGACTACCCCAGCCAACTCCCCCGCTATTCACGGGTGCTCCGGGCATCTATGCACTGTGGACAAAGTTAGGCAGCTACCCGCCTCGGGTAACCGCCCCCCATGGATGACCGCGAACCGGCCGACGCCCGACGACGCCCGCTGCGCCGCATTCTGGTGGTGTCGGCCATCGTGCTCGCCGCGCTGCTGCTGGCCGGTGTGGCCATCTACACGGCGGCGTTCTTGATCTTGGCGCCGATGATGCAGTAGCACTACCTGGCCCGATGCGGAACATCTCATGGTCCGGCTGTGATACCCCAGCCTGTGCATAACCCAAACACCGCCTGAATTGTCTTGTCGATCAGGGCTGTTCGGTGAGACGGGCGTCACCCGTTTAGCCCCCCGGCGGCTTGGGAAGTCTTTCTGCATCCGGCTTGCGAGTCCGGAGAAGTCAACACTGACACCACACCGGAAGGTAGCCACATGAGCGATGACAACAAGAGCGGCCCCGAAGAAGGCATCAAGGGCGTCGTCGAGGATGTGAAGGGCAAGGCCAAGGAAGGTATCGGGACCGTGACCGGCCGCGATGACATGGTCCGCGAGGGCAAGGCCCAACAGGACAAGGCCGACGCGCAGCAGGACGCGGCGAAGAAGGAAGCCGAAGCCGAGGCAGCTCGCGGCGGTGCCAAAGCCGCTGAGGAGCGCCAGAAGTCCGAGCAGTAGATCAATCCCCGCTCTGAGCCCGGTCGGTTCGCCGACCGGGCTCATTGCTGTTCCTCGCCGGGTGGGTAACGTCACAGGCCCGGTTTAGGCTTCGCGCCGTGGTCTGGAAGCTCTACGCAGCATTCGCGCTCGCCGCGGGGCTGACCGCGTACCTGACCGGCCTCGGTATCGGGTGGAGTGTGGTGGTCGCGCTGCTGGCCCCGCTGGTGCCGCGGTTCCTGCTCGGACTGTTCTCCGGGGCGGCCACCCCGTCACCGCGCGAAGACCCGGCGAGCATGGCGATGTCGGGCACCGAGTTCGAGGATTACGTCGCGCGCATCGCCCGCTCCTGCGGGGTGCCGGTGATCATGACCTCGATGACCGGCGACTGGGGCGTCGATCTGATCGTCGGGCGCCGCCCGCACCGGGTCGCGGTGCAGTGCAAGCGGCTGTCCCGGCCGGTCGGCGCCGCGGCGGTGCAGGAAGTCGTCGCCGGCGCACCGATGCAGGACTGCACCCGCACCATGGTCGTCACCAACCACGAGTTCACGCCCGCGGCGCGCACGCTCGCCGAGCGGCACGGCTGCGAGTTGGTCGCCGGGGCCGATCTGCCCCGGCTGCGCTCGATCATCCGGCGGCTCACTGCGCCATGATGATTGCATGGATCTGAACGGCACCACGGCGATCGTCACCGGCGGCGGCTCGGGCATCGGCGCGGCGCTGGCCGCCGAACTGGCCACCCACGGGGTGCGCGTGGTCATCGGGGACCTCTCCGACGCCTCCGCCGTCGCTTCTGCCGTGACCCAGGCCGGCGGTCAGGCCGTCGCCGTGCGCGCCGACGCCGCCGAGGTCGCCGGCATCGAGTCGATGATCGCTGTCGCCGAAGCCGAGTTCGGGTCGGTCGACCTCTACGTCGCCAACGCCGGGGTGATGGGGGCGCCGGGTCTGGGAGCCGACGCCGACTGGGACGTGATCCTGGACGTCAACCTGCGGGCCCACATCCGCGCGGCGCGACTGCTGGTGCCGGGCTGGCAGGCTCGGGGGTCGGGCTACTTCGTCTCGGTGGCCTCGGCCGCGGGGTTGCTGACCCAGTTGGGCGCGGCCGGGTACGCGGTCAGCAAGCACGCCGCGGTCGGTTTCGCCGAATGGTTGGCGGTCAGCTACGGCGACGACGGCATCGGGGTCAGCCTGGTGTGTCCGCTGGGCGTGGAAACACCACTGCTGCAGGCGATCCGCGACGTCGATGACTCAGACGCGCGGCTGGGTGCGTCGTCGATCGAGCAGTCCGCGGCGGTGATCAGCGCCGCCGACGTCGCGCGGGTGACCGTCGAGGCGGTGCAGGCCGGCCGGTTCCTGGTGCTGCCCCACCCCGAACTGCTGGAGATGTACCGACACAAGGGATCTGACTACGACCGCTGGATCTCCGGGATGCGGCGATATCAACGGACGCTGCGCGGCGATCTCTGAACATTCGCACATCCTCTGTTCTATCGTTGAGGATGAGCGAAAGGCTGTCCATGACGATTGACCCGACGAACTTGGTGCTGATCAGCGTCGACGACCACACCGTCGAACCGCCCGACATGTTCGACGGCCGGGTACCCGCCCGCTACCGTGACGACGCACCCCGCATCATCGAGGACGCCGACGGTTCGGTCTGCTGGGTCTACGACGGCATGCGGCTGCCCAACATCGGCCTCAACGCCGTCGCCGGCCGGCCCAATGACGAGTGGGGCTTCGAGCCCTCGCGCTTCGAGGACATGCGCCGCGGCTGCTACGACGTCGACGCCCGCGTCGACGACATGAATGCCGCCGGAGTGCTGGCCTCGGTGTGTTTCCCGTCCTTCCCGACGATCTCCGGCGCCCTGTTCACCTTCCGGGGCCAGCGTGACGTGTCGGCGGTGATGGTGCGCGCCTACAACGACTGGCATCTCGAGGACTGGTGCGGTCGCCACCCCGACCGCTTCATCCCGATGGGAATCCTCCCCCTCTGGGATCCGGCGGCAGCTGCGGCCGAAGTCCGGCGGCTCGCGGCGCTGGACTGCCGCGCGGTCACCGTGCCCCAGCACATTGCCAACTACGGCCAACCACCGTGGCAGGATCGGCACTGGGATGTGCTGTGGGAGGCCGTCTGCGAGAACCAGACCGTGGTCAACATCCACATCGGCACCGGCGGCGGCGTGCCCGTCCCGTCCGATCAGACCAGTTACCTCGCCTACAACTCGATGCTGGCGCTGGACACCGGCCGCTTCACCGCCGACCTGCTGTTCTCCCGCGTGGTCCGGGACTTCCCGACGGTCAAGTTCGCGCTGTCCGAAGGCGGCATCGGCTGGATCCCGTTCCTGCTGGAGCGCTTCGAGGACGTCTACTCCCGCCAACGCGCCTGGACCGGCGATGACCTCGGCGACGGGCGAACCCCCACCGACGTGTTCCGCGCCAACTTCTTGTCCTGCTTCATCCGGGACCGCGTCGGGATCGAGAACCGCCATCGCATCGGTGTCGAAACCATCTGCTGGGAGATGGATTACCCGCACTCAGACAGCAGCTGGCCGGACGCGCCCGAGCAACTGGCCGCCGAACTCGACGGCTGCACCGACGACGAGATCGAGGCCATCTGCTGGCGCAACGCCGCTACCGCCTTCGGGTACCTCGGCGTCGATCGACGAGGTCGGCAGAACTGCACCGTCGCGGCACTTCGCGCGCTGACTGCCGGGTTGGATCTGTCCACCCCCACGGTGGAAACCCATCGGATTCCCAAACCCGGCGCCACCGCCATGACCTACGGGGAGATGAAGGCCCGCATGGCCACCATCATGACCGGCGGCAAAGCCACCTGAATCACCCACTTTTCAGCTGCGCCGCAGCAGCATCATCGTGGTGCCGCTGTTGGCTCCGCCCACCCCGCACGCGACCAGATCGGCATCGGTGACCTGACGCGCCCCACCCTGGCCACGGACCTGGACACACGCCTCGTGCAGGTGCCCGAAGCCGTGCAGCCGACCTCCGGACAGCTGCCCGCCCGCGGTGTTGATCGGCACCTGCCCGCCGAGCGAGAAACGCTGCGGGTCGGCCACCCAGTCCCCGGACTCACCCACGCCGCAGAACCCGAAATCTTCCAGGAAACACAACACGAACACACTGAAACCGTCGTACAGCGAGGCACAGTCGACGTCGTCGACAGTGAAGTCGGTACGGTCCCAGATCGTCGACCACCGCGAATTCAGCCGGGCGATGTCCTGGCCGCCCTCCCAGAGGAACCGGTCGTGGTGGGCACAGTCGAGTGCCTCCACCACCACCCCCGGATGATCGAGCGCGGCGGCGTGCTCGGCACGCGAGACCACGAACGCGGTGGCGCCGTCACACGCGATGTCACAGTCGTACATACACAGCGGATCCGACACCATCCGCGCGTCGAGATAGCCCTGCAGGTCCAGCGGCTCGGTGTAGATCGCCTGCGGGTTGAGCGCGGCGTGGGATCGTTGCACGATCGCGATCTGCGCCAGTTGTTCGCGGGTCAGGCCGAACCGCTGCATCCGCGAACGGATCTGCAGCGCCGCCAGATTGGCCGCCGACGCGCCGTAAGGCAGTTGCCACCCGAGCTGACCAGCCGCCCGGCTGCCCGCCGGGACGCTGTAGCCCCGCCGCCGGTCGGCGCCCTGCGCGGTGCCTTCCCAGATGCTGCGCCAGCACAGCACGTGATTGGCCAAACCCGCCGAGACAGCCAGCATCGCGTCCACCACCGCACCGAGTTGCCCCGGATACTCGGTGCCGCCGGCCACCCAGTTGGGCCGGATACCGAGGGCGTCGTGGACATCGCGCACCCCGGCCCCCGAGAACCCCTTCCCCGCCATCGACGCCCCGGGATAGGTGGTCAGGCCGTCGATGTCGGCAAGGGTGAGCCCGGCATCCTGAACCGCGGCCAGACACGCATCGACGGTGAGTTGCAGCGGATCCCGCCCCAGCCGGCGACCCACCTCGGACTGCCCGATACCGCTGATGATGACCTCGCGTGTCAGTCGGCCCGCCATCAGCGCTCCGGCGTGAACAGCGGCAGATGCACGACGTCGTCTCCCCCGTCGTCGCCCACCGCGAACGTGACCTGCACCGGCATCCCGCCGAAGACCTCCTCCGGCTGCACGTTCACCAGGTTCGTCAGCACCCGGACACGCTCGTCCTCCACTGGATTGACGAATGCGATCACATATGGGGTCGGGATGCCCGGGAAGAACGGATGGTGATTGACCGTCCAGGATTCGACGACTCCGCGACCGGACAATGCCACCCACTCAGGAACCGCGTGATCGTACTGGCAGCGCATGGTGGGCGGATGGATGAGCCGCTCGCAGTCGGGACAGCGCTGCAACGACCACACCCCGTCGGCACCGGACGTCCAGTAGGGCCGGTTGAGGGCGGTCAGCGCCGGCAGCGGCCGAGACGTCGGCGCCTGCTCAGCCATCGCCGGCAGTGCCCTGGCCGTCGTCCACGCCGAAGATGAACCGGTCGGCAATCGCGTGCGCGTTGCGAATCGACATCTCCTGCTCGGTGTTCAACCACAGGCCGTCGAAGCCGCGGGAGTGCAACCCGGCATGGATCGCATCGATGTTGCGCAGATCCTGGGTGGGCAGCTCACCCCAACCGTCGTGGTCCTGCCACCGCTCGACCTCCAGCCACCTGGTGTCGGGAACCTCACCGGGGGCGAAGTGCTCAAGGGAGAACATCTCGAAGACACAACGATTGGGATCCTCGGCGTCGGGCAGCACCCGGTAACCCAGCACGCACGACTTCTCCACCAGGAGCACCAGAGTCGGGAAGACATGCCAGTCCCCATTGCCGGCGAAGTACTGCTCCATTGACATCTTCGGGAAATCGACGCCCTCGGCGAGCGCCAACTCCTCACACATCTGGTGGTACAGCACGAATGGTGGGACCTCGCTGGGCTCCATGGTGGCCAGCCGGCGTGCCGCGCGGTAATCCCGCTCGGTGACCAGCGATCCCACTTCGAGGTACTGATACTGCATCGAATTGGCGAAGACCTCCGGCCGGGCGGCTTGGGCCTTGCGGGCGCTGTCACGGTCCCCGCTGTCCGGGCGCTGGGAGTAGATGAAGCGGGAGTGATTGCGATACCGGATGGTCGGCGTGTACGGCGCGTAGACGAACTCCTGCGGCGCGGCGGGATCCGCGGGAGGGCGCGGGCCTTGGGCTGCCCGCAACGTCTGCGGGTGGGTGCCCGGCGTGTGGTAGCCCTCGATGAACGCATCGATGACGGTCTTGTAGTTGGCATTGAGCGGAGTCCGCTTGCGCCAGCGGAATCGCATGTCGTGCAGCCGGAACGGCTCCAGCGCAGTGGGCAGCGGATCGAGCCATTCGAGCAGGTCCGGTGGATCCTCGGCCATGCTGATGAAGATCCACCCGCCCCAGGTGCCGACCGCGACCGGGCGCAACGACCACTGGTCGCGAGGTCGCTCCAGGAACTCGTCGCGCGAGGGGACGAACGACGACCGACCGTCCAAGGCGAAGCGCCAACCGTGGAACTCACACCGCAGGTCGCCCCCCGCGGCACACCCCGAGCCGCGGACGACCTTCATTCCCCGGTGCGTGCACGCGTTGTAGAACGCCTTGACGCTGCGGTCCTTCTGGCGCACCACCATGATCGACTGGCGGCCGACGGTGTACTCGTAGTAGTCCCCGGGCTCGGGCACCTCCTCCTCCCGGCACGCCGGCTGCCACACCTGGGTGAACAACCGGTCCAGTTCTAGGCGCAGGAACTCGGGGTCGATGTAGCGCGACTTGGGGACAAAAGTCTGCCCACAAGCGTACTTCGGCGGCACGGTACCTCGGGTCGACGTGTCGGTGGCATGCTCGAAAACGGTCACCGCGCAACCCCCTTCCTCATGTTCAGCTGGCCGGTGGCTTGTCGAAGATGTTGGGATACAGCACTGCTTCCTTGAACGAGGTCTCGATCTCGGCGAACGCCGTCGGAATGTCCCAGGACCCCGATGCCGACACGATCTCGCGCTCCACCACCGGGTTGGACATCAGGCTGATCCGGCCATTGCCGGCGAAGATGACCCGTCGATTGAGCCAGTCGGATTGCTCGCTGGCCAGATAGACCACCGGCGGCACCACGTTCTGCGGCGACAACCGGGTGTTCTGCGCCGAATAGTCCATGCTGCCGCCACCTTTGATGCCCTGGGTCATCCGGGTACCGGCGATCGGCGCGATGGCATTGCTGCGGACGCCGTAGCCCTTGAGCGCGTTGGCACACGAGAACGTCAGCCCGACGACGCCCATCTTGGCCGCGGCGTAATTGGGTTGGCTGGGCGCGCCCTGCAACCCCGACATCGAGGTGAAGTTGATCAGCCGGTACTGGCCGCCCCGGTTCTCGCGCCACCATGCCGCGGCATGCCGGGTGAGGTTGAACGTGCCTTTCAGATGCACGGCGACGACCGAGTCGAAGTCGGCCTCGCTCATCTTGAAGACCATCCCGTCGCGCAGAATGCCCGCGGCGTTGACCATGATGTCGAATCCGCCGAGCGTCGCGGCCGCCCGGCTGATCAAGTCCTCGCAAGCGGCGAAATCGGTGATGTCGGTGGTGTCGGCGAACGCCTTGCCGCCGCGGTCGTTGATGGCGGCCGCCACGCTCTGCGCGGGCCCGGCATCACGCCCGCTGCCGTCGACGGACACACCGGCGTCCGACACCATCACCGCCGCGCCCTCGGCTGCCAGGCCCTCGGCCACTGCGGCACCGATACCGCGACCACCGCCGGTGACCAGCGCGGTCCGACCGTCGAGTACACCCATCATCTCTCCTTAACGACATGCATAAGTCTACAGAACACTAAGACATGAATTGTTTATTTGTTGTTCCATTCACTGCGCAGTGCTGTCATTCGAAGCCCCACTGCGCGTAACGGCGTTCCAGCTCGGCCATCGCCTCGCGCCCGCCCCGAATGCCACGTTCCTTCATGAAGTTGAACTCGTCTTCACGCCAGGCGAGATTGGTGAAAACCGTGTGGCCCATCGGGACCCAGTCGGCGAACTGCGCCATGCCGACCGCGTTCCAGAACGTGATCAGCGCGTGCTTGCCGATCATCAGCCCGTCTGCCGAATGGTGGGCGATGGCGCGCGCGTAGCGCATCGCCTCATCGTGGAGTTCGGCGGCGGGTACCACCGAGGCAGCCACTCCCCAGTCCTTGAGTTCGGCCGCAGCCACCTTGCGGCCGGTGATCATCGCCTCGTAACCGCGATTCGGTCCGAGTTTGAGCAGCGCCAGCGGCATGGCCGTGGAGAATCCGGCGAACCCGATCCGAGCCTGCGGTCGTGCCAGGTACATATCCTCGGAGACGACGAGGATGTCCGCGGCCAGCGCCAGGTTCATTCCCGCGCCGATGGTGGCGCCCTGACATGCGGCGATCACCGTCTTGGGAAACTCCAACCAGTTGGTCAGATGCCGATGCAACCGTCGCGCATTGCCCATCCGGGCCGTCTGCGGAAGCCGTTTGTCCTTCGTCAGTCCGGCCTTCTCGACGGGCAGTCGCCGCACGTCGTCGCCGCTGGAGAAATCCTTGCCCGCCGCAGCGAGGACAACGACCTTGATGTCGTCGTCGTCCTCGGCCCGATCGAGCCGGTCCTTGAACAGGGTGTGCATGTCGGGCGAGAGGATGGCGTTGCGCCTGTCGGGCCGGTTGATCGTGATGACCGCGATGTGGGGTTCGACGACGTCGTAGCGCACCCAGTCCTCGTCGACCGTGAACTGGCCAGTCTCCTCAGCCATGCTGCCGCCTCCCGTTCGCTTTTGAACACTAGAACACTAGACGATTATTTGTTTAGTCGGCTGCTAAAGTCTTCTCATGCCGCACATCGCTGTCGCCAAAGAGGTCGGGGCGCCGGCCTGGCGCATCTGGGAGCTTCTTTCCGATTTCGCCGATGTCAGCTGGATCCCGGTCACCACCCAGGTGGATACCGACGGCGAGGGGATCGGCATGCGCAGGTTCATCCACGGGTCCGGAGACCAACCGGTGGTCGAGACGCTCACCCATGTGCGGGCGCAGCGCCGAGAAATCGGCTACACCGTGGCCGGTAGCCCACTTCCGGTCAGCCGCTTCGAGGCTGTGGTGAATGTCGAGGAGGGTGAGCACCCGCACGACTCGGTGCTGACATGGCACGTCGACTACGACCCTTGCGGACCGCAGGAGGAGGCAGAGGAGGCGATCAGGACTGTGTACACCCTGATGGCCGGTTGGCTGGCGGATGCGGCGGCGCAGGATCGGCCGTGAGCGACCGCGATTACGGCGTCCCGTTGACGCCGGCCGATCGTGGGTTCCGCGATGAAGTCCAGCGCTTCCTCGCGTCAGCCCTGACCCCGGACTTTCGTTCGGGTGCGCGCACCGAGTCCGATCGGCTGGACCGGATGCGGTTGTGGCAGCGCAGACTTCACGAGGCCGGGTTGGCCGCGATCTCGTGGCCCGAGGAATACGGCGGTCGCGGAGCCACCCCGGTCCAACAGCTGATCTTCAGCGCGGAGATGGCAGCCGCGCACGCGCCCGAGCCGATCAACCGCAGCGCCATCAACCAGCTCGGTCCGACCATCATCCAGTGGGGCAGCCCGCAACAGCGGGCCCACTATCTGCCTCGGATCCTGTCGGCCGAGGATGTCTGGTGTCAGGGCTTCAGCGAACCGGACGCCGGAAGCGATCTGGCGTCGCTGACCACCAGGGCGGTGATCGAGGGCGAGGAGTTGGTGGTCACCGGGCAGAAGGTCTGGACCTCCAAGGCGCACTATGCCAATCGGATCTATCTGCTGGCCCGCACCGATCCGGATGCCGCACCGCGCGAGGGCATCAGCTACCTGCTCGCCGACCTCTCAACGCCCGGCATCGACGTGCGCCCCATCCGTCAGATCTCCGGTGACGCCGAGTTCAGCGAGGTGTTCTTCGACGGCGCCCGGGTGCCGCTGGCCAACGTGCTGGGTCCGCTGCACCAGGGTTGGCGGGTGGCCAAGTCGACCCTCGGGTATGAGCGGGTGGGGCAGAGCCGCACCCATCGCATCGAGCGCCGACTCGACATCCTGGTCCGCATGGCTACCGAACCGAATGCGCTGAGCAACAGGGGCTTCGACGACTCCTACGTGGCCGATCAGCTGGTGCGGTTCGCCGCCCAGGTGGAAGCACTTCGCCAGATCTCCGCCCAGGCCACCGCGGCCGGGGTCCGTGGCGTGAGCCCCGGGCCCGAGGCGTCGATGGCGAAGTTGCTCACCTCCGAACTCGACCAGGCGATGGCCAATTTCGGCCTCGATCTCGCCGGGGAGCTCGGCACGCTGGAGCGCGGCTCCCCGTCGGCGATCAAGGGCGGCAATGTGGCCAAGAGCTACCTGCTGATGCGTGCTGCGACCTTCGGCGCCGGGACCTCTGAGATCCAACGCAATGTCATCGCCGAGCGACTGCTGGGGCTGCCCCGTGACCCGTGAACCCTCGTTGGATGAGATCGCCGACACTGCAGCACAATTGGACGACCTGCGATCGACGGTGCAGCGCATCGTCGAGCAGGCATGGAGCGCCGGACGCACCCGTGCGCTGCTCGACGACCCCGCGCCGGCCTTCGACGAGAACCTGTGCGCCACGGTCGCCGAGATGGGATGGCCCGACGTTCTGGTGGCAGAGTCCCACGGCGGCGGTGGCGGCGGCATCCGTGAGCTGTGCGTGCTCACCGAGGCGATCGGGACTGTTGTCGCACCCGTTCCGCTGGCCATCGCCGCAGCTGCGAACTGGTGCCAACGGCGCTGCGGAAGCGGTATCACCGTCCTGCTCGACGGCGTCGACGCCACCATGTCCGACGACGGTGTCTGCGGCCACTGGCAGCTGGTGCCCTACGGCGCAGTGGCTGACCACCTGGTCGTCCTGGCCTCCCGGCACGGTGAATTTGTGCTCGGCACCGTCGATGTCGCCGGCGACGGCGTGCAACGCCGCACCGAGTGCCCACTCGACCACAGCCCGGCCGCGAGCATCGTCGTCGACGCCGCCCCGTTCCAGGAGATCGCCACCGGCACCGAGGCCGTCAACCGGCACCGCGACGCGGTCGCACGAGCCCGGCTGGCCACCGTGGCCGAGCTGATCGGCACGGCCTCGGCCGCCCACCACGCCGCGGTGGACTACGCGAAGATGCGGGTCACGTTCGGGCGTCCCATCGGCGCTCGGCAGGCCATCAAGCACCGCCTGGTGGAACAGCGATCGGTCATCGAGGTCGCCCGGGCCCTGGTCCACCGTGCCGCCGACGCGCTCGAGCTGCAGCATCCCGACGCCGAGGCACTGGTGTCACTGGCAGTGTTCTGGGCCATCGACACGCTGCGACGTATCCCCGAAGGCGCCACCCAGGTGTTCGGGGGCATCGCCTACACCTGGGAGCACGACGCCCACGTGTACCTGCGCCGGGCCGCCACGCTGGCTGCGACCCTGGGCACCCGCGCCCAGCACCGCGACGTGGTGGCCGACTGGTTGCGGTCCCGCTGAGCGGGCCGGTGGTCAGCGGTAGTCGAGGGTGACCGGCAGTCGGTCGTAGGTGTGCACCAGCGCCGAGGGTCGCAGCACACCCTCGCCGGTGACACGAATCCCGCTGGCCCGCTTGATCACCTCATCGAGCACCACCCGGGCTTCCCGGCGCGCCAACGCCGCGCCCATGCAGAAGTGCTCGCCCACCCCGAAGCCGAGGTGCCCGGCCGCGTCCGGACGGTGCACGTCGAACTGCTCAGCCGTGGGGCCCCAGTGGTCGACGTCGCGATTGGCCGATGCATAGGCCAACAGCAGCCCGTCGCCGGCGCGAATGTCGGCGCCGCGCAGGTCGACATCGTGAGCGGCTTGACGCGCCATGCTCATCACCGGTGTCCACCAGCGCAGGACCTCTTCGACCGCATTGGTGCCGACCTCGGGGTCGGCGAAAGCCTGCTCGGCCTGGTCGGGATGCGCGTCGAAACACGCAGCGATCCCGGCGATCAGGCTCTGCGTGGTCTCACTGCCCGCAGCCAACAGGGTCAGGGCGTAGGTCATCACCTGGATCTCGTTGAACGGCTCGCCGTCGATGCGCACCTGCGAGAGCATCGACAGCAGATCGTCGGTGGGTTCTTTGGCGCGTTGGGCGACCAGATCCATCAGATAGGGCGCCACCTCACCGAAGATCAGCTCCATGTCGGAGTCCTCGGCCACCCCGCTACCCACCTTCGCGATGGTGGTGGCCCAGCCCGCGACCTTGGCCCAGTCCGCTTCCGGCACACCCAGCAGGTAGGCGAACACATACACCGGGAACGGTTCGGCGACCCGCTCGATCCAGTCGAACTCACCGTCTGGCAGGTCATCGAAGATCGAAGCGATCACCTCGCGCACCCGGGTCTCCAGCTTGGCGACCGCCGCCGGGGTGAACCGGACCCCGAGCGCCTTGCGGTGCGCGCGATGCTCCGGCGGGTCCATGAACAGGATGCCCCGGGCCCCGTAACCCTGCGGATCACGCCCCTCCCGGTGGGCGATCAGATCCATCATGATCGCGATGCGCTCGGATCTGAACTTCTCCGGACGTGCCGAGATCGACTTGATGTCGTCGTACTTGGTCACCACCCAGAATTTGCCGCGCTCGTACCAGTACACCGGCTCGGTTTCGCGCAGCTCGCGGAACGTGGAGTTGGGGTCGCCGAGGTAGAAGGAAGCCTCGTCGAAGCGGGCTTCGGACACAGCCGTGGTGATCGCCATAGATGAGACAATAGAACACATTGTGTGAATCTGTGATTCTGATTCCGGGTCAAACCTGGTAGAAATCACTTGAACGAACATTGTCTACTTGTTCTGTTCAGTCGGACAGCTGCCCGCATCCCAGGAGTTGACATAGGTTGAGCGACGCCACCGCCCCCGACGCGTTCCTGTCCGGCGTCCGCGTCTGCCAGACCGGCACCGGCATCGCAGGGTCTGCAGCGGCCGGCCTGCTGGCCATGCTCGGTGCGGAGGTCACTCGGGTGCCGGCGCCACGCCCCGAACGGTCCGGCCCGGTGTTGGATACCCCGGACGGCCCGACAGCCGCGGTGGACCTCGTCATGGACCGGCAGAAGGCGGTCTCGGCCTCGACCGACCTCGCCGGCGGCGACTATGACATCGTCATCGCCGACGGCACCGACCCCCTGCCCGAACCGGCCGCAGGAACCGTCCTCGTCACGATCACCCCGTTCGGCGCCGATGGCCCGCGCCGCCACCACGACGGCAGCAGCGAGATCGTCGCGCAGGCCAGCGGCGGGCTGATGGCCACGATCGAAGACGGCGACGGCGCGCCGGTGCCCGCGCCGGGCTATGTGGCGTGCAAGTCCGTCGGTGCTGTCGCAGCGCTGGCCGCCCTGCACGGCCTCGACCGGCTCCGCAGCGAGGGCGGCGAGGTCGTCGTCGACGTGTCGGCCCAGGAGGCGGTCATCTTCACCGCAGCACTTCCTGAGTGCGCCCATGTGCTCTATCGCTGCCCGGGCCGCGCCGGCAGCGGTCGTTACCTGGCGCCGTCCGGGGTGTTCCCTTGCCGCGACGGGCTGGTTCGAATCACCGCGGTGGAAAACCACCAGTGGGCCGGACTGCGCGCCGCGCTCGGCGAACCCGCCTGGGCGGCAGGTCTGGACGAGCGGCCTTCCCGTATCGAACATGCCGATCTGATCAACCGTCACGTCACCGAGTGGACGTCGACCCGACTCAAGGCCGACTGCGCGGCCACCCTGCAAGCCCGAGGGGTGCCGTCCACGCCGGTCAACCACCCCGCTGAGCTACTGACATCACCGCAACTTGCGCACCGAAATTCGCTGCGCAGGGTGCAGCTCGGCGGCCACGACGCGACCGTGCTCGGCCCGCCGTGGACGATCACCGCCGGCCGGGCCGCGGCCGACGCTGCCCCTGCCGGGCTGGCGGGACTGCGGGTCGCCGAGCTCACCCATGTGCTCGCCGGGCCGATCGTCGGTGCGCTGCTCGGAGCGATGGGCGCCGACGTGATCCGCATCGAAGACCCTGACCGCCTGGACATCTACCGCCGCAGCGGTCCCTTCGCCGACGGCGTCGCCGGACCGGAGCGCGGCGCGTACTTCGCGGTGGCCAACCACTCCAAGCACAGCGCGCTGCTCAATCCCTCTCGGGCCGCCGACGAGGTGGCCGCGATACTGGCCGACTCCGATGTGTTGATCGAGAATGTCGGATCCAGCCGGCTGAGACGACTCGGTGTCGACCCGCCCGACCACGCCGACCGCGGCCGACTGACGCTGCGCGTCTCCGGGTTCGGTTCGGACGGCCCGCTGGCCGGATACCGGGTGTACGCCAACAACGTCCAGTCCTACGGCGGGCTGGCCGGACTGGCCACCACCAGGGACGGCACCCCCGCGCGCGTCGGCACGGTACTGGCCGATCCGTTGTCGTCGGTGATCGGTGCACTGGTGATCGCGGCGTGGGCACTGGGGCCGCGCCGGACCTCGGGCGCCGTCGTCGACCTGTCGATGGCCGAGGTCGTCGCCACCACAGTGTCGGAGTATCTCGCCGCCGCATCCATCGACGGCGCTGCGGACGCCGGACGTGTGCTCCGCGAGGTCCGCCTCGCCACCGACGACCGTTGGGTCGCGGTCGAACTGCGCGGCGAACAGTGCGCAGGCGAGCACGCCGACACCGTCGCGGCACTGATCAGGACCAACCGGGCCGAGGACGCGGCATCAAAACTGCACAGCGCCGGCATCGACTCGGCCGTCGTGCGGCGCGCCGACACCTTGGTCACCGACCCACATCTGGCCGCCCGGCGCTTCTTCCCCGAGATCGACCATCCCGACCCTGACTTGTCCCCCGCGCGCCTGGTCGGGCTGCCGTGGCGTTTCGGCGACACCGGACCAGTAAACCTGGCCCCGCCACCCGCGTTGGGAAGTCTCAACGCCGACCAGCAGAGGACCGAACATGTCGACACCGCCCACTGACCGCGCGGCCACCGTGTGGTCCTCGACGTTCGTCCCGGCGACGTCGCCGATCACCGGAGCCGACGGCTACAGCGTGGCGTGGGTGGACACCGAGACCGAGCGGCTGCAGGTGCTGGTCGACGGTGCCCGTCCCGCGCCGGGAACGGCGGGCCGACTGACCACCCGCACCGTCGACGACGAGGCGATCGCCATGTTCGTCACGGACGCGTCGTGACGGGCACCCATCTGGCCGGCGTCGGGTTGACCCCCTTCGGCCGGCACGGCGACACGCCGCTGGCCGACCTCGGCGTCGCCGCCGCACAACAGGCCCTCGAGGACGCCGGGCTCGACTACACCGATATCGGCGAGGTGTTCACCGCCTCCGCGCTGGCGCCCCCGCAGACCGGGATCACAGTGGCACTGACCCTGGGGCGCACCGGGATCCCGGTCACGGCAACCGAGAGCGCATCGGCAGGTGGTCTCGTCGCGCTGCGGCACGCGGTGTGGGCGGTCGCTTCGGGCCGCTGCGCGGCGGCCCTGGCGATCGGCTACGAGAAGACCACGGCACTGGAGCCCGGCGGTGTGGTGCCCGCGGCTGTGGGCTTTTGGGACCGATTCCCGCCGCAGACGCATTACGCGATCGAGGCAGCGCGCTGGCTGCACGACACCGGCTGCGGACCGGAGGTGATCGCCGCCGTTGCCGCGAAGTCGCACAATCAGGCCCGCCTGAACCCGCTCGCGGCCAGGCGCCGCGATGATCCGGTGACGGTCGAGGACGTGCTGTCGGCCCGGATGGTGGCCGATCCGCTGACCAAGATGATGTGCCACGCATCGGTGGACGGTGGCGCTGCCGTCGTCGTCACCGCCAACCCGACGCCGCGCTCGGTGAGCGTGCTGGCCATCGAACAGACCAGTTGGCCCGCCGACCCCGAGTGGCCGCTGACCGGACCTGTCGTCGGCCCACCCTCGCAGTTGACCCGCACTGCCCAGCGGTGCTACTCCGGGGCCGGAATCGAGCCCACCGAGGTCGATGTGGTCTCCCTGCACGACATGTGCGCCAGCGAGGAGATCACCGCGCTCATCGCGATGGGGCTGGTGGACGCGAGCCGGATGCCGGGCCTGATCGAGGCCGGCGGGCTCGCCGGCGACGGGGAGCTGCCGACCAACACCGACGGCGGCTGCATCGCCCGCGGCCACCCGATCGGCGCGACCGGACTCGCCCAGGCCGCTGAGATCGTCACTCAGCTGCGCGGCGAGGCCGGATCTCGGCAGGTGGGTGAACCGCGCACCGGACTCGTGCAGGCGGTCGGCGGCGGCGGATCGTGTGCGGCGGCAGTGCTGCGCGCATGATCAGGCGATCGCGCCGCTCTCCTTGAGCGCCATGATCCGGTCCCAGTCCCCGCCCAGCTCGAGGATGAGTTCCTCGGTGTGGGAGGCGAATTCCGGCATCGGCGCCAGCTGTGCGGGGGTCTCGTCGTAGAGCACCGGACTGGCCACCAGCTCGTAGCTCTGACCGTCATGCTCCACCGCGACGATGTTGCCGTTGGCCCGCACCTGCGGGTCGGCGGCCACCTCCGCGGTGTTCTGCACCGGCGCCCACTGGCCGTCGAAGCCGTCGAGCACAGTGCGCCAATGCTGCAGCGGTTGTGCACCGATGGCCGCCCGCAGCACCTCGGTGGCCGCCGGCGCATTGGCCGCCAGCGAAGCATGGTCGGCAAAGCGTTCGTCGGTGGCGAGTTCAGCGACGCCGATCCGGCGACAGAACTCTGCGAAGTAGCGGAATCCCTGCAACATGGACAGCCCGAGGAAGCGTCCGTCGCTCGTCCGGTAGAACCCGACCAGCGGGTTGTTCGGCGTGACGTTGGCACCGGCGGGGTTGGTCTGCCATGGCTGTCCGCTCACCAGCGCGGCGTTGATCGCCACGCCGGACGCCCATACGCCCACGCCCAGCAGCGAAATGTCCACGACCCGAGCATGTCCGGTACGTTCACGCTCGAACAGCGCCGCCGCGACGCCGCCGGCGATCGTCAATCCACCGATCGAGTCGCCGTAGGCAGGACCCGGCTGCGGCACCACACCGTCCAAGTCACAGGGCGTGGAACCCAGCGCTCCCCCCGCGCGACTCCAAAACCCGGTCATGTCGTAACCGCCGGTCGCGGCGTCGGGTCCCAGCGGTCCGTAGGCACTGCCCCGGGCGTAGACGATGTCGGGGTTGACCGCCCGCAGGTCATCGACGTCGATGCGGAGCTTCTTGCGCGCATCGGGCAGGAAGTTGGTCAAGAAGACGTCACTGGAGCGGGCGATGTCCATCAGCAACTCATGTCCATCGGGGGTCGACATGTCGATGGCCACCGAGCGTTTGCCGCGATTGGCATGTTCCATGACCGGATTGCGGTCGCCGTCGATGGTGATGTGGCCCAGTTGTCGCAGGCCGCGCTGGGAATCACCGGTCTGCGGATGTTCGACCTTGACGACGTCGGCGCCCCAGTCGGCGAGCACGGCACCGGCCGCTGGTACGAAGGTCCACTGTGCGACTTCGAGCACCCGCACCCCGGTCATCGGTCCGCTCATATTCGCCTCTCTCGTCGACGCCAGCATGAACAGTAGAACACTATTTGTACCTTTGCGATATGGTTGCCTGGTGACGGGCGCGTTGTCTCACCTCCGGGTGTGTGACCTCAGTGGGCAGTTGGCCGGCGCGGGCGCGACGAAAATCCTGGCGGCATTCGGCGCCCAGGTGATCCGGGTCGAGGATCCGGTCACCCGCGGCCTCTGGGATGCGCTGCGCGGCGTCGGGCCCTACGTCGACAAACGCCGAGGGGTAGATCTCGGCGCCGGCTTCAACAACCACAATGTCGGAAAGTACGGTGTGACCCTCAACCTGCGTGTCGACGAGGGCAAAGAGCTGCTGCGCGAACTCATCTCGGTCAGCGACGTGGTGTGTGAGAACTTCGCCGCGGGAGTGATGGAGCATCGCGGTTTCGGCTACGACGAGCTGCAGCGGATCAAGCCCGACATCGTCTACGTCTCCAACTGCGGGTTCGGTCACACCGGGCCTTACCGCGAGTTCAAGACCTGGGGCCCGATCGTGCAGGGCGTCAGCGGGCTGACGTTCACCTCCGGCCTTCCCGACGAAGAGCCGGCCGGGTGGGGTTTCTCCTACATGGACCACGGATCGGCCTTCTACATGACGGTGGCCATCATGGCCGCCGTGCACCACCGCGACCGCACCGGGCAGGGACAACATGTGGACCTGGCGACGGTCCCCGCCGGTATGGCGATGTTGCCCACCGAGATCCTCGACTGGACCGTCAATCGACGGCCGACCCGGGCAGGCGGTAATCGCGCCGACTTCGGGGAGTTCGCACCCCATGGCATCTACCCCTGCCTCGGCGAGGATCGGTGGGTTGCGCTGTGCTGCCGCGACGACCGCGAACTCGCCTTGCTGGCCAAGGTGCTCGACGAGGCCACGTTGACATCGGACCGATTCGCCACCCTGCCCAAGCGGCTGGCCGCCGTCGACGAACTCGACGACATCATCAGCGCCTGCACCGCGACCCGTGAGGCCGCGGCACTGGCCGCGGACCTCATCGGAGAGGGGGTCCCGGCCAGCGTGGTCAAGAGCCCGCCCGAGCGGATCGACCAGGATCCTGATCTCACGCGAATGGGGCTGTTTCCCACCGTGACTCACCCCAGGATCGGGCCGGTCCGGGTGGAGGGCATACCGTTGACCTTCTCGGCGACACCATGGCAGATCGAGCGCAGCGCGCCGATGCTGGGCCAGCACAACCGTGAGATCCTCGGCGGACTGCTCGGACATGACGACGACACCATCGAGGACTGGGCGAAGCGGGGTGTGATCTGAGCACGTTGGCCGGCCTGCGGGTCATCGAGATCGTCGACCAGTTCACCCCGGTGGCCGGTCGGACACTGGCCGAGCTGGGCGCCGATGTCATCGTCGTGGAACCGCCACAGGGCTGCGCACACCGACGCCGGCCGCCCTTCGTCGACGACGAACCCGGCGTCGATCGCAGCTTGCGATGGTTCGGATTGAGCGCCGGAAAGCGCAGTGTGACACTTGATCTCGACTCCGACGAAGGTATCGGGAACCTCCGCCGGCTCCTCTCCGGTGCGGATATCGTGCTCGCCGGAGGCGATCGGGTGGCCGGCGGCGCCCTCACTTACGAGCAGTGTGCGCGCACCGACCCGGGCCTGGTCTGGGTGTCGGTCACCCCGTTCGGCCTCAACAGCGTCCGCGCCGACGACCCGGTCACCGACCTGACGCTGCTGGCCGGAGCCGGGCCGCTGTGGAATTGCGGCTACGACGATCACACCATCCCACCCATTCGTGGCGCCGGGGATCAGTCGGCCAACATCGGCGGCATGTACGCCGCACTCGGTGCGCTCATCGCGCTCTCGCACCGCGATCACACCGGTTCCGGGCAGCTCGTCGACGTCAACGTCACCGCGGCGTGCAACGTAACCTGCGAGCAGACGACCTATTACTGGCTGGTCAAGAACATGATCTGTACGCGCCAGACCGGACGGCACGCCGGCCCGGTGCCGAGCGCGCCGGTGCAGGTGCGCTGCGCTGACGGGCACTACGCGACCACCGGAGTGCTGCCGCGCAAGCCCGAAGAGTTCGCCGGCCTGCGCGCATGGCTCGGTGACCTGGATCTGGTCGAGGAACTGCCCGAAGCCGTTTTCCTGGAGATGGCCGCCGAGCGCGAGGAGGCCGTCGACCTTGCCGCGATCGGCGAAGAGGACGAGACGACGGCCATCGTCAGTGCGGCCCGCGAAGCCATCCGGCTGATCGCTTCGCGATTGCCGGCCAAGGAATTCTTCGTCGAAAGTCAGCAGCGGGGCTTTCCGGCCGGGGCCATCCTCGCCCCACACGAGGCTTTCGAGGACGAGCACACCGTGGCCCGCGGTATGCAGGTACCGATGGAGCACCCCGACCTGGGCCGCACCGTCGTCTACCCCGGAGCGCCCTATCTGTTCGGCGCCGGCCCCGCCGGACCGACACGGCCCGCACCCCGGCTGGGTGAACACAACGCGCTGCTCGACGACCTGGCGCCGTGATGTCCGGACACCGCCTGACCCACATCGGGGTCTGTGTGCGCGACATCGAGCGTGCCACCGAATTCTACTGTTCAGCGCTGGGCTTCGAGAAGATCGGCGAGATGCACGTCGCCGACGACGCGACCGCGCGTCTGCTCGACGTCGACGATCTGATCCTGGATCTGGTGTATCTGCACCGCGACGGCTTCCGACTCGAGCTGATCGGTTACACCCGGCCCGCCGTGATCGGCGACACCGACCCACGCGCGATGAACGCGCTCGGCTTCACCCACTTGTCCTTCCGGGTAGATGACATCGACTCGCTGGCCGCAGCCGTGGTCGAGCACGGGGGTCGGCTGCTGGAACCGCGCACCGTCCGCTTCGGCCCGAACCGGGCCATGATGCTGACCGACCCCGACGGGAACCTGCTCGAATTCATCGAGCGCACCCGCTCGGAGGACTAGTCAACTAGTCAGATATCGTCCGATTGTTTCATCCGGTGATAAGGTTTAGCGGTGCCCACCACCAGTGAGCTGATGTACTCGCCGTTCTCCAAGGCGGTCTTCGACGATCCCTACCCGGTGTACCGGCGTCTGCGCAACGAAGCACCCGTCTATCGGGATCCCGACCAGCGATGGTGGGTGCTGTCCCGCTTCGACGATGTCGCGGGTGCGCTCCGTGATTGGGAGACATTTTCCTCGAAACTCGGTCCCGCACCGGAGAATCCGGACGACGATGGCCGCAAGTACTCGGTGATCTCGATGGACCCGCCCCGCCACGACCGCATCCGAGGCGTCCTGAAGGGATTCTTCACCCCACGCGCTGTCGCCGCGATGGAGAGCGCACTGCAGGCGACCGTCGACCGCCACCTCGACCGGCTTCAGGCCGGAACCACCATCGATGCGATGGAGGCCTTTGCGTTTCCGGTGCCGACCGATGTCATCGGCGACCTGCTCGGCGTGCCACAGGCCGACCGCGAACAGTTGCGCGTCTGGTGGGAGGCGTTCCTGACCCGCAACGAAGGTGAGGTCGCGATGCCGGCCAGCGCCATCGAGGCCAACCGCAAGATCAGCGCCTACATCGGCGAGCTCATCGAGGAGCGCCGCGCGACGCCCGGTGACGATCTGATCAGCATCGTTCTGCAGGCCACGTTCCACGACCCAGAAGTCGCGCAGGATCGGGCGCTGACACCGCACGAGGTGCTGATGTTCTGCAATCTGCTCTCGGCCGCGGGCTCGGAGACCACTCAGAAGCTGATCTCCAACGGATTGGTCGCCATGCACGACCATCCCGATCAATGGCAACGCATCGTCGACGACCACAGCCTGATCCCCACCGCGGTGAACGAGGCGCTGCGCTACGACACTCCGAGCCACTGGGTGGCGCGCACCCTGACCCGCCCGGTCACCTTGCACGACGTCACGATGGACGCCGGCGACTGGGTCCTGCTGCTGCTGGGCAGCGCCAACCGCGACGAGCGTCGCTACGAGAATCCCGATCGCTTCCTGCTGGATCGTCCGCGCGGCACAGACGTGTACTTCGGCTGGGGAATCCACATCTGCCTCGGACAGTGGCTGGCCCGCCGCGAAGCCCAGATGGTGTTCGAGCACATCGCCCGCAGATTCCCGCGGTACACCATCGGGTCCCACGAACGAACTCTGACGGCGACCGTGCGCGGCTACACCAGCGTCGAGATGACGCTCCGCTGAGGCGGCCCGGTCAGCCGAACACCCCCGGCGACTTCGCGTAGTCGACCGTCGACAGCTCGGTCATCCCGCCGTCGACGTGCAACACCGTTCCCGTCACGAACGCGGAATCATCGCAAGCCAAAAACGCCACCGCCGGCGCGATCTCGGTCTCGGGGTCGGCACCGCGCTTCATCGGTGACGCCTCGGCGGTCCTGGTGTAGTTGTCCCACTCGGTGCCGATCATGTCGCGTTGGACGTCGGTCAACGCGAACGGGCACAGCGCGTTGACCCGAATACCGTGGGCGGCCCACTCGTTGGCCGCCACCTTGGTCAACGCGCCGATGGCCCCCTTGGCTGCGGAGTACGGGCCGGTGTAGGCGATCCCGGCCAACGCCGAACCCGACACGAAGTTGATCACCGAGGCCCGGCCGGCCGCCTTGAGATACGGATGCGCGAGCTGCATGAAGCGGAAGGTCGCCTTCGGACCGGTCGCCTCGGAGAGTTCCCAGTCCTTGTCGCTGACCAGTTCGAGCGCCTTTGGCATCGCGAAGTACTGCGCGGCGTTGACCAGCACATGCAGCCGCCCGTCGGCTGCCGACGCCTCGACGGCACTGGCGATGTCTTCGCGCTTGGCCACGTTGGCCCGCACGAATCGAGCGACCCCGCCGTCCTTCTCGATCAGCGCGACGCATTCGGCGGCCTTCTCCTCGTTGAGGTCGACAATGGTGACAGCAGCCCCCTCGGCCGCCAACCGACGGCTGATGGCCCGCCCGAGTCCCTGAGCGCCGCCGGTCACCAGGGCGTTGCGATCGTCGAGGCGTGCCATGATTCCTCCTGAGTGATGTAACAATTGAACAATTATCGTTCTATCATCCAATATTGTGACAGAGCTTTCATCGTGGGATCGCAGAAGGGGTGGCCGATGCGCGTCGAGGTGATTCGCGATCTCTGCGAGTCGAATGCCGTGTGCGTCGGCCTGGCCGCCGACGTCTTCGCACTCGACGACGCAGACCTGGCGGTGGTCATCGCCGATCCGATACCGGCCGACCACCAGGATGCGGTTCGGCAGGCGGTTTCGCTGTGCCCCAAGGTGGCGCTGACCCTGCACGAGGACGGTTAGGCGCCCGGCCATGCACATCGGGTTGACGACCGAACAGGAACTGCTGCGCGACACGGTGGCGCGACTGGCCGAGTCCATGGCCACCGCCACACCGGACGACATCGCCTCCGGAGACCGCCTCGATAGGCAATGGCAGCGCGTCACCGAGCTCGGCCTGCCCGCGCTGCGTGCTCCCGAGGTCTTCGGCCTGGAGCCCAGTGGTGTCGAAACCGCCGTGGCACTGGAGGAACTCGCGCGCACACTGACCGCGGTGCCCGCACTCGGACAGGCGGTCGTGTCCATCGAACTGCTGCACGCTGCCGGCGCCGAGAAGGAGGTCGAGCTGGTCGCCGACGGCACGATGCGACCGGCGCCCGTGCTCGCGTCGGATCTGGCCGACTTCGCGGGCTGCGGCCGATCCGGTATCGCGCTCGATGCCGCCGGGGCGACCCACGCGCTGTTCGCCGTCTCCGCCGGCCACAACCGCACGATTCGGATTGCACCGCTGGAAGGCAGCGCCGGTGACAGCGGCCTGGACCTCACCCGCGCGATGCGCGCGGTCAGCGTCGCCGGTGACGCGGAGACCGCGACACCGGTGGGCAACCCGATCGATGCCGACCGGTGGGCCCGGGTACAGGCCCTGGCGCTGACCGCCGTGGCCGCCGACCTCCTCGGGGTGATGCAGGGTGCACTCGACGATGCGGTGCGTTACGCAGGCGAGCGCGTCCAGTTCGGTGTGCCGATCGGCAGCTTCCAAGCCATCCAACACCTGCTCGCCGATTCGTTGATCCGGGTGGAAGGCTCGCGCAGCTGTGTGTGGCACGCCGCCTGGGCGGTCGACCACCTGCCACCCGACCAAGCCCTGCTGGCTGCGCGGACGGCCAAGGCCTACACCTCGGCTGCGGGACGCGAGGTGGTGGAGACCTCGATGCAGGTGCTCGGCGGGATCTCGATCACCTGGGAGCACCTGGCGCATCTGCGTCTGCGCCGAATGCTGCTGGGGCGAAGACTTTTCGGAGACGAGTCCGCACACTATCCGGCCATCGCCGACATGCGCTTGACCGACCCGGCATTGACCTAGCGAGGATCATGGACTTCACCGACACCACTGAAGAAGCCGAGTTCCGCGACCGGTTACGAACCTGGTTCGACGAGCATGCCGCCGACGCGGAGGTACCCGACGACCCGGGCGCCCGAGCCGACGCCGCCAATGCGTGGCACCGCACGCTCTACGACGCCGGCTACATCGGATTGTCGTTGCCCCGGGAGTACGGCGGCCACGGCCTGTCGCCGATCTACGAGGCGATCCTCAACGACGAGCTCGGCCGTGCCGGCGCTCCGCCGATCGAGGGTGTCGGGCATCTGTCGAATGCGTTGCGACTGTTCGGTTCCGAGCAGCAGCGCGCTGACCTGTTGCCGGGTCTGCTGTCGGGTGCGGTGCGCTGGTGCCAGGGCTTCAGCGAACCGGAGGCCGGGTCAGATCTGGCCAGCCTCAGAACCAGAGCCGATGCTGTCGAGGTCGACGGCCGGCAGGCGTTCCGGGTCAACGGACGAAAGATCTGGACCAGTTTCGCCGCGGTGGCCGATTGGTGCTTCCTGCTGTGCCGCACCGAACCCGACGCCCCGAAACACCAGGGGATCTCGGTGCTGCTGGTGCCGATGTCGACGCCGGGTATCGAGGTGTCCCCGATCGTCAACGCTGCGCGCAACCGCGAGTTCGCCGAGGTGACCTTCACCGATGTCGAGGTGCCGGCGACGAACCTGCTCGGTGAGCGGGGGCAGGGCTGGTCGATTGCCAACCAGCTGCTGGCCTACGAGCGAGGGCCCAGTGACATCAACTGGATCAGCCGGCTGGCCGTCCAGCTGCGGGCATTGGAAGCCGACGTCCGCTCCGGAATCCTGCCGGACACCCCGTCGGCGCGCCAACGCCTCGGTGAGGCCTACTGCGAGCTGCGCGCCTTGCAGATCAAGGTGCAGCGGTCGCTGACCGAGCGCGTCGGCGGCGCGCTGCCGGGCGCCGAGGGCTCGGTCGACAAGCTGCTCATGGCCCGAGCAGATCAGACCTTCGGCCACACGATGATGGATCTGCGCGGCAGTGCACCGGTGCTCGCCGAGGGGCTGGAGTGGGATCTGTACGTGTGGTCGCGGGCTGCGGGGATCTACGGCGGGACGGCGCAGGTCCAGCGCAATATCGTGGCTCAGCGCGTGCTTGGCCTACCCAGGGCGGGTGCTCACCGCTCCCGGTAGTGCGCCAGCGCCTCCTGCATGCCCGCCAGCCGGCGTTCGAGCTGTTCGTCGCCCTGCCCGGCGGCGATCAGTTTGCTCACCTCTGCTATCTCGGCTTCCAGCCGCCCGGCAGCTTCGCTGCGCGTCAGCAGGTCCTGGTCCGCCCAGTCATCCCGCGGGATGCGATCGCTCGGATTCATGTTCGCCCTTCCTCGCCGGCCGCGCTATAGTCAAATGAGCATTCAGTGTTCAATTGTTTTGTTCACTGCTGAGCCTAACAGCAGACTCCAGAGAAGGATCGACGATGCCGCTGCAACCCTCGATGAAGCTTCTGTCCGTCGACGACCATCTGATCGAACCGCCGCATGTGTGGACCGACCGCCTCCCCAAAAAGTACCGGGAGGACGGCCCCCGCATCGTCGAGTTTCCCCGCGAGGGCAAACCGCCGATGCACCAATGGGTGTACGAAGGACGGGCTTATCCCAACATCGGCCTCAACGCCGTCGCCGGAAAGTCCCCCGAGGAGTTCGGCGTCGACCCGGTGCGCTACGACGACATGATCCCCGGCTGCTATGACCCCAAGGCCCGGTTGGCCGACATGGACATCGACGGCGTGCACGCCATGCTGTGCTTCCCGTCCTTCCCGCGGTTCTGCGGCACGGTGTTCCTGGAGGGCACGGACAAGGACCTCGCGCTGCTCGGCGTGCAGGCATGGAACGACTTCTCGCTCGACGAATGGTGCGCCACCGACCCGGCGCGCTTCATCCCGATGATGATCAGCCCGCTGTGGGACACCTCGCTGATGGTCGCCGAGATCGAGCGCAACGCAGCCAAGGGGTGCCGTGCGGTCGGCCTGCCCGACAACCCGATGAACCTCGGGCTGCCGAGCTTCCACACCCCGCACTGGGATCCGGTGTGGTCGGCGCTGGAAGAGACCAACATGACCGCGGTGATGCACTTCGGGTCCGGCGGGTTGCCGCCGTCGACGGCTCCCGAGGCGCCGTTCGCGGTCATGGTCACCTTGATGGGGACGACGTCGATGGCCGCGGCCATCGAACTGGTTTTCTCCCCGGTGTTCCACAAGCACCCGAATTTGAAGGTCGCCTTCTCCGAGGGCGGCATCGGCTGGATGCCCTACCTCATCGAGCGAGCCGACTACGTGTGGCGCAAGCACAAGTACTACCAGAACATTCATCCAACGATCGCCCCGTCGGAACTGTTCAAGCGCAACATCACCGGCTGCTTCATCGAGGACGAGGTCGGCGTCTCGCTGCGTCACCAGATCGGCATCGACAACATCACCTGGGAGTGTGACTACCCGCATTCGGACTCGTTCTGGCCCAACAGTCGCGCCCGAGCCGAGGAGATGCTGGCCACGGTGCCCGATGACGAGGCCGCCAAGATCGTCGAGCTCAATGCCCGGCGCTGGTACGCCTTCCCCGAGGAGGGGTTCAAGGCCACCACCGCCGACAGCGGGTGGCGTCCCAACAATGGTGAGCCGCCGGAGTACGACTATGACGCTGTGATGTCCGATCACGGCGGTGTGGGCTACGGCGCCTTCATCGAGAACCTCGCCAACCAGATGGCGAACAAGGAAAAGAAGGACTAGGCCCGCCAACTTCCTACGCCAGCCCTCGCCGAGCGTGCACTCACGGCGGCCACTCTCGCCGAGCGTGCACCCAGGGCGGAAAAACACGCCCCAGACCGCCCTCAGTTCACGCTCGGCGACGCCACCTCAGGCTCGGAGGCCAAGGACAGCGCGCGACGTTCCTGAGACTGCCGCCGCCGGACACTAGCTGCAGGGCGCCGCGATATCCGTCGCGGTGTCGCGACCTCGGAGAACCTGTGACTCGACGAAGCGCCAACGAGCCGCCTCGTCGGCTTCCGCCCGTTCCAGTACTGAACGTGACGCGGAGACGCCACCTCTGCTTTTCGCGTATTCGGAGAGCCGTGCCGCCTCGTTGACCGGGTCGCCGATCACGGTGTACTCGTAGCGGCGCGGATCACCGATGTTGCCGGCCACCACGGTTCCGGCGGACACGCCGATACCGGCCGCCAAGCGCAGCGAACCCGATGAGATCGCTGCGCAGAGCTGCCGCGCGGCCGCCAGTGCCGAACCGGCGTGGTCCGGGATGGGCAGTGGTGCACCGAATATCGCCAGCGCAGCATCGCCTTCGAACTTGTTGACCCAGCCGTGGTGGCGTTCGACGATATCCACCACCATGGCGAAGAAGCGGTTGAGCACCGCCACGAGCTCCTCCGGGGTCATGTCCAGTGCCATCGTGGTCGACCCCACCAGGTCCACGAACACCACCGCAACATCGCAGTTGACCCCACCCAGCTGCGGCGACGGGGTCTGCTCGGCCATCCGTGCAACGTCACGTCCGACGTGCCGGCCGAACAGGTCGCGCAATCGCTCGCGTTCCCGCAACCCCTCTGCCATCGAGTTGAAACCGGCCTGCAGGAGCCCCAGTTCGGAGGCGTCGAACACCGGCACCACCACGTCGTAGCGCCCGTCGGCGATCAGGGACATCCCCCGGCGCACCTCATCGATCGGATCGGCGGTGGTGGCCGCGGTGAAGGCGGTGACGAACAGGCCGCTCAACACCGCGGCGCCGCCCAGTCCCAGGACCACCATGGCGAGGCGATCCCCGCTGTAGTCGACGACAAGCGAACTGACTGCGACGAACATCAGCATCAATAGCGGCACCCCGGTGCCCACCATCCAGGCGACCACCGCTCGTAGGCGAAGTCCGGGGCGCTCCCGGCGCACCGGAGGGTTACGCGTCAGCGCCGGGGCCACCTGCGGGCGCAGTACCCGCGTACACCACCAGTACGTCAGTGTGGCAGTGACGGTGGCACCCAACAGCGTCGAGACACCCAACGTCGTCGCGAGCCAGGGTCGCCGAAAATTGACCAGGACCAACACTGCCGCGGCGACCGTCCATACCGTCGCACTGATCGCGGTCAGGCGAGCGGGGATCTTCATCAGGACGGCATGCCGCGACGCCGTATTCGACGCCGCCGGCGCACTGGTCCACCACAATCCGAGGACGCAGGCCGGAGGTATCGAAAGCGCCGAGTAGACGAGGGCGGCAACGATGTTGGTACGCAACACCGACGGATCTCCCAGCGCCCCCGCGGTCGGCAGACCCAGCGAGGCCATGACACCGATGACCGCTGCGCCGCAGATGCTCGGCATCAGAGTTCCCAGTGCGAGCGCCGCCCGCGTACCGGCGGGCCGCACTGCGGATTCCCTGCCGAACAGGCTCACTGCGGTATGTCGAGTGCTGATCGCCAGTTGTCCACGGCAAGCAGACGGCCCGACGACGCGAGGGTGAGATAGAGCGTTGACTCGTCGGCATTGAGGGTCATGTTGGTGGTCATCGGATCGTCGAGAGGCAACGCCCCGAGCAGATCCCCTGCGGCCGAAAAGGCGGTCACCCCTCCGGCGCCCAGCGTCGCCACCAGGATGGTGCCGTCAGCGGCGACACAGAGGCCGTCTGCTCCTCCGATGTTCAACGGCCCTCCGCTGGGAACGGTCGCCAGACCGCGGCCGGTGGCGACCCGGCCGGGCCCCGTCATCGAGAACTCCCACACCCTGCGCGTGCGCGTCTCAGCCACGTACACCAGATCGCCCTCTGGTGACAGCGCAACGCCGTTGGGCATTTCGAGTGGGTACACGATCTCCTCCAGACGGCCGTCCGGCGTGCCGTACAAGAGTCCCGTCATGGTGCGACTCCGGCCGTGGGTGGTACCGCCGTCCGTGACGTAGAACCCCCCGCAGGCATCGGCGCACACGTCGCTGGGCCGGACCAGTGGCAGCGTCGTGCCGTCGCGGGCAGTGAAGTCGAGTGCCAGCGTGCGGACCTCGCCACCAGGATCGACCAGCTGCAGTTGCGGCGGCACAGGTCGGGTGGGCGCACCCATGGGCCGGAAGATCTGCGCGCACCCCGGGAAGTCGTAGGGCCAGGGCCCTCGCCCGAATCGGGCCCCGCCGTTCTGGCACACCACCATGCGGCCGTCGGCAAGCAAAGCCACGCCGTTCGGGCCGCCGCCGACCTCGGCCACCGTTTCGGTTCTGCCGTCCGGACGCACCCGGGTGATGCGGCCCGCAGCCATCTCCGACAGCAGCACCGAACCGTCCGAAACGGCGATCGGACTTTCGGGAAAGGCCAAACCAGCTGTGATAGAACGTATATCAGTCATCGCGAAGATCCTGCCACCAGGCCGAGAAGGTGGGGTCAGCCAACGGTAGGTCACCGACACCGACCTGGCTCTGCGGCCAGCGGGCGGCAGGCTGCTCCAGGGGCGAGCTCTCGTGGGCGACTCCATACCAAAGTCGATGGCGGCGCCGGGTGAACAGCCAGCGCCCGTCGATGCGCTCGTAGTGATCGTCGTATCTGATCAGTTGATCGAGAAAGCCGCCCGCCCGCGTCTGGGCATAGCAGTGCGCCCACACCTGGCCGGTGGCGTGGGTGTCGTCGCGGAGTTCGATGTAATGGTTGGCGACCAGGATGACCGCGAAGAGGCTGTCATCGAGGCTCTGGGCCATCAGCGCACGCAGCGCTTGCGGTCCGTCTCCGTGCTCGCCGAATCGTGCTGCAGGCGAATATAACTCGACCATCATCTCGATGTCACGAGACTCGATGGCCGCCGCATACCGGATGGCAAGAGTGCGGATCTCCTCGCGCGCGAGCAGCGCGGCCACGTCTGCGCCGGAGGGAACGTTCATCTCAGCCCGTCACGACGATGTCCTGGCCGGTGACCGCGGATGCGGCATCAGAGGCCAACCACATCGACACCTCGGCGATCTCGTCCGGCTGCACCAACCTGCCAAGCTTGTTCAGGCCCGCCAGGCGCCGGCGCAGCTCACCGGCGTCCAAACCCTCTTCCCGGGACCGGCGGGCCACGTAGGTGTCGAACAGTTCGCCGGCCACACTGCCCACCACCAACGTGTTGACCCGAACCCCCGTGCGTCCCACCTCCACGGCCAGCGTCTGGGCCAGCGCAGTCAGGGCGAGCTTGGCTGCGGCGTAGTGCGCCTTGCGCGGCTGCACGACACGTGCCGCACTCGATGACACGAACTGCACATTGCCGCTGCCTGCCGGAATCATCGCCCGCGAGAGTGCTTCTCGGGTCAGCACCACCGGCGCGATGAGGTTGGTGGTCAGGACGTTCTGCCAGTTCTCGACGGTGGCTTCGCTGACCGGCTCATCGGCGCCCGGGACGGCGGCATTGTTGACGAGGACATCCAGCCTCGACCATCGACGCACAACGGCGGAGATGACGTCGACGCACTGGGCCTCGTCGCGGATGTCGGCGACGTGCACCGAGCAGGAACCGCCCTCCTCGGTGATCACGCCGGCGGTCACCGCGAGTTCGTCAGGACGTCGCGCGACCAGCGCGACGCCGGCGCCCGACCTCGCGTAGCGGCGTGCCAGCACCCGCCCGATCCCCCCACTGGCCCCGGTGATCACGACCACCTGACCGGAGAACTCGATGCCCACCGCCGCTCATCCGTCCAGGAGCATTTTCGCCATCGGGGTGCCGGCGGGGAACACCTCGGTGATTCCGGCACTCAAGTAGCCCGAATCGGTCACCATGGTGATTCCGTTGACCACCGCGGCGGCGTCGCTGCACAGAAACAGCAGCGGAAAGGCCTGTTCCATCGGGGTGGCGGCGTTCACACCCACCGCGGCGCGGTAGTCGGCGCCGAAATCAAGCCAGAGTTCCGCATTCGCCTGGGCCAACGGGGTGTCGGTGGGTCCGGGGCAGATCGCGTTGATGCGGATGCCCTCCGACATCAGAGCCATGGCCTCCCGCGCCACATACGCGCACACCGCTTGCTTGGTGAACATGTAATGGGCGCAGCCGTTGTCGACCGCCCAGGCAGCCGCGGCATCGAAGTCCGCGATGTCGAGGAACTCGTTGAGCTGCACCATGTTCGAACGCCAGGCCAGCCCGGCCGCCGACGATATGAACCCGATCGCCGAGCCTCGCGGCAGCATGGCGTTACCTCGTAGTAGATCGATGAGATAGCGGTGGCCGATGAAGTTGATCCGCTCGATCCCGGGACCGTCGGCGACACCCGCGCACGCGAACAATGCGTCCACGGTGCCACCGCATTCGGCGACCGCGGCATCGATGCCGGCCTTGTCGGCCAGGTTCAAAGCGATGGCCGTGACGCCCGGCAGATCACAGGGTGCGTAGTCCATCACCACGACCTCCGCGCCGGCGTCGAGCGCCAACCGTGCGGTGGCGTTGCCCATCCCGGTGGCGCCACCGACGACAAGCACTCGCTTGCCCTGGTAGGAAAATGCGTCGAACAAACTCAAGGCGTCTCCTGGAGCAACTGACGAGGCCCGCATGGCCTCGCTATTCTTACAAGGGTACACATAGTGTTCTAGTGTTTAGCCATTTCAGTTTATGGTTGTCCGGTGACCGGAGCCGTGGAAGACGCCGTCATCGAAGACTGGATCACCGCCAACATCGGTCCGGTGCGCAGCATCGAACGCCAACAGCGTTGGCGACCAGCCTGGTTCGTGACGGCCTCTCGTGACGGTCAGGAAATGCGCCTCTATGTGCGGGGCGATCGTGAGGGATTCGGCTTCGCGACTGTGTCAGCCGAGGCCACGGTTCTGCGTGTGATGGAAGCGCACGGTATCCCGGTCCCGAGCATCCACGGTGAGATCCCCGAAGCGTCAGCGGTCGTGATGGATTGGCTACCCGGGGATCCCAACCCGTGCAGGGCCACCGAGGACCGGCAGATCGACGCTGTGATGGACGACTACGTCGATGCGCTTGTCTGTGCCCACGGCATCGATCCGACGGCATTTGCCGCCGCGGGCCTGCAGATCCCTACCAGCCCCGACGACGTCGCGCTCGGTTACTTCGAGACGTTTGTGTCGCGCTACCGAGACTTCAAGCAGCGCCCGGAACCCCTGCTGGAGTTCGCTATCGGCTGGCTGCGGCGCCACGTGCCGGCGCACCGGTCCACCCCGCGTTTCGTGTTGGGCGACACCGGGCAGTTCATGTACGCCGACGACCGGATCACCGGTCTGATCGATGTCGAGCTCGCCCACATCGGCGACGTCTTCCACGATCTCGCGGGCCTTCGGTTACGCAACGTGACCGAGCCGATGGGCGACTTGGGTCGGCTGCTGCGGCGCTACGAACTGCGCTCAGGGATACCCCTGGACCGGGCGGCGATCGAATTCCACACCGCCAAGTTCGCGCTGTGCACCCCGCTGGGGGTCGCGCTGCTCCTGCATCTGGACCTGCCGTTGACCGACATCGTTCAGTACATCGAATGGTTCCACCTGCTCTCGCTGCACACGATCGAATCCATCGCCCGACAGGCCGACGTCGCGTTGTCGACGGTGTCGCTGCCTGATCCCCTACCGACGTCCTATCCCGGGGCCATCGCCGGTCTGCCGGCCATGATCGAGTCGCTGGAAGTGACCCCCGGCATCGCCGAATACCAGCGCACGAGTGTCGCGACCGTCGCCCGGTTGACCCATCGGGTCAACACCTACGCTCACGCCGTCGACGCCGCCGACCTCGATGACATCGCAGAACTGCTCGGGTCACGTCCTGCCGACCGGGTTTCCGGTGACGCCGCACTGGAGCGCTTCGTGCTGGCGGCAGATCCCGGACAGGACGCCGCACTGATCGATCTGCTGCATCGCCGGGTGATGCGTCAACTCTTGCTCATCGAACCGCTGCTGACCGGAGGGCGAATCGGGCACGTCACGCCCTTGAGCGACGTGCTCAGCGGCCCCTGAACACAGGGTCTCGCTTCTCGGTGAACGCGGCCACACCTTCGGCGACGTCGTCGGTACCCGCGACCTGTTCGACGAGCAGCGCCTCGGTGTGGAAGGCGGCTGCCCTGTCCACATCGAGGGCCTGGTTGAGCATCGCCTTGGCGGCAGCGATGGCCCGTGTCGGTCCGCCCGCCAGACGTTGCGCCCATTCGGTGGTCAATGCCTCCAGCTCGCGGTGGTCGCCGACGAGTTCGTTGACCAGACCGATGCGATGCGCCTCCGGCGCCGACAGTTCCTCACCGAAGAGGATCAATCGCTTGGCAACGTTGAACGGCACCTTACGGGTGAGCAGGTAGGCCGCTCCGCCGTCGGGTGCCAGGCCACGACGAACGAACAGTTCGATCAGGCGGGCACTTTCGACGGCGATGATCAGGTCACAGGCCAGCACCATGCTGGCACCGACACCGGCCGCGACCCCATTGAGTGCGCAGATCACCGGTTTGTCGCAATCGAGAAGCGCAGCGACGACGGCCTGCGATCCGGTGCGCAGGATCCGTGCCGCGTCACCGGCAATCCGGTCCTGGCTAGGCCGCATGTTCGGGTCGCGCAGATTGGGCCCGGTGCAGAAGTGCCGCTCCCCGGCGGCGGTGAAGACCACGGCCCGGATCTGCGGATCACCGGACGCGGCGGCCAACTGGTCGATCAGGTCACGCTGAATGGCGCGGGTCACCGAGTTGCCGACCTCGGGCCGGTCCAGCACCAGCCAGCGCACCGCCCCCTCGGTGCGAACCGTCAGCCCGGTGCTCACAGGCTGATCGGCACGCTCGCCGGGCCGCGGACGGAGTTCGTGTGGACGTAGGACACGTTGCGCTCGTCGACCTCCCATTCCGGGAATCGCTTGAGCGTCTCCTCGAGCGCCACCCTGGCCTCCAGCCGGGCCAACGCCGCACCGAGGCAGAAGTGCGCGCCGTGCCCGAAACTGATGTGACGGATGCCCGTTCGGGTCACGTCAAAGGTGTCGGGGCGCTCGTATTGTCGTTCATCGCGCCCGGCCGACCCGGTCAGCAGCGCCACCTTCGACCCTGCCGGGATCGTGATGTCGTGATAGGTGGAATCGCGCAGGCTGAATCGGCCCTGTATCGGCGAAGGCGCGTCGTAGCGCAACAACTCCTCGACGGCACCGCCGATGAGGCCCGGGTTCTCGACCAGCGTGGCCCGCTGCTCGGGGTTACGGGCCAGCGTCAAGGCAGCCCACCCGAGCAGGCGCGCCACCGTTTCATTGCCGGCGACGTTGATCATCGCGATGAACACCAGCAACTCCCCGTCGTCCAACTGGCGTGGATCCGCTCCGGGTGCGACGAGGTCCGAAGCCATCAGGTCACCGACCACATCGGTGGTGCGATGCCCGCGACGCAGCGCGATCTGTTCGCGGTAGTAGGCGAACAACTGGGCCGAAGCCTCGTCTCCAGCCGCGGTGCGTTCGGGATTGCCTTCATCGCGGTGGACCTGCGCATCCGACCATTCGCGCAGATTGTCGTGATCCTCCTCGGGGAACCCGAGCAGAGAGCTGATCACCATGACGGGCAGCTTCGCCGAGAAGTCCTCGACGTAGTCGAATCCCCCGGACCCGACATGCCGATCCAGATAGCCCTGGCACAGTCGGCGCACGTGATCCTCGAGCTGGGCGATCCTGCTGCGAAAGAACGTGCGATTGACCATTTTCCGCATCGCGGTGTGATCAGGCGGGTCCATCATGATCATCGCTTTGGGCGGACCCCACGGATCCTCGGTGATCATGTCGAGGGTGATGCCGTGCTCGGAGGAAAAGGTCTCGGTGTCCAGCGATGCGGTCATGACGTCGTCGAACCGGCTCAGCGCGTAGAAGTCGTATTGGTCGTTGTAGTACACCGGCGCCTCGTCGCGCATACGCTTCCATACCGAGTAGGGCTCGGCGTGCAACGTGCGGTCGAACGGATCCCAGCGCAGGTCCATCGTCGTCATGTCACCATCCTCCTCGCTAAACACTATTACATGTTTTGTTTAATTGCACTATCATTCAGGGGCCACGGGGCCGAATGAGGAGGAGCTTGCAGGTGGAAACGCGAGAGTTGGACCACGTCATCTACGAGAAGGACGGGGCGATCGCGCGCATCATCCTGAACAATCCGGACCGGGCCAACGCACAGTCCTCGGAGATGGTGCACAGCGTCAACGAAGCACTCGACGACGCGCAGTACGACTACAGCATCAAGGTCGTCATCATCAAGGCCAACGGCAAAGGGTTCTGCTCCGGCCACATCCCCGACGGCAGCTATCCCGAGTTCAAGGCCGAACTGGAGGCCTCGGGCAAGGTCTGGCGCTCGGCGGCTCAGCTCTTCCTGTGGCCGGTGCTCAAGCTCTGGGAATTTCCGAAGCCGGTGATCGCCCAGGTCCACGGATACGCGATCGGCGGCGGGACCACCTGGGCCCTGCTCCCCGAGATCACGGTGTGCAGCGATGACACCTGGTTCCAGATGCCGTTGGTACCCGGTTTCGGGTTGCCGGGATCGGAAACCATGTTCGAGCCGTGGGTCTTCATGAACTACAAGCGCGCCGCCGAGTACCTCTACACCGCACAGAAGATCAGTGCAGAACAGGCACTCGAGTTCGGACTGGTCAACCGGGTGGTGCCCCGGGACCGGCTGGAGGCCGAGGTCGAGGAACTGGCCGCCAAGATCGCCAAGGCGCCGTTGATCACCCTGCAGGCGACCAAGGCCGGCATCCTGCGAGCGTGGGAAGGGATGGGTTTCCGCACCCATCAGCAGGCCAGTAACGACCTGCAGGCCCTCGTGACCGGTTCCAAGGAGTTCCAGAACTACGTCGCCGAGCTGATGAAGAAGGCCGCCAAGCCCTCCGACCGGGTCTGAATCGTGCCGCTTGCGCCCATCGTCCGACTCGGGGGCGGACCGCAGATCGACCAGTTGCGCAGCCGGCTGCGCGAGTGGATCGCCGACAATCTTCCCGACGAGTTCCGACACACCGCCGCCAACCCCGACTACCTGCCGCGGGACAGCCACGAGCGCGCGGTGCAGTTCTGTCAGGCGCTGCACCAACAGGGCTGGTTCGTGCCGCACTGGCCGACGCGGTTCGGCGGGGGCGGTCTGGGCGTCGTGGAACAGGTGGTCATCCGTGAGGAGCTCGCCTACGCCGGCGCCCCGCTGGTGAACACCAACGGGGTCAACATGCTGGCGCCGGTGCTGTTCCGGTTCGGCACGCCCGAGCAGTGTGACGAGCACCTACCCAAGATCGCGCGCTCGGAACGGATGTGGGCACAGGGCTATTCGGAACCCGAGGCAGGTTCGGACCTCGCGGCGCTGCGGATGACCGCGCGCCGCGATGGCGACGAGTACATCCTGGACGGCCAGAAGACCTGGACCAGCAACGGTGTCCTCGCCGACTGGATCTTCGTGCTCGCCCGCACGTCACCGCTCGGCGGCAAGCGTCAGGCCGGTATCTCCTTTTTCCTGGTCGATTTGAACACCCCGGGAATCACCCGCCGCCCCATCCGCTCGATGACCGGCTACTCGACCTTCGCCGAAGAGTTTTTCGACGGCGTCCGGGTTCCGGCCACCAACCTGGTCGGCGGCGAAGGTGAGGGCTGGACGGTCGCCAAGGCTCTGCTGGTCGCCGAACGTTCGAACGTCACCCGGGCCGCACAGGCCCAGCGTTACCTCGACGAGTTGGTGGACTGGTGTCACGGTCAACGTGGTCAGGCGCATGACCCCCTGGCCGACCCGGCCAACCGGCTGGCCCTCGCACGCGCGATCGAACGCGTCGAGGTCGGGCGCGCGCTGTCCTACCGGGTGGCCCACCAGCAAGCCGCCGACCAGCTCGATCCGGCGCTGCCGTCACTGTCGAAGCTCTATCACTCGGAGCTGACCGCAGAGCTGCGACAGCTGGGGGCCAGCATCCTCGGCCCGGCCGGGGCATTGCTGCCCGATGATCCCGATGCGCTGCTGCACGGGCACTTCTCGGAGGGGCTGCTGCTTTCCCTCCTCCATACCATCGGCGGCGGCACCAGTGAAATTCAGCGCGACCTGATCTCGACCACCGGCTTGGGCCTGCCCCGCTAAGCGAATTCCGCCCGACCGGCGTCGGCCGCCGAGCGCTGTTGGGCCACCGTGGCGATCGCCAACTCCAGCGGCTGGAAGGACGCCAGCTGGGTCGACTCGACGGCCGCCAGAAGCCGCTTGGTGAGCTCCACCGCACCGGTGTCGGCCGCCGCGATCTCGTGGGCGATCACAACCGCCACATCCACAGCCGAACCGGGTTCGGTGAGATCGGTGACCAAGCCCATGCGGTGCGCGTCCTCGGCGGCCAACCGACTGCCCCGCAACAACAGTGATGCCGCGCGTTGCCGTCCCAACTGCTCGCTCAACCGCCACGCCAGGCCACCGTCGGGCACCACTGCACGCGCGACGAAGGGTGCCGAAAAGAACGCGTCACGCGCCGCCACCACCAGATCGCAGGACAGCGCCAAACTCCACCCCAGACCTACGGCCGCACCCTCGACGGCGGCGATCGTCGGCACCGGGATCGCACGCAACTGCGCCATCACGTTCTGGGCGTGCTCGACGCGGCCGGCCGGTCCCATCGGTCCGGCGCCGTGCGCCGGACCTGACTTCAAATCACCTCCGGCGCTGAAAAAGCCTTCAGCGCCGGCGATCACGATGGCGCGCGCGTTGGCGGCCTGCGAGAGTGCTTCCGCCAATTGAGTCCAGGACTCGTAGCGCAGCGAGTTCCGCTGCGCGGGACGATTCAGCAGGACAAGCGCGACACCGTCGCGATCCTCGACCAGGACCAGCGAATCGGGTGTGCGCTCTGTCATCGATCGAGGAACTTGTCGATGGCCGCGCGGTGTTCCGGCGTGGTGAAACATTCGGTCTCCGCGGAGATGCCGTATTCGAGTATCGCCGTGACGGCTCGCTCGGCGTGCAGGTTCAGCGTGCGTTTGGTGTCCTGGACCGCGCGGGCGGGCAAAGCGGCCAACCGATGCGCCAGTGCCAGACCTTCGGCCTTGATGTCTGCGTGGGCCACCACGCGGTTGGCCAGCCCCAACTCGACTGCCTTGTCGGCCTTGATGCGCTCACCGAGCAGCAGATACTCCTTGGCCTTGAGCAGGCTCATCAGAAGTGGCCACAACACCGATCCACCATCGCCGGCGACCAGGCCGCTCGCGACGTGCGTGTCCGCGAAGAACGACCGATCGGACATCAGCACGATGTCGCACAGCACCGCGATACTGCAACCGAATCCGACAGCGGGACCGTTGACCGCGGCCACGATGGGCAACGGGAAGTCGATCATGTCGCGCACAATGCGGCGGGCATCGCGCATCCCCTCGCGCCGGGTGACCGGGTTCTCGACATGGGTGTGCAACCACTCGACGAGATCGCCACCGGCAGAGAAGAAGTCTCCGGTGCCGGTCAGCAGAACAGCGCGAGCCTCGGGGTCATCCCCCAGCGTGGCCCACAGCCGGGCGAACGCACCGTGCATCCGGTTGTTCACCGCGTTGGCGTTGCCGGGGTTGTTGAGTGTGACGATGCGGACCGGGCCGTCTGCGGCCACCAGGATCTCATCGCACCCGGTCAGGTCCGAGGTGCCTTGCGGGAGCTCAGTCATCATGAGATCGCGTCGGCCAGCCGCTTACTGATGATCTGCTCGGCCTCTTCGACGATGCGGGTCACGACCTGGCCGGCGCCGGGAATGTCGTCGATGAGTCCCATCGCGGTGCCGATCCACCAGACGCCGGCTTCCAGATCACCGGTCTCATAGACCTTGACTCCGCGCTTGCCGGCGACCAGGTGCGCGATGTCCTCGAATTGCCCTCCTTTGTTGAGGATCTCGACCACCTCACGGGAGATGGTGTTGCTGGCCACCCGGCCGGTGTTGCGCAATGTGCGGAAGATCAATTCCGTGCCCAGCTCGTTGCCGGCGACGATGGCATCTTTGACGTTCTGGTGGATCGGCGACTCGACCGTGCACATGAACCGCGAGCCCATGTTGATGCCGTCGGCGCCCAGAGCTAGTGCCGCAACAAGTCCGCGCCCGTCGGCGAAACCGCCGGAGGCGATCATCGGAATCTCGATCACCTTGGCCGCAGCGGGAATCAGCACCAACCCAGGGATGTCGTCCTCGCCCGGGTGACCGGCACATTCGAAGCCGTCGATGCTGATGCCGTCGACGCCCAGGTCCTGGGCCTTCACGGCATGTCGCACCGACGTGCATTTGTGCAGCACCTTGATGCCGTTGTCGTGGAAGATCGGCAGATGCGGCGCCGGGTTGGACCCGGCGGTCTCGACGATCTTGATCCCGGCGTCGACGATGACCTGCCGGTATTCCTCGTACGGCGGCGGGTTGATGGTCGGCAGGATCGTGAGGTTGACGCCGAACGGCTTGTCGGTCAGGTCGCGCGCCCGTGCGATCTCGTTGGCCAGATCAGCGGGGGTCGGCTGAGTCAGGGCGGTGATCAGCCCGAGACCGCCGGCATCCGACACCGCGGCAGCCAGTTCGGCGCGGCCAACCCACTGCATGCCGCCCTGCACGATCGGGGCTTCGATGCCGAATGTCTCGGTGAACCTGGTGGTGATCAATGGTCCTCACTCCCTTCGGATTCCGGCTGCGGCGGTATCCATGCCGGCCGGCGTGTCGATACGAACGCGTCCCGGTCCGACGACCTGGACCACTGCGGTGGCCGCTTCTGCAAGAACGCGGTGAACGCCTCGATCTGTTCGGATGTTCCGATCGACGCCCAATACCCGGAGACGTCGACGATGGGAAGTGACCTGGCCATTTCGCGTTTCATCGCGGCCCGCGCCGCCGGTCCGGTGTTGCGTACCCGGTCCAGCAGAGCCGCGGTCTCCGCGGCGAGGGCCTCGTGCGCCACAACCTTGCCGACCAGTCCGAGGCGCTGCGCTTCGTCGGCTTCCACCCAATCGTTGCCGTAGATCAGGTGATTGGCGCGCAACGTGCCGATCCGCTGCGGCAGCCGGGCCGCGACGAACGCTTCGTAGACACCCCGGGTGAGGTCGGGTACCCGCATCCGAGCTCGGTCGGATGCGATGACGAGATCGGCGTAGAGCGTCATGACCAGACCGCCACCCAGTGCCAGCCCGTTGACCGCGCAGACGACGATCTTCGGGATCTTGCCCAGTGTCTCGAACGGAGTCCCGTCATAGGCCTCGGTGAAGGCGTCCCACCGCCGGTCGGGGTTGCCGACAGCGTTCATGTCACCGCCGGCGCAGAACACGTCGCCGGTGCCGGTGATCACCAGGAAGTCCAGGGCCGGTTCGTCGGCGACGATCATCGCCGCCTTCTTGATGCCGTGGTAGCCGTCGGCGGTCAACGCGTTGCGCTTCTCCGGGCGGTCGATGGTGACGGTCAAGGTGTCGCCGTCGATTGTGCCGCGCAACTCCTCGGCCCCCAGGTCGACCTCGGTCGGCAACTCGCTCACGCGATGACCGCGATCAGTTCGCCGACGTCGTAGGTTTCACCCACCTCGACCTTCCACGACACCACGCCCGAGGCCGGCGCCTCGATGTCCATCTCCACCTTGTCGGTGGCGATCGAATACAACGGGTCGCCCTCGGTCACCGACGCACCGTCCTCGACTAGGAACTCGGTGATCTCGGCCTCGGTGATCGCATCACCCGGCTTGGGCAGCCGCACTTCCGTCACAGGATTCTCCTGATCGCTTCGACGAGGTGGGCAGCGCCCGGTCGGCACGCTGCCTCCAGAGTGGCTGCGCGCGGCACAGGCGTGTAGGTGCCCGCAACACGCTGGATCGGTGCACCCAATACACCGAACAGTTCGGTACCGACAGTCGCGGCGATCTCGGCACCGGGCCCGCAGAATCCGACCGACTCGTGCGCCACCACCAGGCGGGTGGTCTTACGGACCGATTCGAGCACGGTCGCGAGGTCGAGCGGCACGAGCGTGCGCAGATCGACCACCTCCACCGATATGCCATCGTCGGCGAGCTGCTGCGCGGCCTCCAGCGCGGCGTGCACCATGACGCCGTAGGTGACCACGGTGACGTCAGAGCCCTCTCGTTTGACGTCGGCCTGTCCCAGCGGCACGACATGGTCGGCCACCGGGACCGGCCCCTTGCCGCCGCCGTAGTACAGCTTCATCGATTCGATGAACAGGCACGGATCGTCATCTGCCAAGCAGGCTTTCAACAGGCCGGCGGCATCGGCGGCCGTACTCGGCCACACCACCTTCAACCCCGGAGTGTGCATCGCCCACGCCTCGAAGGCCTGCGAATGCTGGGCACCCGCACCCATGCCGACCATTGTCCTGATGACCAGCGGCGCACCTGTGCGGCCACCCGACATGTAGCGGACCTTCGCGGCGTGGTTGGCAATCTGGTCCATCGCCACCCCGAGGAAGTCCATGAACATCAATTCGGCCACCGGACGCAGTCCGGCCAGCGAGGCGCCGATGGCGGCACCGATGATCGACGACTCCGCGATCGGGGTGTCGAGCACCCGGCCCTCGCCGTACTTGCTGGACAGACCGGCGGTCACCTTGAACATGCCTCCACCTGAGGGGTCGCCGATGTCCTCCCCGAGTAGCACGATCGAGTCGTCTTCGGCCATCGCCCGGTCCAGAGTGCGATGAATGGCCGCGACCAACCCGAGCTCCTCGGTGTCCCCGTCCGAGGCCTCGGCAGCGGACCCGCGATGGTTGGAGTGTTCTGAGCCATTGCCGCTGAACACATCTCGGGTGAGTTCGGCGGGATCCGGTGGCGGGGAGGCCACCGCAGCGGTGAATGCGGCGTCGATCTCGGCCGCCACGGCCGCGTCAACGGCGTCGAGATCGGCGGCGGTGGCGACGCCGTCGGCGATCAGCTGCGCCCGAAACCGCGCAAACGGAGGGTCGGCCCGCTTCGCGGCCAACTCGTCTTGATCGGCGTAGCCCATGGCGTCACCGAAATAGTGGCCCTGCAGGCGATATGCCAACGCTTCGACGAAGGACGGCCCTTGACCCGACCGCGCACGGGCGACCGCGGCGGCCACCGCCTCGTACACCGCGTGCGGGTCGGTGCCGTCGACGGTCACACCGGGCATCCCGTAGCCCTGCGCCCGGTCGGACAGTTGCGTTGACCGGGTGTAGCGGTGCTGCGCCGTGCATTCGGCCCAGGAGTTGTTCTGACACAGGAAGATCACCGGCAGATCCCACAGCGCGGCCATGTTCATGGCTTCGTGTACGTACCCGATGCTGGTGGCGCCGTCACCGAAGCTGACCAGGACGACCTGGTTGGTGTCCCGCCGCGTCGCCGCCAAAGCGATGCCGTTGGCGATCAGCGGACCCGCGCCGACAATACCCGTGGTCCAGGCGATTCCGTGGGCAGGGTCGTAGATCCCCATCGCACCGGCCTTGCCTCCGGACAACCCGTCCCGGCGGCCGAGGATCTCGGCGAAGTAGCCGCGCAGATCGATGCCCTTGGCGAGCACGTCGCCGAGTCCGCGGTAGGTCGTGACGAGTTGATCAGCGTCGTCGAGAGCCAGCATCGCGCCGGCGGACATGGCCTCGTGGCCGTCGACCGGCCAATAGCTCATGGTCACCTCACCAGAGGACAGCGCTTTGCGAACGCGCTTGTCACCGTGGTGAACCTTGCTCATGAGGCGATACAGCGCCAACGATTGGTCACTGTCGGGCGACAGTGTTCTGGTACCTGTTTGGGTGGACATCCACACTCCTCGACGGGTCTGCCACCGATACTACAATATGACGTTTTTTGTTCAATCGTTTAGGAACGCAACGTGGCGAGTTCCGCTGCGAACAACATCCGGTCGAAGTAGCAGCGTTCCAGGACCAGATCCTCGCCGTCGAAGCCGAAGACATTGACGCTGAGCATGTCGACCGAGGTGCCCACGCAGGTCGTCCGGGTCTCGACCACCAGTCCATGCGCCGAATGGAACACCGCTTCGGCGCTGTAGCTCATCTGCGGCAACTCGTCCCACTGCCGCAGGATCATCTGCCGGACCTCCTCATCACCGTCGTACACCATTGCGGTGGGCACGATCTCGTAGCGAGGGTGGGTGAAGGTCGCCATGATTCGGTCGAGATCACGCTCGTTCTCGGCAGCGACATGGCGCATCACCAGCGCCTGACGTCGAGCCAGCAGCTCGGGATTGGGCAGCACCGGCACTCACCTGCGCTCGAACGTCGGCAGATTCCGACCGTCGGCCAGCGGCAGCCAACCCACTTCGACAGCATCCCCCACCTGCGGCGCCGGCCCGAAGACATTGGACATGATCCGGACGCCCTCGTCGAGATCGACCAGAACCACCGAGTACGGCACCAGGTCGGCCAGCGCGGCGATCGGGGCCCGGTGGTGCACGCTGACGGCGTGGATCACCCCACGGCCGGAGAGTCGTTCCCACCGCAGGTCGTCGTGGCCGCAGTGCGGACACCCGAAGCGGGGATACCACACCAGCGCACCGCAGTCGGTGCACCTCTGCATGTGCAGCTCGCGGTTTTGCGTCGCATCCCAGAACGGGGCCGAGACCGCGCTCGGCTCAGGCACCGGCAGATCCAAGATCTCGGCGTTCACAGCGTCGCCTCCGTCCCGAGGATCACCGTCGACGTCGCCGAGAGCACCCCACCGGTCCCGTGCGCGAGCGCCACCTCGGCGCCGGGCACCTGCCGATCCTCACCTTCACCCCGCAACTGCCGGGCGGCTTCGACGAGGAGGAAGGCACCGAACGCGCCGGGGTGGGTGTAGGCCAGGCCGCCGCCGGTGGTCTGGCCGGGCAGCTCGCCACCCGGGGCCAGCACCCCGCTTCCGGCGAACGCGCCGCCGTCGCCCTTCGCGCAGAAGCCGAGATCTTCGAGCGCGAGCAGAACGGTGATGGTGAAGGAGTCGTAGAGTTCGACGACATCGACGTCCCCGGGGCTCACGCCCGCTGCCTGGAACGCCGCGGGACCTGACCGGGCGCCAGGGGTGACGGTCAGATCCGGCATCTGCGAGATCATCGCGTGCGAGGCTGCCGAAGCAGCGCCCAGCACGTGCACCGGCGGCTTGGCCAGCGAGCGCGCCCGTTGTGCACTGGTCACCACGATCGCCGCGGCACCGTCGGTGACCAGGCAACATTCGAGCTTGTGCAGGGGTTCGGCAAGGTAGCCCGACCCCAGCACGTCATCGACGGTGATGGCGTCGCGCAGATGTGCGCGTGGATTTCGGGTCGCCCAGGCGCGGGTGTCGACCGCAATCTGCGCCAATTGTTCTGCCGTGGTGCCGAACTGGGCCATGTGCCGATTCGCGGCCAGCGCATAGGCGCTGATCGGCAGCATCACACCAAACGGCGTTTCCCATTCCAGTCGCTCAGGAGTCGCGAAGACGCCGAGCCCTTTGTCACCCCGCTTGCGGGCCGCTCGCGGAGTCGATGCGTAGACGATCACCACGGTCTCTGCCTGTCCGGCTGCGATGGCCGCCGCCGCGTGCTCGACGTACAGGCCGTAGCTGGCGCCACCGGTCTGGGTGGCATCGGTGAAACGCGGTGTGATGCCCAGGTATTCAGCGAGCTCGACGGAGTGCATCAGGGTTCCCCCGGTACACGTGCACACGCCGTCCACGTCACGCACCGTCAGTCCCGCGTCCGCCAGCGCCGCCCGCACGACTCGCGCTTCGAGCTCACGCAGGGGTACGTCGATCACTCCGGACGGTGAAACCTCGTCGGCGACACCGACTATTGCTGCAACACCGCGGACGCCCGTCATGCCTGCACCTCCTCACGGCTGGAGAACAGTTCCCGAAGCCCGGGCTGGCTGACCTTCAGCGACGGGGTGCGCGGCAGTTCGTCGACGACGATGATCCGTGACGGCACCTGATAGCGAGTGAGCCGCTCCCGCAGGAAGTCGAGAAGTTGCTCGGGATCGACGTCAGCGCCCGCCGTGGCCTCGACCGCGGCGACCGGAACAGCGCCCAGCCTTCTGTCGGGCAGCCCGGTGACGCCGGCATCACGCACCCCCGGATGGGTTCGCAACGCATCCACGATGTCCGCCGGTGCCACCTTGAATCCACCGCGGATGATCACGTCGTCGGTGCGGCCCTCGACGTAGAGGAAGCCGTCGGCATCGATCCGACCGAGATCGGTGGTGGGCACCCAGTCTCCGTCACCGGTACGCACCTCGATGCGACCTTGGACGTTCGCGCCGACCTCGACGTCCTTGTCCACCGACATGATGCGGACCTCGCGGCCACGCTGCGGACGACCGACGCTTCCGCGCTTGGCTTCGGCCCACTGTCGATGCAAGGCAAGATTCCAGCCCGCGACTCCCCCGGCGAACTCGGTTGCCCCATACGAGGGCAGCACCGCCACGTCGTAGCGCTCCTCGAAAGCCTCTTGGACGGCCACCGGCAAGTGCGCGGTCCCCGAGGTGACCACCTCGACGGTGTCGAAGACCTCAGGCGCGACATCAGCGTCGAGGACCATCGCCATCGCCGACGGGACCAGACTCACCGCGCGAGGGCGGTGCCGTTGCACGGCACCGACAAAATCGGCGACGGTGAAGCGCTCCAGCAGGGCGATCCGGCGCCCCTGGCAGATGTTGAGGAGGGTCCGGAACATGCCCGACATGTGCACCAGCGGCGCTGCGACGATGGCCACACCGGAGCTCAGTCGGGGCCGCTGGTCGGTGGACGCCGAGTAGTGCGCACTGGCTGCAGCCACTGTGCGTTCGAATGCCCGGTAGGTCAGCGGTATTCGCTTGGGCGGTCCGGTGGTTCCGCTGGTCAGCATCTCCACGGCGACGCCGTCGGGTTCGCTGCGGAACGGACCGGGCCCCGGCGCCTCCAGGCCGTCCTGCACGGTGACCTCGGGTGGGGCCGCCGTGACGCGAAGCCCCAGGGCACCTGCGGCCGCGTCCCGAACTCCGTCGCGCTGCCAGTCCGATTCGACGGCGATGACCGCGGCCAGATTCAGATCGGCGATGTCGGCGCTGAGTCCGGCGTCCCCGTGCGCGGCATTGAGGGTCACCACAGTGGCCCCCGTCAGCAGGACCCCGATCAGCGCGCCGACCATCGCCGGATGATTGCGCAGGACCAGTCCCACCGGGGATCCCGCACCCAAGCCGGCTGCGGCGAGGTGGTGCTCGACACCGTCGGCGATGGAGCGCAGTGCCGCCCAGTCGGTCCACACACCGTCGGACTCGATCGCCGGCGCCGCCGGGTCCAGGGACAGAACCGTCTGTAGCCGGGCCCGGAGATCCTCGCTCAAGCGGGCGCTGCCGCGAGTTCGGTTGCCGCCGGGATCACCTCGTCGGCGAACAACTTCATCGAGTCGTAGACCTTCGCCCGGTCCATGGCACCGCCTCGTGACATCCGCAGCATGACGTTGCGCCAACCCATGTCGACGACGGTGCGCATCTTGTCGATGATGCGATCGGGATTGCCCATCAGGGTCAGATGCGAGTTGAGCACCTGTTCGTAGCTCTGCTTGTCGTGCTTCTCGAACCAGTCCGCGTAGGCCTTGTAGTCGGCCGGGATGTCGCCGCCGCGTTCGAACGGATTCGAGTATGCGCGATGGCGCTCGATCGAGAGCTCCACGCTCTCGCGGGGATAGGTCCGGGCGAAGGAATCATCCTGGTGACAGAACGCGTTCAGCAGCGCCCACACGTTGCCGGTCGCGGCTTCCAGACCCTTCTTGGCCTGCGTCTCCAGGTAGATGTCCAGGGCTCCCTGTAGGTCGGGGTCGACGGTGTAGGGATTGCCGATGATGGCGCCGAAACCCTTGTCGGCCAGCCATTCGAAGCTCGACGGGGTCTTCATCACCGTGCCCCATACCGGTACCGGCTGCTGGGCGGGACGCGGGTAGATCGTGACGTCCTCGATGGTGAAGTACTTCCCGTGATAGCTCACGTTCTCCTGAGTGAGCAACAGGTGCACGATCTCCAGGCATTCCTGGTATCGGCCGGTGGCTTCGTCCATCGGGACGCCGAATCCCTTGAACTCGTGGGCCTGGTAACCGCGACCGAATCCGGCGTCGAATCGACCGCCGGAGAGCACGTCGACCATCGCGATGCGCTCGGCGAGCTGGATGGGATTGTGGAACGGGGCCACCATGCACGCGGTCCCGATGCGAATGCGTTCGGTCTGCGCGGCGATCGCCGCTGCCACCATCGGCAGATCAGCCAGCATGCCGTAGGGCGAGAAGTGATGCTCGGCCAGCCAGACCTCGTCGTAGCCGAGTTCCTCAGCCCACCGGGCCTCTTCCAGCACGTTGGCGAAGACTTCCTGGTCGGACAGGTGGTTGGGCTTGTCGCCGAGGATGAAGACACCGAATTTCATGGCCACTCCAGAAACTATTTGCAGTTACTGCGACTATATTGCACGATAGAACACAGCACGTCAATCTGTTCATCACGCTTGCGGAGGTTCGATGGCCCTGACCACCGACGTTGTCGGCACTGTTGTCGATCCCACGACCTACCGGTGGACCGAGACCGAGGCGATCCTCTACGCGCTGGGCGTCGGCGCACGGCCACCGGACGAGTTGCGACTGCTCAACGAGCACGGCGAGCTCGCCGTACTGCCGACCTTCGCGCTGCTCGCGAACTGGTGGGCGGTCAAAGACCTACGAACGTTGTTGGGGCTGGGCTCGTTTCCCATCGTGCACGGGGCGCAGTCCCTGACGGTGACGCGTCCGGTGCCCGCACGCGGCGAGTTTGCCGTGACCGGCACGATCACCGCGGTGTGGGACAGGGGCAAGCACGCCGCGGTCGAGGTCACCACGCGGGGCGCCGATGCCGACGGCGAGGCGTTCGTCGCGGTCGGCCAGATCATGGTGCTGGGGGCCGGCGGCTTCGGCGGCGAGCGCGGACCTGATGCGCCCGTGGACCCCGAGCAGCCGCCCGACGTCACCGTCGACGACGACGTCCGAGCCGAGCAGGCGGCGATCTACCGCCTCAGCGGTGACCGCAACCCGTTGCACATCGACCCGGCCGCCGCGCGCAAGTTCGGTTTCGACGACGTCTTCCTGCACGGACTGTGCACCCTTGGCTTCGCCGCGCGGGCACTGGTCAACGCTGTCGGACGGGGCGACCCGGACAGCCTGCAGTCGATCAGCTGCCGGTTCGCCAAGCCGGTGCAGCTCGGCGCTGGGCTGCAGACCGAGATCTGGCACGGTGAGGACGGGGTGCGTTTCCGCACGCGTCAGGGATCGATCGTCGCCCTTTCCTCAGGCACCGCGCAGTTGCGAGGATGAGCGCAATGGACAAGCGACGCATGCGCGGACAGCGCAACCGGCAGGCGCTGATCGATGCCGCCCTCGAACTCTTCGACGCCGACGGCTACGAAGCCACCACCGTGGAACTCATCTCGCAGCGCGCCGGCGTCGCACCGCGAACCTTCTTCCACCACTTCGCCGCCAAAGAGGACATCCTCTTCGACGGCTACGCCGAGCGACTGCACGAGGCCACCCGCCGATTCCGCGCTTCTCGATCGCAATCCCTGTGGGGTGCGCTGGCTGAGGCGTCGGCCGCGGTCGCCGAAGCCATCAGCGCCCAGCCCGAGATATTCCTGACCAGGGCGCGGATGTATGCCGGCCACCCGACTCTGCGCGCCACCCGGTTGCGCCTCAACGACGATTGGATCGAGCAGATGACCAGCGAGGTGGCCATCCGCCTGGGCGCCGATCCGCACACCGATCTGCGCCCAAGGCTCGCGGTCAGTGTGGTCAACGGAGCCAATCGCGCAGCCATCGACACGTGGGTGGCCGGAGACGGGCGCGGCGATCTCACCGCCTCGATGGGCGAGGCGGTCGGTCTGCTTCGCCCGTCGATCACCCGCATCGAGCGTCTCGTCAAGGCAGACAGGCAACGTCGTGCCGGGTGATCAGGGACTCGCCGTCGTCACCGGCGGTGCGCGCGGCATCGGGGCGGCGATCGTGGCGGCGCTGGCGGACGCGGGCTACCGGGTCGCGATCGTCGACGTGAACGCCAAAGCCCTCGCGCAGACGCGCGACACCGACGCTGTGCGCAACGGTGCCGCGCTCCCGATCGAGCTGTCCATCACCGACCGGGACGCCGTCGAGCGGGAGATCGGTCGACTCACCACCGAACACGGGCCGATCGCGGCGCTGGTCAACAACGCCGGTATGACGCTGCCCGGCTCCTTTCTGGACCAGACCGACGAGGACTGGGACCGGATTGTCGCCGTCAACCTGACCGGCACCTTCATCATGGCCCAGGTCTGCGCGCGGAACATGGTCACCCAGAAGGCCGGCGCCATCGTCAACATCAGTTCCGTGTCGGCGCACGGGGTGCGCACGGGTCCGCCCGCCTACGCGGCCGCCAAGGCCGGCGTCGAGGGGCTGAGCAGGCTGATGGCCGTCCAATTGGGGCCGTCCGGCGTGCGGGTCAACACCGTCGTGGTCGGAACGACGGCCACCCCGTGGCTGTTGTCCCGCAAGACCGACGATCAGCTCGAGACGATGCGCGAGTCGACGCTCACCGGCGCATTGGGCGAGCCGCAGGACATCGCCGCGACGGTCGCGTTCCTGTGCTCCGATGCGGCCAAACACATCACCGGGCAGCTCATCTCGGTGTCGGGCGGCCAGTGGATGCCCTGACCTGATTCCGTCGTACGATAGAACACTATTTGATACTTTGTTTAGCACACCCGCTGATCGGAAGGATTCGGAGTGCACCTGGAGCGAATTCTGTTCGACGTCAGCGAACACGTCGCCACCATCACCATCAACCGCCCCGAGCGGCTGAACGCCACCGACGACCTGACCCGCACCGAGTTGGGTTGGGCGTGGGGGCAGGTGCGAGACGAGCCGGACATTCGCGTGGCCATCATCACCGGCGCCGGCGACCGCGCGTTCAGTGCCGGACAGGACATCAAGGCCACCGCGGCCAGCGGCATCCGGAACAAAGTCCCGGGATCCCGCCTGCACCATAATGTGTGGAAGCCGGTCATCTGCGCACTCAACGGGATGGTGGTCGGCGGCGGCCTGCACCAGGTCGCCGACGCCGACCTGATCATCGCCGCCGACCATGCCGAACTCATCGACACCCACCTGAAGGTGGGCAACGTCTTCGCTCTCGAACCCGCAGTGCTGTTGCGCCGCATGCCGCTCTCGATGGTCATGCAGCTGGCTCTGATGTCCAAAGACGGCAGGATCAGTGCCGCACGTGCCCACCAGATCGGCCTCGTCAACGAAGTCGTCCCGGCTGAGCGCCTGCAGCAACGGGCACGCGAGATCGCGCTGTCGATCGCAGCGCTGTCACCGGCAACCACGCAGGCTTCCATCAAGGCGATGTGGACCAGCCTCGACGTCGGCTTGCACGCCGCCAACGACGTCGCCTACCGGTACGTTCTGCAGCACCAGATGACCCACCCTGACTACCGGGAAGGTATGGCCGCCTTCGCCGAAAAGCGCGAACCGCAGTGGGTCGTGGAATGAGGACATTCGCCTATCCGCCGCTGCCCTACAAGCCCACCATCCCGGTTGTGCTGGCGTCGGTGGCCGACCAGCACGGTGACCGTGACCTGGTCGTCACCTGTCGGACCGATGGCTCGGTCGACCGAATCAGCTACGCGCAGGCGAACTCCGAATCCGTCGACATGGCGGCGCGGCTGCTGAGCCTGGGAGTGACCAAGGGCGTCCGGGTCGGCATCCTGGCACCCAACGGGCCCGAGTTCGTGACCGCGTTTCTCGCCGTCACCAGAATCGGCGCCGTCGCCGTGCCGTTGAACACCTTTCTGCAATCCGCAGAACTGGCGTGGGTGTTACGCGACGCCGACATTCACACCGTGTTGTCGATGGAGACGATTCTCGGCAAGGACATGCTCAGCCGTATCCGCGATGCCGCGGGCGGGCTGGAGTCGCCACTGCGATCGCCGGACCTACCCCAGTTGCGCAACGTACTCGCGCTGGGGACGACCTCGACCTCGTGGCCCACCCAGTGGCCACAACCGGTGGTGCCGGACTTCCTGTCGGCCTGCGAGCAGACCGTTCGCCCCACCGATGATCTGCTGGTGATCTACACCTCGGGCAGCACCTCGCACCCGAAAGGCATCGTCCACACCCACGGCACGGCGATCACGCATTCCCGGTTCATCGCCGCCGAGCACGACTGGTGCGAGACCGACCGGATCTATGTGCCCATGGTGTTCTTCTGGGTGGCCGGCCTGGTGTTCGGCTTCCTCGGTCCGTTCCAGTTCGGCGCCACGGTGCTCACCGAGCACAAGTTCGACGCCGGGCACGTGTTGCGGCTCCTCGAGAGCGAACGCGCCACCTACACAACAGGCTTCCCGCACATCGGGCCCGCTCTGGCCAATCACCCCGACTTCGCCGCCACCGACCTGTCGCATCTGCGCGAGGGATATCAACAGGTCCTGCTGCCGCCCGAGCGCCGCACCGCCGATCCGTCCCTGCGGGTGGCCCAGCTGGGTATGACCGAAACGTGCAGCAGCCACACCTGGTGGCCCCCGCACGAGCAGGTTCCCGAATCCAAGCGCGGATCGCTCGGCGTGTCCGCGCCCGGCTATGAGCACAAGGTGATCGACGAAAACGGCATCGAGGTGCCCAACGGAGTGACCGGTGAGATCTGTGTCCGCGGAACGGCTCTGATGCGGGGAATGATCGGCAAACACTGGTATGAATTGGTCGATCGCGACGGCTGGCTGCACACCAAGGACGCCGGTTACCGGGATGACGACGGCCACCTGTACTTCGCCGGCCGTACCGACGAGATGATCAAGACGTCGGGAACCAATGTGGCACCCATGGAAGTCGAGGCAGAGTTGCGCCGGCTACCCGAAGTCCGAGTCGCCTACGTGGTCGGCCTGCCCGACCCCGAGCGGGGCGCCGTCGTCAGCGCCGCCGTCGTGCTCAACGAGGGTCATCGAGCCACCGCCGAGGAGTTGGCGACGGCGTGCCGCTCCCGCCTTGCGGCGTACAAGGTTCCGAAGCGCTGGGCCATCCTGACCGACGCCGAACCGCTGCCCTACACCACCACCGACAAGATCGACAAGCGCGCGCTGACCAAGATGATGGACGAAGGTGTCCTGTCGTGACCGACGGTGGCCTCGCCGAACTCACCGCCCGCGTCGAACGCCTGGAAGCACTCGATGAGATCCGCCAGCTGGCGGCCAAATATGCCGTCGCACTGGACATGCGCGACCTCGACGCGCTGGTCAACCTGTTCGTCGACGATGTGGGCGTGCCCGGTCGGCGTCGGGGTCGGCAAGCGCTTCGGCAGTGGTATGACACCGAGCTCCGCCACGACCTGCTGGGAACGGCACACGGTGTGCTGGGGCACGTCATCGACATCCACGACGCCGAACATGCGTCCGGGCTGGTCTACTCGCGCAACGAGCTCGAAACCGAATCGGCGTGGGTGATCGAGCTGATGGCCTACCTGGACACCTACGAGCGCCGGGACCGACAGTGGTTCTTCGTGCGGCGCACCCCGCTGTTCTGGTACGAGAGCGACCTCGCCGAGCCTCCGCTGGGCCCGCGAAAGATGCGGTGGCCCGGCACCACCGCGCACGAGGGCAACTTTCATGATGCCTTCCCGAGCTGGCAGGAGTTCCAGAGCGCCGGTGCCGGACGACTCGATGTGCCCGTCGCGGCGCCGCCAGCCCCGGGCGCCTGGATCGCCACCCTGCGCAGGCACCGCGAGGTGCCCCGCGTCGCGTCCACCGGCCGCGCCGACGACGACCCGAGGAATTCCTGACATGACCGCCGACTCGACGCCGGCAGCGTTCACCTTGACTGCCGAGCAGCGCGAATTCCGCTCGGCGGTGCGCGCGTTCCTCGAGCACCATTCACCCGAGTCGGAGGTCCGCCGGGCGATGCAGTCGGACAGCGGATATGACCCACAGGTCTGGCATGCGATGGCCGGCCAACTCAATCTGCAGGGCCTGATCATTCCTGAGGAGTTCGGCGGTGAAGGCTTCGGCTACGCCGAATTGGCGATCGTCATGGAGGAACTGGGGGCCGCGCTGACCCCGGGGCCGTACTTCTCGTCTGCCGTGCTGGCCGCCGGTGTGTTCCTCCAGTGTGCCGACGACGACGCCAAACGGCGCTACCTGCCGGCGATCGCCGACGGGTCCTCGATCGCCACCCTCGCCCTCACCGAACGTGCAGGACACTGGGACCCCGCCCGGATCGATACCCGCGCACAACAGTCCCATCACGGTTGGACCCTGCACGGCACCAAGTACTACGTTCCCGACGGCGACCTCGCCGATGTGGTTCTGGTGGTGGCGCGCACCGATGACGCTGTCGGGGTGTTCTGCGTCGACGATGCCGCCGGCCTCACCAGACGGCCGCAATCGACCTTGGACGCCACCCGCCGCCAGGCCGTCATCGATCTGGTGGGCGCTCCCGCAACCCGGCTGGGGCTCGGCGAAGCCGAACTGCGGCGGGCGCTGGCGCACGCGGCCGCCGCGCTGGCCAGCGAACAAGTCGGCGGCGCACAGCGATGTCTGGACCTCGCGGTTGCCTACGCGAAGGTACGCCACCAGTTCGGGCGTCCGATCGGATCGTTCCAAGCTGTTCGGCACGCCTGCGCCAACCTGATGCTCGACATCGAATGCGCCCGGGGCGCAGCGCAATACGCCGCTCATGCAGCAGACAACGAACCCGATGCGCTGCCCGCCGCAGCGGCGCTGGCCAAAGCTCACGCCACCGAGGCCTACCAGCGGGCGGCCGCGGCGAACATCCAACTGCACGGCGGTATCGGGTTCACCTGGGAACACCCGGCACACCTGTACTTCAAACGGGCCAAGTCGTCAGCCATGCTCCTCGGTGACAGCGACCTCCAGCGGCGGCTGCTCGCCGACCTTGTCGGCCTGTAGCACCCCGGCAGGCCGACCCCGACGTGCCGGCACACCAGGACACGAAGTGTCGCGTAGCATCATTGCTGGCGAAGCGGCCGTACGGCACTCGCGAAGGCAAGGAGCGACATGGCAACCTCACGCGCGACCGTCGAGGTCGAGGATCAGGACGAAGTCGATCGACGCAACCAGATCCTCGAGGCTGCCAACCAGTGCTTCTCCCAGCTCGGCATCCAGCGCACCAGCGTGCAGGACGTCGCGCGCATGGCAAGCGTGTCGCGCGGCACCGTGTACCGCTATTTCGAGGACCGCAACGTCCTCATCGAGGCGGCGATCGAATTCGGTGCGCAGAAGTTCTACCAGCAGGTGGCCGAAGCCATGACCAAGAAAAGGACTCTCGCCGAGAAGCTGGGCGCCATGGCTGAAACCCACGCGAAGATCCTGCTCGATCACCGCACCCGCAACCGCCTGATGGCCGATGACGCCGAGCTGATGCGCCACATGATCGCCGACGGCGACAGCTCGGTCCGGCGGTCCACCGAGTTCCTCGTGCCCTACGTCCGGGAGGCGCAGAAGCGAGGCGAAGTCGGCGCGTCGGTTGACGTCACCGCCGCCAGTGAGTGGCTGGCCCGCATCATCTACTCCTTTTCCACCGTCAACGAGGCGCAGACGTTCGACATGTCCAAGCCCGAGACGGTCCGCAAGTATGTCGAGAAGTTCGCGGTCAACGGTTTGCGCTGACCACTGCAGAATCGCGTCTGTTCAACTGAACATCTCTTGTATTACTGTTCTGTTCATGGCAGACATCTGGCAGGAACCGCGGATGCTGATCGACGGACGGTTGGTCGCCGCGTCGGACAACGCAACCTATGACAACGTCAACCCCGCCACCGAAGCAACCATCGGCGTGGCCGCCCACGCGACACATGCCGACATGGACACCGCGATCGCGGCTGCCCGGCGCGCCTTCGACGACACCGACTGGGCATCCGACCTCGAGTTTCGTGTGCGCTGCATCCGCCAGCTCCACGATGCGTTGACCAAGCACGCCGACGAACTGCGCGCGACGGCCGTCGCAGAAGTCGGCTGTCCCATCGCGCTGACCTACGGACCGCAGATCGACGCACCGCTGGCCGGACTGCCCTGGGTCGCCGACCTCGCGGAGAACTACCCATGGGAGACCGACCTCGGCATCGCCGAACCGTTCGGCATCGCCACCCGGCGCACCGTGCGCCGCGAGCCCGTCGGCGTGGTCGGGGCGATCACACCGTGGAACTATCCCGTCCAGATCAACCTGGCCAAAGTCATCCCCGCGTTGGCGGCCGGCAACACCGTCGTGCTCAAACCGGCTCCCGACACTCCGTACTGCGCCACCCTGATCGGCCAACTGATCGCCGAGCACACCGACATCCCCGCCGGCACCGTCAACATCGTCACCTCCCTCGACCACAGCCTCGGCCAGCAGCTCTGCGAGGACCCGCGAGTCGACATGATCTCGTTCACCGGGTCGACCGCCACCGGAACCCGCATCATGATCGCCGCGGCACCCACCATCAAGAAACTCTTCCTCGAACTCGGCGGCAAGTCGGCCCTCGTCGCACTCGATGACGCCGACCTCGGCTCGGTAGTGACCTCGGCGGCCTTCGCCGCGACCACACATGCGGGCCAGGGCTGTGCCAACACCACCCGACTGTTGCTGCCACGTGCGCGATACCGGGAGGGAGTCGAAACGCTCGCCGAAACCTTGAAGGGGTGGCCGTACGGGGATCCGACCGACTCGTCGGTGCTGATGGGTCCGCTGATCCGTGAGGAGCAGCGGCAACGAGTGCTCGGCTACATCCGAACGGGCGTCGACGAGGGCGCGACCATCGCCGTCGGCGGCGGTGTTCCGGCCCACCTGCCGACCGGGTTCTACGTCGAGCCGACGCTGCTCGCCGATGTCGACCCGGATTCGACTGTGGCGCAGGAGGAGATCTTCGGACCCGTGTTGGTCGCAATACCGCATGACGGTGATGACCACGCCGTGCAGATCGCCAACAACTCGCGCTACGGGTTGTCCGGGACCGTGGTCAGCGCGTCCGACGAGCGTGCTCGCGCGGTCGCCAACCGGATGCGCACCGGCACGGTCAATGTCAACGGAGGCGTCTTCTACGGCGTCGACGTGCCGTTCGGCGGCTACAAGCAGAGCGGGATCGGACGCGAGATGGGTGTCGCCGGTTTCGAGGAGTACCTGGAGATCAAGTCGATCGCCGAGGGTGCGTCGTGACCGAACGGTCGCTGGCCGGAAAGCGGGTGGTCGTCGTCGGTGGTTCCGCCGGCATCGGCCGGGCTTTCGCCGTGCGGGCCATCGCAGACGGTGCGCGCCTGGTCGTGGTGGCACGCCGCGAACTGCCCCCGGACGTCCTCGCCAGCGCCGTGTCGGCGACCTCGGTGTCGGCTGACATTCGGGAACCCGACGACTGTGCCCGTGTCAGCCACGTTGCGGCCGAAGCGCTCGGCGAGGTCGACCTTCTGCTGATCAGCGCCGGATATGCGCCGCTCAAGGCGTTCTCGGAGGTCGATGCCCAAGACTGGATGAAGGTGCTGTCCACCAACGTGATCGGCGTGCACCAGATCATCCAGGCACACCTGCCGATACTGAGTCCGTCGGCCGTGGTCGCGGTGCTGTCGTCGGACTCCGTGCGCCATCCACACCGCGCGCTCGGTGCATACTCGGCCAGCAAGGCGGCCATGGAACGCAGTCTGGTGGCATGGCGACTGGAACATCCCGGCTATCGCTTCAGCTGCGTCGAGGTCGGAGCCACAGTCCCGACCGATTTCATCTCGGATTTCGATCCCGAACTTCTCGGAGTTGTTGCTGGAGAGTGGATTTCCCGCGGATTGGTGCCCTCGACACACATGACCCCGGAAAGTGTCGCCGACACGATGGCAGGCATCTTCGCCAGTGCGCTGGATAATCCCAACGTCGGACTCGAACATGTGACACTCAAATCACCCGCTGCTCCGATGACCCCCTAGCCGACCCGGAGGATCCCATGATCAAGAACGGCGCACGACTGCGAAGCCAGGTCTGTGACACGCAGGTGATCGTCGTGCGCAGCGCAGACGAACTCGACGACCTCCGCGCTGGCGGGGCTCCGATGATCCCGGTCGACGTCGACAGCGACGCCCAGCTGTCTCTCGACGAGGCCTTCGCCGACGGCAACCTGATGGGCAAGCGCTACGTGACCCCGGGCGGTGCCGAAGTACTGGTCACCAAAGCCGGAAAGGGTTCGCTGTCCGTCGGCACGACAGCACTGGAACTCAAAGAGGCCAAACCCCTCCCGGCCAGTGACTGAACAGGTCAAATCCGCCTGGCCGGATTACCCGGATTATCGGATCGACATCACGCACTGCCCGCACACCGGCCAAGTGTGGACCGGTGACGTGCTGGTCGCCGAGAGTGATTCGTGCCTGATACTGACCGAGACCGACCACGTCGACCGCCTCTACTTCCCCGAGAGCTCGGTGAACTGGGATGTGCTCGCACCGTCGCCGAAGCACACCACCTGCCCCTTCAAAGGCGTGGCGTCCTACTGGCACCTCACCGGAGCAGATGAGTCCGTCGACGACGTCGCATGGTCGTACCCCACCCCGCTGCGCGAGGTGGCGCCCATCGCCGGCTATGTATCGTTTGACTCACCGGCCATACAGGTCCTGGTGGTGGAGAATTGGCCCGACGGCAGTGCGGTTCCTGCGACGTTTCCGCTCTGGGGAGACGCCGACGAGCTCGTCCGGCTGATCGACGTTTCACCGGCGGGCGGGCACTCGTTCACCGGACCCGCGCACGGACCGACTCAGCGTGATGTCGTCGAAGGCGGTCAGCTATTGGCCGATGCGATCGTCGCGGTGTCGAAAACCCTTCCCGATCAACGTGTCACTTCGGCCTCCATGATCTTCCTGAAAGCTGCGTCCTTCACGGCACCTGTGGATGTGGACGTCGACATGTTGCGTCGCGGGAGGACATTCTCTACCGCGCAGGTTCGGATCAGCCAGCACGGCAGCCTCAGGAGCACCGGACTGCTGTTGGCCGACTCGGGCGCGACAGACGCCATCCGCCACACCGATCCGATGCCCGACGTCCCGGGCCCCGAGCGCGCGGTGCCATTCGCCGGATTCGGGATGCCCGGCCGGGAGATTCGCGTCGTCGACGGCGCCTATGACCCGGATCCCGATCGAACGGCCCCGCCGCAGATCGACGTATGGATACGCTTTCGCTCGGCGCCCGAGCAGAGCTATCTGCACTCGGCCCTGCTGGCGCAGTCGACCACCCACTGGACGATCGCAGCGGGCATGCTTCCGCACCGCGGCTTCGGCGAAGCCAGGGCGCACCACGACCTATCCACCGGAATCATGAAGGTCGACATCGCATTTCACGACGACGCCGACATCACCGACTGGCTTCTCTACTCCAACCGGGCGTTCTGGTCCGGCAATGGGCTGGTGCAGGGTGAGGGACGGGTCTTCACCCGCGGCGGTTCGCTGGCTGCGTCCTACGTCGTGCAGGCCATGGTGCGCGGCTTCAGCCGTGATCCAGCCGCTCTGGGCCTGGACAGCCGCACCGCGATGTGAGCCCGGCGGAGCACCCCACGCACCGTGACAGATAAACAAAAAGTGTTCTACCATCCACTAGATTGCCGGACGGCATCGGCTCACTTTGGGAGGATCGCATGAATCGACTGAGAGGCAAAGTCGCCCTGGTGACCGGCGCTGCCCGAGGGCAGGGCCGCAGCCACGCGGTTCATCTCGCCGACGAGGGTGCTGACATCATCGCGCTGGATATCTGTGCCGACATCGAGTCCAATGAATACCCGCTGGCCACCCCGGAGGACCTCGACGAGACCGCGAACCTGGTCGAGAAGACCGGGCAGAGAGTCGTCACCGGCGTTGTCGACGTTCGCGACCGGGCTGCGCTCAAGACCGCCCTCGATGACGCTGTCGCCCAGCTCGGGGGCCTGCACGTGGTGGTCGCCAATGCCGGAATCTGCCCGCAGGGCAATCACATCCCGTTCCGGGGCTTCATCGACGCCTTCGACGTCGACTTCGTCGGCGTCATCAACACCATCCACGTCAGTCTCGACCACCTGGCCGCCGGAGGCTCCATCATCTCGACCGGATCCATCGCCGGGCTGATCGACCAGAAGGACCTGGCCACCGGCGGCGGACCGCAGGGACCCGGTGGCGCCGGCTACGGCATGGCGAAGAAGATGATCCGCGATTACACCAAAGCGCTGGCTCTCACATTGGCTCCGCACAGCATCCGGGTGAACGCGGTGCACCCGACCAACGTGAACACCGACATGCTGCACAACCAGCCCATGTACAAGGTGTTCCGCCCCGACCTACCCGAACCGACGCGCGAAGACGCCGAGTTGGTGTTTCCGGTACTCCAGGCGATGCCCACGCCCTGGGTTGAACCCGAGGACATCTCGCACGCCGTCGTCTACCTGGCCTCCGATGAAGCACGATTCGTCACCGGCCAGCAGTTGTTCGTCGACGCCGGCGCCGGCCTGAAGCTCGGCGTGTAGACCACGCCGACCTACCGCCGACGCAGGGTGAGGTGGAAGTTTTTGGGCATCAGCGTCAATCGCTCCGCGATCTGTAACTCGTAGTCCGGATCGCCTTCCAGGTCATAGCGACGCAGCACGACCGCCAACAGCAGCACCGCCTCGTGCAGCGCGAACTGGCGGCCGATGCACGAGCGCGGGCCGGTGCCGAAGGGACGGTACAGCGCCGCCGGACGCGCCTTGACCCGCTCGGGAAGGAAACGGTCTGGGTCGAAGGCGTCGGGATCGGCGCCCCAGCGCGGATCGCGGTGCAACGTCATGGTCAACGCCAGCGCCCAGTCACCTTTGCGCATCGGGTGCACCCCGGCCAGCACGGTGTCCTCGCGCGCAGCCCGGTAGAAACCCGGAACGGTCGGGTGCAGCCGCAGAGACTCGTCGAACACCCGCCTCACATAGCGCAGTTTGGCGATCTGCTCGAAGCCCGGTCGTTCCCGGTCTGCCCAGACATCGTCGATCTCCGCACGCGCCGCATCAGCCACCTCGGGATGCTGCGAGAGAAAATAGAGCGCGAACGACAAAGCACCCGAGGTGGTTTCGTGGCCCGCGACCAGGAAATTGATCAACTGATAGCGGATGTTGGCGGCCTCGAGGTCGGAGGCGAGCATCAACTCGAGCAGGTCGTCGTGGTGGCCCAGCCCGTCACGGCGCCGCTGGTCGACGATCTCGTCGACGATCGTGTGCAGCGCCTCGGCGTGCGGCGCGACCTTGCGTTCGGCGCGGCGCACCACGAATCGGGGCAGAAACGTCTGCCGCAACGCCCCCACGTGGTCACACCCCTTCAGCGCGGCCACCATGTGCTCGACGAACGGATGGGGTTGCTCGGAGGCGAAGGCGCCGAACGGGTAGCCCGCAGCGCACCACCCGATCGTCTCCAGCGTGGCCCGGGTGGTTTCGGCCGACACGTCGACGGTCGTCTGCCGGTCCCACCGTGCGGTCAGCTCGTCGGCGACGTCGCACATCACCGCGTGGTACCGGCGCATCGCCTGCTGGCTGAACGCCGGCATCAGCACGTCGTGGGCGCGCTGCCAATTGGGTTCGTCGTTGTAGGCGGTGAACAGCCCGTCCCCGCCGACAATGCGCAGCGCGTCGATCTCCGGGCCGACGTGCTTGCAGAACCGGCTCTCGTCGCACAGCTCCATCACCGCGTCCGCACCACTGGCGACTACGTAGCGCGCTCCGACAAAGCGGAACTCGAAGACGTCGCCCAGGGTGGCCAGCGCCATCGCAGACTGCGACGGCGCGTCCGCGTCGAACGCGAACAGGTCACCGAGAAACGGCACCCGTCGACCGGGGTGCGGCAGCTTGGGCGCGCGCCTCCGGTCGACGAGAGCCATCGCCTCAGCTACTCACTCTCGGCGGGGGTGTCTCCACACTGGTTCTTCAGGTCCTGCACCGGCTGGCGGATCGCGTCCATATCCGCCTTGACTTGCGGGTTCGCGTCGAGATAGGCCGTCACCGCCTGCTTCTTCTCATCCTTCGGGGTGCCCTTGAGCGAGGTGAAGAAGTCATTGACCGCGGGGTTGGCCAGCAGGTAGTCGCCCTTGGCGTTGGTGACGCCGGACATGACCTTGGCGAAGTCGCCCGCGGTGCAGTTCGGTGCCGCAGGCTGGGCAGCCGCCGGCGCGGCCAATCCGATCACCACAGCTCCGCTGCCGATTGCCGTCGCCAACACACGCTTGGTCAAGGTCTTATCGAACACGTCATTGCTCCTCTGTTCAGTCATGCCTGATCGTCAGGCCGTTCCCGTTGTCGCACCCCCATGGTACGGATTGGCGAATCGGCCACCAGAGGTTCGATTTCGAACAGGCGTCTTGGCCTGCAGGTGAAGCGGTCAAAGATGTGTGTTTGCTATGCGTCGCATCCAGCCCTGCGCAGCTCCGCATAGCGTTCAGATGGCGACCGAGCTAGCCAGGGATCACTCGTCCCTGAATCGCAGCTGCGCAGGCTGCAATCGTGAAGCACACGTCGATATTTCATCAACAGACGGAGCCAGAATGACAGACGAGCCCACCGACACGGCGACGGACCCCGGGCCTGAAGCAACGGCCACGGCTGGCGAGTCTGGAGTGTCGCGGCGCAGCTTCATCGGATGGACCGGCACGGCTGTCGTGGTGACAGTCGGTGGCACCGTCTTGGTCTCACGTCTGGCCGACCGGCCTACCGATGTCGACGCCGCTGTCGGTGCCATTCCGATCACCTTGCTCGTCAACGGCACGGAACACACGCTCGACCTCGATCCGCGAACCACGCTACTGGACGCGCTACGCGATCAGATCGGGTTGACCGGCACCAAGAAGGGATGCGACCACGGTCAATGCGGTGCCTGCACCGTGCATGTCGACGGCCGGAGGGTGCTCTCGTGCCTGACCCTGGCGCCGAGCGTGCACGGCCGCGCGGTCCTGACCATCGAAGGCCTCGCCGAGGGTGATGAGTTGCACCCCGTACAGCAGGCGTTCATCGACAATGACGCCCTGCAGTGCGGCTTCTGCACTCCGGGCCAGATCATGTCGGCTGTAGCGGTCATCGAAGGTGGACACGCACGCACCGACGAACAGATTCGCGAACACATGTCAGGCAACATTTGCCGGTGTAGCGCCTACCCCTTCATCGTCGAGGCCGTCAAGGCCGCCCGCGATCGGATGTCGTGAGATGCGGCCCTTTTCCTACACGACGGCAGAGTCGGTGACCGCAGCCACCACCCACGCCGGCTCCGCTGACGCATACCTCGCCGGCGGTACCACGCTGGTCGATCTGATGAAGCTGGAGGTGCTGACCCCAACGCGGGTCATCGACATCAACGGCCTGCCACTGACCGGCATCACGGTCGACGCGGACGGTTTACGCATCGGCGCCATGGAGCGTATGGCCGACGTCGCCGAAAACGAAGCGGTGCGAGGCGATTTCGCAATGGTCAGTCAAGCGCTGGAATTCAGCGCCTCCGCCCAACTGCGCAATATGGCAAGCATGGGCGGAAACCTCCTGCAGCGCACCCGGTGCAGCTACTTCCGCGACATATCGATGCCATGCAACAAGCGCAGCCCCGGCGCCGGTTGCTCGGCGATCGATGGCTACAACCGCACCCACGCGGTACTCGGCACCAGCGACGACTGTGTGGCCACCCACGCAAGTGATGTCGCCGTGGCACTCGTGGCCGCCGAGGCGGCGGTGGAACTGAGCAGTGCTGAAGGCGAACGCAGTGTCGCCCTCGAGCAGTTCTACCGTAGGCCCGGCTCCACACCGGAGGTGGAGAACGACTTGGACCCTGGGGAACTGATCACCGCCATCACCGCACCCCGGTTCCCTGCGGGCACCCGGACGGGCTATCTCAAAATCCGCGACCGCCAATCCTATGAGTTCGCGCTCACCTCGGTGGCTGTGGCGATCACGCTGCGCGGCGCGGTCATCACCCGGGCACGCCTGGCTGCCGGCGGAGTGGCCACCGTGCCCTGGCGATTACCTGAAGTGGAATCGCGACTGACCGGCCGGCCCGCAACTGCGGAGACCTTCGACGCAGCGGCCCAAGCTGCGGCCGGCGATGCCCGGCCGCTGCGGCACAACGGGTTCAAGCCTCATCTCCTGCGCCGGGCAATCGTCCGAGCACTTACCGAAATTGCGGAGCTCGGATGAGTCCCTCACCGCTGGGCGGCGAAATCTCTCGCGTGGACGGGCGCCCGAAAACCACGGGGGCCGCGCGCTACTCCGCCGACTACCAGGAACCGGACCTGGTCCATGCCGTCCTGGTGTCCGCCACCATCGGTTTGGGCCGAATCACCGCCATGGACACCGACGCGGCCGAGCAGGCACCGGGTGTCCTGGCGATATACACACCGTTCGCGCCGCTGCGGCTGCAGCCCGTCGCCGAGAATGCTCTCGGGGAACGCTACCGTCCACTGCAGGACCACGATGTCCGCTTCTACGGCCAAGCTATTGGCGTCGTGGTCGCCGACAGCTTCGAACACGCCCGCGACGCGGCCGCGATGATCAGGACCGACTACCGATCCCGCACCCCGAGGACGGCTCTTGCCGATGCCGGGCCGGGCATCAGCATCGAGATGCCGGAGTCGGGGAACCAGACCGTTCTCGCGCCCGGCGTGGCCTCGATCGACGCCGCACTGCGCGACAGTGAGATCACTATCGAGACCATCGTCACCCAACCGGCGCAACATGCCGCGGCGATGGAACCCCATGCATGCGTGGCGGTCTGGCGTGAGGATTTCCTGACCCTCTACACCGGCACCCAGTTTCCGGGCCGGGCCACCGCCGGCATCACCGGCGCGCTCGGGCTGGCCGCCGAACAATTGCGCATCATCTCCACCTACGTCGGCGGCGGCTTCGGGAGCCGCGTACTACCGTGGTCAGATGTCATTCTCGGTGCCGCGGCGGCCCGGGAACTGAACCGTCCGGTCAAACTGATCCTGAACCGCAACCAAGTTTTCAGCATTGTCGGGCACCGCTCCGCGGTGCGTCAGCGCGTGCGGTTGGGCGCCCGCGCCGACGGAACACTCACCGCTGTCAGCCACGAATCCGACGCCGAAGCTCCTGCCGTGGGTGGGTGGCCGATGCGCACTGCCGCCGAGACCACCGCAGCTCTGTACCGCACCCCGAACCTGCACGTCGACCAGCGCCAAGTCATCCTGGACACTCCGCCGAGCTGGGCGATGCGCGCGCCCAACGAAGCGCCCGGAGCGTTCGCCATAGAAACGGCGATGGACGAACTGGCGGTCGCGACCGGCGTGGACCCGGTGGAACTGCGGCTGCGCAACTACGCGACGACGCTGCCCGGCACCAATCGCCGGTGGACCAGCAAGAGACTCGACGAGTGCTATCGACTGGGAGCCAACCGATTCGGCTGGGAACGCCGTTCAGCCACGCCCGCTACGAACCGCGACGGACAGTGGCTGATCGGTGTGGGGATGGCTACCGCGATCTACCCAGCCGCCGGCCGGTCCGGCAACGCGGTCGAGGTGCGCTTCCGCGACGACGGCACGGTACTGGCGTCATCCGGTGTCATGGACATCGGCACAGGAGCCGCCACCGCGCTGGCGATCGTGGTCGCCGATGCGGTGGACCTGCCGATGGACCGTGTCGTCACCGAAGTCGGTGACACCATCCTGCCGCCCGGGCCAGGCGCCGTCGGCTCCCGCGCCACCGGCAGCATGGCTCCAACCGCCCGGACCGCTGCACGAGCCGCGATCGACAACCTCACCAGGGCCGCTGCGACGAACTCGGCCTCGCCGCTGGCCGGTTCGCAGACACCGGTGTCCTACGCTGCCGGTACGTTGCGAGCGGGCAACGGGCGCATCGGTTTCGCCGATCTCCTACGCAGGATGGGAACCTCGGAGATCATCGCCGTCCACAGCGACGACGACACCATGTCTCCACGGTTCGTGGCACACGGTTTCGGTGCGCACTTCTGCGAAGTACGGGTCCACTCGATGACCGGGGAGACGCGGGTGTCGCGGTTCACCACCGTCGTCGACATCGGTCGGGTGATCAACGCCAAGGCGACCCGCAGTCAGGTCGTCGGTGGCGTCATCTTCGGCATCGGCCACGCCTTGCTGGAAGCCGATCCGATCGAACCCTCCGGCCGCTTGGCGGCGGCCAACCTGGCCGACTACGTCGTTCCGGTCAACGCCGATGTGCCGTTCATCGACGCCATCTGTCTGGACGGCGACGACCCCGATTTCAGCAACGTCGGAGCTCGCGGCGTCGGGGAACTTGGAACGGTGGGATCAGCCGCCGCAATCGGCAATGCCGTCTTCAACGCCACCGGCATCCGCATACACGACCTGCCGATCCACCCAGAAACCCTGCTGCGCTGACCAGCTCCGCCAGTCATCCCACACCACTGTCACGAGGAGTTTCCCATGTCCGTTCTCGCTGATCACGGACGCGCGTGCGGGGCCGTCCACCGCATCGGCCGAACTCTCTGCGCCGCAGCTCTACTCGCCATCGTGTTCTCTGCCGCTGCCACCCTGGCCAATCCCGGCGCGGCCGCCGCGGCCGACGACTGCCCCGACGTCGAGGTGATCTTCGCCCGCGGCACTCTCGAGCCGCCCGGAATCGGTGCGACGGGGCAGGGATTCGTCGACGCCCTCCGTGCGCGCCTGCCCGACCAGAGCCTGAACGTGCACGCCGTGAACTATCCGGCATCGCTGGATTTCCCCCGCGCGGCCTCAGGGGTGGCCGATGTCCTCAGCCGTGTTCACGCCACGACCGAGCGTTGCGCCACCACCGACATCATTCTGGGCGGGTACTCACAGGGTGCGGCGGTGACCGCCTACGCCACCAGCGAGGCGATGCCCTCCGGATACGTGCCGCCGATCGCCATGCCCAGTCCCCTCAGCGGCAGGGTCGCCGACCGCGTGGCCGCGGTTGTCATGTTCGGGCGCCCATCGAGCTTCGTGACGAATCTCGCGGTCAAAGACGCGCCACCGCAGGTGATCGGACCCAGCTACCAGGGCAGGACATTGGACCTCTGCGCCGAGCGCGACCCGATATGCGCGGCCGGCGGCCTGGACCGGACAGCTCACAGCGCTTATGTGGGCAACGGTATGGCGTCACAGGGCGCCGATTTCGCCGCGGAACGGATTGGCGGACAATGACGTTGGCGCTCGACCTGGAGGGCGGGCGTGGTCGGAGCCGGACCTCCCTCCTGGTGCGCGTCCGTGCGGTGACCACTACTCAAGATTGACTTTTCGTCTGCTAGCAGACAGTATTGTCTGGTGCCTGACAAAAAGCCGACAGACCACGACACGGTCGGCGCGTGGACCAAACGGTGCTATCTCGCTGCCCGCGCGGTCATGGACGACATGCTTCGGCCCTACGACCTCGGCGCCACACAGTGGTACGTGCTCTACCAACTCGCACACGCGGGACCCACCCGGCAACGCGAACTGCAACGGATCTTGCACGTCGAACGCGCGACACTGAGTTCGGTCGTCATCGCCCTGGTTCGCAAGGAGCTCATCGAACAGATTCCCGACAGCGCTGATCAGCGTCAGAAGCTGCTGCGGCTCACCGACAGCGGGCAGGCGCTCTGGCGCGACCTGCCTGACCTGACACACATACATGCCATGGCCTTCGGCGACATCGACGCCGACGACATCGCGATCACCATACGAGTGCTGCAAGCCGCGACGGAGCGACTCGTAAGACAATTGGGAAAGGACGAGTGATGAAGATCCTGGTGACCGGAGCCACCGGACTGATCGGCGCGCGACTGCTGCCGCGCCTCGTCGACGACGGCCACGACTGCCGCGCCGTCGTGCGCCGACAGGGAACGGCACCTCAGGGGGTGACAGAGGTGATCGGTGACCTCGCCGACGGCGAATCGCTCGCGCCGGCCGTAACCGGCGTCGACGCGATCGTCCACCTTGCCGCGGTGTTTCGCACAACCGACACCGACATGATGTGGAAGACGAACCTCGACGGGACCCGCAACCTCATCTCGGCGGCACAGCGTCATGCACCGGACGCACGCTTCATCATGGCAAGCACCGCGCACGTCTACAACGCCGACGCCACCCGTCCGAGTCGTGAGGATGACCCGGTCGAGCCCGAGCACGCGTACCCCGCGAGCAAGCTCATGGCCGAAAACGCGTTGCGGGAAAGCGGTCTCACCTGGGCGATCCAGCGTTACGGTTTTGTCTACGGCGACGGCGACGGTCACGTGGAATCCCTGCCCGAGCTCGTCGCGAACGCCGGATTCCATCCCGCGCAGAGAATGAGCCTGATACATCACCGCGACATCGCCGTCGCCACCCGGCTCGCGCTCACCGGTGCGATGGACGGGCGCATCGTCAACCTCACCGACGAGGCCCCGACGTCCCTGTACGAGCTCGTCACGCTCGCCGGTAGTGCCGCCGAGCCGACGTCGAAGGCGCTGGAACAGCCCTGGCGCCTGCAGATGGATGGCGCGTTGGCGCGGCGGCTCGGCTTTCGCCCGAGCGTGCGCACCATTCACCACGCCATCGAACAGCAGGCGATGTGACGTGTCGCCAGCCCGTTGCCGCGGGCGTGCTCTCGACGGCGTTGTCTGTTCTTCAGCCGCGGGGGCGCACCTACTGGTTCACCTACGGCCCGACGCGCGCCGTCGACCGCTAGCCGCAGCGCTGCCGGAAGTCCACGGCCGGCTGGCGGATCCCTTGCAGTTCGGCCTTGGCCTGCGGGTTGGCGTCGAGGAAGGCGACCAACGCTGTGCGCCGCTCTTCCTTGGGTACGTCCTTCAACGAGGTGAAGAAGTCGTTGACCGGCTGGTGGGTGAACAGGTACGCCGACGTGGCCGCCATGATGCCGGACATGATGCCCGCCAGGTCGGCGGCCGTGCAGTTCGGCGGTGGTGGGGCCGGCTGGGCGGAAGCCGGGACAGCTGCGCTGAGCAACACCGCACCGGAGCCCACGGCAGCCACCAGCACGCGTCGCGCGAACGTATTGTGAGACAACATTTCTTGCTCCTGATTCCGCTGTCGATGGTCGGATGACCGGTTGTCAGGGGATGAACCAGCCCCAGTCGTCGTTGCAGTAGTAGTCGTAACCACACGGGAAGGGCACGTAGGCTCCCGGCTGGTTGTTGTTGTCCAGTCCGCCCAGCGAGCACATCGAGAAGTTCCCCTCGGTGGTGCACTCGGCTGAAGCCGTTGGTGTCGCGATGAACTGAGCGGGCACCGCCAGTAGCGCCGCGGCCAGTAGAAACCGAACCCGCATCATGTGCTCCTTGGTGCGTTTGGCCGCCGACGCGGCCATTGCGGAATCGCCCGTGAGCCGGCGGCCCACGGATCAAACTCTAGGAACTCAAATGACTGCCGGGCATCCCCCAGTCTGGGTGAAATCGTCGCTCACCGACGACCTCCCCCGAGGCCGCCGCCACCACCGCCGGATCCGCCACCGAAACCGGGCCCCCCTCCACCGCCGGGGTTGAAACCCCCGCCAGGGTTGAAACCGGGACCGCCGAGGTCAACGTCGAAGTCGATCCCCCAGCCGTAGCTGTCGTTGCAGTAGTACCAGTCGTATTCGCACGGGTAAGGAACCCACGGACCCGCCGACCCACTCGGTCCGCCACCACCGTCGGCGCCCCGGGACTCGCCTTGGGCGCAGATCGTCGTTCCCCCGGTGCTGGTGCAGTCGGCCTGGGCAGTCGTCGGCGAGATGGTCGGGACGGCTGCCAGTCCGGCGAAAGCCAGGACCGGTGTAGCAATCAGACAAGCCAACCGCATGTTCGCGTCCTCTCACCTGTTTCCGCACACACCATCGAGCGGCCGGGCAGGTCGAGCCTAGGTATCCGGACGCGAAATCACATCCCCCACAACGGGTGAAACGCATCGTGGCCGCGGTCCCGCGGCTCAGCTCGGCAACAACCCGAGTCGTTTCGCCTCGGCGACGGCGTCGCCGCGCGAGGACACCCCCAGCTTCCGGTAGATCGATGCGGTCTGGGATTTCGCTGTCTCCCGACCGATCAGCAACGTTTCGGCGATGCGCTGCAAGGACAGATGTGTCGACAGATGGGGCAGCAGCCGCAACTCCGCGGCTGTCAACGGGCTTTGCCCGCCGGCGGCCATCGCCTTGACCCGGTCCAGATGCTGTCCCAGCGCCACCGCATCAGGTTCCCGCAGACGGGCGCGCTCGCCGGCGTCGAGGTGGCGCCTGAGCATGTCCTTGTCGCAGAGCACCACCGCCGTCCACGCCAGCAACCCATGACCGAGCATGGCGGTGCGCGCCGCCAGATTTCCCAAACGGTTGAGCAGGCTCTCGGCGACAGCGACCGATTCCCGTGCGCCCCCGACATCCCCGGTGCGCGATGACACCGCTGCGGCGGTGGCATAGACGACGACCATCGGTACGACGTCACACAGGTCGAACTTATCGGCCAGCTTTCGGGCCAGATAGCTGCGCTCGATCGCGGCGTCCTCGGTGCCGGCACCCAGGTCGAGCAACGCCAGATGGGCCAGCGCGGCGGCCTGGAATCCCGGCAGATCCTCGGTCACCGGCAGCGCCGATTCCAGCAACGCGCGGGCGCGGTCGACCCGCCCCAGCATGGACTCCGCGGCTCCCATCATCACCGTCGCCGCACCCCACCACGGATTGACCAGGTAGTCGCCGGCCGCGCGGACCGACTCGGCATGCCGAATGACGTCGTGCACCCCGCCCACACCCACCAGTGAACTGATCAGGGCGGCAGCGACTTTCACCGACGGCGTGCCGTCAGCCAGCGGCCGGCCGTCGTCGGCGTGGTGCGCGAGCAGCAGCGAGCGCTGGATCAACTCCGCGTCGGCCGCGGTGACACCGAGCCACGCACGCGCTACCGCCGCGTCCGGATACTCGACGAAGGTGCGGTCGTCCAGGAGCGCCAGCCGCCGCGCGAGCACACCCGCGCGACCGTCGAATCCCAGGCGCACCGCCTCCCGACCCACCAGTGCCGCGCAGCGGGCTCGGTCACCGGCGTCGACGGCATGCATCAGCGCGCCGTCGAGGTCGCCTTCGCTCTCCAGTAGTTCCGCCGCCCGGGATGCCAAGTGCCGGTAGCGCTCCGGGGCGGTGTCACGCAACCTGCCGCGCAGCACGTCGGCGAACATGTGGTGATATCGGAACCAGTGGCGCTCCCGGTCCAACGGAATCAGGAACAGATTGCCGTAGTCGACGAGGCATTCCAGCCTGGCATCGGAATCGTCGCGATCCAACACCACGTCAAGTTGCTCTGCGGTGAAGCGTTCCAGCACAGCCGATTCGGTCAGGAATGAGGCGGTGTCGGCGTCAAGCCGCTCGAGGACCTCCTGGACCACGTAGTCGACGACCATGGTGTGCCGGGCGGTCAACGCCTCGAGCGGAACACCGTCCCGCAGGGCCATGGCCGCCAGCACCACACCAGCAGCCCATCCTTCGCACAAGGTGGCCACCGCGGCCGTCGTCGCATCATCACAGGCCTGGTGCACCGAGGCGAGCAACGCGGCGGTCTGCGCGTCGGTCAACCGCAACGCATCGGCCTCGATCGCGGCGACGCGACGGTACAGCCGGCGACGCGCCATGTGCAGCGGTGGCAGGGATCGCCCCAGCAACGCAAGCGTCGTCGTGTGGGGCGCCTCGTCGATCAGTGTGCGCAACGCGGTGACGGCCGCCGGGGCCCTCAGGTGGTGCAGATCGTCGAGCACCACCACCAGCGCCGGACCGTCTTCGAGCAGCTCGACCACGGCCGGCACCAGATGGGTCAGCGGCTCCCGGCCCGGTCCGCGCAGATACCGCAGACGGCCCTCGGCGCCGGCGGTGGCCGACCCGACCGCGGTCGCGAGATGCAGCAGCAGGTGGGTGGGGTCGTTGTCGAGGTGGTCGATGCGGACCCAGACGAACAGCCGCAGGTCATGGTCATCCCACTGCGCGGCCACGGTCGTCTTGCCGTATCCCGCGGGTGCGGTGATGGTGACGATGCCGCCGTCGTCGGTCGCGCACAGGCGGGAGAGGAGGTCCGGCCGGCTGATGACCCGATCGGCGGTGCGCGGCCGGCCCATCGTTGCCGCCGGAATCCGAGGACGCCAATCCCCCGCCACCATGACCGGATCATAGGCGCTCACCTGCACCGATGCTCGATATCGGGAGGAAACGATCATGACGTGCGACGGCGTTGTTCACACCGGTCAGCGCTGACCCTTCCCAGGGCCGCCGCCCGTTCCAGCGCCGAAGCCAGGCCATCCGACTCCACCGGGCGGAGTGAAGTCGTCGGCACTTCCGGCGTAGTCGAGGTCCATCGTCCAGCCGTAGGTATTGGGGCAGAAGTACCAGTCGTACTCGCAGGGATAGGGCACCCATGGTGCCTGCGCGCCGCTGGGCCCCCTACCGGTGTCGACGCCCCTCGACTCGCCTTGCGAACAGATCGTCGTCCGTCCGGTGCTCGTGCAATCGGCCCGCGCGGACGGTGGCGCGACGTTAGGGATCACGGCGAGGCCGGTGAGCGCCAGCACCGGGGCAGCGATCACGGCAGTCCAGCGCATGTTCGGCATGACCACCGGAATCCGAGGTCGCCCAGCCCCCGCCATCATGACCTGGATTATAGGCGCTCACCTGCACCGATGCTCGATATCGGGAGGAAACGATCATGACGTGCGACGGCGTTGTCGGTGCCGGCGGGCACCATGGACTCATGTCGTCGACAGCCGGTGCCCTGACCCGGTTCAGCGCGCTGACCCGGGAGTGGTTCGCGGGCACGTTCGTCGAGCCCACCGCAGCGCAGTCGCAAGCCTGGTCGGCGATCGCCGACGGGGACAACACGCTGGTCATCGCCCCCACCGGGTCGGGCAAGACGCTGGCGGCGTTCCTGTGGGCCATCGACGGGCTGGCCCGCACCCCGGCCCCGAAACCCACCACCCGGGTGCTCTACGTCTCCCCGCTCAAAGCGCTGGCCGTCGACGTCGAACGCAACTTGCGCACACCGCTGACCGGAATCTCGCGCATCGCCGAGCGCACCGGGGTCGCCCCACCGGCCATCAGCGTCGGCGTGCGCTCCGGCGACACCACCCCGGCCAAGCGCCGGGAACTGATCAGTAAGCCGCCCGACATCTTGATCACCACCCCGGAGTCGTTGTTCTTGATGCTGACCTCGGCGGCGCGCGAGACGCTGACCGGGGTGCAGACCGTCATCGTCGACGAGGTGCACGCGGTGGCCGCCACCAAACGCGGCGCGCATCTGGCGTTGTCGCTGGAACGGCTCGACGCGCTGCTGGAACGGCCGGCGCAGCGCATCGGGCTCTCGGCCACGGTGCGGCCCCCCGAGGAGGTGGCGCGGTTCCTGTCCGGGTCGGCGCCGACGACGGTGGTCGCTCCGCCCGCGGCCAAGACGTTCGACCTGACCGTGCAGGTGCCGGTGCCCGATATGGCCAATCTGGAGAACAATTCGATCTGGCCCGACGTCGAGGAACGCATCGTCGACCTGATCGAGGCGCACAGCAGCTCGATCGTCTTCGCCAACTCCCGACGGCTGGCCGAGCGGCTGACCGCACGTCTCAACGAGATTCACGCCGAACGCCTCGGCGTCGAGCTGGGTTCGCACAACCCGACCGTCGCCGGCGGTGCGCCGGCACATCTGATGGGCAGCGGCCAGAGCCGCGGGGCCGAACCGCTGCTGGCCCGGGCGCATCACGGCTCGGTGAGCAAGGAGGCCCGCGCCGAGGTCGAAGATGCGCTGAAGAGTGGTCGGCTCAAAGCCGTGGTGGCGACGTCGAGTCTAGAGCTGGGCATCGACATGGGTTCGGTGGATCTGGTCATCCAGGTCGAGACGCCACCCTCGGTGGCCAGTGGGCTGCAGCGGGTCGGACGTGCCGGACACCAGGTCGGAGAGATCAGCCAGGGAGTGCTGCTGCCCAAACACCGCACCGACCTGATCGGGTGCGCGGTGAGCGTGCAGCGGATGCTGGGCGGGCAGATCGAGACCATGAAGGTGCCGGCCAACCCGCTCGACGTGCTGGCCCAGCACACGGTCGCGGCGTGCGCGCTGGAAACCGTCGACGCCGATGCCTGGTTCGACACGGTGCGCCGCAGCGCCCCGTTCGCGACGCTGCCGCGCAGTGCATTCGAGGCGACCCTGGACCTGCTCAGCGGCAAGTACCCGTCGACCGACTTCGCCGAGCTGCGGCCGCGCATCGTCTACGACCGCGACGCCGGCACGCTCACCGCGCGGCCCGGCGCCCAACGGCTGGCGGTCACCTCTGGCGGCGCGATCCCCGACCGGGGGATGTTCACCGTCTTCCTCGCCACCGAAACCCCCTCGCGGGTCGGCGAACTCGACGAAGAGATGGTGTACGAGTCCCGCCCTGGTGATGTGATCTCGCTGGGCGCGACGAGTTGGCGCATCACCGAGATCACCCACGACCGGGTGCTGGTGCTGCCCGCCCCCGGAGAGCCGGCCCGGCTGCCGTTCTGGCGCGGCGACGGGGTGGGCCGGCCCGCCGAACTCGGCGCCGCGATCGGGGCGTTCACCGGCGAGCTGGCGCGGCTGGACCGTCCAGGGTTCGAACAACGGTGTCAGCAGGTTGGTTTCGACGCCTTCGCGATCGACAACCTGTGGCAGCTGATCTCCGAGCAACGCGACGCAACCACCGCGGTGCCCTCGGACACCACGCTGGTGGTGGAGCGCTTCCGCGACGAGCTCGGCGACTGGCGGGTGCTGCTGCATTCGCCCTACGGGTTGCGGGTGCACGGGCCGCTGGCGCTGGCCGTCGGCAAGCGGCTCTACGAGCGCTACGGCATCGACGAGAAACCCACTGCCTCCGACGACGGCATCATCGTGCGCTTGCCCGACACCGACGACGCCGCCCCGGGTGCCGACATCTTCGTCTTCGAACCCGACGAGATCGAGCCGCTGGTCACCGCCGAGGTGAGTAGCTCGGCGTTGTTCGCGTCGCGGTTCCGCGAGTGTGCGGCGCGGGCGCTGTTGCTGCCGCGCCGCAATCCCGGGAAGCGCTCCCCACTGTGGCACCAGCGCCAGCGCGCCGCCCAGTTGCTCGATGTGGCACGCAATTACCCCGACTTCCCGATCGTGCTCGAGGCGGTGCGCGAATGCCTGCAGGACGTCTATGACGTACCGACGCTGACCGAACTGATGTCACGGGTGGCCCAGCGCCGGGTGCGCATCCTGGAGGTCGAGACACCGACACCGTCACCGTTCGCGGCGTCGCTGCTGTTCGGCTATGTCGGCGCGTTCATGTATGAGGGCGACAGCCCGCTGGCCGAACGCCGCGCGGCGGCACTGGCGTTGGATCCCACGCTGTTGGCTGAACTGCTGGGCCGGGTGGAGCTGCGCGAGCTGCTCGACGCCGACGTGATGGCGGTGACCACCCGACAGCTGCAGCATCTGACACCGGAGCGGGCCGCGCGCGATGCCGAAGGCGTGGCCGACCTGCTGCGGCTGCTGGGCCCGCTGACGGTTTCGGAAATCGTGGAACGTTGCGACGCCGACGACGTCGGCGGCTGGCTGGAAGGCCTGCTGGCAGCCAAGCGGGCGCTGCCGGTGTCCTACGGCGGGCAGTCGTGGTGGGCCGCGGTCGAAGACATCGGCCGGCTACGCGACGGTGTCGGTGTGGCGGTGCCGGTCGGGGTGCCGATGGCGTTCCTGGAACCGGTGGTGGACCCGCTCGGTGAGCTGCTGGCCCGGTATGCCCGCACCCGAGGGCCTTTCACCACTGCTGATGCGGCGACCCGGTTCGGGCTCGGTGTGCGGGTGGCCGCCGACGTGCTGGGCCGGCTGGCCGCCGACGGCAAGCTGATTCGCGGCGAATTCAGCGATGCGCCGGCCGATTCCGGTGAACAGTGGTGTGACGTCGAGGTGCTCCGTATTCTGCGGCGTCGATCGCTGGCGGCGCTGCGCGCCCAGATCGAACCGGTCAGCACCGCGGCGCTGGGCCGCTTCCTGCCGGCCTGGCAGATGCTGGGCGGCGACGCGGTGTCCGGAGTCGACGGGCTGGCCGTGGTGATCGACCAGCTGGCCGGGGTGCCGGTACCTGCCTCGGCCGTGGAGCCGTTGATCTTCGGCCAACGCGTGCGCGACTATCAGCCGGGCATGCTCGACGAGCTGCTGGCCGCCGGTGAGGTGCTGTGGTCCGGGGTCGGGCCGCTGTCGACGGCTGATGGCTGGGTGGCGTTTCATCCGGCCGATACCGCGCCGCTGTCGCTGGCAGCCGTCGGCGAGCTGGATCTGACCGAGACCCACCGCGCGCTGCTCGATGCGCTCAGCGGCGGCGGGGCATACTTCTTCCGGCAGCTTTCGGTCGACGGCGTCAGCACGGAATCACTGAAAGCGGCGCTATGGCAGTTGATCTGGGCCGGACACATCGGCGGTGACACGTTCGCGCCGGTGCGTGCACTGCTGGCCGGAACCCGCCCGTCGGGCCCACGGCGCGCTGCCGCACCATCGCATCGGCACCGGCGTGCGCCGCGGCTGAGCCGTTACAGCCTCAGCTCCACCAGCCTGGGTGCGCACCGCGACACCGACCCTGCCGTGGCAGGGCGATGGTCGCTGTTGCCCGTCGCCGAGGTGGACACCACGGTGCGGGCGACCTATCAGGCTGATCAGCTGCTGGCCCGTCACGGCGTGCTCACCAAAGGCGCGGTCGCCACCGAGAACATCGCCGGCGGGTTCGCCTCGATGTACAAAGTGCTGACCACCATGGAGGACGCCGGACGTTGCCAGCGCGGCTATTTCGTCGAATCACTGGGTGGGGCGCAGTTCGCCACCGCCAGCACCGTCGACCGGCTGCGCAGCTACGCCGACAGCATCGACGACGAGCAGCACAGCCACCGCGCCATCGCGCTGGCCGCCACCGACCCGGCCAACCCGTACGGCGCCGCACTGCCGTGGCCCACCCGCGACACCGACGCCGACAAAGCCCACCGGCCTGGTCGCAAGGCAGGAGCGCTGGTGGTGCTTGTCGACGGTGAGCTGGCCTGGTTCGTCGAGCGCGGCGGCAAGTCGCTACTGAGTTTCACCGCCGACCCGCACACCCACCATGCCGCAGCGGCCGCCGTCGCCGAACTTGTGACACGGCAACGGGTTCCGGCGCTGCTGGTGGAACGTATCGATGGGGTACCGGTGCTCGAACAGCGTGGCTCGCTGGTGGCCGAAGCGCTGGTCCACGCTGGGTTCTCCCGTACGCCACGCGGGCTGCGGCTGCGCTGATGCCCGAGGGCGACACTGTCTTCCGTGCCGCGGCGACGCTGCGCGAAGCGCTGGAAGGAAGGACGCTGACCCGCTGCGACATTCGGGTGCCGCGCTACGCGGCGGTGGACCTGAGCGGTCAGGTGGTCGACGAGGTGCTCAGCCGCGGCAAGCATCTGTTCATCCGGGTGGGCGCGGCGAGCATCCACTCCCACCTGAAGATGGACGGCGCATGGGTGATCGGTCGGGTCCGGGCGCCGGCCTACAAGATTCGCATCGTGCTGGAAACCGCCGACACCCGAGCGTCGGGGGTCGATCTCGGGGTACTGGAGGTGCTCGACCGGGCCATCGACATGGCCGCTGTCGCCCACCTGGGGCCCGATCTGCTCGGACCGGACTGGTCGGCGCAGGTGGCCGCCGCGAACCTGATGGCTGAGCCGTCGCGGCCGCTGGCCGAGACACTGCTCGATCAGAAGGTGATGGCGGGTGTCGGCAACGTCTACGCCAACGAGCTGTGTTTTGTGTTCGGGCTGCGACCATCGACCCCGGTCGGCGAGGTGGGTGATCCGATTCGGCTGGTCAGCCGCGCCCAGCAGATGTTGTGGCTCAACAGGTTACGGATCAATCGCACCACCACCGGAAACACCCGAGCCGGACAGGACGTGTGGGTCTACGGTCGCGACGGCAAACCGTGCCGACGCTGCGGCACCACCATCTCCGGCGACCGCACCGGCGACCGCAACACATTCTGGTGCCCGACTTGTCAGCGGTGACCGGCGCCGGTCAGGAGCCGGGATAGGCGTCCACATCGGCTTCCTCGGCACGCGGCGCCCCGCCGTCCGGCTCGATCAGACGGACCAACCCACGCGCCAGCGACCACACCCACGGCGCCGCGTCGGTCAGCGGCCAGGTGATGACGTTGACCGCGAGGCTACGCACGCTGTCGGTCATCGACGGCGGGACGTGGCCGGGATCCATCAGATCGTTCTCGGCGAACGGTGACGCGTCCGCCGAGACCATGAACTCGGTGAACTTGCGCAGTGAGCGGCCGGTGCCCCGCAGCGCCTCCACCGCACCCAGAAACGAGTCATGCTCAGCGACCGCCTGCTGAAACTCTACGGTGGGCACCCCCAGGTGCTCAGCAGCCAAATCATCGCGAAGCCAGATGATTTCGCGTCGAACGTCCTCGCGCCCACGGTCGGGCGCCTCCAGCGCCACATCGCATTCGCTGTCGAACCCCAACGATCGGTTGTTCAGATTCGACGAGCCGACACGCAGCATCCGGTCGTCGACAACCAAGATCTTGGAGTGGACGTAGACCGACTCGCCGCCCTTGACGGCCGGCCAGTACACCCCGAGCCGGCCGTGCTCATCGGCCTCCCACAGCAGCCGCAGCAGCCGTTGACGGGCACTGTCCATCGACTCCTGCTCCAAGCGGCTCTCCGAACTGCGCGGCAGCACGATCACCACCTCGGGGCCGTCGGGCTCACGGAGCCGGGCGGCGAGCGCCTCGGCCAGACTGCGCGCCGCCAGATACTGGTTCTCCAGATAGATGACGTCGCGGGCGGCGGCGATCGCGGCGAGGTTGAGGGCTTCGACCTCCCGCACCTCGCTGCGCTGGAACAGCGTCGGCATCGTGCGCGCCACCCCGATCTCGACATCGCGCAACACCACCGGGAGACGGTTCGGCCACACCTGACCTCGAGCACTGACCGCCGGCAACCTCCGGCCGGTGGCCGCAGCCCACCGGTCGCGGGCCTGCTCGGCCAGCACCTTGGCCGCGTCACCGTCGACGGCCACCGCCACCTCATGACGGGGGCCGTAGGTGTCGCCGACCGACTGCCGCCGCGGGTCCTCGGCGGGGTGCTCACGGGTGTCCCAACGCCCCAGCGTCAGGTCGATGCCCCCGCAGAACGCGATCTCATCGTCGACGACCACGATCTTCTGGTGGTGCACCGCACCGGTGGGCCGCGCGCCGTCGACCGCGAAGTGCATCCGGTTCGGGGTGATCTGATTCAGCCAGGACACCGGCGCCGCACCGAACCAGAACGCGTCGAAAATGGGCAGCAGCCGCAGATTGGACTTCAGCAGATACACCTGCAGGCGGCGCTCCCGCCACACCAGCCACTGCAGAAACAGCCCAAGCCAGTTCGGCCCCGACATCGTCGCGCCCTCCGGCTCGAACGTCGTCCGGTAGTCCAGGTCCCAGCCGATGATCATGATGCGCCGCTGGGCGCGCAGCATCGCTGCCTTGACGTAGGCCAGGTAGTCGGCGCCGTCGATGATCGTGCTGAACCGCGGCGCATGCGCCGTCTGCCAGACCGTCTGCCCCGGCACCACCAGCCGACCGTCGTGGTCTGCCACCGCTCGACCTCCCATCCGGCCCTGACCTGTCCTTCATCGGACGATGCCAGCCGCCGAATGCGCACACCCGCGCAGCGGTGCCGTTGCGCACGTCCACTACCAGTGTGACGCGGACGTGCGCCGGAGTATCAGACGGTGCAGTCCACCCCGGCGACGTCATTGGCGATCACGCAGGCCGACGGGTTCGACAGCTTCCACGCGCCGCCCTGCTCGACCCAGTAGATGTTGTGGGTCTTGGTCCCGAAGATCGGGATCGTGACCGCCAGCTGGGCGTCGACCTGGTCGCCGTTGAGCACCGGGTTCTGCACCTGCCACGACACCACACCGCCGTAGGAGTTCAGCCGGTTGGCGATGTTGTCGGCAGTGGGTAGCGCGGCCTGGCCGCCGGCGAGCTTGGCGGCCCGATCAGCGCTGGGCGCGCCGGTATCGAGCACCACCCGCAGCTGCGAGGTCAGCTCACCTGCGCCCGGGGTCGCGGGCTGGGCCCAGGCCACTCCGGCACCGCCGAGAGCACCCGCAGCCACCACCGTCATCGCCGCAATCGCAGCACGCATGAACATTCCTCCCGAGACGTAGACCCGACCTCGCACACCTCAGCACGTCGAAGCGGCTCCGACAAGACCTACCTATTTCGGGCGGACCGGCCGCCGACGTCAGAACGGCAGGGCGAACTTGACGATCTTGCGGATCACCGTCGCGAACTGCCGCGGTAGCGGGCCGGTGTTGTAGGGCACGCCATAGCGTTCGCAGATCTCGCGCACCTTGGGGGCGATCTCCGCGTGCCGGAACGCCGGGATGTCCGGGAACAGGTGGTGTTCGATCTGGAACGACAGGTTGCCGGTCAGGATGTGGAACAACGGACCACCGGTGAGGTTCGCCGAACCGAGGATCTGGCGGAAGTACCACTGCCCACGCGTCTCAGCCTTGGTCTCCTCGATGGAGAACTCCTGGACATCCTCGGGAAAGTGCCCGCAGAAGATCACCATGTAGGACCACACATTGCGCACCAGGTTCGCGGTCATGTTGCCGGCGAACACCCACGGCGCGAACGGACACGCCAGCAGCGGAAAGGCGACGTAGTCCTTCAGTGTCTGCTTCTTGGTCTTGGCCCAGATTCCCTGCAGGATCTCGCGCTTGTCGGTCAGCGTGATCTCACCGGCGGCGATCTTCTCGCTCTCCATCTCGTGCAGCGCGACGCCGTACTGGAACAGCACCATCAGCAGGAACGCATAGACCGGGTTGCCCAGGTAGTAGGGCCGCCACTTCTGGTCGGAACTCATCCGCAAGATGCCGTAGCCGATGTCGCGGTCCAGACCGACGATGTTGGTGTAGGTGTGGTGCATGTAGTTGTGCGAGTGCCGCCACTGGTCACCCGGGCAGGCGTTGTCCCACTCGAATCCCTTGCTGGAGATCGCCGGGTCATTCATCCAGTCGTACTGGCCGTGCATGACGTTGTGGCCGATCTCCATGTTGTCGATGATCTTCGACAGGGACAGCATCGCGGTGCCGGCCAGCCAGAACGGCGGGATGATCCCGCCGAACAGCAAGGCCCGGCCGCCGATCTCGAGTCCGCGCTGCGCCTTGATCATCCGGCGGATGTAGGTGGCGTCGCGCTCACCGAGGTCGGCGATGACGCTCTCCTTGAGCGCATCCAGCTCTTTTCCAAAGGCCTCAGCCTGCTCGGGCGTCAGCGTGATCGTCTTGCCGGCGACCGTCTTGGTCAGCGTCCGGGCCGTCGGATCCGTGGCGGCCGGCTCGGTGGGGGTGGTGGTCGGCTCGATGGTGGTGGTCATGGGTGGCTCCCTTCCAGATGGTGGTTGCGGGATCAGTGCGGGATCAGAGGTCGAGTTCGACGTCGCCGACCGGGGCAGAGACGCAGATCTGCACGTCCTCGGCGTCCGGTGAGGACACCGCTCCGGTGACGACGTTGCGGACGATGCCGCTGGACTTGCGACGGGTGCAGGAGAAGCAGATGCCCATGCGGCATCCGCTTTCCGGGGTCAGACCGGCGTCTTCGGCCTGATTGAGCAGCGGGCGGCCGTCATCGACGACGTCGAATCCGCTGGCGGCGAAAGTGACGCGCCCGCCGGTCGATTCACCGTCGAACACCGGCGGCACGAAGCTTTCGGACTGTGCGTCGGGGAACACCTCGCGCACCGCATCGGCCAGGCTCGGCGGCCCGCACACGTACACCGCGTCCGGATCGGCGATGCCGGCGTGCTCGGCGCAGAAGCGTCCGTGCAGATCCGAGCCGTCCGTCTCGCGCGAATAACCATGGCGCACCGTCACGTTGGGCATCCTCGCGGCGATCTCGGCGAGTTCGTCGCGGTAGCAGGCCTCGTGGGCCGACCGGGCGTAGTGCACGAAGACGACCTCGCCGCGGTGCCCGCGCGCCCGCAGGGTGCGCAGCATCGACATGACCGGTGTGATGCCGCTGCCGCCGGAGACCAGCAGCAGTTTCTTCGGCGCGGACTCCGGGAGAACGAAGTCGCCGGCAACGGAGTCGAGATGGACGATCATGCCGGGGCGGGCGTGTTCGACGAGGTGGGTGGAGACCAAACCCCCGTCGTGGTGCCCGATGGTCAGCTCGATGTGCCCGTGGGACTCGGCGTTGGCCGGCGAGTACGGCCGGGTGCGCCGGCGGCCGTCGATCTCGACCGACAAGTTGATGTGCTGACCGGCGCGGAATCCGGTGAAGGCCCGGTTCGGCGCCAGCGTCAGCGTGACGCTGCGAGGCGTCGCGCGTCGGACCGCCACCACCCGGGCACGCGCGTCGCCGCGCGTCCAGGTGGGGTCGACCAGCTCGGTGTAGCGGTCGACGCCGTGCGGACCGGTCAGCAGGTCCAGCAAGGCGGACCGACGCACCTTCTTGGTCAGACTTTCAGTGAACATGTGTACACCGTGCGCCGGTTTCGGGCCCGCGTCAAGGGGTGCAACCGCAGGTGTGGCAGCCTTCACATTGGGTGAACAATTGTGCGCTGATGTGCACCTCTGCAGGTCCGTACCGGTCAGTTCGCATTACCGGTCTTCGACGATCACCCACGGGACCGGCGTCGTGGCCTGCCCTTGCGCGGGCGTTTGGGTAAACGGCTGTACGCTCGACAGGTGGCCAGCACGCATCGCCCGCGGGTCGAACGGTCGCGATCCAGTCGCCCCGAGAGATCACGCTCCCGCAGCACCCGCGACCAGCCGAGTCGCGAGGAGCGCAAGCAGGCCACCCGTCAGGCGATCATCGCCGCGGCGCTCCGGCTGCTTGAAGAACGCAGTTTCTCCGCCCTGAGCCTGCGCGAGGTGACCCGGGAGGCCGGCATCGTCCCGGCTGCCTTCTACCGCCACTTCGACAGCATGGAAGCCCTGGGGCTGGTCCTCATCGACGAGTCCTTTCGCAGCCTGCGCGACATGCTGCGCGGTGCGCGGGCCGGCAAGCTGGACCCCAAGCGCGTCATCGAGTCGAGCGTGGACATCCTGATCGACGGCGTCAACGAACGACGCGAACACTGGCTGTTCATCGGCCGCGAACGCAACAGCGGGGTGTCGGTCGTGCGCTATGCGATTCGTACCGAGATCCGCTTGATCACCTCAGAACTGGCCATCGACCTGGCCCGTTTTCCGGAGTTGAACACGTGGAGCGGTGAGGACCTCAACGTCCTTGCCTCACTGTTCGTGAACTCGATGATCGTGATCGCCGAAGCCATCGAGGATGCCCACGACCAGGCCACACTCGACCAGATCAGAAGTGTCGCGATCAAGCAACTACGCATGATCACTGTCGGCGTGGCGGGCTGGCGCAGCGGTTAACGTACGGACATGTCGTCCGTCCTCGAAGTCACCCACCCTCGGTCCGATATCGCAGTGCTGACCCTGAACCGGCCAGACAAGCTCAATGCCTTGTCCTTTCAGCTGGTCGAGGAGTTGCACCGAGCGCTCGACGAGCTCGGCGCCGACAACACCTGCCGGGTCGTGGTGCTGACCGGAGCAGGGCGCGGCTTCTGCTCCGGGCTGGATCTGAGCGCCCCCAACCCCGCCGAAAGTGGCGGCGGCACCGAATTCCCGCGGTCGGGCATGCGCTGGCAGGAGCGCATCGCCGAGCTCACCGCCAAGATCCACCGACTGCGTCAGCCGGTGATCGCAGCGGTCAACGGCGTCGCCTACGGCGGTGGACTGGGCATCGCCGCGGCCTGCGACCTGCGGGTGGCCGGACCGTCGGCGCGGTTCTGCACGCAGTTCATCAAGCTCGGCTTGGGCGGCTGTGACATCGGGGTCAGCTACACGCTGCCGCGCATCATCGGCGCGGGCCCGGCGTTCGACCTGATCCTGACCGCACGCGCGATCGACGCCGACGAGGCGCTGCACCTCGGCCTGGTCTCGCGGGTGGTGCAGGACCCGGTGGACTCGGCTGTGGAGATCGCCGAAACATTGTGCAGCTACGGCAAATTCGGAGTCGAGTCAACCAAGCAGGTACTGTGGGCGAATCTGGAAGCGTCCAGCCTGGAGGCCGCGCTGCACCTGGAGAACCGCAGCCAGATCCTGTCCTCGACCAGCGGTGAAATGGCCGAAGCCGCCGCCAAGATCCTGCGGAAGAACTGACTCCGAGCGTGCGCCCGGGGCGGAGAAATCGCGAAAATCCCGCCCCCAGAGCACAACCGGCGAGAGAGGCAGAGTCTTACCGCGGGGTGCCGCCGCCGTCGACCATGATCACCTGACCGGTGATGTAGCTGCCCGCATCGGAGGTCAACAGCAGTGCCGCGCCGACCATTTCGTCGGCGGTGGCCAAACGGCCCAGCAGCGTCCCACCGACCATGCCGTCGATGGCCTCCTGCGGGTTCTTGCGCATCATGTCGGTGTCGACCGGACCGGGGGCCAGTGCGTTGACCCGGATGCCGTGCTGGACGAACTCGGCGGCCATCGACCGGGTGAACGACATCATGGCTGCCTTCATCGATGCGTAGATCGCCAACATCGGCGCGAAGATGAACGCCCCGATCGAGACCACGTTCAGCACGGCGGCATGCTCGCTGGCGCGCAGGTGCGGCAGCGCCTCCTGCACCAGCATCACCGGCCCGCGCAGGTTGACCTCAAAAGACTTCGTCAGCCCGTCGACGGTCATCTGCCCGAACGGCTGCGCCAGCGGATTGGCCGCGTTGTTGACCAACACGTCGAGGCCACCGAACTCGTCGACAGTGCGCGACACCAACTGCCCCAGCGCATCGACGTCCCCGAGATGGGTGGGGACCCCGATCGCCTCACCGCCGAGTTCGCGCAACTGGCGGGCTGCCTGCTCGCAGGCGTCGGCCTTGCGACTGGCAACCACCACCCGGGCGCCGGCCAGCAGGTACCCCTGCGCCAACGCGAATCCGATCCCGCGGGTACCTCCGGTCACCACAACCGTGCGACCGGTCATGTCGAAGAGCCGGTCGAAAGCACTCCGATCCATCTAGATGCAGCCACTCACGCTGATACGGCGCCCGACGTTGGCGCACACATCCACGTTCGGGGTGCGGTCGTAATACACCGGCGGAGGCGGTGGAGGTGGTGGTGGCGGCGGCGGTGGCGGTGGCGGCGCACCCGGCGGCGGTGGTGGTGGCGGAGGTGGCGGCGGAGGCGGCGGCGGGGGCAGCACGTCGTTGAGTTCGTACAACGGGTCTGCGCAGCCGCTGACGCTGACGTGCACACCACCGACCGAGCCGCACACCGCGGCCTGGGCCTGCGGAGCCACGCCCACAGCCGGAGCGAACGCGCCGCCGATGATCAGCGCGGCGAGCAGGAACTTGCCCAACATCGTCTCCTTCGTGCCGACAACCCCGTCATTGTTGCAGTCCCGGCGCACCCGCGCCGTTGAAACCCAGTACCGCTCTGGTTCCGAAGGCAACCGGGTTTGCCAGTAATCGACGTCGACGACAATTGGTACTGGGAGGCCGGACAGTTACGGCCCTTCGCGGTGATAACCGCACGTCAGAACGGCAAATACGCGTCGAACGGTAACTAATTACGGAATCAACAATTACCGGTGCACGCCTGCCAGGATGTCGTAGGTTCGGCTCCGTGGGCGTCGAGACCCGACGCCCACGGTGTGCGTTCAGATCGCAATGGAAGACCGAGGGGAATTGCGATCTGAGCGCACACCTATCCGCTGGGCAGCTCGCGCCGGCTGAGAAAGCTCCGCGGTAAACCCGTCAACGGGTCAACGAATTCCAGACTCTGGGCCAGCAGGTGCAGCGGCGCGCTGAAGTCGTCGGCCGCGACATCGATCACGTGCGGATACAGCGGGTCACCGAAGATCGGCAGCCCCAGCGCGTTCATGTGCACGCGCAGCTGGTGGGTGCGGCCGGTGTGCGGCGTCAGTCGGTACAGTCCGTCGCCGTGGTGCTCGAGGAGCGTCGAGGCGTTCGGCTCGCCCGGCACCTGCATTGCCTGTAACTGCCCACGCTGCTTGATGATCCGGCTGCGCAGCGTCAGCGGGAACGTCAGATCCGCGCGGACGCCCGCGCGGGCCAGATACGTCTTGCGCACGCTTCCTTGGGCGAACAGCGTCTGATAAGCCCCGCGCACCTGACGATGGGTGGTGAACACCAACACCCCTGCGGTCAACCGGTCCAATCGGTGCGCCGGGCTCAGTTCCGGCAGATCCAGCTCCCGGCGCAACCGCACCGTCGCGGTCTGGGTGACATGGCGTCCGCGCGGCATCGTCGCCAGGAAGTGCGGCTTGTCGACGACGACGATGTTGTCGTCGCGGTAGAGCACCGGAATGTCGAACGGGACGGGGACCTCGTCGTGAATCTCGCGGTACAGGTAGACATGGGTGCCGGGCGCGAGCACCGTCGCAGCCGTCACCACGACCCCATCGGCGGTGAACACCTCACCGGCCAGCACCTTTTGCGCAGCCGCCTCGCCGAACCGGTCGGCCATCTCGACCAGCACCGACCCGCCGCGCAGCCGCACCCGGGACGGGCCCAGCCCGTCACGCACCGGCAGCGGAGGGGGCCTCAATTCAGCGGCACCGGTTCGAGGATCTCCGACCGCGCCTCCGGCGCGGCGACCCGCAACGCGTCGGCGGACTCGTCATCGGGTTGCTGCTGGCTGCGCACCTCGGCGTCGACCCGCGCGCAATAGGTTTCGACCTCGCGGTCGATGTCCTCGTCGCCCCAATTCAGGAACGGCGCAACGACTTCGGCGACCTCGCGGGCGCAGTCCACCCCGCGGTGCGGGTACTCGATCGAGATCCGCATCCGTCGGGCCAGGATGTCCTCCAGATGCAGCGCTCCCTCGGCCGCAGCCGCATAGGCCGCCTCCACCTTCAGATACACCGGCGCCTCGGTGATCGGGTCCAGCAGTTCCGGGCGCTTCTCGGCCATCGCCAGCACCTCGCCGATCAACGATCCGTAGCGGTCCAGCAGGTGCCGAACCCTGTACGGGTGCAGGTTGTATTCCTTTCCGACGCTTTGGGTTTGGTTCACCAGCGCGAAGTATCCGTCGGCACCCATCAGCGGCACCTTCTCGGTGATCGACGGCGCCACCCGGGTCGGGATGAACTCCGCTGCCGCGTCGATGGCGTCCTCGCCCATCACCCGGTAGGTGGTGTATTTACCGCCGGCGATCGCGACCAGGCCCGGGGCGGGCACCGCGACCGCGTGCTCGCGGGAGAGCTTCGAGGTCTCCTCGCTTTCCCCGGCCAGCAGCGGTCGCAGGCCGGCATACACGCCGTCGATGTCCTCGTGGGTCAACGGCGTCGCCAGCACTCTGTTGACCTGACCCAGCAGATAGTCGATGTCGGCCTTGGTCGCCGCGGGATGGGCCAGGTCGAGATTCCAGTCGGTATCGGTGGTCCCGATGATCCAGTGCGTGCCCCACGGGATCACGAACAGCACCGAGCTGTCGGTGCGCAGGATGATCGCGACCTCGCTGACGATGCGGTCGCGTGGCACCACGATGTGTACGCCCTTGGACGCGCGCACCCGGAACCGGCCGCGTTGCTTGGACAAGGCCTGGATCTCGTCGGTCCAGACCCCGGTCGCGTTGACCACGACGTGGCCGCGCACCTCGGTGACCGTGCCGTCTTCGGAGTCGCGCACCCGCACCCCGGTGACCCGGTCACCCTCCCGCAGCAGCGCCACCACCTGCGTCGAGGTGCGCACCACCGCGCCGTAGTGCGCCGCGGTGCGCGCCACCGTCATGGTGTGCCGGGCATCGTCGACGACGGTGTCGTAGTAACGGATTCCGCCGACCAGCGAGCTGCGCCGCAGCCCGGGCGACAGGCGCAACGCTCCGGCGCGGGTCAGATGCTTCTGCGGCGGAACCGATTTCGCACCGCCGAGCTGATCGTAGAGCAGAATGCCCGCAGCAATGTAGGGCCGCTCCCAGAGCCGGTTGGTCAGCGGGAACAGGAACGGCAGCGGTTTGACCAGGTGCGGAGCCAGCGTCGTCAACGACAGCTCGCGCTCATGCAGCGCCTCACGCACCAGTCCGAATTCGAGCTGCTCGAGGTAGCGCAGACCGCCGTGGAACATCTTGCTGCTGCGGCTCGATGTTCCCGAGGCGAAGTCGCGGGCCTCGACCAGGGCGACCTTGAGGCCCCTGGTGGCCGCGTCCAGGGCCGCGCCGGCGCCGACCACTCCACCACCGATGACAACCACGTCGAACTGTTCGCTACCCAGCCGCTCCCAGGCACGTCGGCGCTGTTCGGGCTGAAGTTTCGATTCCCGCTCTGGCTGAGCCACGCAGTACTCCCTTGTTACCGGTCAGTACTTGCCCAGCCTACGTGCCGCTCTGTGCCGATGCTGGGCTGCGCAGCCCGCCGGGCGCGTTGAGATTGCGCTCACGGCGCAAAAGTGCGAGAGACCCCCACCACCAGCGCAGACTCAACGGCAGAACAGTCAGTCCAGGTCGTCGTGGGCCATCAGACGGCGCGCGGCCTCCACGATCGAGCCGGACAGCGACGGATACACCGACAGCGTCTGGGCTAGATCGGTCACCGAAATGCGGTTCTGCACCGCCAGCGCGATCGGCAGGATCAGCTCCGAGGCGATCGGCGCGACCACCACGCCGCCGATCACCACGCCGGTGGCGGGCCGGCAGAAGATCTTGACGAAACCGTGTCGGAGCAGGCTCATCTTGGCCCGGGCATTGGTGTTCAGCGGCAGCATCAGCGTGCGGGCCGGCACACTGCCGTCGTCGATCGCCGACTGCGGGATGCCGACCGCGGCGATCTCGGGTCGGGTGAAGGTCGCCGAGGCGACCGTGCGCAGCCGGATCGGCGACACCCCCTCGCCCAGCGCGTGGTACATCGCGATACGGCCCTGCATGGCGGCCACCGAGGCCAGCGGCAGCAGACCCGTGCAGTCGCCGGCGGCATAGATGCCCGAGGCCGGGGTGCGCGAGACCCGGTCGACGGGGATGTAGCCGCCCGGCTTGAGCTCGACACCCACCCGCTCCAGGCCCAGCTTGGCGGTGTTGGGCACCGAGCCGACGGTGATCAACGCGTGGCTGCCGTCGACGGTGCGGCCGTCGGTCATCGTCACCGTCACCCCGCGCTCGGTCCGGGTCACCGACTGCGCGCGGGCATTCTTGACCAGGGTGACCCCACGCTCGGCGAACACCTGCTCGAGCACTGCGGCGGCGTCGGAGTCCTCGTGCGGCAGGATCTGGTCGCGGCTGGCGACCACGGTGACGTCCACCCCGAGCTCGGTGTAGGCGTTGCAGAACTCCGCGCCGGTCACCCCGGATCCGACGATCACCAGGTGCTCGGGCAACTCCTTGAGGTCATAGACCTGACGCCAGGTCAGGATCCGCTCGCCGTCGGGCTCGGCGTTGGGCAGCACCCGCGGACTGGCTCCGGTCGCGATCAGCACCACGTCGGCCTTGAGCACACCGACCTTGCCGTCGTGGGTGGTCACTTTGACCCGGTGACTGGCCATCCCGGCCACATCGTCGACCAGCTCGCCGTGCCCACCGAGGATCGTCACGCCCTGGTTGAGCAGTTGACTGCCGATGTCGGCGGACTGCGACGCGGCCAACGTCTTGACCCGATTGTTGATCTGCACCAGCGAGATCGGCGCATCGTCGAGGGTGATGTCGAAGCCGAGACCGCCGGCGCGGCGCAGCTCGGTGCGTACTCCGGTCGAGGCGATCAGCGTCTTGGACGGCACGCAGTCGTAGAGCACGCAGTTGCCACCGAGCCCGTCGGAATCGATGACCGTCACCTGGGTGACATCGCGACCGTGCGCGGCGGCCACCAGCGCCGCTTCGTAACCCGCTGGTCCTCCACCGATGATCACGATGCGCGTTACCACCGCTACAACCTATCTTGACGACCTGCCGCGCCGCCGATGTGATTAAGCTTCTCGCGTGCCGATCTACGCCGCCTACGGATCGAATATGCATCCCGAGCAAATGCTGCAGCGGGCCCCGCATTCCCCGATGGCCGGAACCGGCTGGCTGCACGGCTGGCGGCTGACCTTCGGCGGTGAGGACATCAGCTGGGAGGGTGCGCTGGCCACCGTCGTGCAGGACCCCACCTCCAAGGTGTTCGTGGTGCTCTACGACATGACCAAGGAAGACGAGGAGAACCTCGACCGCTGGGAGGGTTCCGAGCTGGGCTTCCACAAGAAGATCCGGTGCCGGGTGGAGCGCCTGTCGTCGGACACCGACACCGATCCGGTGCTGGCCTGGCTGTATGTGGTCGACGCCTGGGAGGGTGGGCTGCCGTCGGCGCGCTACCTGGGCGTGATGGCCGATGCCGCCGAAATCGCCGGTGCCCCAGCCGATTACGTGCACGACATCCGTACCCGGCCGGCCAAGAACGTCGGCCCGGGGTCGACGTAGCGCGACCCATTCACCGCCTTACTGTGACCTTACGTTTCTCTTACTTTTCTTAAAGAGGGTGTACGGTGGTTTCCGAGTGCTCGTCACCGCCGACGGTCACGGAAAGGAACCCGCCATGCGCACGTCACCTCAGCGGATCGTCCTTGTCACCGGTGCCGACGGTCGCCTCGGAGCTGACGTCGCCCGCCAGCTCGCCGACCCGGATGTCCACGTCGTGCTCAACCATCGCGGTGCCGCCGACCGCGCCGAGAGCATCGCCGGCAGCATCCGCGAGGCCGGAGGCCACGCCTCGAGCATTGACACCGACGTCGCCGACGACTTCGCTGTCACCGCGATGATCGAGACCGTGCGGGCCCGCTTCGGACGACTGGACACCCTCATCCTGCATCCCGCCGGCGGTCTGCACACACTCAGCGACACCCGGGCCCGCGCGCACGGCCAGGCGCAGCGGCGGCTGGCCACCCTGGCGATGCCGTTGATGCCGTCCGGCGCCCGGATCGTGTTCGTCACCAGCCACCAGGCCCACTTCTATCCCTACAAGGCGGTGCCCAAAGGTTTCGCCGGCATCGCCGCCAGCCAGCGGGCCGGCGAAACCGCGCTCTACGCCATGCGATCGGATCTCGCGCACGCCGGAATCAGCGTGACGGTGGTGTCAGCCGAGATCACCGGCGCCGCCGACGTCGCGGCGGCCGTCGTCAACGCGGCCACCACCGCCCACCCGTCCGGCATCGTCTACGTCGGCAGCGCCGCCTGAACCTACCCGGCTACCCGGCTACCCGGCTGGGGCGTCGGCGCGCGCCACTGGTGGCGGCCAGGGCGACGGCACCGGCCGCGGCCGGACCCGCTGTGGCCACCAGAACCAGCGGCCCAGCAGCGCCGCCAGCGACGGCGTCATGAACGACCGGATCACCAACGTGTCGAAGATCAGACCCATGCCGATGGTCGTACCCACCTGACCGATGATGGTCAGATCGCTGACCGCCATCGTCATCATGGTCAGCGCGAACACCATGCCCGCCGCGGTCACCACCGACCCGCTGCCACCCATCGTGCGGATCAGGCCGGTGTTCACCCCGGCATGGATCTCCTCTTTCAGGCGCGCCACCACCAGCAGGTTGTAGTCCGCGCCGACGGCCAACAGGATGATCACCGCCATCGGCAACACCATCCAGTGCAGTTCGATGCCGATCAGGTGTTGCCACACCAGCACCGACAACCCGAACGACGCACCCAGCGACAGCACCACCGTGCCGACGATCACCGCGGCCGCGACGATCGCGCGCGTCAGGATCAGCATGATGACGAAAATCAGCCCGATCGCGGCGATTCCGGCGATCAGCAAGTCATACCGGGTGCCGTCGGCCATGTCCTTGAAGGTGGCCGCGGTGCCGCCGAGGTAGATCGTCGACCCCTCCAGCGGAGTGCCCTTGACCGCCTCCTTGGCCGCGGTCTTGAGCGCGTCGATCTTCTCGATACCCGCCGGGGACAACGGGTCTCCCTCGTGGGCGATGATGAACCGCACCGCCTCACCGTTGGGTGAGATGAACTGCTCGATCCCGCGCTGGAAGTCGGCGTTGTCGAAGGCCTCCGGCGGCAGGTAGAACGAATCGGCGTTCCACGCGTCGTTGAACGCGTCGCCCATCGCAGTGGCGTCCTCGCGCAGCGCCGCCATCTGTTCCAGTTGCCCGTTCTGGGTCTGATACATCGTCAGCATCATGGTGCGCTGGGACTGCATCGACTCGATCTGCTGCGGCATCAGCGCGATCAACTCCGGCATCAACCGCGCGAGACGCTCGAGGTCGGGAACGAGCTCCTGGATGTTGTCGGTCAACAGGTTGGTGCCGTCGATGAGGTCGAAGATCGAACGGATCGACCAGCACACCGGGATGTTGAAGCAGTGCGGTTCCCAGTAGAAGTAGTTGCGCAGCGGCCGCAGGAAATCGTCGAGGTTGGCGATGTTGTCGCGCAGGTCGGTGACGTTGTCGGCCATCGTCTTGGTCTTGGCCACCATGCTGATGGTGACCTCCGACATCTGCGTCATCAACGACTGCATCTCCTGCATCGTGTTGATGGTGGTCTGCAGCTCGTCGGCCTGCACCAGCATGTCGGCCATCCGGTCGGACATGTACTTCTGATTCAGATCCTGGGTGCCGCCCTGCCGGCTCATCATGTACGGGATCGAGGTGCTCTTGATCGGTGTGCCATCCGGGCGGGTGATGGTCTGCACCCGGCCGATGCCCTCCACCGCGAACAGCTCCTTGGCGATCTTCTCGATGACGAGGAAGTCGGCCGAATTGCGCAGGTCCCGATCGGTCTCGACCATCAGCACCTCGGGGTTGAGCCGCGCCGGCGAGAAGTGCCGCTCGGCAGCTGCGTAGCCGATGCTGGACTCGATGTCGTCGGGCAGATAGATGCGGTCGTTGTAGCTGGTCTGGTAGCCGGGCAGGGCGAGCAGGCCGATCAGCGACACCGCGATGCTGGCCACCAGGACAGCGCCCGGCCAGCGCACGGTGGCCGCGCCGATCTTGCGCCACCCGCGCACCCGCATCGCGCGCTTGGGCTCCAGCAGACCGAACCGGCTGGCGATGGTGACCACCGCCGGACCGAAGGTCAGCGCTACCGCGATCAGCACCAGCATGCCCAACGCCAACGGCACCCCGAGGCTGTTGAAATACGGCAGCCGGGTGAAGCTCAGGCAGAACGTCGCACCGGCGATGGTCAGACCGGAACCGACGATGACGTGCGCGGTGCCGCCGAACATCGTGTAGTAGGCCTCTTCGGTGGAGGCACCCTTGCCCCTGGCCTCCTGGTAGCGGCCGATCAGGAAGATCGCATAGTCCACCGCGATCGCGATGGCCAGCGTGACCAGCAAGCTGGTTGCAAACGTCGAGAGCCCGATGATCTCGTAGAAACCCAGGAACGACACCGTGCCGCGCACGACCATCAGGCTCAGCCCGACCATCACCAGGATCACCAGCGTGGTCAGGATCGAGCGGAAGAACAACAGCAGCATGATCGTGATGACCAGGAACGTCAGCGCCTCGACCATCCGCAGGCTCTCGTTGCCGGCATCCTCCTGTTCGGCCGCCAATGCCGACGGTCCGGTGACAAAGGCCGCCACCCCGTCGGGCGGCTGGCTGGCCTCCACCAGATCCTGGACCGCGCGCACCGACTCGTTGGCCAGCGCCTCACCCTGGTTACCGGCGAGGTAGACCTGGAAATAGGTGGCCCTGCCGTCCGCGCTCTGCGCGCCGGCCGCGGTCAACGGATCGCTCCAGAGGTCCTGTACGTGCTCGACGTGGCGGGTGTCGGCTTCTAGGTCGGTGATCAGGTCGGCGTAGTACGCGCGGGCTTCCTCGCCGAGTGGCTGCTCGCCTTCGAGCACGATCATCGCCGAGCTGTTGGACTCGTACTCTTCGAAGACCTCCCCAATGCGCAGCATCGAGATGACCGACGGCGCGTCGTCGGGGCTCATCGACACCGACCGCAGCTTGCCGACCTCTTCGAGCTGGGGCACCACGACGTTGAGGAAAACCGCGATCCCGACCCAGATCAGGACGACGGGCAGCGAAGCCAGGCGAATGAAGCGGGCGATGCCGTAGAAGTGCGGCCGTTCGTGCCCGTCCACCAGCGACTCCTCCTGAGGTTTACCCGAAAGTCGTTACGCTGCAGACGCCTTCGACGATAGAGGGTCAAGAATTACTGAGATAGACTAGCCAATTGATCAAGTTGAGACAACCCCGCTCGGTCGCGAGTGACCCGGGTTACAGTCCCGGGCCGTATGTGAGCCCAGGAAGGGGGCCGGCGACATACATGGCGAGGTAGGGAAACACCCTATTTCTTCGACGCGGACTCGAGTGCCATCGTGATGGTTCGGAGTGGCCAATCGCGACGACAGGAGATGTCATGCTCGAGTCATTGCAGCGCACGGTTCGTGAGCGCGCGACGATCCCGTCAGATCCTGACCGTCGGCGATTAAAAGGACTTCTTTTCAATGGATTTGCGGTAGCAGCTCTAGCTGCGGCGTCGCCCCTCGGAGCACCGGCAGCCCACGCGCTACCGCAATTTCCCCTGGCACCCGCATGCAGTGGCTACTCCTACAACAGCCCTGCGATGGAGGTCGCGCAGAACAACAACGTGACGGTGGTGGTCGACAAGTCTGGCGACTTCTTCTCCGGTAACGCCGGATACACGCAGAACGGAAGTGGGGTGTGGACCAACGGTACCGCCGTCGGACGAATCAGTGGCCGCAACATCACCATCGATTTCACCTGGAACAACGGCTTGACAACCCACTGGGACGGTTACATCGACGATGACCTCACTGCCCGAGGCACCGCCAAAAACAGCGAAGGTGCTGTCAACACCTGGTCCTCGAAAGCCAAGTTCCATTGCGTCCCCGCCGCGGCACCGCCTTCTGCATCCCCAGCGCCTTCACCCACGCCAGCGACAACACCGGACGCGCTGACAGCCACGGTGAACGCCGATACCCGCCTCTACGACAAATCCAACGACGACGGTGACGCCGTGGTCATCGGCGAGTTGAAGGTTGGACAGGTGGTGACAGTGAAGAGCGCGTGCTCGCCCAACGCTTGGTGCTTCTTGGCCGAGCCCGCGGGAGCGGCTTGGGGAAGAGATCTCACGAACAACTAAGGGGGGGGAAGCGCCCGTGTCAGCCTGAAGCGTGGTCGATGATGTTGACCAGCAGCCGCACCCCGACACCGAGCGCGCGCTCGTCGAGGTCGAAGGTCGGCTGGTGCAGGTCGAGCTGCGGGCCCCGACCGCTCCACACGCCCAGCCGCGCCATCGCGCCCGGAACCTCCTCGAGATACCACGAAAAGTCTTCTCCCCCACCGGATTGCCGGGTGTCGGCCAGCACGTCCGGGCCGATCGCTTCGATAGCGTGGGTGAGGATGCGCGTAGACACCTCTTCGTTGACCACTGGCGGCACCCCGCGCCGGTACAGGACGTTGTGCTCCATCCCCAGCGGTGCCAGCAGTGACGAAACCGTTTCGCGCACAATGTCTTCCAACGTCAGCCAGGTATCGCGGCTGGCGGTGCGGATGGTTCCGGCCACCGTGCCGGTCTGCGGGATCGCATTGGCGGCCACCCCGGCATTGACCGCACCCCACACCATCACGGTGCTGTTGCGCGGGTCGATACGCCGCGACAGCACCCCGGGCACCCCGGTGATCAGCGTGCCCAACCCATAGACCAGGTCACCGGTCAGGTGCGGACGCGAGGTGTGCCCGCCGGGCGAATGCAGCGTCACCTCGATCTGATCGGCCGCCGAGGTGATCGGCCCGGGCCGCACCGCGACCTTGCCGACCGCCAGCCGCGGATCACAGTGCAGCGCGAAGATCCGCGATACGCCCGTCAGCGCGCCGGCAGCGATCGCGTCCAGCGCCCCGCCGGGCATCAGCTCCTCGGCGGCCTGGAACAGCAGCCGCACCCCGACCGGCAACTCCGGCGCCGAGGCCATCGCCAACGCCGCGCCCAGCAGCACCGCGGTGTGCGCATCGTGCCCGCAGGCATGCGACACCCCCGGCACCAGCGACGAGTACGGCGCCCCGGTCCGCTCGTCCATCGGCAGCGCGTCCATGTCGGCGCGCAACGCCACCCGCGGTCCGTGCTCGGGCCCGAAATCGCAGGTCAGACCGGTGCCGCCGGGCAGCACCTTCGGGTTCAACCCGGCCTCGGCCAGCCGGGAGGCGACGAACTGCGTCGTCTGGAACTCCTGGCGCCCCAGCTCGGGATGCTGATGCAGGTGCCGGCGCCACCCGACCATCTCGTCGTAGTGGGCCGACAGCCAGCGCGCCGCCGCGTGGGCCAACACGCTCATGAGACCCGCCGATCCTGCTGTTCGAGCACGCGGTCGCGCTGCTCGGGACTCTCGGCCAGCGCCACCACCGTGCGGGCCAGCATCACCGCCCCCTCGGCCACCGCGAGGTCCGCGCTCGCCGACACCGCCGCGGCCGCGAACTCCGGCTGATGGATCGACGCGCCACCGGAATCCACGCCGATCACCGGGTGGATGCCGGGCATCATCTGGGTGACATTGCCCATGTCGGTACTACCCAGCGGCAGCGAGGCCGCCACCTCGGCCGGCAGCGGGCACCGCCCCAACCGGGTCATCTCCGCGTGCACCGTCGCCGACAACCACTCATCGGGGGCCAGCTCCGCATACGCCGGCGCGACCTCGGTGACGGCGTGCTCGCAACCGGTCGCCACCGCACCCGCGGCGAAACAGCCGGCCATTCGAGATTCCAACTCCCGCAACGACTCCGACTGCGTCGCGCGCATCGTGTAGCGCAGCTCGGCGCGCGCCGGGATCACGTTGGCGGCCTGCCCGCCGTCGGTGACGATGCCGTGCACCATCTGGCCGGGCGCCAGCTGCTGGCGCAGCAGACCGATCGCCACCTGCGCGACGGTGACCGCGTCGGCGGCGTTGACCCCCAGATACGGCGCGACCGCGGCGTGCGACTCCCGGCCGGTGTAGCGGATCGTGACCTCCGAGAGCGCCAGCGAGCGGGCTGCGGCGATGTCGACCGGCCCGGGATGCAGCATCACGGTGGTCGCGACGTCGTCGAACACGCCGGCTTCCAGCATCAGCACCTTGCCGCCGCCGGCCTCCTCGGCGGGTGTCCCCAACAGCACCACCGTCAGCCCGAGCTCGTCGGCGACCTCGGCCAAAGCCAGCGCGGTACCGACCGCCGATGCGGCGATGACGTTGTGCCCGCAGGCGTGCCCGATTTCGGGCAACGCGTCGTACTCGGCGCAGATCCCGACGACCAGCGGGCCGCTACCGAACTCGGCGCGGAAGGCGGTGTCCAGGCCGGCCACCCCAGCGGTGATGTCGAAGCCGCGTTCGGCCACCAGGGCCTGGGTCTTGGCGCAGCTGCGGTGCTCGTCGAAGGCCAGCTCGGGCTCGGCGTGGATGCCATGCGAGAGCTCGATCAGATCGCCACGACGCCGGTACACGGCGTCTTCGACGCGAGTCGACGTGGCGGTGGGCATGGCCGCCAGTATCTCACTGCTGCAGCGACGCCGAACTAGGCTGCCCGTCGTGGACGCAGTCGCAGCGCAAGCCGCCGCCGCCGAGCTGGCGCAGCGCACCGGTGTCGAGCAGCACGACGTCGCCGTCGTGCTGGGTTCGGGCTGGGCGCCGGCCGCGTCTGAGCTCGGTGAGCCGACGGCGGTGGTCGCGATGGCCGACCTGCCCGGTTTCAGCCCGCCCAGCGCGCAGGGCCACAGCGGCCAGGTGCTCTCGCTGCGACTCGGGGCGCACCGAGTGCTGGTGCTGCTGGGCCGCATCCACGCCTACGAAGGCCATGATCTGGGCCACGTCGTGCATCCGGTGCGCACCGCCTGCGCGACCGGCGTGCACACCGTGGTGCTGACCAACGCCGCGGGCGGTCTGCGCGGCGACCTCGACGTCGGTCAGCCTGTGCTGATCAGCGACCACCTCAACCTCACCGGCCGTTCACCGCTGGTCGGCGCTCGGTTCGTCGACATGGTCGACGCGTACTCCCCGCGGCTGCGCGCAGTGGCCCGGGCGATCGACCCGACACTGGCCGACGGTGTGTACGCCGGTCTGCCCGGCCCGCAGTACGAGACGCCGGCCGAGATCCGGATGCTGCGCACGCTGGGCGCCGACCTGGTCGGCATGTCGACGGTGCACGAGACCATCGCCGCGCGCGAGGCCGGCGCCGAGGTGCTCGGAGTCTCGCTGGTCACCAACCTGGCGGCCGGGATGACCGGCGAGCCGCTCAGCCACGCCGAGGTGCTCGAAGCCGGCCGTCAGTCGGCGACGCGGATGGGCGGGTTGTTGTCGTCGGTGATCGCCCGGCTCTGAGTCCGTCGGCTCAGCCGGGCCACCCCGCGGGCCAGCAGCGGCGCGCAGAACAGCATCAGCAGGATGCGCAGCACCTGCGCGGCGATGACGAACGTGACATTGGCGCCGGTTTCGGCGGCGGTGGCCAGCACCGCGTAGACCCCGCCCGGGCTGGTGGCCAGGTATCCCTCCAGCAGCGACACGTCGGCCACCCTGGCCAGTACCACGCCCAGGCCTGCGGTCGCCGCACCCAGCGCCAGGATCAGCACCGTCGCCAACGGCAGCAGCCGTCCCACCGCGCGCAGCGAATCCCGGGTGAACGCCAGCCCGGCCTGCCAGCCGATCAGCACGTAGCCGGTCTGCACCAGCAGCACCGGCACGCTCAACCCGAAGGACAGGCCGCTGATCTCCAGCGCGACCGTCAACGCCAGCGGGCCGAGCAGTCCAGCGCCGGGAAGCCGGATCCTGCGGGCCAGGAAACCCCCGACCAGCACCAGAGCGGCCAGCATCAGCAGGCTCAGATACCAGGGGGTGGTCTGCTGCGGACCGGCGGCGGCCGGCGGGGACGTGTCGGCGCGATAGATCAGCATGACGACGACCGGCATCGACGCGGTGATCAACGCGACCCGCAGATACTGCACGACGGCGACCACCCGGTCGTCGCCGCCGAGTTCTCGGGCAATGGCCACCAGCCCCGATGCGCCGCCGGCGACCAGAGCCAGCGCGCCGGTCAGCGGGGTGACGTCGCGGTGTAGGCCCAGCAGCACACCGGCGATCATGCTCAGTGCCAGCGTCGCGACCGCCACCGCGAGCACAATCGGCCAATCCGCGCCCAGCGTGGACAGTGCGTCGGGTTCGACCATCGTGCCGATGTAGACACCCAACACGCCCTGCGCCGCCAGCCCGAACGGGCGCGCGACGGTAGCCGGGGTGCGCGACATCAGCGCGAACCCGATACCCACCACCAACGCGGCGAACAACAGCGCCGACGGCACCCCGAGCAGCGTCAGCCCGACGCCGGCCGCGACCGTCACTCCCGTCAGCACCGCCCACCTCAGCAACCAGCGCACCCGTCCTGAATACCCGGCGGGCAGACTGACGTCATGTTCTCGGTGCAGGAATGGCTGGCCCACGACCCTGACCCCGGTGCGGCGGCCGAACTCGCCGGCTGCAGCGAGACCGAACTGTCCGACCGGTTCGCCCGCACCCTGACATTCGGCACGGCCGGTTTGCGCGGACCGCTGCGCGCCGGACCCAACGGGATGAACCTCGCGGTGGTGCTGCGCGCGACCTGGGCGCTGGGTCGGGTCCTCGACCAGCGCGCCCTGGCGGGTGCGCCAGTGGTGGTCGGCTACGACGCCCGGCACCGGTCCACGGAGTTCGGCCGGGCCGCCGCCGAGGTACTCGCGGCGCAGGGATTCGCGATCACGCTGATGTTCGCGCCGGTGCCCACGCCGGCGGTGGCCTATGCGGTACGAGCCGCCGGTGCGGCCGCCGGCGTCCAGATCACCGCGTCGCACAACCCGGCCGGGGACAACGGCTACAAGGTCTACCTGTCCGGCGGGCTGCAGATCGTCTCACCGACCGACCGCGAAATCGAAAATGCCATCGCGACAGCACCATTCGCCGACGAGATCGCGCGCCTGCCGGTGACGGCATCGGGGGCCGGATTGGTGCGCGACTACCTCGAACGCGCCGCGTCGGTGCGGCGCAGCGCCGGTTCGCTGCGGGTCGCGCTGACCCCGTTGCACGGCGTCGGCGGCGAGTATGCCTGTGATGCATTGGCACTGGCCGGTTTCGACGACGTGCACGTCGTCGGCAGCCAGTTCCCGCCCGATCCGGACTTTCCGACCGTGACGTTCCCCAATCCGGAGGAACCCGGTGCCGTCGACGCGCTGCTGGCCCTGGCCGCCGACGTCGACGCCGACATCGCGGTCGCGCTGGATCCCGACGCCGACCGCTGCGCCGTCGCGATCCCGACGCCGGCCGGCTGGCGGCTGCTCACCGGCGACGAAACCGGTTGGCTACTAGGCGATTACCTCCTGTCCCACTGCGCAGTGGACAACCCGGTGGTGGCCAGTACCGTGGTGTCCTCGCGGATGCTGGCCGCCATCGCCGCGGCCCACGGCGCACGCCATGTCGAAACGTTGACCGGCTTCAAGTGGTTGGCCCGCGCCGACGACGACGTCGACGGGACGCTGGTGTACGCCTACGAGGAAGCCATCGGACACTGTGTGGATCCCGAAGCGGTGCGCGACAAGGACGGCATCAGCACCGCGGTGCTGGCCTGCGATCTGGTGGTGGCACTGCGCCGGAAAGGCCGCACCGTCCTCGACGCACTCGACGACCTGGCGCGCCGACACGGCGTGCACACCACGACCGCGGTCACCCACCGCGTGCAGGGCCCCGAGCAGGCCGCCGCGCTGATGCAACAGTTGCGGCACCGACCGCCCGGTGAGGTGGCCGGTGTCGCGGTGCGCGTCTCGGACCTGCTACCGGCCACCGATGCGCTGGTGTTCACCGGTGGCGACGACGCCGCGGCGGTACGGGTGGTGGTGCGACCGTCAGGTACCGAGCCGAAACTGAAGTGCTACATCGAGATTCGGTGCGCCGGGGAGCTCGCAGCAGCGCGCGCCCGAGCGGCTGCGCTGCAGTCCGACGTGGCCGCCGCGGTGCGCGGATGGGCTCAGCGGGGACCGAACTGACGGTCGCCGGCATCACCGAGACCGGGCACGATGTAGGCGTAGTCGTTGAGCCCCGAGTCGATGGCCGCGGTGTAGAGCCGCAGATCGGGCGCGATCTTGTCGATCGCGGCGAGCCCATCGGGTGCGACCACCACACAGATCGCGGTGACATCGATGGCGTCGCGGGCGTAGAGCAGCTCCAGGGTGTGGGCCATCGAACCCCCGGTGGCCAGCATCGGGTCCAGCACGATGACCGGTTGTCGGCTCAGGTCGTCGGGCAGCGACTCCAGATAGGGCGTCGGTTGGTGGGTTTCCTCGTTGCGGGCCACCCCGACAAAGCCGACCCGGGCTTCGGGGATCAGCGCATGGGCTTGGTCGACCATGCCCAGACCGGCGCGCAGCACCGGCACCAGCAGCGGCGGGTTGGCCAGCGTGGCTCCGGCGGTCTCGGCCAGCGGGGTGCGCACGGCGACGATCTCGACCGCCAGCCCCCGGGTGGCCTCGTAGACCAGCACCAGTGTGAGGTCGCGCAGCGCGGCACGGAAGGCCGCGTTGTCGGTGCGTTCGTCGCGCAGGGTGGTCAGCCGCGCCGCGGCCAGCGGGTGGTCGACAACGCGCACGTCCATGGCTGTCGACCTTAACGGGAACCGATCGCAGATTCCCCGCGTCCTAACCGTATGTTTGCGCGCTTGTCCGTCGACACCGATACCGTCCGCCGCTACGGCACCGCAGCCTCGAGCCAGGCAGCCGACCTACACGCCGTGGCGCAGCGGCTCGGCACTGTCGGCAGTGGTTCGGCGGCGGCCTTCGGCCCGGTCGGCGCCCGGTTCCTGGCAGCGTTGACCCGCGCCGCGGTCAGTGAGGCGCACGCGATCACCGCGCTGGGCGGCTCGCTGTCGGTCGCCTGCGACGCCGCGCACGCCACGGCGCGGGCTTACCAGAGCACCGATTTCGAGGCCGGCGTGCGGGTGGCGGGACTGCGGTAATGCCCAGCCCGCTGGTCACCGCCCTGGCCGCGCCGATCCGTCACGTGCAGTCGCTGGTCGGGCCCGGTTGGTCGGGCGACCCGACCGCCGACCCGGTCGTGGTGCTCGGAGGGGTGCGTGACCTGCTCGCCGACATCGCCGGCGACGCCGACCGGGCCTGGCGCGACGCCGACGCGGGTTGGGCCGGCGCGGGCGCGCAGGCCGCAGCACAATTCGCCGCGTCCACCGCGGCCGCCATCGACGGAGCGGCTGAGCGCGCCGGACGGTTGGGCGCCACCGTCGATCAAGCCGCCGCGGCCGTGAGCCGAGCGCATCGCCGGTTGCAGGACCTGCTCGACGAGTTCGAAGCCAAGGCCGCCGCGTTGGAGCCACAGCTGGAATCGCCGGGGATGGCCAAGCAACTGCTCACCGAGGCCCGCGACGCGCTGGCTCGGGCCATCGCGATCGTCGAGGAACTTCAGGCCGAGTTGGATGCGCACACGGCGGAGGTCGCCTCCGGCGATCCGGCGACGCCGCCCACCACACCGGCGGGATGGTCGGGCGGGTCGCCGACGGGATCCGGAGGTGGCGCTGGGCTGGCGGGTGCGCCGATGGGTGGCGCACCGCCCGGCTCGAGCGGGCTGGCCGACCTGGCCGGCTTCGCCCGCCCCGAGGGCCTCGATACCCCCGACACCGCGACGTTCGGCGAGGGGGTGGCGGTCCGGTTGCCCGACGGCACGGTGGTGATGGCCCCCAACCCGGTCGCGGCGTCGGCGGTCCGCCACGCACTGACCCAGCTCGGCGTGCCGTATCAGTGGGGCGGGACGACGCCGGGTGTCGGACTGGACTGCAGCGGCTTGACCCAGTGGGCGTACGGCCAAGCGGGACTGGATATTCCACGCCTGGCTCAAGAGCAGGACATCGGCGCCGCGATCACCGCCGCCGACCTGCGGCCCGGGGATCTCGCGGTGTGGGACGGCCACGTGGCGATGATCGTCGGCGACGGCACCATGATCGAGGCGGGCGACCCGGTGCAATTGTCGCCGGTTCGTACGACGAACCTGAATCAGGGATTCCAGGGATTCTGGCGCCCGACTGCCTAGCTTTCGGCGGCGACGACACCGTAGTATCCCAGCTGCAACAGCTCGGTGATCTCGCTGACCAGCGGCATGCGCGGGTTGGTCCGGTTACTCAGGTCCTCGAAGGCGGTCATCGCGAGTTCGGGCAGCGCCGCAACGAATTCGTCTTCGGGCACCCCGTACTCCCGGAGCGAACGTGGCATATCGAGCTGGTCCAACAACTGTTCGACCGCATGAAACAGCCGTTCACGGCTGTCCGCGGGCTCGTGGCCACCGAAGACCAATTGACCGATCTGGGCGTATTTCTCCGGAACCACATACGCCGAATAGCCAGGCGCGGGCATGAACTTGGTCGGCAAACTGGCGTTATAGCGCATCACATGCGGCAGGAAGATGCCGTTGGCGCGGCCATGCGCGATGCCGAACTTCGCCCCGGCCGCATGCGCCAGCGCATGGTTGGTGCCGACGAACGCATTCGAAAAAGCCAGCCCGGCAAGGGTTGCCGCATTGGACATGTCGGTGCGCGCGGCCAGGTCGTGCGGATTCTTGTAGGCCCGCGGCAATGCCGCGAAGATCAGCCGGACCGCCTGTGCACACAACGCATCGGTGTAGGACGACGCGAAGATCGAGATCACCGCTTCCAGTGCGTGGGTCAACGCGTCGATGCCGGTGTCGGCGGTCAACGTTACCGGCATCGACGCCGTCAGGCTCGGGTCGACGATCGCCAGGTCGGGCACCAGACTGTAGTCGACCAGCGTCTCCTTGCGCCCGTCCACGGTCAGCACCGCCGCCGGGGATACCTCCGATCCGGTGCCCGATGTCGTTGGAATGGCCACCAATTGGACCCGGTGATGGTCGCTCGGAAACTCGGCCACTCGCTTGCGGGGATCCAGGAACGGCATCGTCAGTTCCTCGAGGTTCATCTCGGGATGCTCGTAGAACAACCGCATCGCCTTGGCGGCGTCGAGCACCGAACCGCCGCCGACGGCGATCAGCACATCGGGCTCGGCGCGCTGCAGCACCGCGACTCCGCGCCGGATCAGCGCATCGTCGGGTTCCGGGGTGACCTCGCTGAACACCTGCACGTGCGGGGCCCGCAACTTGCTGCGGATCTGGTCGGCGACACCGCGTTCCTCGGTCAGCGCGTCGGTGACCACCACCACGGTCTCACAGTCGAGGTCGCGCAGATTGTCCAGCGCGCCCTCGTTGAAGTACGTGTTCGACGGCACTCGGAACCACTGCGGCGGGGTCCGGCGACGCGCCACAGTTTTGATGTTGAGTAGTTGGCGGTAGTTGACGTTCTCGGTGGTGCTCGACCCGCCCCAGGTACCGCAGCCCAGCGAGAACGTCGGCGTCAGGTTGTTGTAGATGCCGCCCAGCGCCCCGACCGCGGTCGGGGCGTTGACCAGGATGCGACCGGTCCGCACCGCCTGTGCGTACCGGTCGACGACGTCGTCGTCGCCGGCGTAGATTGCCGACGTATGGCCCAGCCCGCCGTGCTCGGTGACCAGCACCGCGGCATCGATTCCGTGCTGGACGTCGCGGGCCCGCACCACGCCGAGCACCGGCATCAACTTCTCGGCAACCAGCGGATGGGCGGCCAACTCGTCGAGGTCGGCGGGCAGCACAGCCAGCAGGATCTTCACCGTCGGCGACACCGTGAATCCGGCCCGGGCGGCCAACTCCGAGGCCTTCTGCCCCACCGCCTCCAGCGCGATCTTGTCGGCGCAGCCGAACGCGAACTCGGCCACCTTGGCGGCTTCGTCGTCGCTGAGTAGTTGGGCGCCCATCTGCTCGAACTCGGCGATCGTCGCGTCGTAGATCTCGTCGTCGATGATGCAGGTCTGCTCGGCCGGGCAGATCACCGACGAGTCAAAGGTTTTCGAGATCAGGATGTCGACGACCGCACCCTTGATGTCGGCGGTGCGGTGGATGTAGATCGGCGCGTTGCCGGGACCGACGCTGATCCCCGGCTTGCCCGACGCGTTGGCCAGCGCGACGATCTTGGGGCCGCCGGTGACCCAGACGAAGTCCACCTCGGGGTGTTCGAACAGGTGATGTGTCACCGCGTGCTCCGCGTCGGGGATGACCTGCAGTGCGCCGCGCGGCATCCCGGCGGCCTCGGCCGCCTCGCGCAGAACCTGCACGCTGCGCTCACAGCAACGCACCGCGTACGGCGACGGCCGGAACACGATCGCGTTGCGGGTCTTGGCTGCGACGATCGCTTTGAACAACACTGTCGACGTCGGGTTGGTCACCGGAGTGATGGCCAGCACCACGCCGATGGGTTCGGCGACGTAACAGATGTTGTTCTCGACGTCCTCGTCGATGACGCCCACGGACTTCTTGCCGCGCAGGTAGTCGTGCAGGAACTCGGTGGCCACGTAGTTCTTGACGACCTTGTCCTCGAACACCCCGAAACCGGTCTCCTGGATCGCCACGCCGGCCAACTCGGCGGCCGCCCGCAATCCGGCGCGCACCATCGCCTCGACGATGGCGTCGACCCGGTCCTGGTCGAGCGCCCGGAACTCCCGTGACGCCGCGGCCGCGGCGTCGATGACGGCATCGACATCGTCGGTCCACGGCGGGTCCGAAGCCAGCTCGGTTGTGCGAATAGAGGTCATGTGCGCGCCCTCGACGATTTTGGATCAACCTACGTCGACGGTTGCCGCAGTCCGAGGGGTTCTCCCACCATGATGACCGATGTCCTCCAACTGAGGACCTTGGTCACTCGGCGGGCCGGCCACCGTGGTCTGAGGACATGCCAGGCACCACACGCAGTGACAGTGCACCCAGAGCCAGGACCGACACCACAGGTGTCAGGAACAGCAGAATGGCCCAGGCCGTTCCCACCGCCGATCCGCTGAGCGCCCTGACCAGCGTGAAGACCGCTACTACCCAGCTCACCGCGGCGGCTGCCAGCGTGATCGCCACCGCTACGGCGACCGCCCGACCCAGGCCGTAATGCCGGAAACCTGTCGCGGTCAGCAGTGCCGCGGTGGGAACGACGAGGACGAGCACCCCCAACCACGGTTGCGACGCGCCGACGCGCAAACCGGGAACCAGAACCAGCGCCGCCACCACAGCCGCGCCCAGCACACCGGCGATCGCCACCCCGCGGCCGTTGTCCGATGACACGGACCGATTCTCCCGGATGCACGCGGGCGGCCGGGCGGTTTGGCCGAGATGCGTGTCGACCACCCCCCGCATCAGTCGTACAGAGCGGCCAGGGTGTCGGCGAAGTTCTTCAGGATGACGTTGCGCTTGGCCTTCAGGCTCGGCGTCAGATCGCCTGCGGCGATGGACAGTTCCCGGTCCAGGATGGCGAACCTCTTGATCTGCTCCCAGCGGTTGAGCTCGGCGTTGAGGGTGTCGACGTATCCGCCGATCAACGCGCGGGTCGCGTCGTGGCGCGCAATGTCGGCGAAGGGCAGTTCACCCAGCCCGTTGTCGGCGGCCCAGTCGGTGATCGCCTCGCTGTCCAGGCTCACCAGAGCCACACAGTAGGGCCGGCCCTCGCCGTAAACGATGATCTCGCTGATGTAGGGACAGACGGCCTTGAATGCCGCCGCGGCCGCCGATGGTGCGACGTACTTGCCCTGCGCGGTCTTGAAGAGGTCCTTCTTGCGGTCGGTGATGCGTAGGAATCCCTGCTCGTCGAGGGCACCGATGTCGCCGGTACGAAACCAGCCCTCTTGGTCGAAGGCCTCGGCGGTCGCCTCGGGCAGGTTGTGGTAGCCGGTCATCACGCCCGGACTGCGCAGCAGGATCTCACCGTCGCCGGCGATCTTGACCTCGGTGCCCGGAAACGGGATCCCGACGGTCCCGAAACGGTAAGCGTTGGGCCGGTTGATGAACGACGCCGCTGCGGTCTCGGTGAGTCCGTAGCCCTCCAGCACGAGAATGCCGACCGCATCGAACCACTGCGCGATGTCGTGGTTCAGCGGCGCGGCGGCAGAGACGAAGAACCGCAACCGACCGCCGAACCGTTGCCGGATCGCGGCGAACACCAACCGGTCGGCCAGCGCGTGCTGCACCGAAAGCAACCCGGAGAGTGTGCGCCCGGCCTCCCTGGCCTGCGAGGCGCGCAGGCCCACACCGATGGCCCAGTCGAAGATGCGCTTCTTGATCCCGCCCTCCGCGGCGATCGTGCCCTGGATCCGGGCGTGCGCCTTCTCGAAGATCCGGGGCGCGGCAGCCATGAAGGTCGGATGCACGACCGCGAGATTGTCGACGATCTTGTCGACTCGGCCGTCGATCGCGGTGGGAAAGCCGATCCTCAGCGGCAGCGCCAGCATCACCTTGCCGAACGCATGGGCCAGCGGCAGCCACAGGTAGTTCAGGTCGTCGGCACGCAGGATGCCCAGCGCGTCGATGGCCGCCGCGGTATAGGTCCACGCGCTGTGCGGCAGCCGCACCCCTTTGGGCCGCCCGGTGGTCCCGGAGGTGTAGATGATGCTGGCCAGCTGGTCGGTCCGGATTCCGTCGATACGCCCTTCGATCAGCTGCGGCGACTCGGCCAGCCGGCGCGCGCCGAGTTCTTCCAGGTCATCGAGGGTGATCACGAACTCTCCATCACCGGTCCCGTCGATGAGCACCACCTTCTCCACGTCCGGGAGCTCCGTCCGGTGTGCCAGCACCTTGGCGAGCTGATCCCCGTCCTCGGCGACCACGACGCGACTGCCGGAGTCGGCGACGATGAACGCGACATCGCGCGCGTTGGTGGTCGGATAGAGCGTGGTAGTGGCCGCGCCGGCGCACAGCACCGCGAAATCGACGAGCACCCACTCGTAGCGCGTCGAGGACGCCAGCGCGACGCGATCCTCGCCGGCGATGCCCAACTCGATCAGGCCGGCGGCGATTCGGTACACCCGCCGGCCGACCTCGTGCCAGGTCAGGCCGGCCCACCGGCCGTCTTCGGGAAACCGGAACGCCTCGGCCTGAGGCGAGGCGGCGATGCGCTCGACGAACAGGTGGGCGACCGAAGGAGCCCGGATGTCGAGGGGGCCGACATCCGCCGCGCTCAGCGGTGCCACCTGTCAAGGGTAGATACCGAGGCGGTCCGATTCGGGCGGAATCACCGAGTTTCCCCGGTCACCCGGGCAGTCGGCGGTTGATCAGGATTCCGGCCAGCATCGCCGACGCCAGCGTCACCGCGCCGAGCCTCAGCCAGCCGGCGCTGGCATCCCCAGGGATGGTCTCGTAGCCGATCTGCTGCTGAAGAGTCGAGAACACCTGGCGCAGTTCGGTCAGGCTGAAGGCGTCATAGGCTTGGCCGCCGGTCAACTCGGCGACGACCTGCATGGTCTCGTTGTCCACCGGCACCGGTTGACGCATGCCATAGATCTCGACATAGCCGTAGGTCGTGCCGAAACTGATCGTCGAAATCGGTACGCCCTGCTCGTTGGCGCTGCGGGCCGCGGTGTAGGCACCCCGCGGGCTGTCCGGGTTGGACGGCACGGTTTCCTTACCGTCGGAGAACAGCACCATGTGCGCAGCCGGGCCTTCTTCGCCGGCGCCGACCACCTCGCTGACGGTGGCGATGGCCTGCAGCCCGGTCAGGATTCCCTCCCCGGTGGCGGTCCGGTCGGCGAAGTCGAGTCGGCCGATGGCGTCCTTGACCGTGTTCCGGTCGGTGGTAGGCGCGACCTGCACGGTGGCCGTGCCCGCGTAAGAGACCAGGCCCAAGTTGATGCCGGGCGTGAGCTCATCGGCGAACTGTTTGGCGGCCTCCTGAGCGGCCACCATCCGGTTGGGGGCGATGTCGGTGGCGCGCATCGACTGCGAGACGTCGAAGACCAGCATCACCACCGCGCGATCACGAGGAATGCGCACCTCGTCGGTCGGCCCGGCCATTGCCACCGTCAACAGTGCCATCGACGTGGCCAGCAGTATCGCCGGCAGATGCCGGAAACGATTCGGACGCTGGTGCGCAACGTTTTCCAGCAGTTCCATGTTGGCGAACCGCATCACCTGGCGTCGCCGGGCAAACTGCACGACGGCGTAGCACCCGATGACCGCGAGGACGACGAGAGCGAACAGGAAGAACCACGCGTGTTGGAAACCCGACAACGTAGTCGGGCCCAAGAGCGGCAAATTCATATCAAAATCATTCTGATGCTTGAGTTTTCAGCGGATCACCGCTGACGGACGGGCTGGCCGGCCGAATCAGGCGCGCCGGGCCCGCTTCCGGGCCGGAGCCTGCTGCAGCGCCGGCTCGACAGCGGCGCGGATGATCTGCAAGACATGGGGATCCGACGCGACGTACACCTGCCTCTTACCGTGGCGCCGAGACTCGACCAGTCCGGCCAGCTTGAGCTTGCCGAGGTGGTGACTGACCGTTGCCACAGTCTGGCCGGTGCCGTCGGCAAGAGTGCCCACGTCACGCTCTCCGCTGGCCAACAGCCAGAGCAGGTGCAGCCGCACCGTGGCCGACAAGAGCGCGAACAGCGCGGCAGTGTCCTGCAGCAGCCGGGGCGGAAGGGGGTCGTCCAGCGCTGCGGGGTCGTCAGGCACTGCGTCTCCTCTCGACGATACCTGCCAGGCTGACAAATTTAAGATAGTTGTGCAAGCGTTTGACTGTCCAGGGCGGCCGGAGCGCCACCGGCTACCATCGGTCGCACGCCGACAAGGACCCAGACATGACTGCCAACGCGACCCCAGAACGATTGCGCGAGTTGGCCGACGCCTCGGTGTTCACGCTGTACCAGCAACTGGGCTCCTCACCTCGGGGTCTGACCGAGTCCGAAGCGGCGGATCGGCTGGTCGGTTTCGGTGCGAACGAGTCGGCCGAAGCCGCCGCCCCCGGCATGACCGCACAGCTGCTGGTGGCGCTGCGCAGCCCGTTCGTCGCCCTGCTCGCGGGATTGGGTGCGGTGTTCGTCGCGGTCGGCGACGCCCGTGGATCCACCACGGTCGCGGTCATGGTGACGCTGGCCGTGGTGCTGCGGTTCTGGCAGCAGACCCGCACCACGCGCGCCACCCAGGCACTGCAGCGATTGGTCACCGCCACGGTGACGGTGCGCCGCCGCGCCGATGCCGAATCCGACCCGATGGACCGCGAGATCCCGGCGCCGGATCTGGTTCCCGGTGACATGGTGGTGCTGCAGGCCGGTGATGTGGTGGCCGCCGACCTTCGCGTGCTCACCTCCAGCGCGCTGACCGTCGATCAGTCGGCGCTCAGTGGTGAAGCACTTCCGGTTGCCAAACACACCCCGGGATCCGACGCGGCCACACCCGAGCGCGCCGCCGCCACGGTGATGGACAACCCCGGATTGTGTCTGTCGGGCACCGCTGTGGTGACCGGCCGGGCCACCGGCGTGGTCATCGCCACCGGCGACCACACCTACCGCGGCTCGCTGGCCCGATCGGCGGCCGCACCACGACCGGAGTCCAGTTTCGACCGCGGCGTGCGCAGCGTGGGATGGACGCTGATCCGTTTCATGCTGGTGATGGCACCGATCGTGTTCATCGTCAACGGATTGGTCAGCGGAGTGTGGGCGCAGGCGGCGATGTTCGCCCTTGCCGTCGCGGTCGGCCTGACACCGGAGATGTTGCCGGTCATCGTCACCACCAATCTCGCCCGCGGCGCGGCACGGCTGGCCGCCCAACGAGTGCTGGTGCGACGCCTCAACGCCATCCAGGATCTGGGCGCCATGGAGGTGCTCTGTGTCGATAAGACGGGCACCCTGACCGAGGACCGCATCGCCTACGCGCACAGCATCGACGTCACCGGGCGATTCGACGAGGCGGTCACCGACTTCGCGTTCATCGCGGCACATTTCCAGGACGGGCCGGCAAACCAGCTTGACGACGCCATCGTCGACCAACTCGCCGCCGGCGACGCCGCCGTGATCACCGAAGCGACCTGCGAGAAGGTCGACGAGATCGCGTTCGACCACCGACGGCGGCGCAGCACGGTGGTGGTGTCCCGGCAACCCGGTGAACACCTGCTGATCTGCAAAGGCGACCCCGACGAAGTCCTACCACTGTGCACTGAAGCGCGGCTGGGCGAGCAGGTCGCATGGTTCGGCCACGAGTTGCGCACCGAGGCCGAGGAATTGCTGGAAGCCTATCGGCGCCGTGGCATGCGGGTGCTGGCGATCGCGGCGAAAACCGGGCCGGCCCGCTGGGAGCGCTATGACGAATCCGACGAAAGATCATTGGTGCTGGTCGGATTCGTCGGGTTCGTCGATCCGACCCGGGACAGTGCCGAGCGCGCCGTGGCCCGGCTGACCGAACACGGTGTTGCCGTCAAGATCCTCAGCGGTGACAACCGCATCGTGGCCCAACAGGTGGCCGCTCAGGTCGGCGTCGACAGCGACCCGCTGATCCTGGGCCGTCACCTCGAAGGGCTCAGCGACGCCCAGATCCGCGCGGTGGTCAATGAGGCGAACGTCTTCGCCGAGCTGGCACCCGATCACAAGACCCGGATCGTGGCCGCACTGCGCGACAACGGACACGCCGTCGGGTTTCTCGGCGACGGCGTCAACGACGTTGCCGCGCTGCGGGTCGCCGACGTGGGCGTCGCCGCAGACAACGCCGCTCAGGCCGCCAAACAAGCCGCCGACCTGATTCTGCTGGACAAGGATCTCGCGGTGGTGGCGGCCGGCGTGGTCGAGGGGCGCCGCACCTTGGCCAACACGATGAAGTACGTCAAGATCACCGCGAGCTCCAACTTCGGCAACGTGTTGTCGGTGTTGGCGGCCAGCGTGTTCCTGCCGTTCCTGCCGATACTGCCCATCCAGTTGATGGTGCAGAACCTGCTCTACGACCTGGCCCAGTTGTCGGTGCCGTGGGACCGGGTGGACCGCGACTACCTGCGCAAGCCGCGCCGGTGGCATTCTGCGGGTCTGATCAGGTTCATGATCACCTTCGGCACCCTGAGCACGGTGTTCGACCTGGCCACCTTCGCGGCGCTGTGGTGGGTGTTCCAAGCCGCCGACTCGCCGGCGGTGTTCCAGACCGGGTGGTTCATGGCGGGCCTGCTGACCCAGTTGTTGGTGGTGCTCGTGTTGCGCACCCGCGCCGTGCCGTGGCGCGGCCAACGACCGGCGCGCGTGGTGGTGACCGCGGCGGTGGTGGTGGCCGCGCTCGGGATGCTGCTGCCGGTCAGCCCGCTGGCCGGGCCACTGCAGATGAGCGCACCACCGCCGGCCTATCTACTGTGGTTGCTGCTGGTCGCACTCACCTACGGCGGCGCCGCCCAGTGGCTCAAGCAGCGCTACCTGCGGCATCACCCCGCCTGGCTCTAGCCCCGCTCAGATGCCCAGTACGGCGCGGGCGATCATGAAGTAGATCAACAATCCGGTCGCGTCGACGAAGGTGGAGATGAAGGGATTGGAGAACACTGCAGGATCGACGCGCAGCGCACGAGCCAGCAACGGCATCGCGCCACCGACCGTCGCGGCCATGGTGCACAGGCTGATGAACGTCAGACCGATCACGATCCCGATCGAGGTCTCATAGACCAGGCTGGTCACCAGGAACGCCAGAGCGCCCAGCAGCAGCCCCAGCGACAGACCCACCCGGAATTCCCGGAACAACACCTTCGACAGGTCGCGCGGACCGATATCGCCCAGTGCCAGCGCGCGAATCACGGTGGTAGCAGCCTGATTCCCGGTGTTGCCGCCGGTGCCGATCAGCAAGGGCACGAACAGGGCCAACGTCACCACCTGGGTCAGCGTCTCCTCGAAGACTGCCAGCACCTGGACGGTCAACGTCGCGCCGATGGCCAGCACCAACAGCCAGACCACCCGGGAGCGGACCAGGCTGGCCACCGGAGCGGTCAGATACGGCCGGCGCAGCGGTTCGGCACCGCTGAGGCGGGCCTGGTCCTCGGAATCGGCATGCTCCAAGATCGCCAGCGCGTCGTCGACGGTGAGAATGCCCACCAGGCGGTTCTCATTATCGACCACCGGCAGTGCCAGCATCTTGAGGTCTGCGCAGCGGCGGGCCGCCTCTTCCTCATCGTCGGTGGCCCGCACGCTGTAGGGGTGCTGCATCAGCTCGCCCACGACGATTCCTGAGGGCCCCTTCATCAGGTCGCGCAGGCTGACGATGCCGACCAGGGTGCGGTGGCGGTCGGTCACCGGCAGCGTATACACGGTCTCGGCGTCGTCGAGATGGGCCGCGACCCGGCTCAGGGCTTCGGCGTTGGTCATCTCGGGGCGCACCGCGACGAACTCCGGGCTCATCTGCCGCCCGATCGAGCCCTGCGGATATCCGAGGATCCCGGCGGTGAGCTCGCGTTCGGCTACGGGCAGCCCCTGCATGAGTCGGCGGGCCACCTTTGCCGGCAACTCGTCGAGCAGCTCCACCCGGTCGTCAGGGTCCAGATCGGCGAACAGCGTCGCCACATCGTCGTCCTTGAGGGCACCGACCAGATCACCCTGCAGCGCCGGGTCAAGGTTTTCGAACACCTCCAGCGCCTGATCCTTGCCGAGCACCCGGTACAGCACGGCGCGTTGCTTGGTATCCAACCGCTCCAAGACGTCGACGACGTGCGCTGCGGTCAACGGCCGCACCGCCGCGGTCAGCGCCGACAGATTCAGATCGTCGTCCATCATCCGTTCGATGGCCCTGATCACTTCTTCGCGGTCGACATCCTCGGTCTGGCTCATTGGCACCTCAGACATGGCAACTCAACCAATCTCTCGAAGTACTCGGAATTCGGCACTGCGGTGCCGCGCGTAGACACACCGATGCGCCGTTGCACGTGTGGTTTTGCGGCCGCACCGCCCTCACAGAGGGCATGCGGGTACGTAAGGGAAATCCTGACAGCCCACCGACTCACCCGTCGGTCGAAGGCGTAGACAACGATCAGCGCAAGCCGGAGCGATTCACATCCGCGAGGGCTATTCGGCCATGCGCGCCGATACTGTCGCCTGGCATATGCCGCTCACCTCGCTTTCGGTATTCCGCCGGCTGCCTTCGGCAGCACCGCAGATGTCCTGCAGCCTCGATCATTAGACCCGAGACGGATTGAACAGTCAAACACTTGCACGACTGACAATAGACGCCGCGCACCGGTCCCGGGGACTCGGTCCTGCCGGTATCGCACCCCATTAGGCTGTGCGCCATGGCTGACATCGTGCCCATCGGGCTGAGGCTGACCAAAGGCGACGTGTACACGTTGTGGGCGCCGCGGTGGCGCGCCGAGGGCGACGAGTGGGAGGCGTTCCTCGGCAAGGACGAGGACCTCTATGTGTTCAACTCGGTTGCCGACCTGGTGGCGTTCGTCCGCACCAACGCCGACAACGACCTCGTCGATCATCCGGCCTGGGAGAAACTGACCGCGCAGAACGCGCACCGGCTGGCGCCGACCGAGGAGCACACCCACGACCTGGCCGCCTTCGAGGAGATCCTGTCGGCCAAACCGACCGAGGACAGCGTGCGCACGCTGCACGGCTCGCTGGCCGTGTTGTCGTCCATCGGTTCAGTGTGTGAGCTGCCCGGAGTCACCAAGTTCTTCAACGGCAACCCGGTGCTGGGCACCGTCGGCGGCGGAGTCGAAGCGTTCGCCGGACGCGCCGGACGCAAGCGCTGGGCCGAGATCGAGAAGATCATCGCCCGCGGCTGGGACGGCGTGATCGCGGCGATCGACGAGATCATCACCACCCCCGACGTCGACGCCGCGGCCGCCCAGAAAGCCCAGGACGAGCTCGACGGCCCCGCTCCCGAGATCGAGGACGACATCGTGATCGACGACATCGTCGACACCGACGAGGAGTCCGCCGAACTGGCCGCGGCCGCCGAGCACCGGGTGCTGGGCGGAGACGAGGACTTCTGGGCACGTGTCGGAATCGACCCGGTGCGTCTGATGACTCGCGGCGGATCGTTCTTCACGCTGCGCTGCTACCTCGACGACCAGCCCATCTTCCTCGGCCGCAATGGGCGCATCAGCGTGTTCGGCTCCGAGCGGGCGCTGGCGCGCTACCTGGCCGACGAGCACGACCACGACCTGTCGGACCTGGCGACCTACGACGACATCCGCACCGCCGCCACCGACGGCTCGCTGCGCGTCGAGGTCACCGAAGACAACGTCTATGTGCTCACCGACATCGTCGACGACCTCGCCGACGGGCCGGACACGCTCGACCGTGACCAGCTCGAACTGGCCGTGGAGCTGTTGCGCGACATCGGTGACTACGCCGAGGATCCCAGCGTGGCCGCCAAGCTGTCCGCCGACGCCCCGCTGGGCCGGGTGATCGCCTACGCGCTGAACCCGTCGTCGGCGCGGCGGCCCAACCCGCCCTACGCCGAGGCCGTGTCGCAGTGGGAGTCGCTGGAGAGCTTCGTCGAGTCCCGGCTGCGCGAGGAGTAGTCAGCCCACCAGCACGGCGTAACGCGGCTTGATCACCTCGTCGATGATCGCCAGCCGTTCGGGAAAGCTGATGAACGCCGATTTCATCGCGTTGATCGTGAACCTCTCCAGATCGCTCCACCCGTAGCCGAACGCCTCGACCAGCCGCAGCATCTCCTGGCTCATCGACGTGTCGCTCATCAGCCGGTTGTCTGTGTTGACGGTGACCCGAAACCGTAACCGGGCCAGCAGGTCGAACGGATGCTCGGCGATACTGGGCACCGCGCCGGTCTGCACATTCGAGCTCGGGCACATCTCGAACGGAATCCGCTTGTCCCGCAACAGCGCTGCCAGCCGCCCCAGCCGAGGGTCACCGTCCTCGCCCAGGGTGATGTCGTCGACGATGCGCACGCCGTGCCCGAGCCGGTCGGCACCGCAGAACGCGATGGCCTCGTGGATGGAGGGCAACCCGAACGCCTCGCCGGCGTGGATGGTGAAGCGGGCGTTGTTGCTGCGCATGAACTCGAAGGCATCCAGATGGCGGGTGGGCGGGTAGCCGGCCTCCGCACCGGCGATGTCGAAGCCCACCACGCCCCGGTCACGGAACCGCACGGCCAGCGCGGCGATCTCGCGGGACCGCGCGGCGTGGCGCATCGCGGTGACCAGGCAGCGCACCGTGATGGTGCGCCCGTCGGCCGCGGCGGACTTCTCCCCGGCCGCGAAGCCGGCCAGCACCGCGTCGACGACGGCGTCCAGCGACAGTCCCCCGTCGATGTGCAACTCGGGGGCGAACCGCACCTCGGCGTAGACGACGTTGTCTCGGGCGAGGTCCTCGACACATTCCTGCGCGACCCGGTGCAGTGCGTCGGCGGTCTGCATCACCCCGACGGTGTGGGCGAAAGGTTCCAGATAGCGCTCCAGCGACCCGCTGTGCGCCGCGGTGCGGAAGAACGTCGCCAACGCCTCGGCGTTGGTGGCCGGCAGCGCGTCATAGCCGTTCTCGGCGGCCAGCTCGAGCACCGTGGCGGGCCGCAGCCCACCGTCGAGGTGGTCGTGCAGCAGAGCCTTGGGGGCCTTCTGGATGGTGTCGAGCGTCAATGGTGTCGTCACCGGGAGAACCTCCTCACTGGCTGATGCGGTCGATGATGAGCGGCCGGGCCGGCGGGGGGTGCTCGCCGACGGTCCAGGCGCCGTCGAGCTCGGCGCGCGCCGCCGCGAAGCGCTGCGGGGTGTCGGTGTAGAGGGTGAACAGCGGCTCACCGGCAACCACGGGCTCACCCGGACGACGGTGGATGCGCAGCCCGGCGCCGAATTGCACACGCTGGCCCGGCTCGGAACGGCCCGCTCCGAGCCGCCACACCGCCAGCCCCACCGCCATCGCATCGATGTCTCCCATGGTGCCATTGCGCGGTGCATTGACGGTCTCGTTGTGCGTGCCGACGGGCAGCGGTGCGCTCAGGTCGCCGCCCTGGGCGGCGACCAGTCTGCGGAACTGGTCCATCGCGGTCCCGTCGCGCAGGGTCTGGGCGGGGTCGACGGCGTCGAGGCCGGCGATGTCGAGCATCTCGCGGGCCAGGGTCAGCGTCAGCTCCACCACATCGGCCGGGCCGCCGCCCTCGAGCACCTCCAGCGATTCGGCGACCTCGACCGCGTTACCCACCGTCCGGCCCAGCGGGATGTTCATGTCGGTCAGCACCGCCCGGGTCGCCACACCGTGGGTGGCGCCGAGCTCGACCATGGTGCGGGCCAGCTCTCGGGATTGCGTCTCGGACTTCAGGAACGCTCCGGCGCCGACCTTGGTGTCGAGCACCAGCGCGCGGGTGCCTTCGGCGATCTTCTTGCTCATCACCGAGCTCGCGATCAGCGGCAGCGATTCGGTGGTGGCGGTGACATCGCGCAGCGCATAGATCTTGCGGTCGGCGGGGGCGAGTTCACCCGCGGCGAAGATGGCTGCTCCGATGTCGCTGAGCTGTTGGCGTATCTGCGATTTGGGCAGTTCGGCGGTGAAGCCGGGGATGGATTCCAGCTTGTCGAGGGTGCCGCCGGTATGGCCGAGTCCGCGTCCGGCCGCCTGCGGCACCGATCCGCCGCAGGCCATCACCACAGGCACCAACGGGATGGTGATCTTGTCGCCGACCCCGCCGGTGGAGTGCTTGTCCACCAAGGCCAACGGCTTGCCTGCGCGGCGCAGGTCGGTGAAGTCGAACCGCTGCCCTGAGCCGATCATCGCCGCGGTCCAGCGCGCGATCTCCGCACCGGTCATCCCGCGCAGGAAGATCGCCATCAACAGCGCCGACATCTGCGCCTCGGCGATGCGGTCGTGGGTGTAGGCGTCGATCACCCAGTCGATGGCCTCGTCGGACAGGGCGCCGCCGTCGCGCTTGGTCCGGATGACCGTCGGAGCGTCGAACGTCACGACTGCTCCCCGCGGTGCCGGCGGTCGAGGTCCGCGGGCCCGAACGCGTCGGGCAGCAGCGCACTCAGCGGTCGCGGGCCGGCGGGGTGGTCGATCAACAGGTCGGGTCCGCCGTGTTCGTAGAGCACCTGGCGGCAGCGGCCGCACGGCATCAGCACCTCGCCGTCGGGGCCCACGCAAGCCAGAGCGACCAGCCGGCCACCCCCGGTGGAGAACAGGGCGCAGACCACTGCGCACTCGGCACAGAGACCTAGGCCATATGAGACATTCTCCACATTGCATCCGGTAAGGATTCGGTCATCAGCGGTCAATCCGGCCGCGCCCACCCGGAACCCCGAATACGGTGCGTATGCGTGTCCCGACACCGCAATTGCTTTATTGCGCAACAGTTTCCAGTCGATTCCCAGCGACATCTCAGGCCCTCCGAACCGAATCTGAATCCATTCCGAACACCTCGTCGGGTGGCCCCGAAACTGGATAGGGCACCCTAACTTCGCCGCGCTGAACGGGGCATTCCGTCCCACGCTAGTTCGTTCGGCAGTACAAAGGGGATTAGAGTCGCCCCGAGGTTTTGGGGCCCGGGTCAGCAACCGTGCCCCACGCGTCCACCGATGGCGTTGGAGGTCACGTGAGTACAGCGACATCACCTGATGCCGACATACCGGCACCGCGATCCACGCCGCGCCGCCGCACCCTCTATCGCGGCGACCCCGCGATGTGGTCCTGGCTGCTGCACCGCATCTCCGGCGCGACGATCTTCTTCTTCCTGTTCGTCCACGTCCTCGACACCGCGCTGGTGCGGGTCAGCCCGCAGGCCTACAACGAGATCATCGCGACCTACCAGACACCGATCGTCGGCCTGATGGAGGTCGGCCTCGTCGGCGCAGTGCTCTACCACGCACTCAACGGCATCCGCGTGATCCTGATCGATTTCTGGTCCGAGGGCCCGCGCTACCAGCGCCAGATGCTCTGGGTGGTGGCCGGGGTCTTCATCGCCGTGATGATCGCCTCCGTCGGCGTCATCGGCATGCACATGTGGGAGCGCTTCCTATGACCACACCGTCAGCCGACAACCCCCACAGCCGGCTTGCCCCGGTTCTGCAACGCAGCCACGACCGCCCGCCCGGCCTGGACAACCCCCGTTCGCCGCGTCGTCGCGGCGGGATGCCCAATTTCGAGAAGTACGCGTGGCTGTTCATGCGGTTCTCCGGCGTCGTGCTGGTCTTCCTCGCCCTCGGGCACCTGTTCATCATGCTGATGTGGGAGAACGGTGTGTACCGCATCGACTTCAACTACGTCGCCGAACGCTGGTCGTCGCCGTTTTGGCAGATCTGGGACCTGTTGCTGCTGTGGCTGGCTCAATTGCACGGCGGCAACGGGATGCGCACCATCATCGCCGACTACTCGCGCAAGGACTCCACCAAGTTCTGGCTCAACCTCCTGCTGGCGCTGTCGATGATCTTCACGCTGGTGCTGGGCACCTACGTGCTGCTGACCTTCGACGCCACCATCACCTGACCTTCCGTAGGGAGCACAGATGATCCAAGAACATCGCTACGACGTCGTCATCGTCGGCGCCGGCGGAGCCGGGATGCGTGCCGCGGTCGAGGCCGGACCGCGGGTCCGCACCGCGGTGCTGACCAAGCTCTACCCCACCCGTTCGCACACCGGCGCGGCCCAGGGCGGCATGTGCGCCGCGCTGGCAAACGTCGAAGAGGACAACTGGGAGTGGCACACCTTCGACACCGTCAAGGGCGGTGACTACCTGGCCGACCAGGACGCCGTGGAGATCATGGCCAAAGAGGCCATCGACGCGGTGCTCGACCTGGAGAAGATGGGGATGCCGTTCAACCGCACCCCCGAGGGCCGCATCGACCAGCGCCGGTTCGGCGGACACACCCGCGACCACGGCAAGGCCCCGGTGCGCCGCGCATGTTATGCCGCCGACCGCACCGGGCACATGATCCTGCAGACGCTCTACCAGAACTGCGTCAAGCACGACGTCGAGTTCTTCAACGAGTTCTACGCCCTCGACATCACGATGACCGAGACCGCAGGGGGCCCGGTGGCCACCGGTGTCGTCGCCTACGAACTGGCCACCGGCGACATCCACGTCTTCCACGCCAAGGCGATCGTCTTCGCCACCGGCGGTTCGGGCCGGATGTACAAAACCACCTCCAATGCCCACACCCTGACCGGCGACGGACTGGGCATCATCTTCCGCAAGGGACTTCCCTTGGAGGACATGGAGTTTCACCAGTTCCACCCGACGGGTTTGGCCGGGCTCGGGATTCTGATCTCCGAGGCGGTGCGCGGCGAGGGCGGCCGGTTGCTCAATGGCGAGGGCGAGCGCTTCATGGAGCGCTACGCGCCGACGATCGTCGATCTCGCACCCCGCGACATCGTCGCCCGATCGATGGTGCTCGAAGTCCTCGAAGGCCGCGGCGCCGGACCCAACAAGGACTACGTCTATATCGACGTGCGCCACCTCGGTGAGGACGTGCTTGAGGCCAAGCTGCCCGACATCACCGAGTTCGCCCGCACCTACCTCGGTGTGGACCCGGTCAAGGAACTCGTGCCGGTCTATCCGACGTGCCACTACGTCATGGGCGGCATCCCGACCACCGTCAACGGCCAGGTGCTCTCCGACAACACCACCGTGGTGCCGGGCCTGTACGCCGCCGGGGAGTGCGCCTGTGTGTCGGTGCACGGCGCCAACCGGCTGGGCACCAACTCGCTGCTCGACATCAACGTCTTCGGCCGCCGCGCCGGCATCGCCGCCGCCAACTACGCACTGGGACGTGACTTCGTCGACCTGCCGGCCGAGCCCGCGTCGATGGTGGTGGGCTGGGTGGCCGACATACTCTCCGAGCACGGCAACGAGCGTGTCGCTGACATCCGCGGGGCCCTGCAGCAGTCGATGGACAACAATGCCGCGGTGTTCCGGACCGAGGAAACCCTCAAGCAGGCGCTGACCGACATTCATGCGTTGAAAGAGCGCTACTCGCGGATCACCGTGCACGACAAGGGCAAGCGCTACAACAGCGACCTGCTGGAGGCCATCGAGCTGGGCTTCTTGCTGGAGCTTGCCGAAGTCACCGTCGTAGGTGCGTTGAACCGCAAGGAGTCTCGCGGTGGCCACGCCCGCGAGGACTACCCCAACCGCGACGACACCAACTACATGCGTCACACCATGGCCTACAAAGAGGGCACCGATCTTCTGAGTGACATCCGCCTGGACTACAAGCCGGTGGTTCAGACGCGTTACGAGCCGATGGAACGGAAGTACTAGCGATGACGGCTGACGAGCGCTTGCGCGAGGAACCGAACAGCACTGACGAGCGCTTGCGCGAGGAACCGAACAGCACTGACGAGCGCTTGCGCGAGGAATCATGACTGGAGTTCTGGAGAAGCCCGACACCGGCGATTCCGAGCTGCCACCCGTGCCCGATGGCGCGGTGATGGTGACGCTGAAGATCGCCCGGTTCAACCCCGAGTCGCCCGACGACGCCGGTTGGCAGAGTTTCCGGGTGCCGTGCCTGCCCTCGGATCGGCTGCTGAACCTGCTGCACTACGTGAAGTGGTACCTCGACGGCACGCTGACGTTCCGCCGCTCGTGCGCACACGGGGTGTGCGGGTCGGATGCGATGCGGATCAACGGCGTCAACCGGTTGGCCTGCAAGGTGCTGATGCGCGACATGCTGCCCAAGAACCCGGACAAAGCACTGACCATCACGATCGAGCCGATCCGCGGGTTGCCCGTGGAAAAGGATCTCATCGTCGACATGGAGCCGTTCTTCGACGCGTACAGGGCCATCAAGCCCTATCTGATCACCTCGGGTAATGAGCCGTCGCGGGAACGGATTCAGAGCCAGACCGACCGCGCCCGCTACGACGACACCACCAAATGCATCCTGTGTGCGTGCTGCACCACCAGCTGCCCGGTGTACTGGAACGAAGGCTCCTACTTCGGGCCGGCAGCGATCGTCAACGCCCACCGGTTCATCTTCGACTCCCGCGACGAGGGTGCCGCCGAGCGCCTCGACATCCTCAACGATGTCGACGGGGTGTGGCGCTGCCGCACCACGTTCAACTGCACCGAGGCCTGTCCGCGTGGCATCGAGGTGACCAAGGCGATCCAGGAAGTCAAGCGCGCCCTGATGTTCGCCCGCTGATTTCCCCGCGATTTCGGCGCGCTTTCAACCCCTGAGCGTCACTTAGCGCGCCGAAATCGCCATCCGCGGCGGCGTCGGCGACGAATGACTGGCATGCCGTCCGCAGAAGCCCCCGAGCTGGTGATCCTCGTCGACGAGGAAGGCCGCAGCATCGGCTCGGCGCCCAAGTCCGAGGTCCACCACACCGAAACGCCGCTGCACCTGGCGTTCTCCTGCTACTTGTTCGACGACGCGGGGCGGGTACTGCTGACCCGGCGGGCGCTGCACAAGCGGACTTTCGCCGGCATCTGGACCAACTCGTGCTGCGGGCATCCCGCGCCCACGGAGTCCACCGAGGACGCCGTCACCCGCCGTGTGCGTCAGGAGTTGGGCCTGGGCGTGGCCGCACTGCGCTGCGTGCTGCCCGACTTCCGCTACTACGCGGTAGCCGCCGACGGCGTGGTGGAAAACGAGCTGTGTCCGGTGTTCTGCGGACAGGCGGTCGGGCCGGTGCGGGTCGATCCTGACGAGGTCATGGACTTCGCCTGGGTGCCGTGGGAGCAGCTGCGCGCTGCTGCCTCCTTCGGTTGGCCGATCAGTCCGTGGGCCGCCGAGCAGGTTCCGCTGCTCGACGCCGCGATTTCGGCGCGGTAAAGCCCCCTCAGCGTCGTTTAGCGCGCCGAAATCGCTCAGGAGCGCAGGTCGTAGAGCCGTTCGGCGTAGGCCAGGTCGTCGCGCCACAGCCGGGTAGCAGCCTGACTCATCAACGGTTTGATCAACGGGGCGGCGATCAGCCCCTTGCCGAAGTGCCGGCGGTCGGAGTGCGCCACCACGGCCTCCACCACCGCCGAACGCGGCCGCCCGTCGGGGCCGGGCCCCACGGGCGTGGCGTGGGTTTCGACGACACTGCCCTTGCCCTCGCCGTCGACGATGCGCATCACCACGGTGCGCGGGGCGGGTGCGGTGAACTCGGCGACCACCGGCACGCCGAGCCGTCCCATCCGGAAGGTCACCTCGACGACGAACTTGTCCTCGTCCTCGGGCAGATCGTCTTCGGCCGGCGGCGCACTGAGCACCCGAAGCTGCGTGAAGGAGTACGGGTGAAACCATGCGCCGTGCCACGGATCGAGCCGATTGGACACGATGTCGGCCGGCTCGCAGACGCCTTCGAGCCGGGTTACCGCGGCGATCGACGGCTCCGGAGGCCGCGGCATCGCCACCGGAGCGTCGGTGGGCTGCCCACCGCCCACCTCGTCGAGGCGGACCCAGCACAGCACGCCGTCGTCGAAGGCGGGCAACGGCTTCCAGGCGCCATGGCGCTGATCGCCCAAGCGCAGACCGTGCCACGGGCACACCAAAGTGCCGCAGTGCACCGGCGCGGTCGCCAGGTCGGCACCCAGATGCGGACAGGCCCGCGGCGCGACCAGCAGCCGACCGTCGACGCCCCGCCAGGCCACCAGCTGGCGACCACCGACCGAGGTGCCCAACGCCTTGGTGGTGATCGAGGAGCTCGCCGCAAAGGTGAACCAGTTGCCGCCGGGGCGACGCTGCGCCCGGATCAGCGCGGAGCGGATCAACGCCGGGTTGGCATCGGCGTAGGACGGCGTCTGCGCCGCCCAGTTGGTGGCCGCAATGACCTGGAACGGAAAGGCTTCGGCCAGACGCTTGCGCCACTGACTCATCGGCGATCCCCCGCCAGCCGGCGCAGCAGCGACGAGCGCCCCCGGTTGGGCACGGTGTGCAGCGCATGTCCGGCCAGACCGAATCCGCCGAGCAGCTCGTTGGCGGCGGTCCACCCCGTGGTGGCCGCCCGTTCCATCAACGCGACCGGCAGGTCGATGCGAATGCCGTCCCCGGCCAGCTTGACCCGTGGCTCGGGGGTGGCCACCGTCGGCCGGACGGCGAAGTCGCCCGGCGCGAACCGCGGGCAGTCCTGGCGGCGCAGCACCCGCTGGTCGACGATGGTCGCGTCGGCGGTCTCGGGATAAAGCTCGTGCATCCGCTTGATCAGTGCGTCACACACCACGTCGTCGGCGTCGGTCACCGAGTACGCGTGCAGCTCGACCACCGAGCCGCCGGTACGGCCGGCCCAGTCGGCCGCTTCGCGTTCGTAACGTTCCAGCACGCTGATATTGTCCAGCGGCTCTCGCCCGCCTGTCCCGACGAACGCCGAACGATCCGAACGGACCGCGCGGTCCAACCACAATCGCAGCACCACGAACGCCGGCGCCACACCCATCCCCGCCACCTGCTCGCGCCACGCTGTGTCACCGAGCGTCGGCGAGGCCTCCACCAGGCGCTGCAGTCCCGCGACGTCGGTGGCCAGCACGGCGGCATCGGCCTCGAAGTCACCGGCCGAACTACTCACCGTCACCTGCTCCCCCACGCTCAGCTGGTGTGCCTGCACGCCGGTGTGGAACGACACCCCGCGGGTGGACAGATAGTCGCGTAACGGATTCCACAGCGCCACATCGAAGTTGGCGTTAGCGACGTCGAATATCAGGCCCTCGCTGGAGCCCAGGAAATAGATGTGGAACATGGTGACCAGCTCACCGGCCGACAGCTTCTCGGGGCGGGCGAAGAAGCTTCGGGCGAACACCTCGAACGCCAGATGCCTTGCAGCGTCAGGGAATCGAATGTCGCGCAGGAAGGTCGCCGCGTCGCGGTGGTCGAGCAGCTCATAGGTCTCGGGTACCGACACAGCCGCCAGGGGCGCGGCCGCCTTCGCGTCCAGACGCACCAGATCGCGCATCCGGAAAGTGGGGCTGCGCAACGCGAACGCCAGCGCGTTCAGCGGTGGTGTCTGAGGCAGCCCACGGAAGGTGTCGCGCCGTCCGTCGCCGTCGATCAGCGGATAGTCCTCGACCGGGCTCAGCGCCGCCAGTGTCGGGTCGCTGCGCTGCAGCAGCGCCCGCAAGTTGTAGTACTGGCGGAAGAACGCGTGGAAACCCCGGTTCATCGCCGTAGGTGACCCGTCGGCCAGCCGGTCCGACCAGCCGCCGACACGCCCGCCGAGGTAGTCGCAGCGCTCCACCACATCGACGCGGACGCCGCGCTCGGCCAGACCGGTAGCCGCAGCCAGACCGGCGATACCGCCACCGACCACCACCGCGTTGGGCCGCTGGCCGTCGGCGCGCACCGCGGTCAAACCCGGCCGGCCCGGCCACTTCTGCCGACGCCGGTCGCTCACAGGTTTCTCACCCTCAGACACTCCCGAATCGAAGCCTGTTCGCCCACGCTTTCCCGAGCCCGGCGACCGCCACCGCCAACCGGCGCGGCTTACCCACCGTCGCACGGCGACCGAAGATCTCGAAGTCGATCGCCTCGATTCGGTCCAGGATCTCGGAGTACAGCGTCAGCGCCGACGCCACACAGGGTCGTGAACATGGCGCCAGCTCGTCGATGCCGGGACGGGCCGCGTCGTAGACCGCGCGGGTGATCGCGTGCTGCTCGGCCAGCGCGGTACGCACCCGGGTGTCGCTGCGGCCCTCGCGCTGACACCACAGCAGCAGGTCGCGGTCGACCCCGTGGGCGGCCAGTTCGTCGGCGGGAAGGTAGATCCGGCCGCGGCTCAGATCCTCGTCGACGTCCCGGATGAAGTTGGTCAGCTGGAACGCCTTGCCCAGCGCAGCGGCGTACGGGGCGGCCTCCTCGCGCGGGCCGACGGTGCCCAGCACCGGCAGCATCTGCAGCCCGATCACCTCAGCCGAGCCGTACATGTAATGCTCCAGCGCCGCTCGGTCCGGGTAATCGGTGACGGTCAGGTCCATCCGCATCGACGCCAGGAAGTCGTCGAACAGGTCCCAGCTGATGTCGTACGTGCGCGCGGTGTCCACCACGGCCCGCAGCGTCGGGTGGTCGTCGCACGGCTCGTCCTGCACGAGCGCGGCGAACAGCCGCTTGGACAGCTGCTGCAGTTCGTCGGCGCGCTGCTCGACGTCACGCTCGTCGAACTCGTCGAGGATGTCGTCGGCACCGCGGGCAAACCCGTAGAGCGCATGGACCGCGGGACGCTGCCGGGGCGTCAGCAGCCGGGTCGCCAGGAAGAACGTCTTGCCGTGGGCG